>JAPLQX010000012.1 GCA_026399435.1 Rhodocyclales bacterium
AACAGAGTGCCCTCATCGCTTGCGGCAAAGACGCGGACATCGTTCGGCACTATGCCGGCCACGAACTGGATGACATCCTGTCCAGTCGATTCGCCTTCGTCACTGTCGACGTAGGTGTAGATCCGGTCCGCACCATCGCCGACCAGCAGGAACAAGCTGTCGCCACTGCTGCCTACGGCGACGTCTTCAGGTGCAATACCGACACCGAAGCGAACGATGTCGACATCTCCTTCATCGCCCTCATACTGATAGACCGTATCCCAGCCGTCGCCGCGGTTGAAGACATAAACATCATTGCCGTAGCCGCCTGCCAGATAGTCATCGCCCTGACCGCCGATCAGGGTGTCGTCGCCGTAGTCGCCGAAGATCTCATCGCTACCGGCAAAGCCGATGATGACGTCCTGGTCCTCGCTACCCGACAAAGAATCAGCATCGTCGGACCCCAGCAGCGTGCCGGAGGCAGCCAGAAGCAGCGTCTCGGCGCTCCACACCGTTCCGTCGACGAATTCCACCACAGGCAGAGGCGCCTCGAAGCCATCGATCAGTTGCAGACCATCGCCACCATCCCCGACATGCAGGATGATATCGCCATCGTTATTCCTGCCAACAGCGACCTCGGTGGAAGTAATTCCTTCACCGAAGCGGATGACATCGGCGTCGTTTTCGGTGGCACCGTACTGATAGATGCGATCCCACCCGTCGCCGCGATTGAATACATAAACGTCGTTACCGATGCCTCCCGCCAGATAGTCATTGCCCCGGCCGCCGATCAGCGTGTCGTCGCCAGCCGACGAATACAAATAGTCGCTGCCCGCGTAACCGACCATCAGGTCCGCGCCGCCGCTGCCATCCAGCTCGTCGTCGTCATCCGTGCCAAGGATTTGGCTGGAGAGGTCAGCGAAAGCCGCCGTATCCCATACGGTGCCATCGGCAAACTCCACGGCGGAAATCCTTTCCTGGGTAGCCCCTTCCCCGCCGAACCACGACTCAAGGACGATGCGATCTCCGGTTGAAGGCGCAAGTACCAAGTCATTGCCCTGGCGCAACACGGCAACATCCGTCGGTGCTATTCCGGTGGTGAACCTCACTACGTCATGATCGCCGGCGACCGAGCCAGTTTGCGAGATACGATCATTCCCATCGCCGGGGCTGACAACATAAATATCATTTCCTGCCTCGCCAGCGAGCAGATCGTCACCAGGGCCGCCGATCAGAACATCATCACCAGCGGTTCCGTAGAGTTGATCCGGTCCGTCGGTGCCGATCATCCGGCTGGTCATTGCATTGATCGCTGTCCGATCCCACACCGTGCCATCACTGAACGTCACACGCGGCACGGCATCGGCCGAGAACCAATCCCATATCGTCGTGACTTCCCCCGTGTCATAGATTGTCAGGCACAGATTGTTGTCGCGACGGGATGCCGTGACGTCGGATGCCGCGACATCCGCGGCGAAACGCACGGTATCCATGTCGGCGATTCCGGCATCGTAGGTTGCAATACTGTCGGACCCCAAGCCACGTCCGACGACGAAGGTATCGTTCCCAAAGCCGCCAAACAGATAGTCGTCGCCGACACCACCCGCCAGATAGTCGTCGCCACCATAACCCCAAAGCCAATCGCCGCCCGCCATGCCGAGGATTGCGTCCGCGCCTTCCGTTCCCCCCAGGCTATTGTTCCCATCAAAATAATCCGCCTGTACGGTGGACACCGCCGGCAGCGATTCCGCAACCAGTGACGTGGCGCTCATCGCGGTGCCGTCGGCAAAGACCACCTCGGGTGCATGGCCCCACCCAGCGGATACCCCGGCGAGGTTCACCCCTTCGCCCGAAGACTCGACCATGAGCAGGATGTCATCGCCGTAGCGCATGCCGATGACGTCTTCCGGGGCAATACCCGCTGAAAACCGCAAGGTATCCGCATCGCCGGGCGCCGACTCGTTGTTGTATTCGGAAATCCAGTCCATGCCGTCGCCAGGCGAAAACAGGTAGCTGTCACTACCGGCACCGCCATACAACGAGTCGTTGCCCGTGCCGCCGATCAGGATGTCGTCTCCCGCGAAACCGTAAATGGCATCCATACCGCCAAGGCCCTGAAGGGTGTTTGCCGTTGCGTTGCCATACAGCCTGTCGTCACCAGGCGACCCCAAGGTGCGCATCGTCGTATTCTCTGTTTCGGCAAAATCCCAAGCCACCCCGTCGGCAAAGGTGGCGACTGAAGATTGGCCTGCACCAAACCAACCTTGGGCGGTCACCGCTTCCCCTGTATCGTTGATGGTGATGCGTAGGCTGTCGCCAAACCACCTTTCAGCCGAGACTTCGTCAGACCGCACATTGCTGAACGCTATTCGGTCTTCCACGTCCGAATCTGCCTGGTAAAAGTTGATGGTGTCCGAACCAAGGCCTCGTCCAACAATATAGGTATCTTGGCCCGTGCCGCCATCCATCCAGTCGTTTCCGATGCCGCCATCCAGGGTATCGTCGCCGGCGTTGCCCGAAAGCGTATCGTTTCCCGCCAGTCCCTCGATCAAGTCCGGTCCCGAGGTGCCGATCAGGCCATCGCCGCTGGGCGTACCCAACACGTGGGCCACCGTGGAGCGCAGCATGGCCTCGTCTAGAACGCTCCCATCGGCGAAGGCGACGCGAGCCGGCGAGGACTCGGAGAACCAACCGAGAACGGAGATCGTCTCGCCGGTATCCTTGATCGTCAGGGTCAGGTTGTCATAAGTCCGGCCGACGGCCAAATCGGACGCCGAAACGCCAGCGGTAAACCGTACGGTATCCACATTGCCGGGTGCGTTAAACGAACTGATCTGATCCGACCCCAATCCCCTACCCACAATAAAGGTGTCGTTGCCTGCATAGCCAGCTAGGTAATCGTTCCCAATTCCGCCATCCAGCACGTCATCACCAGCGCCGGCATAAATATTGTCGGCTCCTGCCCAGCCTGCCAGGTAGTCATTGCCCGCGGTTCCGGTCAAGTTGTCGTTTCCGGACGTTCCCAAAATACCGTTGAGAGTTGCGGCCAAAACCGCTGACCCCCACACCGTGCCGTCGGCGAACTCGACTCGCGTCAGCGGGACACCAGAGCCAAGCTGAATCGAGTCGCCGCTATCGTTGATGGTGAGTTTGTAGCCACCGAAGTACTTGACCAAGGTCACGTCACCCGATGCAACACCTGGTTTGAGACGCAATGTATCGGTGCCGCCAGAGCCCGTGGTAACGAATACCCCATCCACTCCATCGCCCCGACCAAACAAATAGATGTCGTCGCCTGCTTCGCTGGCCAGCAGGTCATTGCCCGCCCCCCCATCGAGGATATCGCTGCCGGCGCCGCCGTAGAGTTGATCGTTGCCCGCAAGCCCGCGTAACAGGTCTGCGTAATTCGTCCCTCTCAATGTTTCGCCGTTCGCCGTGCCCAATATCGAATTGCGGGCCTCTTGCAGCACCGAGGCGCCCCACATCGTTCCATCGGCGAACTCCACGCGGGGCATGGCTTGTTGCCCGAACTGTCCCGCGATCAGTATGGAGTCCGACGAATTGGCGATGGAAATGCGCAAGCCTGAGAAATCAAGGCTGAACGCCAGGTCTTCAGGCGCCACCCCAAGTTTGAACCGTATGAGATCCTGGTCCGATGCGCCAGTCGCCTGCAAATACAGCGTATCCGCGCCATCGCCACGACCGAACAGGAATACGTCGTCACCGGCACCGCCAGTAATCGTGTCGCTGCCTGCGCCACCATCCATGATGTCGCGCCCTGCCGTACCGACCAGCGTGTCTTTGCCGTCCGTGCCGGTCACGTACAAGGGAACGGCGGCAAACACGGATTCGTTCCAGCGCGTGCCGTCCGCAAACTCGACCACCGGCAGCGACGCCTCGCCGGGCTGCTGCAGAATCCTGATCGAACCATCATCGCCGGAAAGCGTGAGATGCACGCCATCGGCATCGCGCGTCACCGTTACGTCGCCCGGTGCTATATCGTCGGCAAAACGAATGGCGTCATGGTCTGACGCCAAGGCGCCGCCCTGTGAAATGATGTCGTGGCCGTCGCCGCGACGGAAGATGTAGACATCGTCACCGGCGCCGCCGGCCAGAGAGTCGTTTCCAGTGCGCCCGTCCAGCACGTCGTTGCCGGCGCCCGTCACGATAGTGTCGTCGCCTGAACTTCCATTGATCGTATGCGCCGCATTCATGCGGTCCACCATGTCGCCGATCTTCAGCACCGTGCCATCAACGAACTCGAACAACTCGACGCCGGTTCCCAGCGCGTCGCCATCCTTGGCCAGCGCCACCTTCAGGCCCGTACCATCCGGCATGTCGATCAGCAGGTAGCCGGTGTCGTCGTTGCCGCTGACACGGATGTTGTCAGGCGTCACCCCTTCCGCGAATACGACACGGTCTGTCGCGATGGCGGTGCCGTAGTAAGACTCAAGCGTTCGATGGTCGTTGGCGTACAAAGCGGGGAGAAATGGCAGCGGTTCTACGTAGGTCAGCCAGCCGCCGTCAACCACCGCATTCACATCGTTACCGTGTGACGTCAAGAAGTCGATTGCCGCCTCGCGGCTAGCAAACGGCCCCGCTTCTCCACCCCACAACAGCCACTTTCCGCCATATTGCCGCCTGTAGGAAGCGTCATCTATGCCCATCGCCGCATAGCGCGCCCCATCGACGTCGTCGCTGCCGACATCGTTAATAGTGTCGACACCGTCTTCGTTCAAAATCCGATAGACATCGCCACCGTTGGCACCTTCGAGCCGGTCATTGCCCCGGCCACCGACCAGGGTCTGCGTTCCATCTGTACCGAACAACGCGTCGTCGCCGTCATTGCCATACAGCAGATCGCTGTCGTCGCCGACCAGAATGTCATTTCCCGCACCGCCGTCCACCAGATCCAGCGCGCCGTTGTTCGTGTCGATATAGTTGTCGGCTTGGTTCCCGCGCACCTCGGTCAGGAACGTCGAGGTATGGGTCAAAGTGGTGACGTAGGCGTTGTAATGGTTCAACAGGGCGCTGTTGTTGGACAAATAATTGACTGGCGCATTGACAGCGGCCGGTTTCACCGCAACGATTTCCCCGACCTGATTCCAACTGGTTACCGGGGCATACCCAGCGCCATAGGGAACGGACCATTCCCGAACACCCAGAGGATCGCCCCATGCAATTGTGATTTGCGATTTCGCCACGGAGGAGACCGGCTGAGTGTCAAGTGGCCGGGAGACCGTTGTCCATGCTGCCGTGGCGGCAAGTTCGCGAATCACGCCGGTAGTCCGCTCGCGCACCGGACCGGCGTAGGGTGTCCAGGAGACCGTAGAGTTTTCCCATATCTGATTGCCAGGAAGTATCTCCCGCGAATATGAACCCCACGCCTGCGAGGGAAAGTGCTCGTAGCTGAGTCCCCCCAGCGCCGTCCATCCGTTCTGCGCGCCAAGCGCGACCGAATCAGCCACGGCATGGGCCGTGGCATCCTCCCACAGTTGCTGTATCGCAGCCGTGCCCAATGCTGCGGGTCGAGCCAAGAACTCGTCCAGGGTCATGCTGTCGCCATTGGCCGCTTCGATACGCCACACGCTGGCGGCATGGTTGGTCAACCGCAGACGATCCCCGGTGGCCCGCACTTCCAGCAGCAGGTCATCGCCGTCATGCACGGCGCGCAGGCTGTTGATGCCCAGGCCCATGCCGAGCGCGATCACACTGCTTTCTCCTGCGTCCTCGATCACCCTATCGATACCGCTGCCGATCTCAAACCGGTAACTGTCATGCCCCGCACCGCCCACCAGAGTGTCGTTGCCCGCCCCGCCAGACAGTACATCGTCGCCACCGACTCCGAGCAATCTTTCGTTGGCCGCGCTACCAACGAGCTCATCGGCACCGGTAGTACCCTCGATGACGATGCCCTGCGCCATCAACTCGGCCCAGGTCATGCTGCTACCAGCCTGTCCTGAGCCTGGCGAAGGGTCGAAAGTGATACGGTCGATGGCCTGGGACGCAGTGGGCCTAGCACCCAGAATGTCCTCGAAGCGGATGACATCGCTGGCGTCGCCACCCACTTGCAGCGCCACTTCGCCATCCGGCCCTAACCTGACGGTCAGCCCGGCAGCACTCACGCCCGACAGGCGCAAGACCGTTCCGCTGACACCGCCGGCGGTCTTGATCGCATCACCGCCATCGCCTACGGCATAGACCAGCGTATTGTTGGCACCGTGCAGATTGATTCGATCCTGCCCGGTGCCGCCGATTAGCGTGACGGCGCCGGAGGGGTTGGCTTCCAGCACGTCGTTGCCGGCACCGCCATCCAGGCGGTCGAAGCCATCGAGCCCATAGAGCACGTCGTTGCCGCCAAAGCCTGCGATGCGGTCGGCAAGGCCGGTGCCGATGATGACGTCATCCCCCTCCGTCCCGTCCAGATCGAAGCCACGCGCCAGGAGCTCGCTCCAGCTCAAACTGCTGCCATCCGCAAACTCAAAACTCGCAAAGCTTTGCCTGTCCAGCGGGTGGGCCTGGTCCCAGTTCTCGATATGGACGGCGTCGCCATTGCCCATGTCGAGCAGCAGGGAACCTTCCTTCAGCTTGACGGCGTTCTTGTCGAAGCCTTCACCAAAAACCAGGATGCTGGCTTCCGCGCCGGTGCTGGCGTCATCGATCCTGTCGATGCCATCACCGACGTTGAAATAGTAGGTGTCGCGTCCGGCCCCGCCGAAGATGGTGTCGTTGCCTGCGCCGCCGATCAGGATGTCGTCGCCATCACCTCCCTGGAGTTCGTCGGCCCCGAGGCCGCCATCGAGATAGTCGCTACCGATATCGCCCCACAGGGTGTCGCTTCCCGCCCCGCCCAGGATGATGTCGTTGCCTTCATTGCCATTCAGGCGGTCATTGCCGCCTTCGCCAAACACCACATCGTTGCCCGCCCCGGCCCAGACATAGTCATTGCCTTCGCCGGCGTAGATCACGTCCGCCGCGCTGTCGGCCGGGGAAAGCGGCCCCATCGATGGTGAAAACAGCCTGGTCGTTCCCTGATCCGTCACCGTCCAGTCAAAACTGATCGCGGCATAGTCGGTATCGCCGAGGATGTCGTCATCGCCGGCGCCGCCGATCAAGAGATCGCTGCCGCCACCGCCTGCCAGGACGTCCTTGCTGCTGCTGCCGACCAGCGTATCGGCGCCCGCGCCGCCGGCCAACCAGTCGCCTTGCTGGTCGATGCCGCTGTCGATCAAGTTGCCGTTCGCGATGGCGACGGCGGTGGTGACTTGCGCATCAGCATAGAGGCGGTCATCCCCCGCGCCGCCGTTCAAGAGGTCGCCATCGGCGCCGCCGATGAGGACGTCGTTGCCGGCGCCGGCATCGATCTTGTCGCGGCCGGTGCCGGCGTCGATGAAATCGTTGCCGCCTTGGGTGGCGGTGATGGTGTCATTGCCGGCGTAGCTGGTGATGCGGTCGTTGCCGGTGCTGCCGACGAGGCTGTCGTTGCGTGCCGGGCCGCCGGTTTCGGTGGGGTTGCCATCGGTGTCGATCAGGTAGTAGTCGATGTCGTAGCTGACGACGGTCTGGCCGCCTTGGCCGTCGGGCTGGGACTGGGCGTTGTAGGTGTTGGTGACTTTCCAGTCGCTGTGTTCCGTGCCGGGGGCGATGGTGACGCTGTGGATCAGGGGGTCGCCGAGGATGTCGCGGCTGGTCGCCGGGTCGGCGGTGGCCGCCGCACCGGTCATGGTGAGGCCGAAGCTGCCGCCTGTGGCGTAGTTCTGGATGATGAGATCGCCGTCGATCAGCATCCGGCCGTTGTTCTCGACGTAGAGGTGCTTGCCATCGGCGCTGCGGTGTACTCGGCTGTCGCCGTAGTCGGCGCCTCCGGAAAGGATGTCGCCGTCGACGGCGAGAGTGTTTTGATCACCGGTATCGAGGATGGTGTCGAGGCCGTCGCCGGTGGTGTAGACGTAGGTGTCCTCTCCCGCGCCGCCGAGCAGGATGTCGTTGCCCTGGCGGCCTTGCAGCAGATCGGCACCGGCGTTGCCGATGAGGAGGTCGGCGCCCGTGCCGCCGACGAGGCCGTCGTTGCCGGCACCGCCGAGGAGGAAGGCGTTGCGGTTTTGGGTGTCGGCGGTGTTGAGGTCTGTCGTGCCGGACTGGATGTACCAGTCGCGCAGGACGGGCAGCATGCCGTTGATGAGGTTGCGTTCGGCGGGAGTAAAGCTTGCATTGACGTAGGCTTGAAAATACTTGTCGCCCTTGGCGTCTTTCAGGGTGGCGACTATATCCGCCCGATCAAACTGAATGCCGCCGCCGCTGATATCGGTGAAGAGTGTCTTGTTGTAGCCGGCGCTGGTTTGGGTTTCGTCGTAATACTTTTGCATGGCAAAGGCGGTCAAGGCCTTGCTGAGGTTGTTCAGGGCCGGATTCCACAGGTTGCCATCGCGCATCGTCAGGCCGCCGTCTTGGGCGAGTTTCCATAGGTCGCGGGTGAAACGGGTGACCATGGCGTCGCCATTGGCGGCAACACCCGAGACGTTGCCAGTTTGGTGGCGGACGAGGTGTTCGAGGAAGTTGTCGTTCTTGTCGTTGTTCTTGCCTGTCGAATAAGTAAACAAGCTCTTATCGAAGATCATGTTCAACAAGTCGGGTAGTTTGGCGGTGACGTCGCTGAGGTTCTTGAACGGTTCAGCGGTTTGGTTGCTTTGCAGATAGGCGGCGAGTAGCGCCTGCGAGTGCAGGTCTTCGCCGGATACGCCATTTGTGTTGTTGGGAATCGCGACGTCGGAACCGATCCTGCTGAGCAAGTTCCATGGTGCGGTGGATAAGAACTCGCCCTGCACATTGATATTCGTCACGGCGACCGCCCGCCCGGCCAGCGTGTCCGCCGCGATCGGATTGGGATTGCTTGAGTCGGCCGCGACGATGTAACGGTCAAGTGGCGCGAGCAGGTTGTTCAGCGTCGCGGTATTGATTACTCCGGCTTCCCGCGTGACCAGATAGGCGCGAAGGTTCTGCGCTTGCGCCACGGCAGCTCGGAACGGCGCCTGATCAAAGGTGTAGGCGGCCTCTCCGAAGAACGCTGACATCAGTGCAGCCAATCCACCGCCCAACGAGTGGCCGGTGAAGCTGATCGTCGCGCCTGGGTTGACCGCCTTGATTTCAAGGTAATAGGCTGCCGCCTGTCCCAACTGGTCGGACCACAACCCCAAACCGAGCGCAAGGTCCGCTTGTTTGTCCGGATTGGTCAAGACACTGCCGGCATCACCGTCTGTGCCGGCGTAGGAGATGACGATCTCTGAACTATTTGCGATGGAGGTGCCGTTGCCAAAGGTGGCAGCCTCGAATCCGGTTGTGTTGTCTTGAGGATTCCGAGAAACCATATTCCATCCTAAGGGTATCGGAAACTTGTTAATGTCATTTCGCGTATCGCGATAAGAAGCCCCAGCCATCAATGCAAATTCGATTGTCGTTGCCATGATGTATTTCCCAAATAGTTGAATTAGAAGTGAGGGAGCTCTATTTTGTTTTTCTATCGACCATGCTTCGAGCTACCGGATCGTTTGGCATGATCCAATAACCTTTGTATCTGATGAGCTCTTCGCAATCACCCCCAGATTTTGGCAAAGCCTCCCTCAGGATGGTTTTGTATTCTGGTTGCCTGTATCCCTCGTGATGCTCCTTGATAGTCTTCGCCGAAACCAGACCGCCTTCGGCTTTCTTGGCTTCATGGTCAGGGGAGGACTGAAGCAAATTTGGCATCTTAATTTCCGTAGGCAGTTCTTGCAGCAATACACGTCGCCATTCTTTTCCGTCATACTTAAAAATGACGTAGGGAGGGTTTGGTCTTCCCCACTTGTTGTACGAAAGACAACCTGCTGGTGTTCCGACGACATATGGGGTGCCTTTGACCACGTCGAGCAACATGAGGTTGAAATTGGCGCCCTCCACGTCAGCCGATGCCTTGTCCTCCCAGATGATCTTTTCATGCGTGCCGGGCATGTTAAAACTCAGGCTCTGCTCCTTGATCGGCGGCTCCTGCCCTATTTCGTGCCGCCCACCACGCTCCACTGTACGGGTAGCAATGATTTTGCTGCCATCGTGCAGTAACACTTCCTCCTTCCAGCTTATTCCACCAAGTCCAAACAATCCCGCATCTGCACTCATGGTCACCCCCATCATCAATAGAAATACTAGTTTCGCAATTTGCTTCACCCACCGATGATTTGCTTTCATGCCGCTCTCCTCCATGCCAAATCGTTAGTAGCCCGCAAGCCGTGTTCGCCGTATTGCCAGCGCCGACTCTTGATCGGCCATATCAACCAAAGGGGTCAGCAAACCAAAGGGGTCAGAGACATTTCGCTTTTCATTTTGCATAGCCGTGTTCCTCCATTTTCAGAATCCAAATCCCTGTTGCTCAGTCCGCGCGGTTCGCGATTCCGGTTCGTCGCCCGGGGTACGTCCCCGCTTGCCGCTATTGCGCCGGATGCCCAGCCGGGCGCAGATCGCTTCTGCAAACCGGTCACTCCCCAGCGGCATGCCCAGCTTCAGTGCCTGGCGCACTTCGCTGGCCGCCTCCGCGTCCAGTTGCGGACGAAATAGCGCCCGGTAGGCTTGGCGGCGCAGCGTGGCATCGGCGTCAAGGCCAAGGTAGAGCGGATGCGAGGTGAGGCGGGCGTCGGGCTGGGCCAGGCCGTTGGCCCGGTAGCTCGACCAGCGGTAGCCACCGGGATCAGCCACCATCGCGGCACGCACCGGATTCAGTTCGATGTAACGCATGCACGCCAGCAGATAGCTTTCCGCCTGAACGACGCTTGACTTGTAGCGGCCTTCCCAGAGGCCGCCGGTGCGTCGGTACTGGCGATTGGCATACTGCACGTAACGACGGCCCAGCGATTGCATCAGGCGTGCCGGCGCACCGGGCGCGGTCGGGGTCAGCAGCAGGTGCACATGGTTGGTCATCAGAACGTAGGCATGGATGGCACAGCGGCAATCGCGAGCCGCTTCTTCGAGCCAGTGGAGATAGCACTGGTAATCCTCGTCGGCGAAGAAGCAGGGCTCGCGATTGATGCCGCGCTGAACGATGTGCAGCGGGTAGTCAGCAAGAAGAATGCGCGGGCGGCGTGGCATATCAGATGCTCAGAAAGTCAAATGACTCTGACCCCTTTGGTTCTCTGACCCCTTTGGTTCTTATCACGGTAGGCGGCAAGGCTTAGCAAGCCATAGTCGGCAAAGATATTGTCCATGTCATTTCTCCTGTTTGCGTTCTTGAGAATCCCATCCGGCTTCCAACTCGCGCAGGCAGCCCCCCCAGAGATACTTGTCTACGCCTTGGGGATAAATATGTCTTCGCACAATTCCCTCATTTAGCCTCGCGACGGTCTTGGCGGTGACCAAACCTCTCTCGACTTCATTGATTGCCCTCTGGTCCGTGGTTGCGATCAACAAGTTGGCTTCCGTGATCCCCTCCGGAAATTCTGTGATAGTGGTTCGCGTCCATTGCGCTCCGTCATGCTTGAAGACGATGAACGGTGGCACGGGTCGGCCCAATTTGGCGTAGGAGCGGCAATTGAATGGACTGGCAAGGACGTAAGCCATGCCTCGCTCCACCGCCACTGCAATCGGAATCATGTCTTTGTGTTCGGCCTCCCAACTAACCTTGCGGCCATCCGGTAGGGGCACGGTGACGATATAAGCTGTCGCGCCGGGGGGGGCATTGATAGCCGATAACTCACGATCAAAACGATTGCCCAAGGTATGCGCGCGTTCGACGATCAGTTCCCGTCCGTCCGGCAGAATTATCTGCTCCTTCCATGACCGGCTGCCGCCCGCGCCAATGCCGGCGCAGGCAGAAAGAAGCAGAACTGACAGCAGTGTTGTCAGGGTTGTTTTCATGCTGCAATCCTCCAGTTAACGTCATTGCTTTTAATCATGATCGGATCGCCGTGTCGCCAGCGCCGACTTTCTGGTTTGATCTGTAGTCGCCAGATAGCATTGTCCCCACACCGCCCCGAATCAGGCCGTCGCCATCGCCGCCATACATCTTGGCGAAGCCCCCAAGCCTGCCAAAGGGGTCAGAGACATTTCGTTTTTCGTTTCGCATCGTTGTTCCCTCCATTCTCAGAATCCAAATCCTTGTTGTTCGGCCCGCGCCGTTCGCGATTCCGCTTCGTCGCCAGGTGTCCGTCCGCGCTTGCCGGTATTGCGCCGAATGCCCAAGTTGGCACAGATGGTTTCGGCAAACCGCTCGCTGCCCAAGGGCATCCCCAACCGCAGGGCTTCGCGAACTTCGCCGGCTGCGTCTTCATCGAGTTGCGGACGGAATAGCGCGCGATACGTGTCCTGGCGCGCGGCCGGATAGCCGGCCAGCGCGAGATACAGCACATGCGGCGTCAGACGGGCATCCGCCTGGCCGAGACCGTTGGCGCGGTAGCTGGACCAGCGGTAGCCACCGGGATCAACGACCATCGCGGCACGCACCGGATTCAGTTCGATGTAGCGCATGCACGCCAGCAGGTAGCTTTCCGCCTGCACGACACTTGACTTGTAGCGCCCTTCCCACAGGCTGCCGCTGCGTCGGTAGTGGCGATTGACGTATTGCACATAGCGACGGCCCAGCGATTGCATCAGGCGCGACGGCGCGCCCTGCGTCGTCGGGGTCAGCAGCAGGTGCACATGGTTGGTCATCAGTACCCAGGCATGAATGGCGCAGCCGCAATCGCGAGCCGCTTCTTCGAGCCAGTGGAGATAGCACTGGTAGTCCTCCTCGGCGAAAAAGCAGGGCTCGCGATTGATTCCGCGCTGAACGATGTGCAGCGGGTGATCGGCGAGAAGAACGCGTGGGCGGCGTGGCATGTCAGGTGCTCAGAAAGTCAAATGACTCTGACCCCAATGGCACTTAGACCGCTTGTCCGAAGCGCTGGACGATTCCGCATTCTTGGCGTAAAGTAAGGATTCCTTACTTTGCAGAGTGCCCATCGCCATGCTTGCCAAACTCACCTCGAAGAACCAGCTGACGTTGCCGAAGAGCATCACGGCAGCCGTCGGTACGGCGGAATACTTTGATGTCGAAGCCAGCAACGGCAGAATCGTGCTGACACCGGTGCGCATCCAGCGCGGCGATGCGGTGCGCTCCAAGCTGGCCGAGCTTGACCTCCAGGAACAGGACACGGCCGATGCCGTGGCGTGGGCGCGGCGGGCTGCTGCCGGCAAGCCCGCGCGCAAGAAATGAAGCATCCGCCGCGGGTCGTGATCGACACCAATCTGGTGCTCGCTGCGCTGGTGTTCGCGGGCGGCCGGCTTGCGCCTTTGCGCCTGGCCTGGCAGGGCCAGCGTGTGCTGCCGCTGGTGTCGAGAGCCACGGCCGCCGAATTGATCCGTGCCCTGGCCTACCCGAAGTTCAAGCTTGCCGCGCATGAGCAGGAAGAATTGCTGGCGGACTACCTTCCTTACTGCAAAACGGTGCGCATTCCCGCTCCGCCGCCGGCCACGCCGCCCTGTCGGGATGCATTCGACGTGCCCTTTCTGGAATTGGCACTGGTGGGGAAAGCAGATGCGCTGGTGACCGGCGACAAGGATCTGCTCTGTCTTGCCGGCAGCTTGGCGTGTCCCATCCTCAAAGCGGATCAGTTCTTGAGTACACTCGATATCGGCCGGTGATGACATCGTCACGGGTTCCACTCCCCAACCCGTGAGCAACTGACCGCAGCTCTTGGCAACCGCGCTCATCACCGCTCCCGCAAACTCTCGCTGCCATGCTGCAGCAGCGGACTCAGGAAATACTCGATCACCCTCCGCTTGCCGGTTTTGATTTCCACCGTCACCGCCATGCCGGCGGAAAGATTCACGGTCTTGTCTTCCATCTGCATGGTGGCGCGCTGCAAGCGAGCGCGGGTGGAATAGATCAGGCCGCGCTTCTCGTCGTTGATGGCGTCGTGCGAGACGTGCGTGAGGCTCGCGGGGATGGTGCCGTACTTGGTGAAGGGAAAGGTCTCGATCTTGACTTCGGCCACCTGTCCGGCATTGACGAAGCCGATGTCCTTGTTCTCGAGGAAGGCTTCGACTTCCAGCGCGTCGTCCTTGGGCACGATGACCATCAGCGCCTGCGCCGGCGTGACGACGCCGCCAACGGTGCGCACGGCCAGTTGCTGCACGGTGCCGTCGACCGGCGCGGTGAGCGTCATCAGCCGGCCGCGGCTTTCGGTTTTGACCAGTTCCTGGCCGTAGCCGGTGGCTTTCTGCTCGGCTTCGTTGAGGGTGTCGAGCGCCAGGCGGCGGGTTTCGGCGACGGCTGAGTTGCGCTGGCCTTTCGCCTCGTCGATGGCGGCGGCGAGTTCCTTGAGGCGGCTGCGCTGGGTTTCGAGGTCGGCTTCCTGCTCGATGCGGGCCTGCTCCTTCTCCAGGTAGCCGTGCTTGGAGATGAAGTTCTTTTCCACCAGGCCCTTGAAGTCTTCGGCGCGCTGGCGGGCGATGGGTGCGGTTTGTTCGAGCTTCTTGACGATCTCCTGGGTGGAGTGACGTTCGGCTTCGCGCTTGGCGATTTCGGCCTCAATGCGGGAGACCCTCGCCTGGTATTCGCCGTATTGGCCGTCGAGGATGCGTTGCTCCTGCGCGAGGCGCTCGACACCGATGCCGGGGGGAGGTTCAATGCGCGGCGGCTTTCCGGTGGACAGTGCGGCCAGCAGCCCCCGGGCACGGGCGGCTTGGAGCTTCGCCGTGGTCAGGTCGTTGGCGGTGCGCGTGCTGTCGGCCCGGGCCATCGTGGCGTCGAGTTCGACCAGCACCTGCCCGGCCTTGACGGCCTGGCCGTCGACCACATGGATGGCCTTGACGGCGGAGGTCTCCATGGGCTGGATGAGCTTGCTGCCCTCGTTGGGGACGATCTTGCCCTGCGCCGTGGCGACCACGTCGATGCGGCCGAAGATCGACCAGAGCACGGCCAGCAGCGCAAAGGCCATCAGCAGCCAGGCGACGATGCGCGGCGCTGGGGAGACCGGGGTTTCCTGAAGTTCGAGGGCTGCAGGGAGGAATTGCGCCTCGTGCGGCAGGCGGTGCGGCGGGTCGAGGTCTTTGCGGATCTTCCAGACGTGGCTGAAGATGGTGGCGTAGCGCCTGAGCAGATCAAGCGTGGCTTGCAGGCGGATGGTGAGGGTGTGGGTCATGCTTCCCCTCGCCCGTCATTCCGGCGCAGGCCGGAATCCAGTACGCTACGCTCGTGAAGCAGCCATGCGTCTATATCCTCGCCAGCCAAAGAAACGGCACGCTCTATGTCGGCGTGACATCCAATCTTGTTCAACGCGTTTGGCAACACAAGAACAATCTCGCGGAGGGCTTTACGAAGAAATACGGTGTTCATACACTGGTCTGGTTCGAGCCCCACGAGACGATGGAATCGGCCATCAACCGCGAGAAAACCATCAAGGGCTGGCATCGCGCCTGGAAACTCGCGCTGATTGAAAAGACCAATCCTGCGTGGCGCGACTTGTACGGCGACGTCGCCTGATACGCTGCTTCTGGATTCCGGCTTTCGCCGGAATGACAAGGTGGGTGTGGGATGACGATTACAAATGGATTTTGCGCGGTTCGTCATGTTCCTTACCCCTGCTGCATCCGGTGCAGCCGCGAGTAGTGCCCGGCTTCATGGCGCAGCAGCTCGGCATGGCTGCCCTGCTCGACGATCTGGCCGCGGTCGAGGACGACGATTCGATTGGCATCGCGCACCGCGGATAGGCGGTGCGCGATGATCAGCACGGTGCGGCCCTGGCAGATCGCCTTCATGTTGTTCTGGATGATGCGTTCGGATTCGTAGTCGAGCGCGCTCGTGGCTTCGTCGAAAATCAGGATGCGCGGGTTGCCGATCAGGGCGCGAGCGATGGCGATGCGCTGGCGCTGGCCGCCGGAGAGTGTCGAGCCGTGTTCACCGACCAGGGTGTCGTAGCCTTCGGTCAGTTCGAGGATGAATTCGTGCGCGCCGGCCAGCTTCGCGGCGACCATCACGGCCTCGATCGGCAGGCCGGGATCGGCCAGCGCGATGTTGTCGCGGATGCTGCGATTGAACAGCATGTTCTCTTGCAGCACGACGCCGATCTGGCGGCGCAGGCTGGAACTGTCGGCCATCGCCAGATCGATGCCATCGACCAGCACGCGGCCGCGCTCGGGCAGGTAGAGCCGCTGCGCCAGCTTGGTCAGCGTACTTTTGCCGGACCCGGAGCGGCCGACGATGCCGATCACCTCGCCGGGCTCAATGGCAAGATCGATGCCGCGCAGCACTTCCGGCCCGTCCGGCCGGTAGCGGAAGGCCACCTGGTCGAACTCGATCTTGCCGGCCAAAGGCGGCAGCGTGGTTCCGCTGCGGCTGCCCTGCCCGCCCGACTTGGCGAGTTCAGTGCGGGTGTTGAGGATGTCGCCCAGGCGCTGCACCGAGATGCCGGTCTGCTGGAAGTCGGTCCATAGCTGCGCCAGACGCATGACCGGGGTAGCGACCCGGCCGGCGAGCATGTTGAAGGCGATGAGCTGCCCCAGGCTGAGGCTGCCGTCCATCACCAGCCGCGCGCCGAGCCACATGGTGACGAGGGTCACCAGCTTGCCGATCAGCGAGACGCCTTCATGAGCCAGGGTGCCCAGCGTCGCGGTGCGAAAGCCCGCAGAGACATAGGCGGCGACCTGGTTATCCCAGCGGCGGATCATTTGCGGTTCGACCGCCATGGCCTTGACGGTATCGATGCCGTTGATGGTTTCGACGAGGAAGGCCTGGTTCTCGGCGCCGCGGTTGAATTTCTCGTGCAGACGCGCGCGCAGGAGCGGCGTGATGAGCACCGAGAGAATCATGTAGCACGGCAGCGAGATCACCACGACCAGCGTCAGCCAGCCGCTATAGACCAGCATCACGCCGATGAAGACGACTGAAAATAGCAGGTCGAGCACCAGCGTGATGGCATTGCCGGTCAGGAACTGGCGGATGTTCTCCAGTTCACGCACGCGCGCCACGGTGTCGCCCACCCGCCGCGCTTGAAAGTAGGCCAGCGGCAGATTGAGCAAGTGTCGGAACAGGCGCGCGCCGAGTTCGACGTCGATACGGCTGGTGGTATGGGCGAAGACATAGCTGCGAATGCCGGACAGCGCCACCTCGAACACCATGACAACGAGCAGGCCGATGGCGATGACATCGAGCGTAGTCATGCCGCGATGGACCAGCACCTTGTCCATCACTACCTGGAAAAATAGCGGCGTCACCAGCGCGAAGAGCTGCAGGACGAAGGAGACCAGCAGCACTTCGCCGAGCAGCTTGCGGTACTTCACCACGGCCGGGATGAACCAGGTGAAGTCGAACTTGGCCAGTTCGCCGGCGAGCGACGCACGCGAGGTGAACAGGATCAGTTCGCCGTTCCAACGCGCCGCGAATTCAGCGGCGGAAAGCACTTGGGGACGCTCGACGCGCGGATCGTGGATCAGGATCTGGTCGCCATCGATACGGGCGAGGATGAAAAATTGGCCATCGAGATCGATGGCCATGGCAGGGAGCGGGGTTTGCGGCAGCCGGGAAAGATCGGTGCGGACCCGTTTGGCCTTGAGGCCGAGCTGTTTGGCGGCCAGCAGGACCTGCGGCACGGTGAGGTCCTTGCCGGACTCACGATGATCGTGCGCCAGTTGATCGGGATCGGCAGCGATGTTGTGAAAGCGGGCCAGCATGACCAGCCCGATCAGCCCGGTATCCGGCGCGCGATGGGAACCGGCTGAAGAGGCGTCGCTTTCCGTTTCGGCCACCAGGGTCAGGGGCGCGTCGCTCATTGTTTGCCACGCGATGCGCCAGACAAGGCGAGCGAGTGCCCCAAGTCAATGGTCAGCAGCAATCGGCGCTTGCGTTGCGACAATTCGAGCGTCATTTCCCCCTCCAAGCCCGACAGGCCCTTGCGATCAACAAGGCCGATCCGGCAGCAAAAATGGCCGCACAATCCGAGCCGGCGCACCGGTTACCCGGGCCATCCGTTCATTGCAGTTGTGCTGCTCCCCGCGTGTTCCGATTGACGGAACGCTGTCGCAAGTTGCTGCGCTGGTCCGCTCTTTTAATGGGGGAGCGCTGTTAGCGGTACCAGACGCAGCCGATTTGTTTATCGACGGCCGGCGAATGCTAGCATGCTTTTGCAATGACTTGCAAATGACATAGTTTGATATGACATAATCGAAGATTGAACCAAATTACCTGGCGCCCCTGCCCTCGCGCCCTGAATTCGCGCATCAAGCCGCAACGCGCTTAGGGCGCGGGATCCGAATGAAAACCGAAGCGCCGGGGAACATCGCTACGGCTCACGGCCTGCAGCGGCAAGCCGCGCCAGAAGACACCCGACCCGCCCGCCATGGTGGCAAGCAGAGCGTCCTCGGCCGCGGGGTCTCCGCACTCATTTCGACAGGCCGCAATAAAGGCCGGAAGATCCCTGTCGTCCAGCAGCCCTATCCCCAGCGCGGTATGCAACAGTGCGTTGCCTTCTTCATCCAGGTAGGCGGCGGCGACGGGACCTGCTGCGACGCCGGTATGAGTTGTCAGTTCGTCATCGACCCCCAGGCGCAGTACCAGCGGGGTGTAGTCGAGCGCGACGAACACAGCTTGAGGCCCGTTCTGGAAAATCCAGTTGCCCGAAGCATCGGCGCCATAGTGGCTGTTGATGAAGCCGATCAGGCCTGCGTGGCTGATGGTCTCGCCCTTCAGCCGCCAACATCCGCGGCGGTCGAGGGAAAGCCAGCCGTAGCAGGCAGGCACCTTGGGCCAGTTCACTGCGGCCGGGAAATCGGGGGCGGGCATGCTCATTGGTCTCCACCAAATGAACAAGGGGGCCTAGCCCCCTTGTTCAGATTCACGTCAGCCAGGCTTAGTGGTGATGGCCGTGATCGCCATGGACGTGTCCGTGAGTAATCTCTTCGGTCGTCGCGGGGCGCACGCCCGTCACGGTGCAGGAGAAAACGAGCGCAACGCCGGCCAGCGGATGGTTGCCATCGACGACCACCTTGTCGTCGGCAATATCGGTGATGGTGAACAATGCGTCGTCATCTTCGCCATCTTCGCTGCCCCGCTCGAACTGCATGCCGACTTCGATGTTGTCGGGAAACAGCTGCCGCGGCTCGATGGCGACGAGTTCGGCGTCATATTCGCCAAACGCGTCTTCGGGTTCCAGCCTTACTTCCAATACGTCACCCTCGGTCTTGCCCTGGAGTTCTTCTTCTATGCGATCGAAAATGCCGCCATAGCCCCCATGCAGATATACCAGCGGTGCCGCGCCTTCGTCGACGGCTTCGCCGTCGGTGGCCTTGACGCTGTATTTGAGGGTGACGACAGTGTTCCTAGCGATGAGCATGTTGCTTTCCTTTGCCGTTGAGGCCTTTTACAAGTTGATAGACCTCGGCGGCATGCCCTTTCGGATGCACATCGTAGAGGGCGTGACGAACAATGCCTTCCTTGTCGACGACGAATGTCGAACGTATTACACAGAGCTTCTTGTGGCCGTCCCGTTCGCGAAACTGGGATACGCCGAACTTGCGACAGACATCACCTTCTTCGTCTGACAACAGCCGCACGGACAGGCCGTGCTTGTCCCGAAAATCCGCATGCGACAGACAATCGTCGCGCGAGACACCGAGAATGACGCAGTCGAGGCGGGCGAATTCGCCTTCGTGATCCGAGAAATCCGCCGCCTCCAAGGTGCAATAGGGCGTGCCGTCTCGCGGATAGAAAAACAATACTGCGTTTTGGCGGCCGCGCAGCGAACGAAAATCGAACAACTCCATGTCGGCGTCGGGCAGCGAAAACTCCGGCGCTTTCTCTCCTTGATGCAGCATGCGGTTCTCCTTCTTCGGCGAACTCGGTTCATTCTAACCGAGTCTTCGGGGAAGGAATCAAGTGCTGCCGCCCGCCTCTTCGATGGCCAGTACATCCTCGTGTCGATGCGGGCTGGCGAGGTATTCGAGGGAGCGCATTTCGATCAGGCGGCTGACCGTGCGCTTGAATTCGCCGGCCTGCACCCCCAGCGTATAGAGCTCTTCCGCGGGGCACGCGGCACCGATGATGAGTTTGACGCGGTGGTCGTAGAGCACATCGACCAGCCAGGTAAAACGCCGCGCCTCGCTGGCCATGCCGGGTCCCATCTTCGGCACCCTGGAGAGGAACAGCGTGTGATGTCGGTTGGCCAACCAGAGATAGTCATTTTGCGAGCGCGGGCCGCCGCACAGCGTTGCAAAATCGAACCAGATCACGCCCGGCGCGCGGTGCACCACCGGTAGCAGGCGCCCCAGCACTTCGACCGGTTTCGTGTGTCCCGCGCCCCCGGCAATCTTGTGAAAGGTATGTTCGATGGCGGCGCCGGCGGCCGCATCGTCGGTGTCGAGAAACACCCGGGCCTGCTGCAGGGCCCGCAGGCGATAGTCGATGCCGGCATCGATTTCGATCACGTCGAGCTTCTGTTGCAACAGGGCGATGGTCGGCAAAAACAGCTCGCGCTGCAGGCCGTTGGGATAGAGGCCATCCGGCGGATAGTTCGAGGTGATGCAGAACACCACGCCGGCATCGAACAGCGCCTGCATCAGGCGCCCCAGCATCATGGCGTCGGCAATGTCGGAGACGTGAAATTCGTCGAAACACATCAGGCGCGTTTCCCTGGCGATACGCGCCGCCACCTTGGCCAGCGGGTCGGATTCGTTGCGATGCGCCTGCAAGGACTCGTGTATCTCGCGCATGAAGGCGTGGAAATGCACGCGGCGCTTGCGCTCGTAGGGGACCGCGGCGAAAAAGCAATCCATCAGAAAACTTTTGCCGCGCCCGACTCCGCCCCAGAACCAGACGCCGCGCGGCAGCTCGGGGTGCACCAGGAGTTTTCTCAGCCTGCCGCGCCGCGCCGCCTTGAGTGCCAGCAGGTCGTCGTAGAACTTCTGCAGACGCCGGGCGGCGATCAGTTGCGCCGGATCTGCCTCGATGCCGCGTGCGGCCAGCGCGGCATTGAAGCCTTCGATCATGCCGTCTTTGGCGACCTTGAGGATTTTGTGGGGCATCGTTCTATTCCGGTCCGTCATTCCGGGGCCGCGTAACGGCACCCGGAATCCAGGGTGACCGCCGAAACACCTCTGGATTCCGGCATCCGCCGGAATGACGCGGTGGATCGGGAAATGCTCAGAAGTGTAGCGCGCGCTTATGCACCGCCAGCGAGGCCTCGTGCATCGCTTCCGAAAGCGTCGGATGGGCGTGGCAGATGCGGGCAATGTCTTCCGATGCGGCATTGAACTCCATCGCCACCACGGCTTCGGCAATCAGCTCGGAGGCATTGTTGCCGATCACATGAACGCCGAGGATGCGGTCGGTCCTGGCGCAGGCAATCATCTTGACGAAGCCGGTGGTATCGCCCTGCCCCAGTGCGCGGCCGTTGGCGGCAAAGGGAATCTGCCCGACGCGGTACTCGGCGCCCTCGTTCTTCAACTGCTGCTCGGTCTTGCCGACCCAGGCGATTTCCGGGTGGGTATAAATGACCCAGGGCACGGTGTCCAGATTGACGTGCCCCTTCTGCCCGGCAATGCATTCCGCCACCATGACGCCTTCTTCCATGCTCTTGTGCGCCAGCATCGGGCCGGGAACGACGTCACCCACCGCCCATACATTGGGCAGGTTGGTGCGGCAGTTCTTGTCCACGGCGATGTAGCCGCGCGGATTGATCTCGAGGCCGACATTCTCGGCGCCGAGGCCTTCGGTGTGCGGCACGCGGCCGACCGAAACGATCAGCCGGTCGCATTGCAGGGTCCGCGTTTCGTCGCCGATTTCATATTCGACGCTTACTTGCATATCTCGACCCTTCTTGCCGGTTTCGACCTTGGTGATCTTGACCCCGAGCTGGATGTCGAGCCCCTGCTTCTGCGTGAAGACCTTCCAGGCTTCCTTGGCCACTGCCTGATCGGCGGCGCCGAGAAAATCCGGCAGGGCTTCGAGTATCGTTACTTCCGAACCCAGGCGCTTCCATACCGAGCCGAGTTCGAGGCCGATCACGCCGGCGCCGATGACGCCGAGACGCTTGGGCGTCGAATCGAAAGCCAGCGCACCGACGTTGTCGCAGATCACCTTGTTGTCCACCGGAATGCCGGGCAGATGCCGCGCCTTGGAGCCGGTGGCGACGATGACATGGGTCGCTTCGACGATCTCGCCGTTCACATCGACGCGCCAGCGCTCCTCCTCGCGACCGGCGAACTTGCCGTGGCCGGGCAGCAGCGTGACCTTGTTCTTCTTGAACAGGGCCTTGATGCCACCGGTGAGCTGGTCGACTATGTTGTCCTTGCGCTTGATCATGGTCGCCACATCCATCTTCACGCCGGAGGTGGCAATCCCGTGCATGACGAACGAGTGGTTGGCCTGCTCGAAAAGTTCCGAGGATTGCAGCAGCGCCTTGGACGGAATGCAGCCGACATTGAGGCAGGTGCCGCCGAGACGCACGTCGCCTTTCGGATCGGCGTAAGCCTCGGATTCGATGCAGGCCGTGGACAGGCCCAGTTGCGCGGCACGAATCGCCGCGACATAGCCGCCGGGGCCGCCGCCAATCACTACTACGTCGAATTGCTTGTTTGCCATGTCAGCTTCCTTACACGTCGAGCAGGAGGCGTGCAGGATCTTCCAGCGCTTCCTTCATGGTGACCAGGCCCAGCACCGCTTCGCGACCGTCGATGATGCGATGGTCGTAGGAAAGCGCGAGATAGTTGATCGGACGGATCACGATCTGGCCGTTTTCGACCACGGCCCTGTCCTTCGTCGCGTGGACGCCGAGGATGGCGGACTGCGGCGGGTTGATGATTGGCGTCGACAGCATCGAGCCGAAAACGCCGCCATTGGATATCGAGAACGTGCCGCCGCTGAGATCTTCCAGCGAGAGCTTGCCGTCCTTGGCCTTGGCGCCGAACTCGGCAATCTTCTTTTCGATCTGGGCCAGGCTCATCTGGTCGGCGTCGCGCAGGATCGGCACCACCAGGCCGCGCGGGCTGCCGACGGCGATGCCGATGTCGAAGTAGCCGTGATAGACGATATCGTTGCCGTCGATCGAGGCGTTGATCACCGGATACTTCTTCAGTGCCGCCACCGCAGCCTTGACGAAGAAGGACATGAAGCCGAGCTTGACGCCATGCTCCTTCTCAAACTTTTCCTGATACTTCTTGCGCATTTCCATCACGGGCGCCATGTTGACCTCGTTGAAGGTGGTCAGGATGGCGTTGGTGGCTTGCGACTGGAGCAGACGCTCGGCAACGCGGGCGCGCAGGCGCGACATCGGTACGCGCTGTTCCGGACGGTCGGCGATGATGGCATCGGCGTTGACGACACTGGGCTGCGGCAGCGAGGGCTTGGCGGCAAGAGTCGGCGCTGGCGACACGGCGACCGGAGCGGATGAAGCTGCGGCAGCCTTCGCACCGCCGCTGACGTCCTCCTTGAGAATGCGTCCGCCGCGACCACTGCCCTGCACGTCGGCGGCGGCGATGCCCTTTTCAGACATGATCTTGCGCGCGGATGGCATCGCGGTTGCACCCGCGGCCTGGGCAGGCGCCGCCGCTGCAACGGGCTTCGCGGCGGCAGGGGCAGCGACCGCAGCCTTGGCTTCGGTATCGAGATGGGCGATGACTTCGCCGGAGGCCACGGTTTCGCCGTTGCCCTTGATGATCTTGACGATCACGCCGGCATCGGGCGCCGGCAGTTCGAGAACCACCTTGTCGGTTTCGATATCGATCAGGTTCTGGTCGCGGGCGACGGCATCACCTTCCTTGACATGCCAGGCCGCCAGGGTGGCTTCGGCCACCGATTCGGACAGTTGGGGTACTTTGACTTCGATCAGCATGATTTCTCCGCAGGGCCGCCCCAAGGAGAAACGGCCAAAATATGGAGCGGGCGCAGCCCGCGAACAATGGTCATCCCCTTCCTCGGGAAGGGGGTCGGGGGGAAGGTTTTCATCTCTCCGTTATTCCTTGATGCCCAGCGCAGCGTTGACCACTTCCTTTTGCTGCTGGGCGTGTTTTGAGGCATAGCCGACGGCCGGGGACGGCGACGAGGGACGCGCCACCGCGTCGAGGATCTGGCCCTTCTTGATCAGCCGCTCCAGGCGATGATGCTTGGCGTACCAGGCGCCCTGGTTCATTGGCTCTTCCTGGCACCAGATCAGTTCCTTGAGATTGGGATACTTCAGCATCTCTTCGTGCAGTCGGCGGTCGTCGAAGGGATACAACTGCTCGACGCGAACCAGGACGACGTTGTCGATCTTCTTTTCCCGGCGCGCAGCGAGCAGGTCGAAATACACCTTGCCGGCGCAGGTGACCATGCGCGTCACCTTCTTCGCGTCGACCTTGTCGACTTCGCCGATGATGGTCTGGAAGGTGCCATTGGCCAATTCGTCGAGCGAACTCGTGGCGTCCTTGTGGCGCAGCAGCGACTTCGGCGTCATGACGATCAGCGGCTTGCGCTGCTTGCGCAGCATCTGCCGGCGCAGCATGTGATAGACCTGTGCCGCGTTGGAGGGCACGCAAACTTCCCAGTTGAAATCGGCCGAAAGCTGCATGTAGCGTTCGAGGCGGGCCGAGGAATGCTCCGGACCCTGGCCTTCGTAGCCGTGCGGCAGCAGCATCACGAGGCCGCAGCCGCGACCCCACTTGGCTTCGCCGGAGGACAGGAACTGGTCGATGACCACCTGCGCGCCGTTGGCGAAATCGCCGAATTGCGCTTCCCAGACCACCAGCTCGTTGGGTGCGGCGGTGGCGAAGCCGTATTCGAAGGCGAGCACGGCTTCCTCGGACAGCACCGAATCGAAGCACATGAAGCGGCCCTGGTTCTCCTGGATGTTCTGCAGCGGCCAGTAGGTGCCCTCGTCCCACTTCTCGCGATTCTGGTCGTGCAGGGCGGCATGGCGATGGAAGAAGGTGCCGCGCCCGACGTCCTCGCCGGAGACGCGGATATTGAACCCGGCAGCCACCAGCGAAGCGTAGGCCAGGTTTTCGCCCATGCCCCAGTCCACCGGCGCCTTGCCCTCGCCCATCAGCTTGCGGTCGTCGATGATCTTCTGCACGCGGGAGTGCAGGGTGAAATTGGGCGGGATCGTGGTGAGCCGCTTGGCCAGGCGCTGCATTTCGGTCATCGATACCGTGGTGTCGCACTTCTCGGAGTAGGGAACTCCGATGTAGGGCGTCCAGTCGATGGAGAACTTGCTCTGGTAGTCGCTGATCACCGGGTCGATCAGGTGCCGCCCCTCGTCCAGCGCCGCGCGATAATCCTTGATCATCTGCTCGGCATCACCCTCCACGATCACGCCCTGCGCCGCCAGCTTGTCGGCATACAGCCGGCGGGTGCCGGGATGCTGGGCGATCTTCTTGTACATCAGCGGCTGCGTCACCATCGGCTCGTCCTGCTCGTTGTGGCCGAGCTTGCGGAAGCAGACGATGTCGATCACGACATCCTTCTTGAACTCCTGGCGATATTCCATGGCGATCTGGGTCACCAGTGCCACCGCCTCGGGATCGTCGCCATTGACATGAAAAATCGGCGCTTCGATCATTTTGAAGATGTCGGTGCAATAAAGAGAGGAGCGGTAATCGCGCAGATCGGATGTGGTGAAGCCAATCTGGTTATTCACCACGATATGCACCGTGCCACCCGTGCCATAGCCGCGCGTATTGGAGAAATTCAGCATCTCCTGATTGACACCCTGCCCCGCCACCGCTGCATCGCCGTGGATCAGAACCGGCAGCGCCTGCTTCTTGCCCTCGGCGCCGCGGCGCACCTGGCGGGCATAGACGGACCCCACGACGACCGGGTTGACGATCTCCAGATGCGAGGGGTTGAATGCCAGTGTCAGATGCACGGGGCCGCCCGGCGTGCCGACGTCGGAGGAGTAGCCCATGTGATATTTGACGTCACCCGCCGAAAGTACCTGCTTCTTCTTGCCCTCGAACTCGTCGAACAGCATTGACGGTTGCTTGCCCAGCGTGTTCACCAGGACATTGAGGCGGCCACGGTGGGCCATGCCGATGACCATTTCCTGAACGCCGACCATGCCGGCGGTGCGGACCAGCTGGTCCATCGCCAGAATCAGTGCTTCGCCGCCTTCCAGCGAGAAGCGCTTCTGGCCGACGTACCTGGTGTGCAGATAGCGCTCAAGTGTTTCGGCATGGGTCAGCTGAACCAGGAAGCGCTTTTTATCCTCTGCCGTGTAGGCCGGCGTCGAGCGAACGGGTTCGAGCTTGCTCTGCAACCAGCGTTTCTGCCCTACATCCGACAGGTACATGAATTCGGCGCCAATCGTGCCGCAGTAGGTCTGGCGCACGGCTTCAAGAATCTCGCGCAGGGTGGCCGATTCTGCCAGCGCTGCGAATGAACCGGTCTGGAACACCTGGCCGAGGTCGGCCTCGGTAAAACCGTAGTGGGACGGTTCCAGTTCCGGGATCGAAGGCCGCTCGCTGCGCTTCAGGGGATCGAGCTGCGCCCAGCGGTTGCCGAGGAAGCGGTAGGCGTTGATCATCTGCAGCACCTTGACCTGCTTGCCGTCGGAACTTGCGGCGCGGGACGAGGCCTGCAGCGTGCCCTCTTTCGCACGCTGGGCGAAGGAGGTGATGATCGGATAGTGAGCGACGTCCGGCCCCGTATAGTTGCCGGCACCCGGCAGGGTCGCGAGCTTGTCGAAATAGTCGCGCCAGGCCGGCTCGACCGAGGCCGGGTTGGCGAGGTACGCGTCATACAGTGCTTCAATGTAGGGCGTGTTCGAGCCGAACAGATACGAGTTGGCCAGCATCTGCTTCATCATTGCATCACCTGATCCTGAATGAGACAAACGAAGAGGGGCGGACGCCGCCCCTCCCAAGAACTCAGCGCTGACCCAGCGCAGTGACGTCGCGGCGGGCGGCACCGATATAGAGCTGGCGCGGACGACCGATCTTGTATTCCGGATCGGTAATCATCTCCTCCCACTGCGTCATCCAGCCGACGGTGCGGGCCAGGGCGAAGATGCAGGTGAACATCGAGGTTGGGATGCCCAGCGCCTTTTGTACGATGCCGGAGTAGAAGTCGACGTTCGGGTAGAGCTTCTTCTCGACAAAGTAGGCATCCTCAAGCGCAATCTTTTCCAGTTCCTTGGCCAGTTTGAACAGACGATCGTTTTCCAGACCCAGCTCGCTCAAGACGTCGGCGCAGACCTTGCTCATCAGCTTGGCGCGTGGATCGAAGTTCTTGTAAACCCTATGCCCGAAGCCCATCAGCTTGAAGCTGTCGTTCTGGTCCTTGGCGCGCTTGATGTACTCGCCGACCCGCGATACATCGCCGATTTCCTCGAGCATTTCGAGGCAGGCTTCGTTGGCGCCACCGTGCGCCGGCCCCCACAGGCAGGCAATGCCGGCGGACATGCAGGCGAAGGGGTTGGCGCCAGACGATCCGGCCAGACGCACGGTCGAGGTCGACGCGTTTTGCTCGTGATCGGCATGCAAGGTGAAGATGGTATCCAGCGCATGGGTCAGCACCGGATTCGGCTTGTATTCCGCGCAGGGCGTGCCGAACATCATGTGCATGAAGTTGGCCGTGTAGTCCAGGTCGTTGCGCGGATACATGAAGGGCTGGCCGGTGTTGTACTTGTAAGCCATGGCGACGATGGTCGGCAGTTTTGCGACCAGACGGATGAACGAGACATTGCGCTCGGCAGGATCGGTGAAGTCGACCGCATCGTGGTAGAAGGCGGCCAGGGCGCCGACGACGCCGACCATCACCGCCATCGGGTGCGCATCGCGACGGAAGCCCTGGTAGAACTTCACCAGTTGCTCATGGACCATCGTATGGTTCTTGATGGTGCTCTCAAAATCGGTCTTCTGCGTCTGATTCGGCAACTCGCCATTCTTCAACAGATAGGCGACCTCAAGGAAGTTGCATTTCTCCGCCAATTGCTCGATCGGATAGCCGCGATACAGCAGCTCTCCCTTGTCGCCATCGATGAAGGTTACCTTCGACTGACAGCTAGCCGTCGAAAGAAAACCGGAGTCATAAGTAAACAATCCGGTCTTGGCGCCAAGCGTGCGGATATCGATGACATCGTTGCCGTGAACGCCCCCCATCACGGGAAACTCGAAGCTCTTGCCATCTATGGTCAGGGTTGCTGTGCGATTCGTGCTCATGGTCAGATCCTCTTTCAGGTCCGTTGGAATGCCGCTGCTACTCAAAATTGGCTATCGGTGAAACTTCCCGCAGCCGCTCAATCATTCTCGCCTGTTGCGGATCGTCGGTGACTTCCCTGCCGCTCACCAACGCCCAAAGGTCATGGTCTTGCATTTCCAGCAGGCTTTCCAGCGCTGCTTCGCCTTGCGCATCGAGATCGTCTTCATGGCGCTCCCAGAAGCGATCGAAAACCAGATCCAGTTCCAGCAGGGCGCGCCGGCAATGCCATTTCAGCCGGTTGATGCGCGCCTTGCGGTCCTCTTCCATTATTCGCTCATACCGCCCGACGAACCATCATTTCCTTGATCTTGCCGATCGCCTTGGTCGGGTTGAGTCCCTTGGGACACACGTCGACGCAGTTCATGATGGTGTGGCAGCGGAACAGGCGATAGGGATCTTCAAGGTTGTCGAGTCGTTCGCTGGTGGCCTGGTCCCGGGTATCGGCGATGAAGCGATACGCGGCAAGCAGGCCTGCCGGGCCGACGAACTTGTCCGGATTCCACCAGAATGACGGACACGCGGTGGAGCAGCAGGCACACAGAATGCACTCGTACAGCCCGTTCAGTTCCTCACGGTCTTCCGGTGACTGCAGGCGCTCGCGCTCGGGCGGCGGATCGTTGTTGATCAGGTAGGGCTTGATCGAGTTGTATTGTTTGAAGAACTGCGTCATATCGACGATCAGATCGCGAATCACCGGCAGTCCGGGCAGCGGACGCAGGATGATCGGCTTGCCTTCCGGAAAGCTGTCCATCGCCGTCAGACAAGCCAGTCCGTTCTTGCCGTTGATGTTCATCGCATCGGAACCGCAGACGCCTTCGCGGCAGGAGCGGCGGAAGGAGATGGAATCATCCTTGGCCTTCAGCTTGACCATGGCGTCCAGCAACTTGCGATCGGTCGAATCGATCTCGACCGAGATGTCCTGCATGTAGGGCTTGGCGTCCTGATCAGGATCGTAGCGATAGATCTTGAATTGGACGGTACGTGTGGCATTCGTCATCGTCTATTCCTTGTCAGTAGGCGCGCTTCTTCAGCTCGATGGTATCGACACTGAGCGGGGTCAGTTTTACCGACTTGTAGTCGAGGCGGTTCCCTTCCTTGTACCAGAGCGTATGTTTGAGCCAATTCTTGTCGTCCCGTCCATCCGGCATCTCCGGCGTATCCGGCGCGTCGTCGCGAACATGGGCGCCGCGCGACTCGGTGCGGGCATTGGCTGAAACGATCGTGGCTTTGGCTACCTCGATCAGATTATCGAGTTCAAGCGCCTCGATGCGCGCCGTGTTGAATACCTTCGATTTGTCCTTGATTTGGGTCTGGGCTACCTGCTGAGCGATCTCGCTGATGCGTTCGACGCCCGCGGCAAGCATGTCCTTGAAGCGAAACACGCCGGCATGTTTCTGCATGGTGCGCTGCATGGCCAGACGTGTTTCATGCACGTCGGCACCGTCTTTCTGATGATTGAGGCGATCGAGCCGCGCCAGGGTCTTGTCGATGGCCTCCTGCGGCAAGGGCTTGTGCGCACTGACGTCGCCGCGAAGGTCGTTCACCGCAGTTTCACCGGCAGACTTGCCGAACACCAGCAGATCGAGCAGCGAGTTGGTGCCCAGGCGATTGGCGCCATGGACTGAAGCGCAGGCGCACTCGCCGGCCGCGTAGAAGCCCCGGACTACCATGCTCTTGCTGTTGCCGCCGGGCACTACGACCTGACCGTGGTAGTTGGTCGGAATGCCGCCCATCTGGTAATGACAAGTCGGTACCACCGGCAAGGGCTCCCTGAGGCAGTCGACGCCGGCGAACTGGATGCCGATCTCGTGGATGCCGGGCAGGCGCTTCATGATGGTCTCGGGTGGCAGATGCGTGATGTCGAGCAGCACGTAATCCTTGTTCGGTCCGCAGCCGCGGCCTTCGTTGATCTCGGTGGTCATCGCGCGCGACACCACATCGCGCGAGGCCAGATCCTTGGCGTTCGGTGCGTAGCGCTCCATGAAGCGCTCGCCGGCCGAGTTGCGCAGGATGCCGCCTTCGCCGCGCACACCTTCGGTAATCAGCACGCCGGCGCCGGCGACGCCGGTCGGGTGGAACTGCCAGAATTCCATGTCTTCCAGCGGAATGCCCGCACGCGCCGCCATGCCGAGGCCGTCACCGGTATTGATGAAGGCGTTGGTCGATGAATAATAGATTCGGCCCGATCCGCCGGTGGCGAAGATCGTCGCCTTGGCGTGGAATACCACTATCTCGCCGGTCTCCATGTCCATCGCGGTCACGCCGAGCACATCGCCCTCGGCATCACGCACCAGGTCCAGTGCCTGCCATTCGACGAAGAACTGTGTGTTGACCTTGAGGTTGCGCTGGTACATCGCATGCAGCATGGCGTGGCCGGTGCGGTCAGCCGCGGCGCAGGAACGGCGCACCGGCTTTTCGCCGAAGTTCGACATGTGGCCGCCGAAGGGCCGCTGGTAGATCTTGCCGTTGTCGAGGCGGTCGAAGGGCATGCCGTAATGCTCGAGCTCGACCACCACTTCGTTCGCCTTGCGGCACATGAACTCGATCGCGTCCTGATCGCCGAGCCAGTCGGAACCCTTGACTGTGTCATACATGTGCCAGTGCCAGTTGTCTTCCTCGGAATTGCCCAGACTCGCAGCCACCCCCCCCTGCGCAGCGACCGTATGCGAGCGCGTGGGAAAAACCTTGGTCAGGACCGCGGTCTTGTAGCCGGCCTCCGACAATTGAATCGCGGCGCGCAGACCGGCACCGCCGGCACCGACGATAACCGCATCGAATTTGCGAACGGTGTAATTCATGATTGCCTTCCGCAGGGCCGTCCCAAGGAAGGCCGACAAGAATTTATGGAGCGAAGCGAACCGTTATCACCCCTTTTCCTGGAAAAGGGGCTGGGGAAAAAGTCGTCCATCACAGCCTCCAGATGATCTGCACGGCCCAGCCGGCATAGCCGATCAGGGCGAGCAGCGTCAATACATGCAGAATCACGCGGACTGCCGCGGAATTGAGGTAGTCCATCCAGATGTCCCTGACGCCGACCCAGGCGTGATAGCAGAGGCTGACGATGAACAGGAAGCTGATGTAGCGGATGAAGCCATTCGCCATGAAGGAATGCCAAGCCTCGCGCGACGCGGCTGCGCCGCCCAGCGCCGCGGCGAAGATGATCAAGGTGTACACGGCCATGACGATGGCGGTGACGCGCTGCGCCAGCCAGTCCATGAGGCCGTAATGAGCACCAACAACGAGACGATTCATGTCAGTAGGCTCCGAGCAGTTTGAGGCCGAAGACAAGGGTCAGCGCCAGACTGACGACCATTACTGCCACCGCCGAGCTGTGCGCCTGCTGCTTCTCGACGCCGACGTGGATGTCGATCAGCAGGATGCGGATGCCCATGCAAAAGTGGTGCAGGAACGCCCAAAGCAGACCCAGCAGGATAAGTTTGACCAGCAGGTTGCCCGTCACCGCACTGAACATCGCGGCGCTCTCCTGGTTCGGACTAAGCGACAACTGCAACAGCCAGATCAGCAACGGCAGCATCAGGAACAGCCCCGCGCCGCTGACGCGGTGCAATATCGATGCGTATCCGGCCAGGGGCAGCCGGATTTGATGAAGCGCCAGGTGCTTCGGACGCTGTTTGGTCATCTCTGGCATACGTGAAACCCTCCGATTTTAGTTTCGGCCTAACGCCTGCTTTCGCAGGCATTGGCCTGCACTGAAACTTTTTGTTTTAGTTTCGGCATAACTCCCGCTGCCGCGGGCATTAGCCTTCACTGAAACTCCGCTACGCTCCGTTTTGACGCGGTGCACTATAAGGCAATCTGTCTCAGGTGAAAACAAATTTTATACCCGCTTCTAGCCAAGCTCGTTGAAATAGCAATGATCGTTGGTCGCGTAAAGACCGCGGCGCCATTCCACCGGTTTGTCGCCGTAGGAAAAGCTGACGCGCTCGACCGATAGCAGCGGGCTGCCTTCCGCCACGTTCAACAATTCGGCGCTGGCCCGGTCCGCAGGTACCGCACGCAGGCGTTCTTCGGCACGAATCATGCGGATGTCGAATCGATGTTCGAAAAAGCTGTAAAGAGAGCCCTGATAGTCGCGCAGCATTTCAAGCGTGACGGTGCCGAATATGCTGCCCGGCAGGTAGATTTCATCGACCACCACGGGCTTGCCGGAAAACTGCAGCACGCGGCGTACGATGTTGATCGGATCGCCGATGTTCAGCTCGAGCATGCGCGCGACTTCGGGGCCGGCTTTGGCGCGCCAGCATTCGAGCGGGATGCTCTGGGACTGTTCAATGCCACCGGCCAGCGGGACCAGGCGCAAAAAGCGGAAAAATGCCCGTGGATCGTCGTGCGATGCAACAAACGTCCCCTTCCCTTGGCGCCGCAGCAGTAGATTCTCCGCCGCCATCTCGTCAATCGCCTTGCGCACGGTTCCCTGGCTGACGTTGAAACGTGTCGCAAGTTCTAATTCGCTGGGAATGGCCTCGCCCGGACGCCACTCGCCGGATTCAAGTCGCTGCATCAGCAGGTTCTTGATCTGACGATACAAGGGACTGAAAGTTGGCGAAACCGCCGCGGAGGAAGCCCCCTTTGGGGACACGGTAGAATCTGGCATGGGCAACATTTGAACATATTTCTCTACGCTCGTCCACAGTATGTCTTATGTCTTATATAAGATAACTGACAGATATTGACACAGCGCAGCACAGGAACTAAGATTTCGGTTCGCGATCCTGACGCATCGGTATTGGAGTTTCAGCGCTCTGGTGCACCTTTCAGTCAGCCAGCATTTATTGCAGCCTTGTCCAATCGATTCAAATTGATACAGGAGTTTTAGAAATGGCAAAAGCCCCCGTTCGTGTTGCTGTGACCGGCGCAGCCGGGCAGATCGGTTACGCCCTTGTTTTTCGCATTGCTGCCGGCGAAATGCTGGGCAAGGATCAGCCAGTGATCCTGCAGATGCTGGAACTCCCGATGGAAAAGGCGCAGGCGGCCCTCAAGGGCGTCATGATGGAACTCGATGACTGCGCCTTTCCGACTCTGGCCGGCATGGTCGGCACCGACGACCCGAAAGTCGCGTTCAAGGACGCCGATTACGCGTTGCTGGTAGGTGCCAAGCCGCGCGGCCCGGGCATGGAGCGCAAAGATCTGCTAATGGAAAACGCCAAGATCTTCATCGAGCAGGGCAAAGCACTGAACGACGTCGCCTCGCGCAATGTCAAAGTGCTTGTGGTTGGCAACCCTGCCAACACCAATGCCTACATCGCCATGAAATCCGCGCCCAGTCTGCCGAAGAAGAACTTCACCGCCATGCTGCGCCTCGACCACAACCGCGCCGTTTCGCAGCTTGCCGCACGCACCGGCAAGGCGGTTTCCGATGTCGAAAAGATGATCGTCTGGGGCAACCACTCGCCCACCATGTACCCGGATCTGCGCTTCTGCACCGTGGCCGGCGCTGCCGCCCCCGCCGTCGTCAATGACGAGGCCTGGTACAAGAACGAGTACATCCCGACCGTCGGCAAGCGTGGCGCCGCCATTATCGCCGCACGCGGCGCATCGTCTGCTGCTTCCGCTGCGAACGCTGCGATCGGCCACATGCGCGACTGGGCGCTGGGCACCCAAGGCAAGTGGGTCACCATGGGCGTTCCGTCCGACGGCAGCTACGGCGTACCGCAAGACATCATCTACGGCGTGCCGGTCACCTGTGAAGGTGGCGAGTACAAACGTGTCGAAGGCCTCGCCGTCGACGCCTATTCGCGCACCATGATGGACAAGACCCTGGCCGAACTGCAGGAAGAGCAAACCGGCGTCGCCAGCCTCCTCGGCTGATGGCGGGCGACGGGATGAAGCGGAGCCGATCGGATCGGAGTCCACGGTGATAAACGCGCGCAGCGCGCTGACCAGTACCCCCCCGCGAGGGGGGATGGGGGGCGGGCCAATAATTAGCCTTTCGCGCGTTTCACCTGCGGCCGTGTCGCTGTGCGCAATGAGCGTAAAGTGAGCCCACCGCTTCATCCTGCCGCCGTTCTGTATCAGGGGGCCAAGCCGTTCCCGGTGCTCGCCGCCTGCGAGCACTATGCCGGCTCCGAAAAAACCATTCGCAAGGCGTTGCAACTGCAATGGGAGCTACGCGTCGACGATCGCCCGGTTTTCGACGTCACCGCCGATTGCGAGGACGGAGCGCCCGCAGGGCGTGCGGCCGAGCACGCCGAAATGATCACCGGCCTGCTGCTCCATGCCGACAATCATTTCGGGCGACTTGGCGTGCGCATCCATGACGTCACGCACCCGCACTGGCGCGAAGACATCGAGATCATCGTCGGTCGTGCCGGCCGCAAGCTGGCCTACATCGTGCTGCCCAAGGCGGCCAATGCCGACGATGTCCTGACCCAGATCGTCGCCCTCGACCAGATCCGCGCCCTCTATGGCATCGAGCGCGAAATCCCGGTGCACGTGATGATCGAAACGCCCGGGGCCCTGCACGAAGTGTGGAAGATCGCCGGGCTGCCGCATGTCGAATCGATCGATTTCGGCCTGATGGATTTCGTCAGCGCCCATCACGGGGCCATTCCCGGCAGCGCCATGCGTTCGCCGGGGCAGTTTAGCCATTCGCTGGTAACGCGCGCCAAATGCGAAGTCACGGCTGCCGCCCTGGGCAACGGCGTGATTCCAACCCACAACGTGACCACTGCCCTCAGCGATTCCGATGTCGTGCGCGAGGATGCGCGCCGTGCGCGCAACGAGTTCGGCTTTCTGCGCATGTGGAGCATTCACCCGCGCCAGATCCAGCCCATTGTCGAAGCCATGCGCCCCGATTTCGCGGAGGTGACGGAAGCCGCCGGAATCCTGCTGGCCGCGCAAAACGCCAGTTGGGGACCGATCGCATGGGAAGGCAAGCTGCACGACCGTGCTTCCTATCGCTACTACTGGGAGTTGCTGAGCCGGGCCCACGCCATGGGCGCCGCCGTGCCGGTCGAAGCGCGGCGCCGTTTCTTCGCTGCTGCCGTAGCCAAATAGAAATTCCAGATATCGTTTTCACCGATCCCAACGAGAGGACCTGATCATGCTTGAAGCCTATCGCCAACACGTCGCCGAACGCGGCAGCCTTGGTATTCCCCCGCTGCCGCTAACCAGGCAGCAGACCGAAGAGCTGGTCGCCCTTCTGAAAAGCCCACCCAAGGGCGAAGAGGCCTTCCTGGTCGACCTGATCACCCATCGCGTTCCGGCCGGCGTCGACGACGCCGCCAAAGTCAAGGCCGAGTTCCTGGCAAAGGTTGCCAAAGGCGAAGAAGCCTGTGCGCTGATCTCCCGCCAAAAGGCCACCGAGCTCCTCGGCACCATGGTCGGCGGCTACAACGTCAAGCCGCTGATCGACGTGCTCGACGACGCCGTGGTCGGCGCCGTCGCCGCCAAGGCGCTGAAATCCACGCTGTTGATGTTCGACTTCTTCCACGACGTCGCGGAAAAAGCCAAAGCGGGCAGCGCCAACGCCAAGTCCGTGATGCAGTCCTGGGCCGACGCGGAGTGGTTCACCCAGCGTCCCGAAGTACCGAAAAAGATTTCGGTCACCGTGTTCAAGGTCACCGGCGAAACCAACACCGACGACCTCTCCCCGGCGCCCGACGCCTGGAGCCGCCCCGACATCCCGCTGCACGGCCTGGCCATGCTGAAGAACGCCCGCGAGGGCATCACGCCGGACAATCCCGGCACCGTCGGCCCGATGAGCCTGATCGTCGAACTGAAAAAGAAGGGCCATCCGGTCGCCTATGTCGGCGACGTGGTCGGCACCGGTTCCTCGCGCAAGTCCGCCACCAATTCGGTGCTGTGGTGGACCGGCGACGACATTCCCTTCGTCCCCAACAAGCGCTATGGCGGCTTCTGTCTCGGCAGCAAGATCGCGCCGATCTTCTTCAACACCCAGGAAGACGCCGGCGCCTTCCCCATCGAATGCGATGTCGCGCAGATGAACATGGGCGACGTGATCGACATCCATCCCTATGACAGGAAGATCGAGAAGAACGGCGCGAATGGACCACAACTCATTTCGAAATTCGACTACAAGTCCGAAGTGCTGCTCGATGAAGTGCGCGCCGGCGGCCGCATCAACCTGATCATCGGGCGCGGCCTCACCACCAAGGCGCGCGAATTCCTCGGCCTGCCCGCCTCGACGCTGTTCCGCCTGCCGCAGCCGCCGGTCGACTCCGGCAAGGGTTTCTCGCTGGCGCAGAAGATGGTCGGCCGCGCCTGCGGCCTGCCCGAAGGCAAGGGCGTTCGCCCCGGTACCTACTGCGAACCGCGCATGACTTCGGTCGGCAGCCAGGACACCACCGGCCCGATGACTCGCGACGAGCTGAAAGACCTCGCCTGCCTGGGCTTCTCGGCTGACCTCGTGATGCAGTCCTTCTGCCACACCGCCGCCTACCCCAAGCTGGTGGACGTCAAGACCCATCGCACGCTGCCGAGTTTCATCACTGCCCGTGGCGGCATTTCGCTCAAGCCCGGCGACGGCATCATTCACAGTTGGCTCAATCGTCTGCTGCTGCCGGATACCGTCGGCACCGGCGGCGATTCGCACACGCGTTTCCCGATTGGCATTTCCTTCCCCGCCGGCTCCGGCCTGGTGGCGTTTGCCGCCGCCACCGGCGTCATGCCGCTCGACATGCCCGAATCGGTGCTGGTGCGCTTCAAGGGTTCTCTCGAAGAGGCCGGCAAGCGCGGCATCACCCTGCGCGATCTGGTCAATGCGATTCCGCTCTACGCGATCAAGGCCGGGCTGCTCACCGTCGCCAAGCAGGGCAAGAAGAACATCTTCTCCGGCCGCATCCTCGAAATCGAAGGCCTGCCCAAGCTCAAGATCGAACAGGCCTTCGAACTCACCGACGCCTCGGCCGAGCGCTCCGCCGCTGGCTGCACCGTGCGCCTCGACAAGGAACCAATCGTCGAGTACATGCGTTCCAACATCACGCTGATGAAGTGGATGATCGCCGAAGGCTATGAGGACAAGCGGGCACTGGGCCGTCGCGTCAAGGCGATGGAAGAATGGATCGCCCATGGCACCCTGCTCCAGCCCGACGCCAATGCGGAATACGCCGCCGTGATCGAAATCGACCTGGCCGACGTCAAGGAACCGGTGCTGGCCTGCCCCAACGATCCGGATGACGTCAAGACGCTGTCGGAAGTTGCCGGCGAGAAGATCGACGAAGTTTTCATCGGCAGTTGCATGACCAACATCGGCCACTTCCGCGCCGCCGGCAAGGTGCTCGAAGGCAAGACCGACATTCCGACCCGCCTGTGGATCGCGCCGCCGACCAAGATGGACGCCATGATCCTCAACGAGGAAGGCTACTACGCCATCCTCGGCAAGTCCGGTGCGCGCATGGAAATGCCCGGCTGCTCGCTGTGCATGGGCAACCAGGCGCAGATCAAGAAGGGCAGCACGGCGGTCTCTACCTCGACCCGCAACTTCCCCAACCGCCTCGGCATCGACACCCGCGTCTATCTGAGTTCCGCCGAACTCGCGGCGGTGACGGCGCTGATGGGCAAGATCCCCACCATGGCCGAATACCTGGAGCAGGTGCAGGCGGTCAATGCCAAGGCGGCGGATGTCTATCGCTACATGAACTTCGACCAGATCCCGGAGTTCAAGGAAGTGGCGGATACCGTCACGGTATAAGCAGTGTTGTAAATCGGCGTGTCACCATCCGCTACGGCGAGGAGAGCGTTTCTTGCTCGACCGCCTTGTAGCGCAGTTGCTTCACCAGCGCCGACTTTTGAGCAACGCCCTCGCAGAGCAATCTGCGGGGGCGTTTTCTCTGGGACAATTCGATCTCTCCCGTTCGACCCTATCCGATTCGAATGCACGCCGAAGATCTGCAACTGCTCGTCACCCGCGAAATGCCCTTTGGCAAGTACAAGGGGCGACTGATCGCCGATCTGCCCGGGAACTATCTGAACTGGTTTGCCCGCGAAGGTTTTCCGTCCGGGGAGATCGGCCGCCTGCTGGCGCTGATGCAGGAGATCGATCACAACGGGCTGAAGGATTTGCTGGCGCCGCTGCGCGCCGCCAAGCGTTAAACGGCTTGTTCAGTCAGGCATCGCCCCTGGACTTCCCAACAGGCCCGGCTCGAAAAAGCGCATAGTATTGCGGCCGGCCGCCTTGGACTGATACATCGCGAGGTCCGCCTGCTTGAGCAGGTCATCGATCGTCTTCCGCTGATCGACATACAGGGTGACGCCGATGCTTGGCGTACTGTGGTGTTCCTTGCCGAGCAGCGTGTAGAGCCGGTTGAGTGCGGCGAGGATCTTTTCGCCGACGACTTCGGCCTGCCGTCTGGCTTCATCCAGATTTTCGCTCAGCTCGCTCAGCATCACCACGAACTCGTCGCCTCCCAGACGCGCGGCCGTATCGACCTCGCGGATACAGCTCTTGAGGCGCGTCGCTACTTCCTGCAGGAGGAGATCGCCGTGATCGTGGCCATGCGTGTCGTTGAGTTCCTTGAACTTGTCCAGATCGATCAGGAGCAGCGCGCCATGATGCCCGCTGCGGGCGCATGTTGCCACCGCGCGCTGAAGCCGGTCCATCAGCAGCCGGCGGTTGGGCAGTTGGGTGAGATCGTCGTAGAGGGCCAGATGCCTGATCGCCTCCTCCGCTGCCTTGCGCTCGGTGATGTCCGCCATCGTCGCGACATAGTGTGTCACCAGCAGGCCATCGACGTCACGCACCACAGCTATCGTCAGCCACTGCGGATAGATTTCGCCATTCTTGCGCCGGTTCCAAATTTCGCCCTGCCATGACCCGCAGCGATGGATGCGCTCCCACATCTCAGCGTAAAAGTCCGCATCATGGCGCCCCGAACTCAGCATGGTCGGTGTCTTCCCGATGACTTCCTCGGCGGAGTAGCCTGTCAGTTCCGAAAATGCGCGGTTAACCCGCTGGATCACCTTGTCCGCGTCGGTGACAAGAATAGCCATATCCGCCTCGAAGGCGGTGGCCGCAATCCGCAACTGGATGTCCGCCTGCTTTCGCTCCGTGACATCCCGGGCGACCACGACAACCCGCGCAATCTGGCCCGTATTGTCACGAATCACCGCACCGATCGATTCCATCCAGCGGATGCTGCCGTCGGGCAGCACGAAGCGGTAATCGCCCTGCTGGCCGATCCCGGTCCTTACCGTTTCGAGGAAGGCCTGCTTGATCCGCGCCCGGTCCTCCACATGAATCTCCGCAAAGGAGTCGGTACCACGCAGGTCTCTCGCATGACCGAAAAGCCGTTGATACGAGGGGCTGTTGTAGATCCGGCGACCTTCAATATCGAGCACTGCAATGAAGTCGCCAAGATTCTCGGCGATCAGGCGGAAGAATTTCTCCTGCTCGCGCAAAGCCTGTTCGGTTTTTTTGCGCACCCCGATGTCGGTCACGACCATCAGCACCGCGGGCGTCGTTCCTTCCCGTGCCAATAACACCCCATCGAGCTGAGCGGATAGGCAGGAACCGTCGCCGCGCAAGAGGCTTGCTTCAAAGCTCACCTGACCTTTACCGAGCGCCGGACCGAAAAGATTCCGGCTCAGCAGATCGACGTCGCCGGGTGCCACGAAGCGAACAAAAGGTGCATTCAGCAGGTCTCTGCCGTCAATCCGCAATAGTTCGGCGCCCGCGCGATTGACCTGGGCAATCGAGCCCTCCTCGGTGAGTTCGAAATAGGCGCTGGGCGCGAACTCGTAAAGATTGGCAAAGCGATCGCACGCCGACTCCATCGCGGTCAGCGCGCGCTGCAACTCCACGACTTGCTGCTCCAATCGAAGCTGACCGGACCGCGGTTGCGGCTTCGTCGACTTCAATCCCCCTCCTGCGTTGGCCGGCGGCGGTCCGGACCGGACAGGTCACGCATGCTCCGATCCCCTTGCCCCAAGCGGCTGACTGGCGTAAGCCCAATTGAGGTAGGCGATACGCAACGCGACCAATTCGCGGTGCGCGTTCGTATCGCCCTCCGAAGCCTTGTCGAGCAGTACCTGAAAACGTCTTTCGCTGGCGCAGTTGAGCTCCGCCGCCGAAGTTGCGGGCGGCAAACCGATCATTTCACTGAGCGACGGAATCATTTGCTAGGTGCCGTTCCGCCTTCTGGCCGTTGGCATTTCAGGTCCTTTCGTAAATCAGTGACTCGACATTGCTCACCCTTCCGGAAATGCCCTCCGGAATACGCGAGCAATCGAGTCAATGCCCATTCGACGATACGCGGGACCCGCCAGACCGCAAGCAGCCCCAAACTAGACCATTCTGTGCCAATCAAACCAAACGGAAATACTAGCAGACAGGTATTTCAGCTACCGCCTTACTGGTATTTTTCGGTAACACGCCAGAATGCGATCAGCCGGATGAAGCAAACATCAGGGCACGACCAGCCCGGTGCGAATAGCATATTTCGTAAGGTCCACGACGTTGTGCAACTTGAGTTTTCTCATCAGGTTGCGGCGGTGAACATCCACCGTGCTGGGCGAAATGTGCAATTCAGCTGCGATGTCGGGCGCGCTCTTGCCCTCGGCAAGCAGGGTGGCCACCTGAATCTCGCGCCGCGATAGCGGATGATCGTCGGGATCTCCCGACGCGGACCGCCGACTGCGCAGGCTGTCGGTCACCAGTGAGGTAACTTGAGGGCAGAGATAGCTGCGTCCATCGACCACGCTGCGAATGCCCTGCTTCAGCTCGGCGCCGGCCGCGGACTTGACGATATAGCCGCGCGCACCCGCATCCAGCATCTGCTGGACGATGCGCCGGTCAAGGTAGGTCGACAATGCCAGCACCTTGATCTCCGGGTGGATGGCAAGCAGGCGCCGCGTGATCTCGATGCCTGATTGCCCCGGCAGGGCGATATCCATCACGACGACGTCGGGTGCCAACTCTTCCGCCATTCGCAGCGCCGTCTCGCCATCGCCGACTTCGGCAACCACTTGCATGCCGCTGTCCTGCTCCAGCACCATGCGCAATGCTTCGCGCACCATCGTATGGTCATCGACAAGCATGATTCGAATCATCGCGGCTCTCCTAATTGGCTATCTGACAGGGGACCGTCAGGGTGATCGTGGTGCCGTTGCCCGGGCTGCTGTCGACCTCCATCGCACCTCCGATATTGACCATGCGTTCGTAGATCGAACTCAGGCCAAAACTGCGCTGCCCGGACATGGCACCACGGTGATCGGTCGGATCGAAACCGCAACCGTCGTCCTCAACGACGAGCACCAGTTGGCTCTCGCCACACAGGCAGGAGACGCTCGCATCGTTTACCCCTGCGTGCTTGGCTACGTTGATCAGGAGCTCGCGCACCGAACGGTACAGCACCGCCTGAATTTCCTGGCCCAGCGGCTTGTCGCACAGATCACCGTGGATCCTTACCGCGATGCCGTACACGCGCTCGATTTCATCGCCCAACCATTCCAGCGCCGGCATCAAGCCCAGCCTGTGCAGGATCGGCGGACTCAGCTCCATGGTGATGGACCGCGCCGACCGTTCGGCCTGGTCCACCAGTGCCACGACCTCGTTGACTGCCGATGGAGGCGAGCCGGCCGCGAGCGTGGTCAGCTTGATCTTGATCACCGCCAGGAGTTGCCCGAGGTTGTCGTGCAGATCCTCCGCCAGCAGGCGCCGCTCGCGTTCTTCGGTCATCGTCAGTTGCGCTGACAGCCGGCGCAGCTGCGTTGTCCGCTCCTGCACCTTGGCTTCCAGGCTCGCCGCCATTTCGCGCAATTTTTCCTCGACCTGCTTGCGCTCGGTGATGTCTTTCACGGTCGCCATGTAACCGAGAATGTTGCCTTGAGCATCCTTGACGGCGGACGGACTGACGATCACCGGAAAGCGCTCGTCGGTCTTGCGCATGAAGGTCAATTCAAGCGTGTTCGCTTCCTCCTGCAGAACCTTCCGGAAAGCGTCCCAAATGGTTTCATGTGCTTCGGGCGGCCAATATAGATGTGGCAGTCCTGAACCTATCAATTCCTCACGCGAAAACCCGGTCATGCGGCACAAGGCCGGGTTTACCTCCAGGTGGACGCCTTTTGAATCCACCAGCGACAATCCCTCCTGCATGAATTCAATCAATCTGTTCGAGAAACCGGCCGAGGCGGTCAAGGCCTCCTGCACCCTCTTGCGCTCACTGATATCGGTCAGGAGACTGCGCACCGAGGGAGGATGGCCGTCCTTGACCTTGCGGAGGCTATCCATTCGAACGTCGAGGCGAGACCCATCGGGACGCACCAGCGTCACTTCGCAATTCCGGCTGACATCCTTGCGTAGCGCGCTCATGAAATGCCGTTGCCAGCGGTCGGCATCTTCGGCCGCGAGATGGAGGCTGAAGCGGCGTTGCACCAGCTTTGCGCGATCCATTCCCAGCATTTTGGCGCCGACAGGGTTGATTTCGGTGATCAGGCCCTTGTCGCTGAGCGTCAGATGACCGACGGGAAAGGCTGTAGTCGCATTTTCCGCCTCTTCACCGGCCCCTGCGGGAACATTTTTGGCGATCTTTCTGGCTGTCACGGGCTTCCTTTTTTGGCACCGCCCTCACGGCGACCCGCGCTCGGTGGCGACGGCCTGCATATGCACTATACCCCGCCATGCCAATGGCTGACGAATTCCACCACAAGCCGAAAACCCGGTGCGTGTAGACTGGACGTGCTGACATAAGAAGGAAGGATGCAGCCATGGATGAAGTCATCGAAAGCGACCAGCGCCACCCGGCCAAGTACTGGCACGTGCTCGATGACGGCCGGTTGCAGTGCGACATTTGTCCGCGCGACTGCAAGCTTCACGAAGGCCAGCGCGGCGCCTGTTTTGTCCGCGGCCGCGCCGAAAACCAGATGGTGCTGACCACCTACGGACGATCCTCCGGTTTCTGCATCGACCCGATCGAGAAGAAGCCGCTGAATCATTTCTATCCCGGTTCCAGCGTGTTCTCGTTCGGCACTGCCGGCTGCAACCTGGCCTGCAAGTTCTGCCAGAACTGGGACATTTCCAAGTCCCGCGACATGGATCGCCTGATGGACCATGCCTCGCCGCAGGCCATCGCCAAGGCCGCGCGCGCCCATGGCAGCAAGAGCGTCGCCTTCACCTACAACGACCCGGTGGTCTTTTTCGAGTACGCGCTCGATGCGGCGGATGCCTGCCATGAACTCGGGCTCAAGACGGTCGCGGTCACCGCCGGCTACATGCACGATGCGCCGCGGCGCGAGTTCTACTCGAAGATGGATGCAGCCAACATCGACCTCAAGGCCTTCACCGAGGACTTCTACGTCAAGCTGACCGGCGCGCACCTGCAGGCCATTCTGGATACGCTCGTCTATGTCCATCACGACACCGACTGCTGGCTGGAAATCACGACGCTGCTGATCCCCGGCCACAACGACTCGGACACCGAAGTCACCCAGCTGGCGCAATGGGTCGCCCGCGAACTCGGCCCGGACGTGCCGCTGCACTTCAGCGCCTTCCACCCCGACTGGAAAATGGCGGACGTGCCGCCGACGCCGCCGGCGACGCTGGCCAAAGCCCGCCGCATTGCGCTCGACGCGGGCCTGCACTACGTCTACACGGGCAACGTCCATGACGTCGAAGGCGGCACTACGTTCTGTCCCGGATGCCGGCACGCAACCGTTGTCCGCGACTGGTACGATATCCGCCATTACGACCTGACGGCGCAAGGCAACTGCCCGAACTGTGGAGGACGGATTGCCGGACGCTTCGGGGAATTCGGCAAGCCCTTCGGTCCAAGACGTATCCCCGTACTCATGCAGGCCCACGCCTGACCCTCGCCATGCTGAAAAAAACTGCTATCAGACGACCCATCGCCCTTGTTCTCGTTGTGCTCGGCGCCGCTCTGATGTTTCTTGCGCCAGAGACCTGGGCCGGCTTGGCGCTCCTGGCAATCGGCATCTCGCTGGAAGTGGCCGGCATCGCACTGCGCCATCGGGATTCCCCTTGAGCGCAGGGAATACAAGGTAGTGCGACGCTAAGGCCGCGATCGCGTCAGCGGCACGAAGGAAACCATCAGGATGCTCCGGCTGCTGACGGATGCATCGCCGCGTTTTTCGACGAGCATCAGTTGCTGTATGCCTCCGGGCTCTCCGACCGGGATGACCAGCCGGCCCCCGGGCTTCAACTGCTCGACCAGTGGCGGCGGAATGTGCGGTGCGGCTGCTGTGACGATGATGCCGTCGAAGGGCGCATGTTCGGGCCAACCCTGATAGCCGTCGCCATGCCGCACCGTGACATTGCCATAACCCAGCTCCCGCAGACGCTCGTCGGCGGCTCTGGCCAGCGCGCCGATGATTTCGATGCTGTAGACCTGCTGCACGACTTCGGCCAGCACGGCCGACTGGTAGCCTGAGCCGGTGCCAACCTCGAGGACAATGCTGTCCGGCCGCGGCTCGAGCAGATCGGTCATCAACGCCACGATGTAGGGTTGGGAGATGGTCTGGCCATAGCCTATCGGCAGCGGCCCATTGACGAACGCTTGGTGGCGATCGTAGGCGCCCACAAAGCGCTCGCGCGGAACCTTCGCCATGGCCGCCATTACCCGCTCGTCGAGCGCCGTCTTGCCGATCTCGTAGCGGGTAAGAGCGACTTCCTCAAGGATGTCGCGCAGCATGGCCTTGCGGTCCGCTGCCGTTGCAGATATCGAAAATCCTTTCACCATGGCGCATACCCACCCATTTCGTTTTCCATCATAGTAGCGGCTGGCGCAAGGACCAGGCGAAGTCTCCGCAAACGACTGGACAGACCCACGGCTTCGCCACTCCGCACGGGGTCGTCGAGAGGCAACGGGCAAGCACAATGGTGATGGCGACATTTCGCTTTTATGAGGAGTTGAACGACTTTCTGCCGGCCGAGCGGCGCCGACTGGAATTCAGCGTCCCTTGTGCCGAGGAAGCGACGACCAAGCACATGATCGAGGCCCTGGGTGTGCCTCACACCGAAGTCGAACTGATTCTGGTCAACGGCGAGTCGGTCAGTTTCGATCAGCGGCTGCAGGAAGGCGATCGCGTCGCGGTCTATCCGAAGTTCGAGACCCTCGATGTCACGCCACTGCTCCGCGTCCGCGAACAGCCGCTGCGCACCCCGCGATTCGTCGCCGACGCCCACTTGGGCGCACTGGCTCGCCTGCTGCGCATGGCCGGGTTCGATACGCTCTACGACAATCACTACCAGGACCGGGAGATTGCCGACATCGGCGGGCGGGAAGGCCGCATCGTGCTGACGCGCGACCGCGAGTTGCTCAAACTGCGCAGCATTACGCACGGCTGCTATGTCCATGCCGTGAAGCCGGTCAAGCAGTTCCTGGAGATCATGGATCGCCTGGACCTGGCGCGCAGCACCCGGCCCTTCAGCCTTTGCCTGGTGTGCAATGCGCCGCTGCGGGCCATCGACAAGGCGGCTGTGCTCGAGCGGCTGCCGCCATCGGTTCGAGACAGCCACGAGCGCTTCACGACCTGCGATACCTGTCATCGCGTCTTCTGGGAAGGCTCGCACTGGCGGCGGATGCAGGAATGGGTGGGCGCGGCGCAATCGGGCACCGAAGTGCCGCCTGCCGATCGCCGAGAATCGTGACGAGTCACCGTATCGCAAGCGTCGACTCTCAGCAGGTCACATGAAACAGGCCGACGACCGATCCGTGCGCCTTGTTCCAGTGCGCGATGGCTTCTGGCGTCGGCGCCAGGTCGACCGCCACTCCCTTCTTCGCGAAATAGTCGGCGGCCTCGCTGGACAGCGTGACCATGCCGTTCTGTCCGGCGCCGACGATCAGCCGTTCGGCACCCTTCTCGGCGATGTACTCGGCTTCCGCCAGCGAGACGATATGGGAGGTCCCGTACACGGCCTTGGAGAGTTTCTTTTTGCGCTTCGTCACTTCTCCGGAAAGCCGGATCAGCACGTCATGCTCGATGCAGTCGCCGTCGATGGTGATGGAACCGAATTCGCTGGCGTCGATTTTGGGTTTCATCGGGTACTCCTTTCACTGATGGAGGCCTGGTCGCCTGTCGCGTCGGGATCAGCCCTTGACGCAGATCAGGGGCGACAGGCGCGCCACCTTACGGGCCAGCCCTGCGTGGTCGGCGGCATCCACCACGGCCGTCACATCCTTGTAGGCCAATGGCGCCTCCTCGGCGACGCCGCGCGAACTCGAACTGCGGATCAGGATTCCCCGCGCCGCCAGTTCGTCGACCACGGCGCGGCCATGCCAGCGGCGTGCGGCTTCGTGGCGGCTCATCGCGCGTCCCGCGCCGTGGCAGGCGGAGCCGAAGGCGTGCTCCCCCGCATTTCTTCCCGTTTCCGCGGCGCCGGCAAGCACATAGGAAGCCGTGCCCATGCTGCCGCCGATCAGCACCGGCTGCCCGGTTTGGGCGTATTCGCGCGGCAACTCGGCGTGCCCCGGCCCGAAGGCCCGCGTCGCACCCTTGCGATGGACGAACAGCCGGCGCTTGTGGCCGTCCACCGTGTGCGTCTCTTCCTTGCAGGTGTTGTGCGAGACGTCGTAGAACAGCGGCAGTCGCACGCCGGGAAAAACCTCGGCGAAGGCCTGCCGCGCCAGGTGGGTGAGGATCTGCCGGTTGGCCAGCGCGCAGTTGATGGCCGCGCGCATGGCGCCGAGATAGCGCTGGCCCAGTTCCGACTTCAGCGGCGCGCAGGCCAGTTCGCGGTCGGGTAGCGCGATGCCTGCCGCAGGCGCGGCCAGCACCATCTCGCGCAGAAAGTCGGTGCCGATCTGGTGCCCGAGACCGCGCGAGCCGCAATGGAGGCTGACCACGACGTCGCCAATCGCCAGGTCGTAGGCGCGGGCGGCGGCTTCGTCGAAGATTTCGCCGACTACCTGCACTTCGAGGTAGTGGTTGCCCGAACCCAGCGTGCCCATTTCGTCGCGCTGACGTTTCTTCGCCTGGTCCGACACCGCGCCGGGATCGGCGCCTTCGACACAGCCGAATTCTTCGATGCGGGTGAGGTCGGCCTCCGAGCCGTAACCCTCCTTGACCGCCCAGCGCGCGCCGCCCCTGAGCATCGCTGCCATCCCGGCCGGATCAAGATGGACGCCGCCGGTGCTGCCGATTCCGGCCGGGATGCGGGCAAACAGCCGATCGGCCAGGCGCGCCTTTTGCGCCTCGATGTCGGCGAGCTTCAGCCCCGTGTGCAGGCTGCGCACACCACAGGAAATGTCGAAGCCGACGCCGCCGGCCGAGACCACTCCGCCCTCGTCGGCATCGAAGGCGGCGACGCCGCCGATTGGAAAGCCGTAGCCCCAATGGGCGTCGGGCATGGCGTAGGAGGCCGTGACGATGCCCGGCAGCCCGGCGACGTTGGCGACCTGCTCGCGCACTTTCTCGTCCATGCCTGTTATCAGTTCGCGCGAAGCGAAGATCACGCCCGGCACGCGCATGGCGCCGGCCCTGGGCAGCTCCCATTCGAATTCGCCGCGCTGCTTCAGATTTTTCAGGTCCATGCCGCCCTCACACGTCCACGACGCACTGCGCCAGCCACTGTCCGTCCGGAGCGTGCCGCACCGCCAATTCGCAGAATGATGCGCCCTTGACCTCGGCTGCGGGCTGGTGTTTCGCCACATCCACCGGCTCGCCCCAGGCGATGGCGCTCAAGTGATGGTCCTCGATAGTCACCTCGAAACGCGAGAACAGCATGTGGCGCGTCGCCATCTCATAGACCAGAGCATTGAGCCAATCCACCAGCAGCATCTCTTCGTCCGGCGCCGTACAGTCGACGATCACCGCGTCGTGCGGCGCGATCCGCGCCGGATCGCAGATCGCGGCCGTCATGGCCGTGGCCGCGCCGGCGAAGGCTTCGGCCAGGGTAGCACCGCTGCCGCGCACCCCGACGTCGGCCTCATGGGCGAATGTTTCCCAGCGGGTTCCCGGATTCATCGCCGCACCTGTGCCAGCAGGCGCCGCAACTCGGGCAGCGGTCGCGCGTTGAGCACGTCCGCCGCGGCCAGCCAGCCGCGCCGCGCCTGGCCGATGCCCAGGCGCAGGTGGACGAAGTCGTCTGCGCTGTGTGCGTCCGAGTTGATCGCCACCAGAACGCCCTCCTCCTTCGCCATCATGCAGTGGCTGTCGAGCAGGTCGAGCCGTTCCGGGTGAGCATTGAGTTCGAGGAAGCAGCCGCGCTGCCGCGCCTGACGGATGACGCGCAGCATGTCGACATCGTAGGGTGCGCGGCTCTCGATGACGCGGCCGGTAGGGTGCGCCAGCATGGTGAAGCAGGGGTTGTCCATCGCGCGCAGGATGCGCTCGGTCTGCCTTGCCCGCGGCAGGTCGAAGCGGCTGTGCACGGCACCGATGACGAGGTCGAGCCGGGCCAGAGAAGCATCGGGCAGGTCGAGGCTGCCGTCCTCCAGGATGTCCACCTCGATGCCCTTCAGGAGCATGATGCCGTCGAGCTTTTCGTTCAGGCGGTCAATCGCGTCGCACTGTTCGGCGAGACGACGCGGATCGAGGCCATGGGCCATGGCCAGCCGCCGCGAGTGCTCGGTGATGGCGAGGTAGGACAAACCCTGGGCTTTGGCCGCCAGCGCCATTTCCTCCAGCGTATGGTGGCCGTCGGTGGCCGTCGTGTGCGCATGCAGGTCGCCGCGCAGGTCGGCCAGCTGCACCAGCTGCGGCAGCCGGCCAGCACGCGCCGCCGCGATCTCGCCGCGGTCCTCGCGCAGTTCGGGTGCGATCCACGGTAGGCCGAGGGCACCATAGACGGACTCCTCGTCGGCGCCGGCGATGCGTTCGCGGCCGCGGAAGACGCCATACTCGTTGAGCTTGAGTCCCTGCTCCTGGGCAAGGCGGCGCAGTGCGATGTTGTGTGCCTTGGAACCCGTGAAATAGCACAGGGCCGCGCCATAAGCCGCTTTTTCGACGACGCGCAGGTCCACTTGCAGGCCGCATTTCAGCACCACGCTGGCGCGCGTCGGCCCGTGCGAGAGCACCTCGGCCGCCTCGTCGTAAGCGATGAAGCGCGCCATGACGGAACTGCCGGCCGCGGCAATGACCAGAATATCGAGGTCGCCTACGGTCTCGCGGCAGCGCCGGTAACTACCCGCCACCTCGACCCGGCTCACGCCGCTTGCACTGGCGAGCCAGGCCACCAGCGACTCGGCGTACTGCGCGGCGGTGATGAGCTTGATGCGCCGTACCTTGGACAGATGCGCCTCGACCGCCTGCAGGATATTGGCCTCGGTCTTCGCGCCGAAGCCCGGCAGGTCGCGAATGCGGCCATCGCGGGCGGCGCGCGCCAGTTGCTCCAGCGTCTGCACATCGAGTTCGTGCCAGAGCATGCGCACCCGTTTCGGCCCCAGCCCGGGCACATGCAGCAGCTCGGTGATTGCAGGCGGCAGCTCGGCATGCAGCTTGTCGAGCGCGCGGCATTTGCCCGTATCGACGATCTCGCGCAGCTTGCGCGCAAGGTCGTCGCCGATGCCGGGCAAGTCCGTCAGATCCTCGCCACGCTCCACCATGGCGCGTACTTCGCGGCCCAGTTCGCCGACGATGCGCGCGGCATTGCGGTAAGCGCGAATGCGAAACGGGTTGGCCTGCTGGAGATCCAGCAGGTCGGCGATTTCGGTGAAGATCGCGGCGATGTCGGCATTGTGAGTGGGCATGTCAGCCTCGTTACATTCCTGCCTGTCGATGCGACAGGGGGCCGGTCCGAATGGACGGCGGCCACCTGATCAGCGCCGTCGCTGGTAGTACCCGATCAGTTCGGTACGAGCGAGGACGTGGCCTTGCATGGACTTCTCCAGCGCCGCTTTGGTCGGCAGCTGCAGGTCCGGCAACACCACGTCCAGCGCAAAAAGCTTGTGCATATACCGATGCTTGCCGACGGGAGGGCAAGGTCCGCCGTAGCCGGTATGCTGCCAGTCGTTCAAGCCCTGCCGAATTCCCGGCGGCAGATCCTTGACCGCGACGCCTTCGGCGAGGCCCGCGGCGGCCGGTGGCAGGTTGTAGAGAACCCAGTGTACCCATGTCATTCTGGGTGCTACGGGGTCCGGGGCGTCCGGGTCATCGACGATCAGGGCGAGGCTTTTCGTGCCGGCAGGCAACCCCTTCCATGCGAGTTGCGGCGACAAATTCTGCCCCTCGCAGGTGAGCCGTGACGGGATCATGCCGTCGGGCATGAATGATCCCGAGTGGAGTACGAACGACATGGCGTTTTCTTTCCTGCTATCGAGGGACATCAAGCCTTCCGCTGCCACGGCGGAGAGGGCAACAAGGACAGCCAACAGACCGATCGTCCAGATATTGGCATCGCGGCAGGAACGGTGTTTCATGGCTTCACGATTCCGGCGAAACACAATTGCTACTGTACGAATGCAGGAGGCCCAAGCGGCCCGGGACCGGCAAAAGACTAGTCGCGAGCCCCCGCCAGGGCTTCCACATCGGCTTCGGCCTGGAGCCAGTCCGACATTTCGTTTCCTGGAACAAAACCACGCTGCTCGGCGCGGAAATAAGCAGCCTCTGCGATCATCTGCTCGCGCGGGCAATCATAACCGGCAGAGGAGGACGGAGCGGACATGTTCGCTGCACTCGGCTGCCGCCCCGAACCATTGCCCTTGGTCTTGCTCACCGGCTCACTCCTGGTTTTCATCTTCTTCTCCTCAAATTTATGCGGTTGTCCGGAAATACTGGCTGGCAGCGAAAAGCAATAGTCACCTTCGTAAATCGGGAAGGGAGAACTCATTGGCCAAACTCCTGCAGCAACAGGCCTTCCTTCGCTGGCAGCGCCATCGGCTGACGGCAGGTGCGCTGCGTACCCGAATTTCCGTTGACAAACAGACTCCATCGCATCCCTTCCCGCGCAGGACTACTCGCCATTCGCCGTTCCGGGTCGCTTGATATTGAGGAGAAATGTCTCCTGTCCGCCCCGCATGAGCCGGGACAGGCTGAGCTCGACTGCGAACCTTTGTCCGCCGGCATCGATCGCTTCAAATCTCCGCCATTCACCTTCTCCGCAGAGATAGACGAGGTATCTCGCGGCATAGCTCGGCGAACTCCCTCCGAGATGAAGGCCCGCAATGCAATCGGAAATCGGCCTCCCGATCAATCCAACCTGGCTCGCGCCAAGTATTCTTTCCCCTGCCGCGCCGCAACTGCGAATTCTGCCCATTCCGTCCAGAATCAAACTCCCGCACTCGTCTGCGTGCACAAGGCTTGCGGCGGCATGAAACATGTCAGTCTTCAATCCGTCTTGTTGCATCGCCACCCCGCCTTGTCCGATCATGATTTGGGCTTTCCCCAGAAACGTTTCGGCTGGTGCCGGAACGCAGGTAAACAAAGAGTCTCCGATTGAAAACATATTCGGCATAGGCGATAAAGGGAATACCGCAGTCGCCGTATTCTGAATACCGGGAAGCCGGTACTTTTTTGTTGCCGCCTGCTGCAGCCAAGGACGGCTAGGTGCCGCCCAGCGGCATTTCCGCCGACTCGCCCAATCTTCCATCCGGCGATCCCAACGAAAAACGCCCCAAGCAGGAGCGTCTTTTCAGGTTTGCCGACAGCGGTCAAGCCCGGCGATTTGGAAGCTATTGGCGGCGCGGTTCCCGACGACCCGGCGCCATCCGGCCTGGATAGAGGTCACGCCCCGCATCATGTACGTCACGACGCAGTTGGCGCCGCTCTTCGGGCGACAAACGATTGCCGCCGCCGGGCGACATGGCATCGCGCGGGGAAAATTGCTCGGGCCGCTGTTCGGCAGGGATCGCGCGTTGCGGGCCGTCGCCATCCCGTCCCTGCGGCGGACGACGCGACTCTTGCGCCACTGCGCCCATAGCCAGAAGCCACATGGCACTCGCCATGCCTGCCCATCGCACCCTGCGTTTTGCCGTCACGGCCGCATCCTTAAAATCTTCAATGGAGGATATTGTAAACCTGCTGGCCGGCAACATGGCTGGCCGCCATCAGGTGATCAACGCCTGCCTGCGGTTCCGCACCCCACAATGCCAGTCCTGCTGCAAGAGCCATGCTGAAGAATAGTCCTTTCATGATTGCCTCCGATGTCCTGTTTTCGATCCAGTGCCTCTTTTCAGGCACGCTTGCATTCTCGACAGGGGCTGTAAGCCAAATGTTGCCGGCAGGACGGCTTTGTAATCGTTTGTAAAGGCTGCTGGCGGGATGCTGGCGATCCGGCTAGGATTCGCGCCATGAACGATTTCAAAGCCAAAATTCTGGTCGTCGATGACGACCTTCGCCTGCGCCAGTTACTCGAGCGCTATCTCTCCGATCAGGGCTTCACAGTCAAGGCAGTACCCGACGCGCCGGGCATGGACCGCGCGCTGGAGCGCGAGCTTTACGACCTGATCGTGCTGGATCTCATGCTGCCGGGGGAAGATGGCCTCGCCATTTGTCGCCGGCTGCGCGGGGGAGCCAACCCGGTGAGCATCATCATGCTGACGGCCAAGGGCGACGAGGTCGATCGTATCGTCGGGCTTGAAATCGGCGCCGATGATTACCTGCCGAAGCCCTTCAATCCGCGCGAACTGGTGGCGCGCATCCATGCCGTGCTGCGCCGCCGTGCTGCGCCACCGCCTCCCGGCGCACCGGCGATCAGCGAAGACAGTGTGAGTTTCGGCAAGGTGCGGATCAATCTGGCGACCCGCGAACTTGAACGCGAGGACGTGTCCACCCTGCTGACCACGGGCGAATTCGGCCTGCTGCGCGTGCTGCTGGAGCATCCGCGCCAGCCGATGAGCCGTGACAAGCTGATGGAACTGGCGCGCGGCCGCGAATATGAGGTCTTCGATCGCGCCATCGATGTGCAGATTTCACGGCTGCGCAAGCTGGTCGAGGAAGACCCCGGCAAGCCGCGCTACATACAGACCGTGTGGGGCTTCGGTTACGTCTTTGTTCCCGACGGGAAAAAACACGAATGATTCCATACGCATTGAAACCGATACTTTGTCGGCTTCGCCTTGCCGTGCCAAAGCACTGTCTGCGGCCCGCCTTCGCATCTCGCTTCCAATGCGGGCTGGAATGAAGCTGCTGCCGCGCTCGCTGCTGTGGCGCACTTTCCTGCTCGTCGCCCTGCTGATGGTGCTTTCCGTCGCGGCATGGTTCGCCATCTTCAGAAGCTACGAGCGCGAACCGCGCGCCCGGCAACTGGCGCAGACCCTGGTCAGCGTTGTCAACCTGACGCGGGCAGCACTGATTTCCGCGCGTCCGGAGGCGCGCCACGAATTGTTGCGCGACTTGTCTGACCGCGAAGGGATCCACATTTACCCGGCCGATGCGGCGGATCGGGTGGCTCCCCTGCCCGACCGGCCCTTCCTGCACCGGGTGGAAGAACTGGTCCAGCAACAGATGGGGCCGGAGACCCGCCTGAGCCTCGAGCGGGAAGGCGAACGGGCCTTGTTCGTCAACTTCCATATCGATGAAAGCGACGAAGGCGGCTTCTGGCTCGCCCTGCCCAGCGAACGCATCGAGCGCGTGTTTCCACTCGGCTGGCTGGGCTGGGGAGTGGCGGCGCTGCTGTTGTCGCTGGTAGGCGCCTGGCTGATCGTCTACCGCATTACCCGTCCGCTCAAAGCCTTGCAGCAGGCTGCGCGCAAAGTCGGCGCCGGCGAGACGCCGGCGCGGCTCGATGAGAGCGGCCCGACCGAACTGGCCACGGTCGCCAGTGCCTTCAACCAGATGAGCGCCGATCTGGCACAGCTCGACCAGGACCGCGCCCTGATTCTTGCCGGCATTTCACACGACCTGCGCACGCCGCTGACGCGCCTGCGCATGGGAATCGAAATGTCGGCCGACGAAAGCCTGCGCGAAGGCATGACCGCCGACGTCGAGGAAATGGACAAGACCATCGGCCAGTTCCTCGACTTCGCCCGCTCGGAAGGCGGCGAAGCGCCGCAGGATGTCGATGTGGCTGCCCTGCTGGACGAACTTGCCACGCAGTACCGACGACGGGGATTCGATGTCGCCGTATCGCCAGCGCCAGCGCTCTGCATCCCTCCGGAAACTTTTGGCAACCCAGTGTCGGCGCGGCCGCAAGCACTGCGCCGTGCGATCAGCAACCTGATCGACAACGCGTTGCGCCATGCCGACAGCCAGTCGCCGGTCGAACTGGCCTTGAGTGCCGTCCTGGGCGAAATCAGCATCGAGGTACGCGACAGTGGGCCCGGAATTCCAGCCGAAGAGGTCGAGCGCGTGAAGCGTCCCTTCGCCCGGCTCGAAGCCGCCCGTACCAATGCTGCCGGCGCCGGACTGGGGCTGGCGATCGTCGATCGCGTCGCGCGCTCCCACAATGGCCGCCTCGAACTGCTGCCGCGCGCCGGCGGCGGGCTGACTGCCCGACTGGTGCTGCCTGCGCCCGACCAAGCACCCACCCTTGCGTCATGAACGATACGACCACACCCTTTTCCCGCATCGGCGGCGAGCCGGCCGTGCGCCAGTTGGTCAAGCGCTTCTACGAACTGATGGACACGCTGCCCGAGGCCTACGGCATCCGCAAGCTGCACGCCAGCGACCTTTCCGGCGCCGAAGAAAAGCTGTTCATGTTCCTGTGCGGCTGGCTCGGCGGCCCACAACTCTACGTCGAGAAATTCGGCCACCCCAAGCTGCGCGCGCGCCATCTGCCTTTTCCGGTAGGCAGCGACGAAGCCGAACAGTGGATGCTGTGCATGCGCCAAGCCATGACCGAAGTCATCGCCGACGAAGCCTTGCGCTCAGCGCTGGACAAGTCGCTCAACGACCTCGCCTACCACATGCGCAATCGCAACGACCCGCCAAACGTTTAAAGATCGCTGCTGGCCTGTTCCCGGCGCAAGGCCAGGGCATGACGGTGCCGCGCCATCAGGCGCGGGTCGGTGACGATGAGGCCGATGGTCTCGCCGATCACCATCACCACCCCCAGCACCGGCAGCACCAGCATCAGGCCGGAGACGCCGGCCACGGCGCCGCCGATGAATATCATCAGCACCGTTACCAGTGGATGCAGTTCGAGGCTCTTGCCGATGGTCAGCGGCATATAGACGAAGTCGTCGAGCAGCCGCACCCCGACGAACAGGGCAATCGCCCAATAGGCCATTCCCGGCGCATCTGGAAAGTCGGTCGCGGCCACCAGCACCACCAGCAGGCCGCCGAGGATCGAGCCGACATAGGGCACCCAGGCCAGCACTGCGCAGATCAGCCCCAGCGCCAGCGGGCCAGGAATGCCCAGCGCCCACAAGCCGGCCGCGAGCGTCACCGTATCGAGCATGGTAAGGCTGATCAAACCCATGAAATAGGCGCGCGCGGTGCGATCGATCTCGTGCAGCAGATACAAGGTCTTCTCGAAAAAAGCATTGGGCACCGCGGCGCTCAGGAAACGCTTGAAGCGGCGCCCGTCGCGCAGAAAGAAGAAGGCCAGAAACGGCGCCAGCATCAGCGAGGGCGCCCATGCCATGATGCCGATGGCGACCGGCTCCAGATGGTCGGCAACGCTGCCCGCGCCCTGCGCCAGTCGCGCCGCCACGGTATCCGCGAGACGTGCGCCGGCCAGCATCGGCCAATGGGCCTCGATACTGCGCAGTGAATTGTCGAGCAGTTGCAGGCCGCCCTGCACATAACGACTCACGTTCTTGTCCGCCAGTTGCCCGGTCAGCCAGGGTGTCAGGGCGATACCGAGGAACAACAGCAGCGCCAGGAACCCCAGGGTGACCAGAGTTGACGCTGCGTCGCGGCTCATGCCGCGATATATCAGCAGCTTGACTGGTGGGTAGAGAAAGTAATACAGGATCAGCGCGAGCAGAAAAGGCACCACCAGCCACAATATTTTCTGGAAGACCAGCAGCAGCAGGCACGTCGTGGCAATGATCGCAGCCCAGACCACGGGCCCGGAACCGTGGTGGCCCCGCTGTCCTGTCTCCGTCGACTCGATCGCTGCGCTCACGGACGGGTGCTACAGGACATGGTGATAGGCACCGACCAACAGCGCCATGTCGCGCATGCGGGCGCCGAGGTGTCGCGCCAACTGGCGCGATATCTTCGAGGCGATGCGGGCGTGGGTATCGAGCAAGCCGACGAAATCATCGCGAAAAAACACGATCAGCTGGCAGGGTGAGGCCGCCCGGGCCTGCGCCGAGCGCGGCGAATCGTCCAGCAGCGCGAGCTCGCCGAAGAATGTGCCGGGGCCGAGTTGCGCGACGCGCCCGGAATCCCCCTGTCGCCGCCTGGGATGGGAAGCCGCCGGCTGATTGCCGTCGGCTTGCGCCGCACGCCCGGCATCCAAATGCTCCTGGCGGGAAATCAGCACTTCGCCCGACGCGATGATGTAGATCGCCTGCCCTTCCTCGCCCTCATCGAAGATCACCTCGCCATCGAGGAAGTTACGCTCGTGCAGCAGGCCATCGACGATCTGCAACTCAGCCGGCGTCAGGTTCACGAACAGGCTCAGCTGGTGCAGGCGTTCGAGGCGCGGCGATGTCTTTCTGGGGCGAAACAGGCTGATCACGATATCCTCCAAACAATGACAGGATTCTAATTCAAACGGCTTTCGGTTCAGCAAGCGGAAAACTGGCCAGCGTCTTGTAGCTCGCTGACGAAGGATGGAGGTGGGTCTCGACCAGGGCAAATTCACTTGCCCGCCAGAGGATCGGGGTTTCCAGCCTGGGCAGCGATCCGCAGCGGGCACGGCGCGCCAGCGTGATGTGCGGCACCAGGTCTGCCCCGGAACGATGGTCGATGGTGAAGCCGGCGGCGCGCAGATCGGCCACCAGCACCCCGGCAAGCCGGCGCAGCGGCTCCGGTGGCGTCCGGCAACCGGCCCACAAGATGCCACGCTGCGGCCAGAAGCCCAGCCGATCGAGGCTCAGATCGAAGGCCTCGGCGCGAATCCCCGCGGCAATTTCTCCCAGCTGGGGAAGCTGGGTCGGCGTCACCGAGCCGACGAAAGCCAAGGTCAGGTGCAGCGCCGCCGGACCCATCACGCGACCTCCGCCGCGAGCCGTCAGCTCGTGCGCAAGCGCCAGGAGATGCGAGCTCGCCTCGTGGTCGGGCCATAGCGCAAAGAACACCCGATGCGAGTGCGCCTCGCTCATGCCGACCTAACGCTCATGGCAGCATGAGCCATCCGTCGATGATGAAACACGCGAAAGGCGAATTGAAGGCCCGCCCCTTCCATCCTCCCCTCTCGGGGAGGCTTCTAATTGGCTCGCTGCACTCGATATCACCCATGCCCCATCCTGTTGTTTCACGTTAACCGGCGCGGACCAGGAGCGCCACGGCATGCGCCGCGATGCCTTCGCTCCGGCCTTCGAAACCCAGGCGCTCGTTGGTTTTGCCCTTGACGTTCACGGCCTCGGGAGCAATGCCGAGGTCGGCCGCGATGTTGGCGCGCATCGCGGCGACATGGGGTGCGATGCGCGGCACCTGGGCGATAATCGTCGCGTCGATGTTGCCGACCAGCCAGCCTGCGGCACGCACGGCGTCCATGGCGCCACGCAGCAGGCTGCGGCTGTCGGCGCCTTCCCATTGCGAGCCGCTGTCGGGAAACATGCCGCCGATGTCGCCCAGCCCGGCACCGCCGAGAATCGCATCGGTGATCGCATGCAGCAGCGCATCGGCATCCGAATGGCCGAGCAGCCCCTGGTCATGGGGAATATGCACGCCGCCGAGAATCAGCTTGCGGCCCGGCGTCAGCGCGTGCACGTCATAGCCCTGACCGACGCGAAATGGAAGATTCATTGCGGAAAAACCCTTTCACAAAGCTGCAAGACATGGCGATCGCACATGATGAACAACTCGTTCCATCCCGAACCCTTGCCTGAACTCATGCCATTGTAAAGGCTCCCGGGCCAGGCGGCGCGGCAGATGCGCGCTACCGCCCCGGCGCCGTCGACCACCGGTAGAAGGCCCGCTTCGCCAGTTCGACGGCGAACAGATACACGATCACCATGACCCCGAGGATCGCATAGAAACGCGCGGGCGGCGGCACGAATCCGAAATGCGTTCCCAACGGCGTAAACGGCAGCAGCACCGCGATGGCCACGATCGCCAGCGAGGTTGCCGTCAGCAGCGGATGGGCGCGGCTTTTCAGGGGGTTGCCGCGGGTGCGGATAATGAATATCACCAGCACCTGGGTGCATAGCGACTCGACAAACCAGCCGGTCTGGAACAGTTTCTCGTCCGCCTCCAGAACGACCAGCATGATGTAGAAGGTCAGGAAATCGAACAGCGAACTGATCGACCCGATGACGAGCATGAAGTTGCGGATGAAATTCAAATCCAGCGCGCGGGGACGGAGAATTTCCTCGGCATCCACTTCGTCGAGCGGAATGGGCACTTCGGATATGTCGTAGAGAATGTTGTTGAGCAGTATCTGGGTCGGCAGCATCGGCAGGAACGGCAGGAACAGCGAGGCCCCCGCCATGCTGAACATGTTGCCGAAGTTCGAGCTGGTTCCCATCATGATGTACTTCATGATGTTGCCGAAGGTGCGGCGCCCTTCCAGCACGCCGGCATGCAGCACATGCAAGTCGTGTCGCAGGAGGATCATGTCGGCCGCTTCCTTCGCCACGTCCACCGCCGAATCCACCGACAGCCCGACATCCGCGGTATGCAATGACGGCGCATCGTTGATGCCGTCGCCCAGGTAGCCGACCACATGGCCGCGCGCCTTGAGCGCCCTGATCACGCGCTCCTTCTGTACCGGATTTACCCGGCAGAAAAGGTTGGCCGTTTCGACCCGGGCTTGCAGCGCGTGGTCATCCATCTGCGCGATCTCCTTGCCAGAAAGGACCCCCTCGACCGGGATCTTGAGCTGGGCGCAGACATGCCGGGTGACCCGGTCACTGTCGCCGGTTACGATCTTGATCGCAACGCCAACCTTCTTGAGCGCGGCCAACGCGGGGGCCGCACTGGCCTTGGGTGGGTCGAGGAAGGACGCAAACCCGGCGAGCACCAGTTCCGTTTCGTCCCCCACCACGGCATGCGGGTGGTCCGGCGCAACCTGGCGCCAGGCGATGCCCAGGACCCGGAATCCCTCTTCTTCCAGTCCGTGATACTCGGCCTGAATCGCCGGCAGGGCGGGCTCGTCCAGCGGCCGCTGGACCTGGGCGCCATCCGCCTCGTAGTGAGTGCAGAGCCTCACGATCTCGTCCGCTGCGCCTTTCACCACCAGCCATCGATCCTTGCCGTTATCAAGCAGTACCGAAACGCAGCGGCGCTCGAAATCGAAGGGGATCTCGTCGATCTTTTTCCAGTTGCCGACCTCGATATGCTCGTGGTTGAGAATGGCTTCGTCGAGCGGACTCTTCAAGCCGGTTTCGAAGAAGCTGTTGAGATAGGCGAGTTCCAGTACCCGCTCGCTGGGCCGGCCTTCCGCATCGACATGCCTTTCCATGCGGATCTTCGCCTCGGTCAGCGTGCCGGTCTTGTCCGTACACAGGACATCCATCGAACCCAGGTCCTGGATGGCAGCGAGCCGCTTGACGATCATGTGTTTCTTCGCCATGCGCATTGCTCCGCGCGACAGCGTGACCGATATCACCATCGGCAGCAGTTCCGGCGTCAGGCCGACGGCCAGGGCCACGGCGAACAGGAAGGATTCCAGCAATGGCTTGTGAAACCAGGTATTCACGAGCAGCACGAACAGCACCATCAACACCGTCAGGCGCATGATCAGCATGCCGAAGCGGCGGGTCCCGATCTCGAACGAGGTCGGCAGCGACGGGCGGGAAACGCTATCGGCGATTTCTCCGATGGCGGTGCCGGTTCCCGTCCTGACCACCCGCATGAGGGCACTGCCGCTGATGACCGTAGTACCCATGAACACCGCATTGGTGGCTTCCTGCAGATCGGTGGCGGCATCGGGCAGCACACCGGGGCGCTTTTCCACCGGGTAGGACTCGCCCGTCAGCAGTGCCTGCTTGACGAAGAAGTCATGTGCCTCGAGAACCCTTCCGTCTGCCGGAATCAAATCTCCGGCCGAAAGCACGACGAGGTCGCCCGGCACTACCGCGGCCACCGGGACCTCCAGCCGCTTGCCATCGCGCATTACGACGGTGAGCACCGAAACCGACAGCCGCAGTTTTTCCGCAGCGGCGTTGGCGCGGTATTCCTGAACGAAATCCAGCGTGACGCTCAGCAGAACGATGAAGCTGATGATGAAAAAATTGACGACCTCGCCGGTAAACGCAGAAACGGCGCTGGCTACCAGGAGGATGAGGACCAGCGGATTCTTGAAGCGGCTGAGGTACTGCAGCAGCAGTGACCTGGACTGCTGCTCCCGGAACAGATTGGGGCCGAATCTTGCGAGCCTTGCCTTGGCCTCAGCGCCCGACAAGCCCGCCAGCTCAGCAACCGGGCCGGCGGCGCCTGCCGAAAGCGGCTCAAGCCACCAGGGCCGGGGCGCCGAATTTATCGGCACTTGAACGTCACCTGCTCAGTTCGGCGGCGGATAGCGGTAATGGAGATCATTCAGGTAACCCGTCACGATCTCGATGTCGTACTCGCTCCAGTCGAGCCTCGACAGTTGCTGCCAGCGGCGCACTTCCGCCTGGAGACTTGCCCAATCCGTTGCGAGCTTCTTTTCCCGCCAATGAACCTGGGTGTCATGGCAGGCGAGGCAATACGTCGAGTACAGCAGTTCGGCCCGTGTGGCGTCGCGGATTGGTTGTGCGCCGGCCTCGGCGAGATGTCCGGACAAGACGAGCAGTAGGAGGACTATCGATCTGCGTAGCATATTGACCCCGTAAGCATCAAATTGAAGTTCAGTATATGCCTTGCCAGACGGGGGAAGCGGTTGCCAGGGCACACCTTGCAAGCCATCTCCTGACTTGGACAAGCCATTCATCGAGGTGATCAGGGGATTGGATCGAAAGACGGGAAAGCCCAAGAAACTTTTACCTCGCCTGTTCCGACGCTTTGTTTTGCTCGACGTTTTTACCTCCAACGCGTTTTCACGGTTTTGGCCGGTTCTAGTTACGGCCACTACGTTTAACGCCGATGTCCGCAAGGGATACCGTCCCCGCCTCCCGCAGGGACATAAATCTGGCGTTAGCCTCCACTGAAACTTCGCTTCGCTCTGTTTTCAAGAATCCATTCCGCCAGTTGCAGATCCAGCGGATAGGTAACCTTCAGATTGCTGGCGTCGGCCGCCACGAGGCGCGGTGAAAGTCCCAGTGCCTCGATGGCGCTGGCTTCGTCGGTCACCTGCGGCGCGAAATCGAGTGCATCGAGCAGCAGGTGATGGCGAAACATCTGCGGCGTCTGCGCCTGCCACAGGCCATCGCGTGACACGGTCTGGCGGATGCGGCTGTTTTCGTCGGAACGCTTCAGGGTGTCGGCGACCGGCACCGCCAGCAGCCCCCCGGCATCGTCCTCGCCGACCTCGGCGATCAGATTTTCGACCATGGCGACGGTCAGGCAGGGTCGTGCCGCATCGTGCACCAGCACCCAGTCGTTGCCAATTCCAGCATGGTCGCCGAGTTCGTCGGCCATCGCCCGCAGGCCGTTGGCGACGCTATGCGCCCGCGTATCGCCGCCGCAGCGCAGAACGCGCAATTTCGGCCCAAGCTCAGCCATCGCAGCCGCAGGCCAATGTATGTCGTCCGGCGCCAGCACCACGAACACATTCGCTATCGCCGGAGTGGCGCACAATGTCGCCAGGGCGTGCCGGATCATGGGCTGGCCCGCCAGCGGCAGGTATTGTTTGGGCATGGCGCGCCCCGAGAGCGCGCCCATGCGCGAACCCGAGCCCGCGGCTGGAACCAGTGCGTGATAAGTCATGTCGCAATTCTATACAATCGCCTTACAGGAAGTCGCGCGAGGATCAACATGTTCGCCGCAGAAGCCGGGTACGAAGCCTTGCAGGCCTTTGCCACCAGCATCGGCATCGGTCTGCTGATCGGTCTTGAGCGCGAGCGCCAATCCGACCGCAAGGCCGGCCTGCGCACCTTCGCCCTGGTGGGACTGCTGGGTTGTCTGTGCGCCCTGCTGGCGCAAACCACTGACAGTGGCTGGATACTGGGCGCCGGCCTGATCGCCATCGCCGCCATGATGATCGCCGCGCATGTTTCGGATCCGCTCGACACCGGCGATCCGGGAACGACTTCGGTGATCGCGCTGTTGGTCTGTTACGCACTGGGGGCGGCGGTCTGGTTCGGCTACGCATCGATCGCCGTCATGCTCGGCATCGCCGCCACGGTGCTGCTTTATTTCAAAACCGAGTTGCACGGCATCTCAAGAAGCCTGACGTCGGTCGACCTGCTGTCGATTCTGAAGTTCGGCGTGCTCGCCCTGGTGATTCTGCCGATTCTGCCCGACCGCGACTTCGGACCTTACCGGGCCCTCAATCCGCACAACATCTGGTGGATGGTGGTGCTGATCTCGGGCGTGTCGCTGGCGGGCTACGCCGCACTGCGGCTGACCGGCGCACAGCACGGCGCAGTGCTGATCGGTCTGTTCGGCGGCTTGGTCTCGTCCACCGCGACCACCATGATTTTCGCCCGCCATGCCAAGGCGAATGACGGGCTCGTCGACACTGCGATGGTCGTCATCCTGCTCGCCAACCTTGTCCTCATGGTGCGTATCGAGGTGCTCGCCTTCGTCGTGGCGCCCGGCATCGCAACCCCGCTGCTCGCCATCCTCGGCGGCGGCCTGTTGCTCGGCATTGCAGCAGCGTTCTGGGGCTGGCGCCACCTCGCGGACCGCAACACGTTGCCCATGCCGAACGTCACCAACCCGACCGAGATGAAAACCGCGCTGACCTTCGGCGGCCTCTACGCGCTGATTCTGGTGCTTGCCGCCTGGCTGCAGGATGTTGCCGGCAACCGTGGGCTGAACCTGCTGGCGCTGGCCTCGGGCTTGACCGACGTCGATGCGATCGCGCTGTCTTCGTTGCGAATGTTCAGCATGGAAAAGCTGACCGCGGCGCAGACAATTACCCAGATAATTCTGGCAATACTCTCCAACCTCGCCTTCAAGACCGGGCTGGTGGTCGTCATCGGCGGCGCGGCGCTGGCTCGCCACACCTTGCCGGGACTCGCCGCCATCGCCGCGGGTCTGGTCGGAGGCGTGCTATTGATGACCTGAAGTGAGATAACCATGAGACCTGCTACCGCGACTCGTCCGCCGGCTGTTGCCGGCATGTTCTATCCCGGCGATCCTGCCAGCTTGCAAGATGAACTGGCGACCTGCCTCGCCACACCGCCAGCGCCGTCCCACCAGGGGATACCGCTTCGCATAACTCTTGCGGAGGCAGGTCTTCTAAAAGCCGTCATCGTGCCGCATGCCGGCTACATCTATTCGGGCGGCACGGCGGGCCATGCCTATGCGCTGCTGGCGCCGCTCGCCGGACGCATCCGGCGCGTGGTCCTGCTCGGGCCCTGCCACCGCGTTTCCGTGCACGGGCTGGCGGCCCCCACGGTGCAGGCGTTCGCAACGCCGCTGGGCAGCATCCCGCTCGACCGCGCCGCGCTGGACGCGCTGGCCGATCTGCCGCAAGTCGTCGCCAGCGACGACGCCCATGCCCAGGAGCACTCGCTGGAAGTGCAACTGCCCTTCCTGCAAACCGTGCTGGGCCAGTTCGAACTGGTGCCGCTGGCAGTGGGCCATACTAGTGCCGGCGAGGTGGCGCAGGTACTCGATCGACTCTGGGGCGGACCGGAAACGCTGATCGTGATCAGCTCCGACCTGTCGCACTTCCACAGCTACCGCGAAGCGCAGGCGATCGACAGGGCGACCGCCGAGCACATCCTCGCCCTCGATCAACTGACCAGTTTCGACCAGGCCTGCGGCGCGCTGCCGATCAACGGCCTGCTCACCCTGGCACGCAAGCGCGGACTGCGCATCGAGCGCGTGGCGCAATGCAACTCGGGCGACACGGCTGGCGACAAATCGCGCGTAGTCGGCTATGCCTCCTTCGCACTCTACGAGCCCGCCGCCGTCGCCGCCGATCCCGGCCCGGCCCTGCTGGTGCGGGCCCGCAATGCCATCGCGGCCAAGCTCAAGCAGCCGACGCAGGCCGAGCCCGCGCATCCCGCGCTGAATCAACCGGGTGCCACCTTCGTCACGCTGACGCAGAACGGGCAGTTGCGCGGCTGCATCGGTTCGCTGCAGGCCCATCGTGTGCTGGATCAGGATGTGCGCGCCAACGCCGTCGCCGCCGCCTTCAGCGACCCGCGCTTTCCGCCGCTGACGCTGGCCGAACTGCCGCACACGCGCGTCGAGATATCACTGCTCACGGCGCCGCAGCCGATGAAGTTCAGCGACGAGGCCGACGCGCTGCGCCAGTTGCGGCCCAATGTCGATGGCGTGATTTTCATCGCCGGCCAGCGCAGGAGCACCTTCCTGCCGCAAGTCTGGGAACAATTGCCCGATCCGCGCCAGTTTCTCGCCCATCTCAAGCAGAAGGCCGGGCTGGCGGCCAACTACTGGTCGTCCGAAGTGGAACTGCAACGCTATGAGGTGCAGAAATGGAAAGAAGCGCCGATCCCATAACCGGAGTGCCCGCCCGCTGGTGGCACCGGTTGGAAGATGGCCGCATCCAGTGCGACCTCTGCCCGCGCAATTGCCGCCTGCACGAAGGGCAACGCGCCGCCTGCTTCGTGCGCGCCATGCAGGGCGGCGAGATGCTGCTTACCACCTATGGCCGCAGCTCGGGCTTTTGCATCGATCCCATCGAAAAGAAGCCGCTCAACCACTTCTACCCGGGCTCCAGCGTGCTGTCCTTCGGCACCGCCGGCTGCAATCTGGCTTGCAAGTTCTGCCAGAACTGGGACATCTCGAAATCACGCGACATGGACCGCCTGATGGACGATGCCACGCCGCAGGCCATCGCCCGCGCCGCGCAGAAGAATGGCGCCCGATCCGTCGCCTTCACCTACAACGACCTGGTGATCTTCGCCGAGTACGCGATGGATACGGCCGATGCCTGCCATGCCCTCGACGTCAAGACCATCGCCGTCACCGCCGGCTACATGCACCTGGAACCGGCGCGCGAGTTCTATTCGAAAATGGACGCCGCCAATGTCGACCTGAAGGGCTTCACCGACGACTTTTACGTCAATCTCTGCGGCGGGCACTTGCAACCCGTGCTCGACATCCTGGCCATGATCCACCACGAAACGGATTGCTGGCTGGAGTTGACCACCCTGCTGATTCCCGGCAAGAACGATGGCGACGACGAACTCAAGGCGCTGTCGGCGTGGGTGATGAAGGAACTCGGACCGGATGTGCCGCTGCACTTCACCGCCTTCCACCCCGACTGGAAGATGAACGACATCCCGGCCACCCCGCTCGCGACACTGAGCAAAGCCCGCCGCATCGCCATGGACGCCGGCCTGCGCTACGTCTATACGGGCAACGTGCATGACAAGAGCGGAGACAGGACGAATTGCCCAAGTTGCGGCAAGCCGGTGATCGAGCGCGACTGGTATCGCATCCTCGACTATGAATTGGATGCGACAGGCCATTGCCGACACTGCGGCACGGCCATCGCCGGGCGCTTCGGCGTCTTCGACAAGCCTTTCGGTCCGCACCGCATTCCGGTCCGGCTGCACGCCGGCGCCTGAACCAAACGGAGTTTGCATGCATGAAAGTCATCGGTGAATTTACGGAAGACAACCAGCGGGAATCCTTGCTTGCCGATGGCCACCGCTACGTCGCCACGTGGGAGTCATCTGCAGGATACGTCGAGGTGCCCGGCATCACGGAGATCAAGGTGCAGGTCGATGACGAGGTGGGCGACGCTGTCTTGTACATGCGCTGGCTACTGGTCGACATAAGAATTACCGGGGGCAAGGACGGCACGCTGGAAGCCCTCGAATCGCACTCGCCGACGGGGAATGATTGGGCTGCCTGCCTGAGGAGAAACTGTGAGCAGTGCCCGCCGTCGCTGCTGGAGGCAGGCGCGATCGCCCTGCTGGCGCTGATTGCCTCCCCGCACGCTCGTCAGGGGCACGGCTTGGGTACACCGCTGGCCAGCGCCTTTGCGGAGACGGTTCTGGCACGGTTCGGAGTTCGCGCTTTCTGGATCCAGCCCATGCCGCTGGTGGAGCATGCCGCCACCGGCATCTTCAAACCCGCGAACGAAGTGGACGCGTCAAAATTCGCCCGGGCGCGAGACCGGCTCGAGAAGCACTACGAGCGCAGCATGGACGCCAAATGGACCTGTCCGGATTACCTGCGCGTTGACCTCGCTCCATCCGAAAAAGCCTGAGAAGAACCCACGCCCCAAATTTACAGCGCAACCCGCGTCCCCAGTTCCACCACCTGATTCGGCGGCAGCCCAAAAAAATCCGCCGCCGTGCGGGCATTGCGATACAGGGTCGCGAACAGGGCCTCGCGCCAGTAGGGCATTTCGGCACCGACGCGGGGCATCACCGTCTCGCGGCCGAGGAAGTAGGAAGTCGTCATCGGCTCCAGATTCAGCCCCTGCTCGGCGCACCACTCGAGCGCCGCAGGCACGTCCGGCACATCCATGAATCCAAAATGGATGCCGACGCGGTAGAAGCGATGGTTCAGCCGCTCGACCGCCACCCGCTGCTGTTCCGCCACGCGGGGCACGGATTCCACCGTCACCGTGACCAGTGCCACCTGTTCATGGAGCACCTTGTTGTGCTTGAGGTTGTGCAGCAGGGCATGCGGTACATGATCCGGATAAGGCGTCATGAACACCGCGGCGCCTGGCACGGTAATCGTGTCCGGGGTCTCGATGCCCGTGATGAAATCCCGGAGAAGGATGGCCTGCGTATCGAGCTTCTCATGCAGCAGTTTGCGCCCCGCTTTCCAGGTCGTCAGCACCACATACACCGCGCCGCCGAAGACCAGCGGGAACCATCCGCCGTCGAGAATCTTGGTCGAATTGGCGGCCAGAAAGACCAGATCGAGCACCAGCAGCACGCCGAACACCGGTATTGCGAGATGTCGCTGCCAACCCCACTGGCGACGCGCTACAAGATAGGCGAACAGCGTGGTGATGATCATGGTGCCGGTCACCGCGATGCCGTAGGCCGCCGCCAGGTTGGTCGATGACTTGAAGGCCAGGACCAGGGCGATCACGCCGAGCAGCATCATCCAGTTGACGCCCGGCATGTAGATCTGCCCCATCTGGCTGCCGGAGGTGTGCCGCAACTCCATGCGCGGCGCATAACCGAGCTGGATCGCCTGTTGCGTGATCGAATACACGCCGGTGATCACCGCCTGCGAGGCGATCACCGTGGCCGCCGTGGCGAGCCCCACCAGCGGCAACAGGAACCAGTCCGGGGCCATTAGGTAAAAGGGATTGCGGATAGTCGCCGGATCGGCCAGCAGCAAGGCGCCCTGACCGAAGTAGTTGAGCAGCAGCGCCGGCAGCACCAGGCCGAACCAGGCCAGGCGGATCGGCCGCCGCCCGAAGTGGCCCATGTCGGCATACAGCGCCTCGGCGCCGGTCAGGGCAAGGAAGACGCTGCCCATGGCGAGAAAGCCGAGGGCCGGATCGGCGGCGAGGAAGGCCAGCGCATGCTGGGGCAGCAGCGCCGCGAGGATGCCTGGATGGCTGGCGATCTGGGCCGCGCCCATAAGCCCCAGCGCCGCAAACCAGACACAGGTAATCGGTCCGAAGGCGACGCCCACCTTGCCCGTACCGTGACTCTGTATCCAGAACAGTCCCACCAGGATGCCCAGTGTGATCGGCACGATATAGGGCGTGAACAGCGGCGTCACTACGTCCAATCCCTCGACCGCCGAGAGCACCGAAATCGCCGGCGTGATCAGGCCGTCGCCATAGAACAGCGCGGCACCGAACAGGCCGAGCAGGATCACCGCCTGCCGCGTGCGGCCGGAAATCCCCTCGTCGGCCAGCACCCGCGCCATCAGCGCCATGATGCCGCCCTCGCCCTTGTTGTCGGCACGCAGGATCAGCGCCACGTACTTGAAGGAGACGACGACGATCAGCGACCAGAACACCAGGGACAGGATGCCCAGCACGTTTGCCGCCGTGATCGGCACCGGGTGGTGGGCGTTGCCGAAGACTTCCTTGAGGGCGTAGAGCGGGCTGGTGCCGATGTCGCCATAGACGACGCCGAGGGCAGCGAGGGCGAGGACGGCGGTGCTGTCCTTATCGGTTTCGTGGCTCATGAGATTGAATCCTGAAGGTGGAAACGGTAGCCGACCCCGGTTTCGGTCAGCAGGTGACGCGGCCGCGCCGGATCGGCTTCGAGCTTCTGCCGCAGATGGCCAATGTAGATGCGCAGATAGTGGCCGCGCTCGGCATACCCCGGCCCCCATACCTCCTTTAGCAACTGGCGGTGCGTCAGGACGCGGCCGGCATTGGTCAGCAGAACGCCGAGCAGGCGGTATTCAATCGGCGTCAGGTGAATGGCGGCGCCATCGCGGGTGACCGTGCGATGGGCGCGGTCGATACGGATATTGCCGAATTCAATCACCGTCTCGCCAGCGCCGACTTTCTTCCGACGCAGCAAGGCGCGCACCCGCGCCCGCATTTCCTGGACGCCAAAGGGTTTGGTCAGGTAATCGTCGGCACCGGCATCGAGCGCCGCCACCTTCTCGGCCTCGGCCGAGCGGGCCGACAGGACCAGCAGCGGCAGCATGGTCCATGTCCGCAGTTCGCGGATCAATTCGACGCCATCGCGATCCGGCAGACCGAGGTCGATGATCGCCAGCGCCGGCCCCGGCCCGGTAAAAGCCTCCAGCGCCTCGGCCGCCGAACCGGCCTCGACCACGCGGCCTTCGTCCTCCAGCGCGGCGCGGACAAAGCGCCGAATCTGCGGCTCGTCCTCCACCACCAGGATCAGCGGGCGATCGTCATTCACCGGCTTCCTCCTCCAGCACCGGCGGCGTGCCGAGCGGCAGCGTGAAAATCATCCGGGTTCCGCCTTCCGCGCGCCGCTCCGCCCGAATGCGACCGCCGTGCACCTCGACAATCGCTCGGCAGATCGCCAGGCCAAGACCACCGCCGGCGCCCGAGTGGCGCCCGCGCTCGAACAGGTCGAACACGCTTTCCTCACCGTCCGCCGGCAAGCCCGGTCCGGCATCGACCACGGCCACTTCCACGACCTCGCCTGCCACCTGCGCCGTGATGAGGATCTCTCCCTGGGGCGCGTATTTCGCGGCGTTCTCCAGCAGGTTGCAGAACACACGCTCCAGCAGCACGGCGTCGAACTCCAGCGGCGGCAAGTCCGGTGCCAGTTCCACGCGCACCTCACGCCCCGCCAGCGCTCCCGCCATGGCCTTGAGGCTGCTGCCGACAACTTCTTCCAGCGGCTGCCATTCCCTGTTCAGCACGATCTTGCCGGTATGCAGACGGGCCATGTCCAGCAGGTTATGCACCAGTCCGGACAAACGCAGCGCCTGATCGCGGATTGCCACTGCCGATTCCAGCGCAGGCGGCGGCAGCGACGGCCGGGCCAGCGTCAGCGCATCGGCCAGCCCCACCAGTACTGTCAGCGGAGTACGCAAGTCATGCGACACGGCGGAAAGCAGTGCAGTGCGCAGTCGTTCCGATTCCATGCCCAGCGTGACTTCCTGAACCACTTCGCCATAGTGCAGGCGCTCGACGGCGATCGCCGCCAGCGATGCAACCGCGTCTAGCAGCGGGCGCCGCTCGGCGGCACAGAAGCGGTCGGCATGGTCGGAGTAAATCAGCAGCACCCCCCGCGTTCTCACCGACGAGACCAGTGGCAGCGCCAAGGCCGGCGCGTAGCCGCTTTCCTCCGCCGCCAGGTACATGGACTGGCCTTGCTCATAAACGGCGCGCACATGGTTTTGGTGCTGATCGCCGCCCCGCCGCGCCGGTATTGCCACCAGGGCGTCGTCACGATCCGGCAGATAGAGAACCGCCTCGATCTCCAGCCGTGAGCCGAGGAAGTCGCGCACGATCTCCGCTACTTGTTCAGCCGCGACCGCGCCGGAAAGCAGTTTCGCCATGCCATACAGCGCCCGCATTTCATCCTCGCGCCGGGAAGCCAGCAAGGCCTTCTCGCGCAAACGGGCGGCAAGCTGGCCGATCACCAGGGCCACCACCAGCATCACGGCAAACGTGATCAGGTACTGGGCGTCGGCCACCGCCAAGGAAAATCGCGGCTCGACGAAAAAGAAATCGAACAAGGCCACGCCGCCGAAAGCCGCCAGGATCGCCGGCCCGCTGCCAAGCCATACCGCCACCAGCGCCACGACCAGAAGAAAGATCATGACGATGTTGGCGGCATCGACCACGCCATGCAGCGGCAAGGTCAGCAGGGTCGTCGCCACGCAGGCCAGCACAGCCCGGAAATAATCGCCTATGCCGCGCGATGGTTTCGCTTCACTCATGAATTCATGCTACCCGCCGAGTTGTAAAAAGGGGGTAAAAATCGCCCGACGCAGGGTTTGAGCGCGCCCCTCGCATCAGGACCGCAGACCGGCCGGTTCCCGGCCCGGAGCGGCCGATGGTAGTCTAGCCAGATCCATTCCTGGCGAGCAGAACCCATGAGCAAATACATTGGCATTCTTACTGCCGGTGGCGACAGCCCCGGCCTCAACGCAGCCATCCGCGGTGTCGGCAAGGCGGTACTTGGCCATTACGGCATGCACATCGTCGGTTTCCGCGATGGCTTTCGCGGGCTGATGGAGAATCGCACGGCACCGCTCGATGGTGGGCAACTCTCGGGCATTCTCACTGTGGGTGGCACCATCCTCGGCACCAGCCGCGACAAACCGCACAAGATGCCGGTGGGCGGCAAGATCCTGAACATGCTCGACACCATCGCCGGCAACTACCGGGACAACCACCTTGATTGCCTGGTATGCCTCGGCGGTGGCGGCACCCTGAAGAATGCCTTGCGACTCAAGCAAATGGGGCTCAACGTCATCACACTGCCCAAAACGATAGACAACGACGTTGCCGGGACGGACATTACCTTCGGCTTCGATACCGCTCTGGGCATTGCCACCGAGGCCATCGATCGACTGCACAGCACCGCTCACAGCCATCACCGCATCATCGTGGTCGAGATCATGGGCCACCGGGCCGGCTGGCTGGCGCTCGGTGCGGGGATCGCCGGCGGCGCCGACGTCATACTGGTTCCGGAAATTCCCTATGACGTCGATAGCGTGGCCGAAGCAATCCGGGCGCGCGCTCGCGGCGGCAAGCCCTTCTCCATCGTCGCGGTAGCCGAAGGGGCCGTCTCGAAGCAGGACCTGGCCGCGATAGCCGCAGCCAGGGCCAAGGGAAACAAGTCAGCGAAGCTCAAGGACGGACGCAAGCTGGACGATCAGGAAGCCGACGCGGCGGAACTGCTCTATGCCGATCGAACGCTGCGGCTCGCCAAGTCCCTGGAAGCCCTGACGGGTCTGGAAGCTCGCGTCACCATCCTCGGACACGTACAGCGCGGCGGTGCACCGTCGGCCGCCGACCGCCTGCTGGCGACGCGCCTCGGCACCGCATGCGCCGATCTGATTGCCAAAGGAACTTTCGGAGTCATGGTTGCCGCCAAAGGCGACGGCACGCGCCCGGTAAAACTCGAAGACGTAGCGGGCAAGGTCAAGACCGTACCGCTCAATCACCCCTGGATCGGCAGTGCGCGCCGGGTGGGAACCAACTTCGGCGACTGAGCCGCTTTGACAGGCAACTCCCGGCCATCAGCGGCCAATCAGCCCTATAAAATTCAAACCGAATGGCTGGCCGCAATGCGATCCGTTGCCGCCACTCAAACTTTGATGACTGTGAGTCAAGACCGCCGCTGTGGGAAGCGGCAGTGGAATAGGCAGGCAACGATCCTCAGTGGGATTTGTCAGCCCAGCCTGGACCCGAGGTCGAGTACGATCAGACTGTCGCCTGGTGATGAGTGATTTTGCCTTCGTCGGGGTGCACTTGTGTCCTCGTCACAACGAGTGGTGGATTTTCAGCGCGGCCCCGGAAAATACCTGTCGTTGCGTCTGTGAGCGCCGCGAATCTCATCATCATGCGGAAACTCGACGGCGAAATCTGGTATTGAGGGGTATGCTGCGAACGAGAATTCTTGAGATTGCCCCTTTGAAATGCCTATACTTAGTAGGCGGCAATTCCGTAAGGCACCGGCTTTACCGGTGAATGACTACTCGACTACTTCCGCCACCAATATTCCATAACCGTAGGTGCCCTTGATGGGCAGATTGTCGAAAATGCCAATCGCCCTAAATCCGTGGCGTTCAATCTCAGCGACACTGCTCCGAAAATAGTCACCTGCCCGTAAATAGAGTCTCCCATAGAAATCATTTACCTCGGGAAACGGTTCGTGGAAGATCACATAATTCTTAGCAATTCGTCGAATCTCCGCAAGTGCTTTCGGTAGGTCGGCAGCCATTTGTTCCAGTGCGGAGAACGTATAGACTAAATCATATTCTTTATCATTGCCGCTAATGTCATAGGCCGAAGCGCAATGAAACTTAATCTGCCGTATGGGATCATCGCTGTTTGAATGTAAGTTGTATATCTGCCCGTAGGACGTTCCGTATAGACCATGTTCTTGTAGGCTCTTGCAAAGGTCAACACCTGATTGAGCCAACTCATATCCAGTAAATCGAATATCCGGAAAACGGCTCGCCAAATAAAAAATTGTCGACCCCGAACCTGCACCAACCTCACAAATACTTTTCGGACTAAGTTGGGCAATTATGTTGCCTAGAATAGTTCTGTTGCAGGCCATCGCATGCGCACCGATGCAACGGACGACAATCTTATGATTTATCCGGTAAGTGCCTGTACCGCGCAGTTGATTGCTAAAATTTCCAAGATGCGTCTCCGCGCTCATCTTATAGAGCGACTCATGTAAATCCTTGACGCCTTTGTTTGATTTGAGGCGAAATTGAAAACGGATGGCGTGTCGAAATCGCGCATAAACAAACCGGAGAATTTGTCCAACAATGTATTTTCTGGTTTCACTGAGAAATTTCTTGCCTTCCGCACTATCCAACGCCACAGACTCCTCAGTGGGGTTCAATAATTTCACGACCTCCTGATCGCTTATTTTGTTTAACATTTATTCGTTCCCTAGTAATCGGATAGACTCAAAAAACCAGTCGCTACCATCGCGCATTTTGTGAATGGACGCCAAACAACTTGTGGTGCTCTTGCATGCGGCCACCGAGAACACAACTCGGCGGCCATCATGCCCGTCGGTAGCCACCGCAGTAACTCGCAACAACGAAAAAAATGCGCTGATTTTACTATATCTCGCGCGGACACAATCTGAGGTTTTCCCGCCGCAACGAGGCGGTAAGCCGCCTCTATACTTGCTTTTGTCATGTGACGGCTGTGGGCACATTGCCGCCTCTCCCCAACTCGTCGCGACGGCATTGCCATCGCACTGCTTCAGCGTCTTCCGTCAGGGCGACTCGAATTCGACTGCCGGCCGCTCAATGCACTGTGCATACCATGCAGGGATCGAAGCTGCGCACCACGTGATGGATGGCCGCCGGCAGGGGCTTGGTGGCGCTGGCCGTCAGGCCTGCCAGTGCCTGCTCCAGTGCGCCGGGCTGGCCGGCGGCATCGCGCGGGGAGAAGTTCCAGGTGGTCGGTGCGATGATCTGGTAGTTGTGGATGCGGCCGCGCCGCACGGTGATCCAATGGCCGAGCGATCCGCGCGCCGCTTCGATGAGGCCGACGCCCGAAGTTTCGTCGGCGGTTGGCGCAGTGATGCACCAGGGCTCGCCGGGAACCAGTTCGGCCAGCCAGCGTTCCATCGCGGGCAGCACCAGCGCCAGTTCCAGCAGACGCGCCACCACGCGCGCGGCGACGCTGGCGCCGTAGCCTTCGATCATGTCGCGCGCCAAGGGATGGCCCGCCACCACCTGACGCGCCAGAGCGCCGGTCTCCACCACCTGCCCGGCCAGGCGTGGCGCCTTGCACCAGGAATAGGCGCCGTCCTTTTCCGCCACCGGCAGGGTGCTGCCCGTCGCCGGATGCTGCGGCAAACCGGCTGCGGCATACCAGGCATGGGTGATGTCTTCCTCGATCGCTGCGATATCGAGCGGTGCGACCGCGCCATGCCACAGACCCGCGGGGAACAGCCGCCTATCCTCTTCCTGATAGCAGCCATAGCTCATGAAGCGATCGGTGCCGCGCCCGAGATGCCACAGATCGAGATCCCCGGCAATGGCGAGGAATGCCCGCAAATCGCCGCCACCGGCCCTGCCCCGCCAGGCATCGAGCGCGGCGCGGCTGTCGATCGCGGCGACTTCTTCCAGCTTCGCGCCGAAAGTCACGATTTCGAGAAATTCGCGGAACTCGCGCAGCGTCCGGTGCAGACGGAAAATCTCTGAACTCGCCAATGGCCGCGTCGAGCCGCCCGGCTGCACGGCCAAGGTATGCGGCCATTTGCCGGCGAGCAGCCCCATCATCTGCATGAAGCGGGCGCGCGCCGGCAGGACCTGGTTCGGTGCGCTGCCAACCGTGGCGCGAAAGCGGTCTACCGTTGCGGCATGCCAGGGGCGGCCCGCATAGTCGGCACGGGCGAAGTCGGGCATGAAGAACAGGTAGAAATGCGTCAGGTGGTCGGCCAGGTTCTCGGTCGCCAGCGTCAGGTTGGCCGCCAATCGGCCGTTTTGCGGCGGCTCGATGCCCAGCGCGTCGGCCAGCGCCAGGGCTGATGCGGCCGACTGGGCGACCGAGCAGATGCCGCAGATGCGCGGCACCAGCACCAGCGCATCGGCCGGCCGCTTGCCTTGCAGGATCTGTTCGAAGCCGCGATACAGCGGCGAATTGACATAGGCCGCCGCGACCTTCCCATCGGCGATGTCGAGCGTGATTTCGAGATCGCCTTCGACGCGATTGAAGGGGCCGACGACGCGCCGCGTACTCATCTTTTGCCGCGCTTGACTGACGGTGCGCGCAACAGGTGATCAGCGGTCGCGTTTTCCCGTACGCGCGACGGTGTCGCTGACTTCGACAGCGCCGCCAGCGCGACGAACCAGGCTTTTGGCATGTCGGCAGGCAGACCGATGGGAATGCCGGCGACTTTTGGCGTGGTCTCGAACGGGTGACCCGGTTCCTCGAAACCGGGTTCGGTACAGCGGATGCAAGCGTAACCGCCACGCAGGCAGGAGCCTTCGCCGTTCCACAAGCGCTGGTTGCAATCGGCATGCGCCTGAGTGCCGCCGCAGCCGAGATGCTCCATCAGGCAGCCCTGATCCGACGATTTTACGGCGCTGGCTTTGAACTCGTAATATTCGTTGCGCGGGCAACCGTGATGCACCAGTTGATCGGCGAAAAACCGTGGACGCCCGAAGTCGTCGAGATGCTCGGCCTGCAAGCTGCCGTGCGACAGCGCCGCCAAGGTTTCGGTAATCCAGTCGGGATGCGGCGGACAGCCGGCGACGTTGATCACCGGCAGACCCGTGCGATCGCGAAAATCCGGTCCGAGCAGGCCGCCGCTGGCCTCGCCGTCGTACTGCAGGCCGCAGGCATCGGTCGGATTCATGCCGGCGGCCGTGATGCCGCCCCAGGAAGAGCAACTGCCGACCGCGACCACGTGCTGCGCGCGGGCGGCGATGCGCCGCACCCATTCGATCATCGGCTCTGCGCCGCCGCCGAAGCGATGGAAACCACCCGTGCCGCGCGGCCCGCGCAACAGCGAGCCTTCGATGCACAACACATCGACGGCGGTACGGCCGTCGGCGCATTGCTCAATGAGGTCGCGCGCCTCATCGACACCGGCCTCGGAAACGCTCGGATGCCAGAGCAGTTCAATGCCTTCGTCGGCCAGCACGCGGAACAAGGGGCCGTGTTCGCCGCCCAGCCATGACAGGGTGCAACCGCCGCAGCCGCCTGACTGCAGCCAGAGGAGATTCATGATTCGCTACCCCCGAGTCCCAGACGTGAGAGTTTCATGCGCAGCCCGACACGGGTCAGGCCGAGTTCTTCGGCGACGCGCGTCTTGTTGCCGCGATGGCGGCGCAGGGCCGCGTCGATCACCTGCGCCTCGACCTGGTCGAGCAGTTCCTTGAGCGTCGCGCCGTCCGGGTCGAACCCGGGCGCTGCGGCGCTGATGAACGTAGCCGACTGGCGGACCCCCGCGGAAAACAGATCGGCATCGAGCACGTCGCCGTCGCCGAGGGCCAGCGCGCGCAATACTTCGTTCTGCAGCTCGCGCACATTGCCCGGCCAGCGGTGGGCGACCAGGCATTTCATGGCTTCCGCGGAAAACCGCCGTCCCGCCAGCGCCGACTCCTTGAACATGCCGGCGATGATCAGCGGGATGTCCTGCGGTCGCTCGCGCAAGCTGGGCATGCGGAAGGTGATGCCGGCGATGCGATAGTAAAGATCCTGGCGGAAGCGCCCGCTGGCGACGTCGGCTTCGAGGTCGCGGTTGGTCGCGGCGATGATGCGCACATCCACCGGCACCGAACGCGGACTGCCGACGGGGCGTACCTCGCCTTCCTGCAGCGCGCGCAGCAGCTTGACCTGAAAGGCCGGCGAGGTGTCGCCGATTTCGTCGAGGAACAGCGTGCCGCCGTCGGCCTGCTGGAACAGGCCGATACGGTCTTCATGGGCGCCGGTGAAGGCGCCGCGCTTGTGGCCGAAGAGCTCGGCCTCGAGCAGGGTGTCCGGCATCGCACCGCAGTTTTCGACAACGAAGGGCCGCTCGGCACGCTCGCTGGTGTAGTGGATGGCGCGCGCCAGCAGTTCCTTGCCGGTACCCGACTCCCCGGTGACCAGCACCGAGAGTTCATGCCCGGCAATTTTTTGCGCCAGCTCGCAGATGCCGTTCAAGGGGCTGTCCGCCGCGCGCATCAGGCGGTCGAAGCCGGAACGGGCGCGGACCCTGCCGCGCCGGCTGGCCACCTGCCGCACCAGTTGTTCCGGGCTGTCGCGCAGTTCCAGCGACAGGCGCTGGTTCTCCTGCTGCAGCCGCCACAGCTCGGCCGCGCTTTTCAGGGTCAGCAACAATTGATCGGGATGCCAGGGCTTCAACAGGTACTGCCAGATGCCGGCCTCGTTGATGCCCGCAATGATGTCCTCGGCATCGGTGTAGCCGGAGAGGATCAGGCGCACCGTCTCGGGCCACTGGACGCGCACGCGGCGCAGGAATTCGACGCCCGAGGTGCCCGGCATGCGCTGATCGGACAGCACGATATGGACGAACTCGCGGCCCATGATGACTTCGGCCTCCGCGGCCGAAAGCGCGGTGAATACCGTGAAATCCTCTTCCAGCGTGCGGCGCAGGGTTTCCAGCGAGCGCATCTCGTCGTCGACCACCAGCACCGTCAAGGGAGCGCGAGGTTTCATCATCGAAAGATCATTCAGCCACGAAGTTCAGCTCCTCCCCCTTCAAGGGGGAGGAGTGGAGGGGGATGGGGTATCGAGAGCGGATTGGGCGATCCGTGCAACCCCATCCCCTCCCCAACCCTCCAATCGCAAACGTCGCATGCGACCTTCCCCTTGAAGGGGAGGGAGAACGGAGGTTGCGGAATCTTTGCATTCTCTCTGTGCCCGCTGCGGCAAAAGCCCTGGTTTCAGGATTCATTGCGGCACCTTCCAGCCGAGATCACGGTGGAGCGCCAGATGGCGCGGCGTCCACGAAGCCAGCGACTTGCGCACGAAGTGGTGGCGGGCGACGTGATAGCTCGGGTCGAAGCCGTAGAAATTGCGCCGCATGTGGGCGAGTTCTTCCTCGCGATACGCGGCCAGCGGCTTTGCGGCTTCGTCCTGTGCGCGACGCTCGCGCTTCGCCGTCAGGCGCGCCGCAAGGTCGGGCGCCGCGGCGATTTCGGCGGCACGGCGCGCGACGTCGATGCGAAAGGCCTGGCTATCGCCGGCCAGGCAGGCATCGGTGAACCCCGTCTCCGCCGCGCGCTGCGCCGTCAGCGGCTGCCGGTTGCGCATGATTGCCTGCGCCCCCTCGTCGCCGACGCGACGCGGCAGCAGGTAGGTCCAGTATTCCGAGCCGTAAAGATTGCCCATGTTCTTGTAATGCGGATTGAGTATCACGCCATCCCGTGCCCAGACAAGATCCGCCGCCCGCGCCAGGAAGCAGCCGCCGGCCCCGGCATTTCCGGCCAGCGCGGCAATCGTGATCTGGCCGCCGGTCTCGATCAGTTCGCGGGCGAGGTCGTTCATCGCATTGATGTTATTCCAGGATTCGTCCGCCGGCGAGCCGTCACCCAGACTCGCCGCCTCGATCACGTTGAGATGGATGCCGTTGGACCAGAAGTCGGTCCCGCCCATCAGCACCAGCACCTGCACCGGCCGCTGCTTCGCCCAGGCCAGCGCGGCGCGCAGGCGCTCGCATTGCGAGCTGGACATGGCGCCGTTGTAGAACTCGAAATGCAGGAAGCCGACCGCATTTTCGTCACTGCGGCTTTCCTCATAGGCGATGTCCTGCCAGGTTTCGCGATCAACTCGCCACCAGTCCGCCAGCGGCGCCTCGGGAAGTGCGGCCGATTCCGCGGCGAAGGCCAATGTCACCGGCAATTTGAACTCGCCCTGACGCTTGGCATGTCCGATCCACAGCGCGCCGTCGCGGGTCTTGCGCAACACCGCGGTTTCGCGCCGCGCCAGCAGATCGCCGGGCTTCGCATCCGCCGCGCCGTCCAGGATGGCCTCGGGCCATGCATCGAAGACATGGCAGGCTTCGCCGAACAGACTGTCGGCGACACCGGGGAAGCCGTCGGCCGCATTGATCTTGCGCAGCACAGTCGACGTGTCATCGCGCTGCCAGTCGATCATGCGATCCGCCTGCTTCATCAGGGGCCGCAAGCGGCCGCGCGCATCGCTGCACGCGGCCAGCGGCGTCGGGGCGAAGCCGCCCGAGGCAAATCGTTCCACTGCCTGCAGCACCGCGCGCGTCGCGGCCTGTGTCACCTCGTTGCGATAAATGCTCGACTTCTTCGCGGCGCGCAACGGGAACCTGGCGCTTGCCCAGATCGGCCCGGCATCCATCTCCGCCTCGGCTTGCAGCACGGTGACGCCCCACTCGCCGTCGCCAGCCTGGATCGCCCAATCCAACGCCGACGGCCCGCGGTCGCCGATGATGCCGGGATGGACGATGAGGCAGACGTTTTGCTTCCAGATCGATTCCGGTATCGCGCGGCGCAGATAGGGGGCGACGATCAGGTCCGGGCGGAACAGCGCGACCGCCTCCTCCGCCACGCTGTCGGCGATGTCGAACTCGATGGAAATCTCGTGACCGCGCCGCTGCAGCTCGGCCCCGAGCCGCTGCGTCAGGCTGTTGAAGGCGTGGGTCATGAGCAGGATGCGCATCAGCAAATTCGTGGGAGTTGATCCCCGGCCAGCCAGTCGACGATGCGGCGGCCTCCGAAGCTCGTGGTGAGCTGGACGAAGTGGTGATCGTCGGCGATCGCCTCGCCGATCACTGCGGCCTCGCGGCCCAGCGGATGTGCGCGCATCGCGGCCAGCACCCGCTTGGTGTCGGCCGCGGCGCAGATCGCGATCAGCTTGCCTTCGTTGGCGACATAGAGCGGATCGAGGCCGAGGAATTCGCAGGCGGCGGCAACGACCTGCTTCACCGGGATGGCTTTTTCGTGGAGCATCATGCCGACGCCCGATTGGCCGGCGATCTCGTTCAGCGTCGCGGCGAGGCCGCCGCGCGTGGGATCGCGCAGGCAGCGCAGGTCGACGCCGGTGGCCAGCATGTCGGCGATCAGGCCATGAAGTGCCGCCGTGTCGGATTCGATCGGCGCGTCGAAGGAAAGATTTTCGCGCTTGCTCATGATCGCCACGCCGTGGTCGCCCATCGAGCCGGAGATGATCACGGCATCGCCCGGCCGCACGCGGCTGCCGCCGAGTTCGACGCCATCGCGCAGCACGCCGACGCCCGTGGTGGTGATGAAAACGCCGTCGCCCTTCCCGCGCTCGACCACCTTGGTGTCGCCCGTCACCACCGGTACGCCGGCCTCGCGCGCCGCACGCGCCATGGATTCGACGATGCGCGCCAGATCCGCCAGGGGAAATCCCTCTTCGAGCACGAAGCCGGCCGCAAGATACAAGGGCGCAGCGCCCATCACGGCGACGTCGTTGATCGTGCCATGCACCGAAAGACAACCGATGTCGCCGCCGGGGAAGAACAGCGGCGAGACCACGTGACAGTCGGTGGACATCACGATGCGTCCGGCGCGGCCGTCAACAGTCGGCGCCGGCAGTACGGCGCCGTCATTGCCCTGCCCCAAGTATTCGTTGCCCAGATGCTTGGCGAACAGCTCGGAAATAAGCTGCACCATGGAGCGGCCGCCCGAGCCGTGCGTCAGGTCGATCCGCCCCTGCTTCAAATCGAGCGGACGTACGTAACCTCTTTTCACCTCTGCCATTTAATGCATGTCCTTGTAACGACCGTAGCTGTAATGCGCGGCGCAGGCGCCCTCTGAACTCACCATGCAGGAGCCGATCGGATTTTCCGGCGTGCACACCGTGCCGAACAGCTTGCAGTCCTGCGGCTTCTTGACGCCGCGCAGGATCGCGCCGCAGTCGCAGGCCTTGTTGTCGGGTACCGAGCGGTAGTCCAGCTTGAAGCGCCGCTCGGCATCGAAGGCGGCGTACTTCTGCCTGATCTTCAGCGCCGAATACGGCACCACCGACAGGCCGCGCCATTCGAATTCGCGGCGCAGTTCGAACACCTCGGCGACGCGGTCCTGCGCCTTCAGGTTGCCGTCGCGGCTCACGGCGCGCGAAAACTCGTTTTCCACCTCGGCGCGGCCTTCATTCACTTGCCGCACCAGCATCAGGATGGCCTGCATCACATCGAGCGGTTCGAAGCCGGCGATGACCACCGGCTTGCGATATTCCTCGGCGAAGAATTCGTAGGGCCGGCTGCCGATCACCGTGGATACATGCGCCGGACCGATGAAGCCGTCCAGCGGCACGGTGCCCCACTGACGCACTTCCGGCGATTCGAGAATGTTGCTGATCGCCGACGGCGTCAGCACGTGGCAGCAGAGTGCGCTGAAATTCATCAGGCCCTCGGCTTCGGCCTGCTGGATCGCGACGGCCGTGGGCGGCGTGGTGGTCTCGAAACCGATGGCGAAGAACACCACTTCGCGCTCCGGATTGTCGCGCGCGATCTGCAGCGCATCGATGGTCGAATACACCATGCGGACATCCCCACCACGCGCTTTCGCCTTCATCAGCGACAACCCGTCGGACGCCGGAATGCGCAGCGTGTCGCCGTAGGTGCAGAGGATCACGCCGTGGTTCAGCGCCAGGTCGATCGCCATGTCCACGCGGCCGATGGGCAGCACGCAGACCGGGCATCCGGGGCCGTGCACCATGTGCACCGCGGGTGGCAGCAGATCGGAGAGGCCATAGCGGGAAATGGCGTGGGTATGGCCGCCGCAGAATTCCATGAAACTGTAGCTGCGGCCCGGCTCGACCTCGGCACGAATGCTCGCCGCCAGGTTCTTCGCCAGTTCGCCGTCACGGAACTCGTCGATGTACTTCACGACGCCGCAGTTGCCCCCAATGCGCCCGCCTCGGCAAGTTCGGCAAACAGGGCCAAGGTTTTCTCCGCTTCCTCGGGATCGAGTTTGGTCAGCGCATAGCCCACATGCAGAATCACGTAGTCGCCGACCTGCACATCGGCCAGCAGCGCCAGCGAGATCTCCTTCTTGACGCCGCCGAGATCGACAATCGCCGTGTCACCAGCGCCGACTTCTATGACCCTGACCGGAATCGCGAGGCACATCGATCAATGCTCCAGTAAATGCATGGCGACCCAGGCCTGGCCGAGGGAAATCGCTGTGTCGCCCGGCAACAGTCGCTTCGGCAGCAGGAGTTCCATGCCCGTAGCGGGAACCTTCTCGACGAGTCCCGCCCGCAGCAGCTTGTTGAAGAAGCAGCCGCCGCCGCAGGCCAGACGTTCAATATCGGTCGCCTCGGAGGCGCGCATTACCCACTGCAACAGCGCCGCCACCAGCGTGGCGTGAAACAGCGCCGCGCCGTAGCCGGTGTCGGGCTCGGAAGACAAGGCTCCGAGCAAGGGCAGCAGGTCCAGCTGGCCGTTGGCGTCGATATGCCATCCGCCTTCGAGCGGCGCCGGCCAGCCATGGGTTTCGATATGGGCCGCCGCCTGCTGTTCCAATGCAATGGCGGCCTGCGCTTCGAATTCCATTTGCGGGCAAATGCCGAGCAGGCCGGCGGCCGCATCGAAGACCCTGCCCATGCTGGAGGTTCGTGGGCTATTCAAGCCCTTGGCCAGCATCGCGGCAATGATTTCCGCACCCGGCTGATCGGCAAAGCGAGTGGCGATTTCATCGCCGCGACCCAGATCGAACAGCGCTGCCGCCGCCATGCGCCAGGGATCGCGCGCCGCGCGATCGCCGCCGGGCAGCGCCAGCGGACGCAGATGGCCGAGCCGCTCGAAGTGGGCCCCGTCGACACTGAGGAGTTCCCCGCCCCAGGCCTGGCCGTCGGTTCCGAGGCCGACGCCATCGAGCGACAGGCCGAGCACGGGGCCGCTGATGCCATGTTCGGCAGCGACGGCGGCAATATGCGCATGGTGATGCTGCACGCCGATGGCCTCGATGCCGAGCTCCGCCGCCAGTTGCACGGCAAAGCGCGTCGAATGCAGGTCGGGATGCAGGTCGTGGGCAATCGCGACCGGCTTCCCGCCCATCGCATCGAGCGCCTGCAGCAATTCGCGTGCGGTCGCCTCATGGGCAAGGCAGGCTTCGGCCTGGAACAGGTCGCCCACCGTGTGCGATACCCATGCCTGCTTGCCCTGCGCCAGGCATACCGTGTTCTTGAACCACGCACCCATCGACAACACGGGCGGCGCAGACCGTGCCAGTTCGAGCTGATGCTCGACACAGGCCGGCACGGCGCTCCCCGGGGCGCTCATGAGCCCAGGCTCTCTACCGTTTCCTGCCGCTCACCGCGCGCGCCGGCCGCGCCGCGTGCGATCCACTCCAGCCAGGCGTCCATGCCGGCACCGGTGGTAGCCGACACTTCGATCACTTCGATGCCTGGATTCACGCGGCGCGCGAACTCGATCGCGCGCGGCACGCTGAAACTCACATACGGCAGCAGGTCGCACTTGTTCATCAGCATCAGCGTCGCCGCGCGAAACATGTCGGGGTACTTGATCGGCTTGTCCTCGCCTTCGGTGACGGACAGGATTACCACCTTGTGCGCTTCGCCCAGATCGAAGGCCGCCGGGCAAACCAGGTTGCCGACGTTCTCGATCATCAGCAGCGAATCCGCTGGCAATTCGAGCTTGCCCATGGCATGGCCGACCATGTGCGCGTCGAGATGGCAGCCCTTGCCGGTATTGATCTGGATCGCCGGCGCGCCGGTGGCCCGGATGCGCTCGGCATCCTGGCTGGTCTGCTGGTCGCCTTCGATGACGGCCACGAGTTCCTTGCCCTTGAGCATCTCGATGGTCTTGCACAACAGCGTTGTCTTGCCCGAGCCGGGGCTCGATACCAGGTTCAGCGTGAATATGCCGCGCTCCGCCAGGCGTTGCCGGTTTTCGGCGGCATAGGCATTGTTCTTCGCCAGGATGTCCTGCTCGATCTGCACCATGCGCTTGGTGCTGACGCCCGGTGCATGGGAATGCGCGGGCGCATAGCGATGGCCGTGCTGGTGCGAGTGCGAATGCTCATGGGCGTCGCCCGCCGCATGCTCATGATCGTGACTGTGCGTGGTGCCGTCGGCGTGCACATGATCGTGTTCGTGATGGGCATGTTCCCCATCGATTTTCACTTCACCGGTGCCGCAGCCGCATGTCGTACACATCGCTGTTCTCCTAGCTTTCATGCAGCAGTGGCGAGCGCCCCTGATGATGAAACACCCGAAAGGCGAATTGAAGGCCCGCCCCTCCCATCCTCCCCTCACGGGGAGGCTTCTGATTTGCTCGCTTCGCTCGGCTATCACCAGTCGCTCCAAACGAACTGTTTCACGTTAAGCCACTTCCAGTTCCTTGACCCGCATTTCGGTGCCGCCGGTCACCTGCATCTGATGACTGCCGCACTCCGGGCATTCGCCAAAAACTTCGGCCATCGGCACCGCCTTCGAGCACTGCATGCACCAGCCGGTGCCCGGCAGCGCAATGATTTCAAGGCGCGCGCCGTCGGCAATGCTGTCGCGGGTCACGGCATCGAAGCAGAACTTCATGGCCTCGACCTCGACGCCGGAAAGCTGGCCGATTTCCAGCCAGACCGCGGTGACTTTCCCGAACTCCTGTTGACGTGCAGCGTCCTCGATCAGTTGCAACACACCTTCGGCAAGCGACATTTCGTGCATCTGCGCAGTTTAGCCTTTCAACCCGGGAAAAACTCCCCGCAAAAACCCTCTGCGGGAGGTCTCGATCTGCAGTGTCGAACGCCCCGCCAGACGGGCGCTTTCACGCTGTTCCGCTTCGCCGCCGGATGCATCAGCGAACAGTGCCGCAATGATATCAGCGGCGGTCGCTTCCGCCGCGGTTTGATCAGCAAATTCGAAGGCCGGCGAGAACAGCGAACACGACTGATAGGCACCGCATTCCGGCTCTTCGCCGCCCATGAAATCGTAGCGGCCCGAAGGAAATTCCCAGGTCCGGCGACAATCGGCGGCTAGGCGCAGATCGCCGGCCGTCCTGTCACCGAGGATCATCAGATTGATCGTCCATGGCGTGATCAGCACGCCGACCTGATACGCGTCCTGCCAGGGGCGGAAGCCGATGGCGGCAACGCACAGGGCCGGATTGTTCATCGGCAGTCCCGCCATGCGGGTGGCGGCGATACGCTCGAAAGCGGCGGTCAGCGCCCCGGCCGCCTCAGTCGGCGGCATCGTCGAGCAGCAGGAAACGTTCGCGCGCCGCTTCGCAGCCGGGACATACCCAGTGTTCGGGCAGATCGACAAAGGCCGTTCCGGCGGGAACCTGTCCGATCGGGTCGCCCTCGGTCGGATCGTAAACGAGCCAGCAGACGCCGCACTCGAAGAGCGCCAGCGGGTTCGCCATCACCTCGCGTCCGGTGCGTTCGAACGATCCCTCGGGAAACTTCATGATCGGGTTTACAAGGCGCTTTCGAGCGACTCGATCCACTCTGCAAGTCGGGTGGTGGTCTCTTCGTAGTCTTCCACCGCGGCGAGCGCCACGGCCGGCACATCGATGATCTCGACCGAGTTGAGGATCAGTTTTTCCATATTGTTGAAATACTGCACCCACCAGACGTAAGGCAGTGCGGTGGCGGTAATGCGGCAGTTGCCGAATCCACGCGACAGAATGGAAAACGAAATCCGACCCAGTTGCTCGTCGAGCCACGCCAGGTCATCCGGCGTCGCCGGCAACAGCGACAGATTGATGACATGCGCCGCCCGTCCGGCAGTCCATTGCGCCGAAAGAGTACGAATCTCGTGATACAGCGCCGGAGCGTTCATCAGATCCAGCGGCGGTTCGGCGGGTGCGGCGGACGGAAACACACGCGCCAGGGCCAGATCGCGCAAGGCACTCGGGAAGGCGCCGGCTTCGACATCATCGACGCCATCGCCGCGGATGCGCCAGATACCGGTAAAAGCCGTTTCCTGCGCACGCAAATCAATACCGGTTTGAACGCTGACCTCGCCCACGCCCAGCAATTCATTGATCTCGTCACGCACCGCCGGCTCCAGCGGCAGCAGCGAGAAGCGCAACGGTTGCGACACCGAGAAGGGCGTCGCCCGCAACGAGGCATGCAACAGACGCAGGAAGTCCATTGCCGCGGCCACGACCTCGGGCGGCGCATTGAGTTCGGTGACCGGCGGACGGAAGGTATATACATCGCTCTGCACGTCCAGCGTATTCAGGATCTCGTCTTCGAGCGGCTGCGAGCCTGGACCGATATCGGGTTTCCAGGCAACAACGGGGATTGGGAAGCTCATCATGGCGGCGTTCTTTCAGTGAAATTCAGTGACAAGAAGTGCTGGCGTTTGCATTGAGCACCGGAATGCCGATGCCCGGAGCACGCGACGGTTCCGCCGCCAGCAGCTCGGGAATCAGCCGGCTGTAGGCGCTCCAATCCTTCAGCCCCTCCAAAGTGCCGAGATAGGCGCCATCACGCAATGCCAGCAATGCCGGCCAGATACGAATGCCATAGCGTGCGGCCAGCAAGCGGGCCGTCTCAGGCGCCAGAATCCCGACACGCACCGGTATCGCGAGCCTGGTTACGGCTTCCGGCAGGATGACAGTGAGGTCCCAGGTTTCCGGAATTTTCTGCAGTTCCTCGGAAAACAGGATCAGGCAGGCACCGGGGTCGGCGATGAAGGCGTCGAACCCGTCGCGGTCCAGCAATGTGTAGCCATAGCGGTCGCGCATGATCGAAAAGCGCTCGGTCAGGCGTTCGCTACGGTCGGGAGCAGGCAAAAGTTCGCTCATGATTTGAGTCACTCGGAGGTGGATGAAATTGCGGAGTCAAGCGTGGAGTCAAGCGCGGGCCTCAGAAAATCCGGCAACTGCGGCTCGCGATTGACGAGATCGGAAAAATGACTGCTGATTAGTACGTCAATGCTGGTTTGCCCGGCACCCGCGCTGGTCGCGCTCAGCAGCAATTCGAGTCCAGCCAGCGCCGCGCCGACCTGTGCGGCACGCTCGGCGTCAATCTCCTCGCGCACGGCGCCCAGAAAACACAGCACCCACTGCCCCGGCTCAAGCGGCCCGGTCAGCAAGGTGTCCATGCGCTCGCGGCCGTTGCGTCCTTCGCAGAGCGCAAACGTTCCTTCCATGCATACAACCTGCATCGGCAAGGCTAGGCACATGTCAGGCACCCTGCATGAAGCGGTCGTCACCGAAGCGGCACGCCGCCTCGACTGACGGGCGTCCGGCCTCATAGGCGGCCATCGCCAGAGCCGAATCGCGCGGCTCCGCGGGTGCATGACGCGGCTGCGGAGCGTAGCCCCAGTGCCGCAGTTGCTCAAGCGCCATGTCGACAGCTTCGCCCAGCCGGGCCTTCACCACCGGCCGCAGGCTGCCGCCATAGTCGTCGAGCTCTTCAGGCTGCACGCCGATCAACAGCAGTTCCTCCGGTAGTTGCCCGGTCAGCGCCGATGCGGAAATCACTTCCTGAAAGCCGGTCTGATGCAAGCTCATTTTCTTGACACCCATGAAACGCGGCACCTCGTTCCCCTCCACCCGCTTCAGCGTTCCGGGTGGCAGGCCGTAGTCAATCGCATCGAACACGACCAGGCGGCGCGCCGCCTGCACATAGGGCAACAGATACAAGCCCTGGGTGCCGCCATCCATCACCTTGACGGTTTCCGGCAGCACCCACTCGGCCGCGAGCTTCTCGACGCAGCGCACGCCGAAGCCTTCGTCGGCCCAGAGCAGGTTGCCAATGCCGAGAACGAGGACTTCGCAGCGCGGCTCGTCCATGGCATTCATTTGCGGAACGTGCGGTGGCCGCTGATCATGGTGCTGATCATGGTCTGGCGACTCATGATGTCTTCGCGTACGGCGGCATAGACATGCAGGATGACGAAGGTGACGATGCCCCACATGCCGAGGTGATGCCAGCTGTGCGTGGCCTGGCTGCCGCCCAGCAGGGGAATCACCCAGCCGAACAGGCGGTCCTGCCAACTGCCCAGCCCCATCCCCTCGCCGTAGAGCGCGAAGCCGGTGCAGATCATCAGCACGGCGGCCACGGTCACGAAAAGAAACATGAACAAGTGCCCCATCGGATTGTGGCCGACATACTTGTAGGGCTGCTTCTCGATGAACAGATACCAGCGGAGTTCGCGCAGCAGTCCGGTCCACCATTTCGCATCGGTAATGGGCAGGAAGAACAGCTCCCGCGCGTGATGGTTGCCGACCACGGCCCAGTAGATGCGCACCAGAAAAGCAACAGCGAACAGGTAGGCGGCGGCGAAGTGGGCGAAGCGGATGTAGCCCATCAGGAAGTGATCGGAAGCCTCGCCCGGTGTGCTG
>JAPLQX010000050.1 GCA_026399435.1 Rhodocyclales bacterium
GCTACGACCACATCACCAGCGCCATCGGCGCCGCCATGATCGGCTGGTACGGCACGGCCATGCTCTGCTACGTCACGCCCAAGGAACACCTCGGCCTGCCCGACAAGAACGACGTCAAGGACGGCATCATGGCCTACAAGATCGCCGCCCATGCCGCCGATCTGGCGAAGGGCCATCCGGGCGCCCAGGTGCGCGACAACGCGCTGTCGAAGGCGCGCTTCGAGTTCCGCTGGGAAGACCAGTTCAACCTCGGCCTCGATCCTGACAAAGCGCGCGAATTCCACGACGAAACCCTGCCGCAGCACGGCGCCAAGCTGGCCCACTTCTGCTCCATGTGCGGGCCGCACTTCTGCTCCATGAAGATCACCCAGGACGTGCGCGAATACGCCGCCAAGCTGGGCGTCTCGGAACAGGAGGCGCTGAACAAGGGCATGGCGGTCAAGTCGGTCGAGTTCGTCAAGGCCGGCAGCGAGATCTACAAGGCTTCGTGAAAGTTCCCATCGGGACGCAGAGCGCTGGCGCTGGCGAGACGCCGATTTCAAGACCATGAACTGCCGACCCGGCTGCGGCGCGTGCTGCATTGCGCCCTCGATCAGCACACTGGGCAAGCCGGCCGGCCAGGCCTGCGTGCACCTGACGCCCGACTCCCGCTGCACGCTGTTCGGCAGCTCGCGGCGTCCGTCCTGCTGTTCCGGGCTGCAGCCTTCGGCCGAGATGTGCGGCAGCGACCGCAACGCAGCGCTGGCATGGCTGACGCAGCTGGAGGCGGCCACTGCGCCATGCTAGACTCTGCGGCCTCTTTGGGCCGCCACTTATTCTCCTGACATGGATCTTCACCCGCTGCTCCAGGCGCTGATACTCGGCCTGGTCGAAGGCTTCACCGAATTCCTTCCCGTCTCGTCCACCGGCCACCTGATTCTGGCCGGCGATCTGCTGCACTTCAACGACGAGAAGGGCAAGCTGTTCGAAATCGTGATCCAGTCCGCCGCGATTTTTGCCCTCTGCTGGGAATATCGCGAGCGCATCGTCAGCGTGATCCGGGGTCTGCCTAACGACCGCTCCGCGCAACGCTTCACCCTCAACCTCGCCGTCGCCTTCATGCCGCTGGCCGTACTGGGCCTGCTCTTCGGCAAGGCGATCAAGGCCAACCTGTTCAACCCGGTCACGGTGGCGACCACCTTCATCCTCGGCGGCTTCATCATCCTCTGGGCCGAGCGGCGCGAACATCGCATTCGTGTCGACGAGGTCGAGGACCTGGACTTGATCGACGCCTTCAAACTCGGCTTGGCGCAAGCCTGCGCGCTGATTCCCGGCACCTCGCGTTCCGGCGCCACGATCATCGGCGGCTTGCTGTTCGGTCTTTCGCGCCGGGCGGCGACGGAGTTCTCCTTCTTCCTCGCCATCCCCACGCTGCTGGCCGCCACCGCGTATCAGCTGTACAAGGAGCGCCACCTGCTGGCCATGGACGACCTCGGCATGTGGGCCGTCGGATTCGTCGCCTCCTTCATCTCGGCCTTCTTCTGCGTGCGCTGGCTGCTGCGCTTTATCGCGACCCATGACTTCACGATCTTTGCCTGGTACCGCATCGCCTTCGGCATCGTGGTGCTGGCGACCTGGCAGTTCGGCTTGGTGGACTGGAGCAGTCCGTGAACCGAGGCTGCGGGGAATGATCCTGTATCTGCACGGCTTCACCAGTGGCCCGCAGTCGCACAAGGCGCAGGCGCTGGGCGCGCGCATGCGCGAACGCGGCCTCGGCGATCTTTTCGTCTGCCCACAGTTGCCGGCCTCGCCGCATGCGGCGATCGCGCTGGCAAAGGGCCTGATCGCCCGCCATGGCGTCACCACCGTGGCCGGCTCTTCGCTCGGCGGCTACTACGCCACCTGGCTGGCGGAGACCTTCGACCTCAAGGCGGTGCTGGTCAATCCCGCCGTGGTCGCGCATCTTTCGCTGAAAGATTTCGTCGGCACGCAGCGCTGGCTCTACTCGGGCGAAACCTTCGAGTTCACCCGCGACCACGTCGAGGAACTGCGCGCCATCGAAGTGCCCGTCTTGAGCAAGCCACAGCGCTTCTGGCTGCTGGTGGAAGAAGAAGACGAGACGCTCGATTACCGCCACGCCGTCAGCCGCTACGCCGGGGCGCGGCAAACCGTGCTTCCCGGCGGCGATCACAGCTTCACGCGCTGGAACGACTACCTCGATCCGATCATCGAATTCGCCGGGCTCGCTTAAGGGTGGCGGGCGCCATGCATCCGGCGGTCACCCGCGAGAACACCCGGCTCGGCATCTTCGCCGGGGTCATCGCCTACCTGGTCTGGGGCCTGGTGCCGGTGTTTTTCAAGCAGATCGCCGAGGTGCCGGCGGTAGAGATCATCGCCCATCGCGTGGTCTGGGCCATGCTGCTGATGACCGCCCTGATCGGCTTCGGCCGCGGCTTCGCCGATGCCTGGCGTGTCGCGCGGATTCCGCGGCAACTGGCGCGCATCGCACTGGCCTCGTTCCTGGTCATCAGCAACTGGCTGACCTTCGTCTGGGGCGTGAATAACGGCCACATCCTCGAGACCAGCCTCGGCTATTTCATCCTGCCGCTGCTCAATGTTGCACTCGGCGTGCTGGTGCTGAAAGAGCGTCTGCGGCCGCTGCAATGGCTGGCTGTGCTGCTGGCTTCGACCGGGGTCACGATCGAAGCCGTGCGCGCCGGCGGCCTGCCCTGGATCGCGCTGGTGCTGGCCGGCACTTTCGGAATCTATGGCCTGCTGCGCAAACAGTTGCCGCTGGATGCGGCCAGCGGCCTGTTTCTTGAAACCGTGTGCATGACGCCGCCGGCACTGGCCTGGCTGGGCTGGCTGGCGTATTCCGGCCAGAGCCACTTCGGTACCGGGCAAAGCCTGCTTGACGGACGCGACCTGATGCTGATCGCCACCGGCCCCGTCACCGCGATCCCGCTGCTGCTGTTCGCCGTCGCGGCGCGCCGGCTGCCGCTCAGCATGATGGCATTCCTCCAGTACCTCGCTCCTTCGATCACCTTCCTGCTCGCCGTCCTGGTCTATCGCGAGCCGCTCGATCTCAGCCGCCTGCTGACCTTTGCCGCGATCTGGCTGGGTCTGGCGATCTACAGCTTCGATCTGCTCAAATCCGCTGCCGCCCGGGCGGCTCCCGCCGTGCCATGAGCTTCGATTCTGCACAGTTCAAGCGTCTCGAACGCGCCGGCTACAACCGGATCGGGCCGCGCTATCTGGCCGCGGCAGGTCCCCGCAGCGACCTGGCCGCCGCGCTGCTGGCTGCCGTGCGGCTGGCGCCCGGGCAGCGCGTGCTCGATCTGGCCAGCGGCCCCGGCCTGCTGGCGCGCGGCGCGCGCGACGCGGTCGGCGGCAAGGGTCTGGCGATCGCCAGCGACATCAGCGAAGGCCAGTTGGCCTGCTGCCCCGATCTGCTCCGCGTCGCCGCCGACGGTGAAGCGCTGCCGTTCGCCAATCAAAGTTTTGACCGCGCCCTTTGCGGACTCGGCCTCATGTTCTTCCCCGACGACCAGGCCGCCCTGCGCGAAATTCACCGTGTGCTGCGGCCGGACGGACTGCTCGCGCTCTCGGTCTGGGGCCGTGCCGAAGAAGTGCCGCTGGTCGAGACGGCGCTTGCCTGCATGCGCCGTCTGCTGCCGCCACCCAAGGTGGCACGCCCTTCCATTTTCCGCTTCGGCGATGCGGACGAGCTCGCTCGCCGTCTCGCCAGCGCCGACTATTGCGATATCGACGTCCGGCCATTTCAACTGAGCGCCAGCTTCAGCGATGCCGGCGCCTATTGGCAGGGCTTTCTCGATCTGGCGGGCGGCGCCGCGGAAAGCCTGTCGCGTCTGCCCGTCGAAAAACAGCAGACGCTCGCCGCCGCGGTGGCCGAAGAGCTTGCGCCCCATGCCGTAGCGGGCGGCTACCGATTGACCAGCACCATACTGATCGCCACGGCCAGACCGGTATAATCCTGTCCCTCGTTTCCCGCTCACTCCCCGACCCGGGGTGTTCCCTTAGAGCCTATTTCAGTAGGAATCATGCCCCGCGTTGAGACCAAGATCGGATGGATGCAAGGCGCAGTGCGCGGCCAATGGTTGTTCCATTGGCAAGCGCTGCAACGCCGCAGACGCCGATCCTGGTCTCAACCCGAAGGGCCGGCTGGCGTTGGGCGCGCTGCCACGTTGTCGCTCGCTTGCATGGAGTTACCATGCCGCACTCCCTCCGCCTCGCATCGCATCCCAACGCCAGCCGGCGCGGGGTACGATTCCTACTGAAATAGGCTCTTGATGAATGTCCTGTTTGAAGAGGACGGCGCTTTCCGTGCCGGCACCGTGCTTGCCGACAACGTGGCTTCGTTGCAGATCGAGCTCGCCTCGGGCAAGCGCTCCAAGGTCAAGGTGGCCAATGTCCTGCTGCGCTTTGCCGCCCCGGCGCCGGGCGAACTGCTGGAGCGCGCGGAGGCCGAGGCGCAGGGCATCGACATCGACTTCCTCTGGGAAGTCTGCGGCGAAGACGAGTTCGGCTTCGAGGAACTCGCTGCGGAATACCACAGCAGCAAGCCCGATTCGGTCCAGGCCGCGGCCGTGTTGCTGCGCCTGCATTCGGCGCCGATGTATTTTCACCGCAAGGGCCGCGGCCGCTTCCGCAAAGCGCCGCCCGAAATCCTGCAGGCTGCGCTGGCCGGTCTCGAAAAGAAACGCCTGCAGGCAGCGGCCATCGAGCGCATGGTCGAGGAACTCAAGGCCGGCAGCCTACCCGCCGAGTTCACGCCCGTGCTGCCGCAACTCCTCTACAAGCCCGATCGGAACCGCAGCGAGACCAAGGCGCTCGAAGCCGCCTGCGGCGACACCGGGAAATCCGCCGCGAGAATGCTGTTCGACTGCGGCGCGCTGCCCTCGACCCATGACTATCATCTCGGCCGCTTTCTCTTCGAGTTCTTTCCCGACAGCAAGGGCGGCACCGGTTTCCCGGACTTCGCTCCACCTCGGCCAATTGGCGCGCGGCGCCTGACCAGTAGCCCCCTTCCGCGGGAAGGGGGACGGGGGGATGGCCCCGAATTCGCCGACAGGCTTGAACTGCCGCTAGCGGCAGTTCAAGCCTTCAGCGTCGACGACGCGCACACGACGGAAATCGACGACGCATTCTCCGTCACGGTCAAGCCCGATGGCGGCTGGCATGTCGGCATTCACATCGCGGCGCCGGGCCTGGGCTTTGCGCCCGACTCCGACCTCGGCCGCATTGCGCGCGAACGGCTGTCCACGGTGTATATGCCGGGGCGCAAGATCACCATGCTGCCGGAAGACATCGTCGAGCATTTCACGCTCGCCGCCGGACATGCCGTCCCCGCCATTTCGCTGTATCTCGATGTCGCCGCCGACTACCGCCTGCTTGGCCACGAGACCCGCATGGAACGCGTGCCGATCGTCGCCAACCTCCGCCACCACGACATCGAGCCGGTGTTCAACGAAACCACGCTGGCTGAAGGCTTGGCGGATTTTCAGTATCGCGACGAGCTGAAACTGCTCTGGGAATTCGCCCAGGTGCTCGAAGCCGGGCGCGGCAAACCTTCCGACACCGGCACGCGCAAGGACTACAACTTCATCGTCGATTGGAACGCCGACAGCGGCATCGCGGCAGAGCCGGGCAAGGGTTTCGTCGCCATCGACGAGCGCGCGCGCGGCAGTCCGCTGGACACGCTGGTCGCCGAGTTGATGATCGTCGCCAACGCCACCTGGGGCGCGATGCTGCGCGATGCCGGCATCCCCGCGCTGTATCGCGTGCAAACGGCGGGCAAGGTGCGCATGAGCACCGTCGCCGCGCCGCATGAAGGGCTCGGCGTCGAATGCTATGCGTGGTCGTCTTCGCCGCTGCGGCGCTACTGCGATCTGCTCAACCAGTGGCAACTGATCGCCTTGCTGCAGAAAGAGGCACCGCCATTCCCGCCGAAGTCGGCCGACCTGCTGGCGGCGATGCGCGACTTCGAACTGACCTACGCCGCCTACGCCGAATTCCAGCGCGGCATGGAGCGCTACTGGTGCCTGCGCTGGCTGCTGCAACAGGGCCGGCAGGTGGCGCTGGCACACGTGCTGCGCGAATCCATGGCGAGGCTCGATGCCATTCCGCTGGTATTGCGCGTTCCCTCCCTGCCCGAGCTGCCACGCGGCGCACGCGTGCTGCTCAGCATCGACGGCATCGACCTGCTGGAAGCCGAGCTGCGGCCGCGCTATCTCGAACTGGCGCCTGAATTGGCAGCCAATACCGGCCCTGATGCGGCGTTCGACGGTGAAGAGGACGGGAATCCCGCAGAGTAAAATTGATGGGCTTATGTCCAGCCTGTCACGCCTTTCCTGGCCTTCACTGCCATCCGTCCCGCTGCCGGCGTTTCTCGCCGCAATGGATGCGCCGCGACGCAACCTGACGCTGGCGATTGGCGCTTCGCTGCTGCTTCACGCAATGCTGCTCGCGATTCGCTTCACACCGCCGGACTTCGTCGACAAGATGCGCGAACGGGCGCTCGACGTCATTCTGGTCAACAGCAAGAGCAAGAGCCGGCCCGACAAGGCGCAGGCCAAGGCGCAAACCAATCTCGATGGCGGCGGCAACACCGAGGAGAACCTCCGTGCCAAGACACCGCTGCCACCTTCGCCGAATACCAAAGAGGGCACCGAACTGATCGAGGCAAAGCGTCGCGTCGTCGAGCTCGAGGCGCAACAGCAGCAGATGATGACGCGCCTGAAGAGCGAAAGAACCGTCAGCGCCGACAGAACGCGGACCAACCCGACACCGGCACCCGAGCCGGTTCGCTCCGGCGCCGACCTTGCCAGCAGCGCGCTGGCGATCGCCCGCATCGAAGGCCAGATTGCGCGCCAGTTGGAGGAATACAACCAGCGGCCACGCAAGAAATTCATCGGCGCCCGGGTAGAGGAATACCGCTTCGCCCAGTACGTGGAAGACTGGCGGCAGAAAATCGAGCGCATCGGCAACCTGAATTATCCCGCCGCCGCCAGGGGCCGCCTCTACGGCAGCCTGGTGCTGACCGTGGTCATCAAATCCAATGGCGACCTCGATCGGGTTGAAGTCAGCCGCTCGTCGGGCCAGAACCTGCTCGATGACGCCGCACGCCGCATCGTGCAGATGGCCGCGCCCTACGCCGCCTTCCCGGAATCGATCCGGCGCGACACCGACGTGCTCGAGATCACCCGCACCTGGACCTTCACCAACGCGGATCGCCTGCGTTCCGACTGAGCCATGACAGATCGCTATGCCGTGTTCGGCAACCCCATCGGGCACAGCAAGTCGCCGCGGATCCACGCGCTGTTCGCGGCGCAGACCGGGCAGGACATAAGCTACCAGGCGATTCTTGCCGAGCGCGACGGTTTCGCTGCGGCGGTGAGTGCCTTCATCGCCGCGGGCGGAGGCCTCGCCAGGGGCGCCAATGTCACCGTGCCGTTCAAGGAGGAAGCTTTTCGCCTCGCCACACGGCGCACTCCCCGCGCCAACGCGGCTGGGGCCGTGAATACGCTGAGCTTCGAAGCCGGCGCCATCGTCGGCGACAACACCGACGGCGCGGGGCTGGTGCGTGACCTGAAAAACAATCTCGGCTGCGACCCGGGCGGACGTCGCATCCTGCTGCTGGGCGCCGGCGGCGCGGCGCGCGGCGTAATCCTGCCGCTGCTGCTGGAAGACCCCGCCGAACTGGTGATCGCCAATCGCACTGAAGAGACGGCCGCCCGCCTCGCCCTTGAATTCGGCCGCCTGCCGGGCGGCGCAGTCGGCGTCAAACCCGATGGCATGGGCTTTCCCGGCCTCGCCGGACGGCAATTCGATCTCGTCATCAACGCCACGTCGACGGGCCTCAGCGGCGGCATCTTGCCGCTACCGACTTGCGTTTTTGCGCCGCGCTGCGTCGCCTACGAGATGGTCTATGGCCGCGAAACGCCCTTTATGAGTCAGGCCCTTGCGGCAGGTGCCCGCGTCGCCGACGGCCTGGGCATGCTGGTCGAGCAGGCGGCCGAGACCTTCTTCATCTGGCGCGGAGTGCGCCCGCAAACGGCGTCAGTGCTCGCAGCACTGGCGAAAGTCTCATGATCCTTGAGCGAAGCGAACCAAACGGTCACCCCCGCCTGGGCGGGGGCCGGGGGGGTGAGAAGGGGAATTCGCGAAGCATGCTTCGCGCCCTTCGAACGGTTCCGGCATGCAAGCCGGAACGCGCCCTGCAAGGGGGGGCGTTCAATTTGCCGTTGCGTTGCCTGGTGGCAACGCAATGAGGCCGGCACCGCGCTGGCTCAAACTCGGGCTCGCGGCCTGCGCCGGTTTGCTCCTGCTCTGGCAGGGCTGGTATCTGGGCTGGGTGGTGTGGTGGAAATGGGTCAACCCCGGGATGACCAGCTTCCAGAGCCAGCGTCTCGACGAAGCGCGGCAAAAGAACCCGAAGGCCGAACCGAAGTTTGAACTGCGGCGCCAGTGGGTGCCCTACGAGAAGATATCGGTGCATCTCAAGCGCGCCGTCATCGCCGCCGAGGACGACAAGTTCATCGACCACGAGGGCTTCGACTGGGAAGGCATCCAGAAGGCGCTGGAAAAGAACCAGAAGAAGGGCAAGGTCGTCGCCGGCGGCTCCACCATCTCCCAGCAGCTGGCGAAGAATCTGCTCCTGTCCCCGACCAAGACGGTCCTGCGCAAGGCCGAGGAGGCCATCATCACGGTCTGGATCGAGCTGCTCTGGGACAAGCGGCGCATCCTCGAGGTCTATCTCAACGTCGTCGAATGGGGCGACGGCGTATTCGGCGCCGAAGCCGCCGCGCGGCGCTATTTTGGCATCCCTGCCGCCCAACTCGGGGTGGAACAAGCGGCGCGACTGGCGGTCATGCTGCCCGCCCCGCGCCGCTACGAACGCAATCCCTACTCGACCTACATGGAAGGCCGGACACAACTGATTGTCGGCCGCATGTCGAGCGCCGAAGTGCCGCCGTAATACAATGGGAAGCCTCTCCAAGGACCGCCATGACCGAACCGACTAACGCCGAGCGCGACCCGACAGCACAGCCCGACGACATGCAGGAAAGCCTGCACGAAGTCCAGGCCTTGCTGGCAAGTCAGAAGCGAGTCGAAAGTTTGGTGCATCGGCAAGACATGCCGCGCCATGATCTGGTCGAAAACCTGGTACACAGGCAACATCTGGCGGAACTGCGCGGCAAGCTCGCGGCAATGGATACCGCCCGCATCGCCCGCGTCCTCGAGGCCCTGCCGCAGGACGAATGCCTGCTCGTCTGGGAGATGGTGGCGCCCGACCGCGGCAGCGCGATTCTCGACGAGCTTTCCGAAGCCGTCAGCGAAACGCTTACTGCCAGCCAGACTCACCAGAGAAAACCCATCATGCTCAACGCATTCGAACTGCACAACGGACGCTTGCGGCAAATCCCGGTGGAAAGCCGCGCGGAGCTTGCCGCGACCAAGCCGATCTGGGTCGACCTGATTGCGCCCTCGGGCGAAGAGCGCAAATGGATAGCCGAAATCTTCGGTCTGGTCCTGCCCGACATCGATGACCTGACCGACCTCGAGGAATCCGCGCGCTTCTACATCGAGGAAAACGGCGAAGTTCACATGCACTCCGACTTCCTGCTCGACAAGGAAGACGAATCGCGCAACGTCACGGTGGCCTTCATCCTGCATCAGAACATCCTGTTTTCGATGCGCGACGAGGAACTGCCCGTGTTCCGCCTGCAGCGCCTGCGCGCCCGAATCCAGCCCGGCATGGTGTCGGAAGGCAAGGATGTGCTGCTCGACCTCTACGCGGCCGATGTCGAATACTCGGCCGATGCGCTCGAGGATGTCTATGCCGAACTGGAAGCCGTCGGCCGCAAAGTGCTCAGCACGCAGATGACCGACGAAGAAGCCGGCTCGATTCTGGCTGACATCGCCAAGGAGGAAGACCTCAACGGCCGCATCCGGCGCAACGTGCTCGATACGCGCCGCGCCCTGTCCTTCCTGATGCGCGGACGCCTGCTGGCGCCGAACCAGCACGAAGACGCGCGCGCGATCCTCCGCGACATCGAGTCCCTGGACGGGCACACGGCCTTCATCTTCAACAAAATCAACTTTCTGATGGATGCGGTGGTCGGTTTCATCAACATCAACCAGAACAAGATCATCAAGATCTTTTCCGTGGCTTCGGTGGCGCTGCTGCCGCCGACCCTGATCGCCAGCATCTACGGCATGAACTTCAAGGGCTGGTTCCCCGAACTGGAGTGGCAGTACGGCTATCCGTTCTCGCTGGTACTGATGCTGATTTCAGTCGCCGTGCCGTTTGCGATCTTTCGTCACAAGGGCTGGCTGCGCTAAGACGCCGGTCAGTACAGCAGCGCTGCCAAAAGCCTCAACCGGCAGCGAAGATCGCGTCCGCCGCGGCTATCGTGGCAGCAATGTCGGCGTCCGTATGCGCCGCCGAGACGAAGCCCGCCTCGAACGCCGAGGGTGCCAGATAAAAGCCGGCATCCAGCATGGCGTGGAAGAAGCGATTGAAGGCCTCCTTGTCGCAGGCCATTACTTCGGCATAGGACGTCGGCGGCGTGGGGGCGAAATAAATTCCGAACATGCCGCCCACGGACTGCGCGGAAAAACTCACGCCGTGCCGCTTGGCCGCAGCGGCGAGCCCTTCGACCAGCGCCCGCGTCTTCGCCGCCAGCGCTTCATGGAATCCCGGCGCCGCGATCTTCTTCAGCGTCACCAAGCCCGCCGCCACGGAGAGCGGATTGCCCGAGAGCGTGCCGGCCTGATACACCGGGCCCAGCGGTGCAATCTGTTCCATGATGTCGCGTCGCCCGCCGAAGGCGCCGAGCGGCATGCCGCCACCGATCACCTTGCCGAAAGTCGAGAGATCCGGCTTGATACCGTAGAGCCCCTGCGCCGAACCCGGACCGACGCGAAAACCGGTCATCACCTCGTCGAAAATCAGCACTGCACCATGCCGCGTGCACATCTCGCGCATCGCGGCGAGGAATTCGGGTTTCGGCGCGATCAGGTTCATGTTGCCGGCCACCGGTTCGACAATCACGCAGGCAATAGCCTTGACGTGCTTGACGAAGGCATCGCGCAAGCCCTGCGCATCGTTGTAGTCGAGCACCAGAGTGTGCTGCGCCAGATCGGCCGGCACGCCGGCGGATGAGGGGTTGCCGAAAGTCAGCAGGCCCGAACCGGCCTTGACCAGCAGGCTGTCGCCGTGCCCGTGGTAACAACCCTCGAATTTGATGATGGCATCGCGCCCGGTAAAACCGCGCGCCAGCCGGATCGCGCTCATGGTGGCCTCGGTGCCGGAAGATACCAGGCGCACCATGTCCATGCTCGGCACTCGCTGCACCAGCAGTTCGGCCAGTTCGACCTCGCCTTCCGTCGGCGCACCGAAAGAAAGCCCCTTCGCGGCAGCCTCCTGCACCGCGCGCACGGTATCGGCATCGTCATGGCCGAGGATCAACGGTCCCCAGGAACCCACGTAGTCGATGTACGGCTTGCCGTCGGCATCCCAGACCCGGCAACCTTCACCGTGCGTAAAAAAGCGCGGCGCGCCGCCAACCGAGCGGAAGGCGCGTACGGGTGAATTGACGCCGCCGGGAATGGTTTTCTGGGCGCGAAGGAAAAGTTCTTCGTTACGTGTCATGAAAGGATCCTGTTGATTCCGAACGGTGCGCAAGACACAAGGGCTGTTCAGGAAACCGGCTGTTCGCGGCCGCTTTGCGCCGCTTGATTGAAAAGCTCCTGATAGGCTTCGGCCCGCGCCTTGATGTCCATCGCGTCGAACAGATCGCTCACCACGGCGAGGATGTCGGCGCCGGCAGCGATCAGCTGCGGTGCATTTTCCAGCGTGATACCGCCGATGGCGGCTATCGGCAGGCCAAACCGGCGGCGGGCCTCGCTCAGCATTTCCAGCGGAGCGCGCACTGCAGCGGGTTTGGTGCGCGAAGAGAACATGCTGCCGAAGGCCAGGTAGTCGGCTCCCGCTGCCGCCGCTTCTTCGGCGCGGGCAAGTTCGTTGTAGCAGGACACACCAAGGATGCGCTTCGGCCCGAGGGCATCGCGTGCGGCAGCCAGTGAGCCGCCCGGCGCATCGTCGCGGCCGAGATGAGCGCCATCGGCACCGATCTCCACCGCCAGCCAGACGTCGTCATTGATGATCAGCTTGGCGCCGCTGGCGCGGCAGATGCGCAGCATCTCGGCTGCCTGCGCGCGACGCAGGGGACGCGACGCCATCTTGTTGCGATACTGAAGGAAGGGCGTGCCGCCATCCAGCGCCGCCTTGACCAGCGCCGAAAGCCGCGGCAGCAGCGGATCATCGAGGGTGACGGCGCAGAGGCCCCTGAGCTTCATCCGGGGACACCAGCCAAAAGCGGCAAGAACTCAGATTTCATCCGCGTCATCATCCTCTTCCCGCGACCAGAACATGCGGTCGGGGATGAATTGTCCCATGCCCGGACGAAAGCCGGCAGCCAATGTACGCCAAGTGTATTCCTGCGCAGCCATGACCGCGTCGGCCACGTTCACGCCGCTGGCAAAGTGAGCCGCAATTGCCGAGGCGAGCGTGCAGCCCGAGCCATGATAGCTTCCGGGCAGCCGGTCCCAGCGATCGGTACGCACCGTGCCATGGCTGCCGTAGAGGGTATTGACCACCTGCGGCGTGCCCTCATGCGTCCCGGTTATCAGCACGTACTCGCATCCGGCATTGATCAGGCGATGGGCACACCCGGCCAGACCCGGTTCAAGGTCGGTATCTCCGCCTGCCTCTCCGATTTCCTGGGCCAATCGCCGGGCTTCGAGGCTGTTGGGCGTCAGCAGCGTGGTCTGGGGCAGCAACAGGCCGATCATGGCCTCGATCATCTGCTCGTCGGCAAACTGGTCGCCGCGTCCCGACGCCAGGACCGGATCGAGGATCACGGGGATCTCGGGGTAGTCCGAGATCACCTCGGCGATCGCGGCGATGATTTCGACGCTGCCCAGCATGCCCAGCTTGAAGGCCGCCACCGGCATGTCCTCGAGCAGGGCGCGCGCCTGGTCGGCAACCCAGTCGGCGTCCAGCGGCAGGACGCCCTCGACGCCGGCAGTGTCCTGCACGGTAATCGCGGTCACGACAGAGAGCGGGTGGCAACCGAGGCTGGCGAGGGTCAAGATGTCCGCTTGCAGTCCGGCCCCTCCCGTCGGATCGGAAGCGGCAAACGTCAGCACGATGGGCGGCGACATGTTGGCGGCAGGGGCAGCAGGCATGAAAGTCCCGACTCGATCCGGGTATTTCGGATGGCGAGCCGCTTGAGTTAATATGTCCGAATTCTATCCGAAGGAATATCGTCCCCGCCTCAGCCGCACGGGGACATTTCCGATTTGATACCACCCCCGGCACAAGCGCACGGGGACATAACCCAAAGCCCGCAATGAGTCCTGAGCCGCTGTACTCCAAATGGATGTGTCTGATCTGCGGCTTTCTCTACGACGAGGCAAAAGGACTCCCCGAAGAAGGCTTGCCGGCCGGTACACGATGGGACGAAATACCCCCCAACTGGACCTGCCCGGAATGCGGCGCCCGCAAGGAAGACTTCGAAATGGTCAAAATCTGAGTATGATTAAGGTTATAAAGCTTGACCTCGGCAGAAAGTTGGATGAACGAGGCGACGGAGGGAGGATGGAGAGCGCTCACAAAGAAAGCCGCTTCCATGGCTGTGATACTGCTCCGCCCGCAGTCGCCATGATTGAAGTCCTGATCCTGCATGGAGTAACGTGAGCGAAACACCCCAGCTTTCCGGCATCAAGGTGATGGTGATCGATGATTCGAACACCATCCGCAAGACTGCGGAAATTTTTCTGCTGCAGGCCGGCGCCCAGGTGGTGCTGGCCGAGGACGGCTTCGATGCATTGGCAAAGATCAACGATCATCTGCCCAATGTGGTCTTTTGCGACATCCTGATGCCGCGTCTCGACGGCTATCAGACCTGCGCGCTGATCAAGAAGAACCCCAAATTCTCGGCTACCCCGGTGATCATGCTTTCATCCAAGGACGGCCTTTTTGACCGTGCGCGAGGGCGCATGGTCGGATCCGATGAATACCTGACCAAACCCTTCACCAAGGACGGTCTCCTGAAAACCGTTGCCGCACACGCTGCGCGCACTTGATCCATGTTTCTTTCTTATTAGCGAGGTAGCCACCATGCCTGTCAAATCCATTCTCGTCATCGACGATTCCCCCACCGAACGCCATCTGCTGACTCAAATGCTGGTAGCCGGCGGTTACGAGGTCAGCACCGCCGACAGCGGCGACGAAGGCATCGAACGGGCCAAGCAGATCAAGCCCGACCTCATCCTCATGGACGTGGTGATGCCGGGTACCAATGGCTTTCAGGCCACCCGCGCCCTTTCGCGAGACCCCATCACCAAGGACATTCCGGTGATCATCTGCACCACCAAGGACCAGGAAACCGACCGGGTCTGGGGCATGCGCCAGGGGGCCCAGGCCTACGTCACCAAGCCAATCGATGCGCCGGCGTTGCTGGCCATGATCGCCGCACTCGGTTAACAATGAACGGCCCCACCGCTTTGCGTGCATGGAATTCCGCTTCGCGGGCATGCAACGCTTGCTTCGCTTCGCTGCCCCCCGAGGGGGGAGGCTTCGCCTCCCCGTCGGGAAATTATGGCGCCCCACCCCCCTTCCCCCGCCCCAGGGCGGGGGTGACTAGTCACCTCCCCCGCTTGGCGGGGGAGGACGGGAGGGGGTGTTGTCAATACTCCGCGCTCGCGCGGGCGGCCCGGCGGGAGACCTGAGCCATGGCCAAACGGATCAGTCTGCGCGAGTTCCAGCGGGACCTTTCCGAACGCCTGGTGTCTGCGCGGCGCGGCGAGGGCGCACAGACTTTGCTCGGCATCGAATCCGGCGCTGATGATCTTCCCGGAGGCAGCCACTGGTTGATCGATCTTGCCGACTCGGGCGAAGTGGCGCCGCTACCGCAACTCACACCCGCACCGCTGACCCAGCCGTGGTTCGCCGGCATCGCCAACATTCGTGGCGTGCTCTACAGCGTGGTGGATTTCTCGGCCTGGCGCGGCGGTGCGCCAACGCCGATCAACGCGCAATCGCGTTTGCTTCTGGTTGGTGCGCGACACGGCATCAACACCGCCTTGCTGATCCGTCGCGCACTGGGGCTGCGCCCGCAGTTGCAGATGCATGCGGCCGCCGAAGCCGGAGTTCCGGCCGGCGCCGCTGACGCGACGCCCTGGCTCGGCGGCCGCTTCAAGGATGCACAAGACGTTATCTGGACCCAGTTGCGCATCCCGGCACTGCTGGCCGACCCCAACTACCTAGACATCGCTCTCTGAGCGTTCCGGAAAGAAAAACCATGGCCTTCGATCTCAAGTCGCTGTTCAAGAAAACTGCCGCACCGGAAACAGAAAAACCGGAGGGGATGCGCCGCAAAGGGCTGCCCCTGATCGGTCATCTCGAGATCGAGACGCAGTTTCGAATCCTCGGTACCGTTTTTCTGATCAGTCTGCTGATCACCGTCGCCGGAATCTTCATGCAGGGCCAGGCGACCACCCGGGGAACCACCTACCTGTCCGTCGCCGGCCAGATAGCCCCGCTGACCCAGCAGATTCCCAAGTCCGCGCTGAATGCAATGCAGGGACAGAAGGACGGCTTCACGGAGCTGCGCGACTCCCGCGATAGCTTCAGCAAGCTGCTCGAAAGCCTGGCCGAAGGCGGTGAAGTCAGGGGCATCAAGGTATCGGCCACCAGCGTCGAAGCACGCCCGGCACTCGATGCCTTGCGCGAAGCCTGGAGCAAGCAGGATGAGATCATCTCCCAACTGCTGGCGCAGGAGAATCGCTTCGTTGCGATTGGCCGTCTCGCCACGGAGGCGCTGCAGCATGGTAAAGCCATGACCGAAGCCGCAGATGCCGCCGGTGGCAAACTGCCCCATCTGACTACACGCATCCTGCATGAATCGACCCAACTTGCCTGGGCGCCCGGCTTCGACGAAGCCATGGCAGCACAACTGGCGGCCGATCTTTCCACCGCGCTGAGCCTGGCTCCGGCTGACAGCCAGTTGGCCAAGAGCCTGAAGCTAATGGAGTCGGCGGTCGCGAGCCTCGGTGCTGACCTCAAGCCGCTGATGCGCGCACGCAGCGCCAGCAAGACGCTCATTGTCGGCTGGCGCGAAATGGCGGCGAATACCGACAACCTGGTCAAAGCCTATGAAGCGGAAATCACCGCACAGGACGCGTCCACGTTTTCGGCCACTTTCTTCGGCACGCTCGCGCTGGTGATGCTGGTACTCATGGTGAAGGCCTTCAACGACGAAGGTATGCATCGCAGCGATGAAGCCGATCAACAGCGCCGTCTTGCGGAAGCAGCAAAGGATGCGACGCAGGGCGCCATTCTGCGTCTCATGAACGAAATGGGCGACCTGGCCGACGGCGACTTGACGATCCGCGCCACCGTGTCCGAGGACATCACCGGCGCGATTGCCGACTCGGTGAACTACACGGTTGAAGAACTCGCCGTGCTGGTACGCCGCATCAACGACGCTGCCGAACGCGTAACCCGCGCCTCGAACGCCGCGCAGAGCACTTCCAACGATCTGCTTGCCGCCACGAAAGTGCAGTCGGCCGAAATTCAGGGCGCCAACGCCGCAGTTCTCGAAATGGCCAACTCGATGAAGACCGTATCTTCCTCGGCCCTGGAATCGGCCCGTGTGGCGCGTGCATCGCTTGAAGCCGCGCAGAAAGGCGCGGCGGCCGTGTCGAACTCGATTACCGGCATGAACGAAATCCGCACCCAGATCCAGGAAACTTCGAAACGGATCAAACGCCTCGGCGAATCCTCGCAGGAGATCGGTGAAATCGTGGAACTGATTTCCGACATTACGGAACAGACCAACGTGCTGGCCCTGAATGCCGCCATTCAGGCTGCCTCGGCCGGCGAAGCGGGACGAGGCTTCTCGGTGGTGGCGGAAGAAGTGCAGCGGCTGGCCGAACGCTCCGGCGAGGCGACCAAGCAGATTGCCGCCATCGTCAAGACGATTCAGACCGATACGCATGATGCCGTAGCCGCCATGGAATATTCGACGCAGGGCGTGGTGGAAGGAGCCAAGCTGTCGGACGCCGCCGGTCAGGCGCTGAACGAAATCTCCAGCGTGTCGCAGGATCTCGCCCGCCTGATTCAGGCGATCTCGAGCGACACGCAGCATCAGGCCGACATCGCCACCAAAGTGGCGGACTCCATGCAGGACATTCTTCGAATTACCGGCCAGACCACCACCAGCACGCAGCAAACCGCCGTGTCGATTGGCGAACTTACCGAGCTCGCCGTCGAACTGAAGGGCTCGGTCTCGGGCTTCAAGGTGTGAATAGAGAGCAAATGAACCACGGCGTCGTGAATAGATTCTGATGAGCACCGATCTCGATATCGGTCCGCTGTCCTGGGTCAAGGGAGAAATCGACCTTGCGCTGGAACGCGCCGGGCTCAGTCTTGCCGCCCACGCGGGCGCTCCGGGCGGGGACGAGCTGAAGAAGGCCCTCGCCGGCATGCACCAGGCGCATGGTGCGCTGGCAATTGTCGGCCTTGACGGCATCACGGAATTCGCCGATGCGATAGAACAGCTGCTGGCCGCACTGGGCGATGCCGCGGTGCCGGACGCCGGTGCCGCCATCGCCGCGGCGCAAGGCGGGTTCTCCGCGCTGCGCGGCTATCTCGACGACCTGATCGCAGGCCACCCCGACCAGCCACTGAAACTTTTTGCGCCCTACCGCGCGATGGTCGTTGCGCGCGGGCAGCCGGCTCCGGAGCCGGCCTCCCTGTTTTTCCCCGATCTCACGCAGCGCCCGCCGAAGCGCGAGAAGGAGCTCCAGCCGCTCACGCCCGAATCCCTCGCGACTCGCCTCAAGGCCGCGCGCATGGGTTTTGAACGCGGCCTCCTGAAGTGGATCAAGAATGATCCCAAAGGCATCAACGAGATGAAAGTCTCGGTAGCGATGATCGAAATGACGCGCGCCACGCCGGCCGGCCGAGCCTACTGGTGGGTTGCACTGGGCGTCCTCGATGCGCTCGCTGCCGGTGGCCTGCCTGACGCGAATGAAGCAAAACGCTTTGCCATGCGTCTCGGCGCGCAGATCAGGAAGCTCATCGACAGCCAGTCCGAAGCAAGCGAACAGCAACTGCGCGAGGCCCTGTACCTCGCCGCCTGTGCCAAAAAAGGAGGCGAAGCGCTGACCATCGTACGCGCCGCCTATCGCCTGGAAGGCATGGTCCCCGCGGCGACGGCCGCAGAAACCGAAAGGCTGCTGCCCCACATTCGCCACTTGCGCGAATTGCTGGCGGCGTCCAAGGAAGACTGGAACCGCCTTTGCGCCGGTACGGCTGCCGCGCTGCCGCCTTTTCATGAGCGCACGGCGAAAATCGCCGCAGAGGGGGCTGCCACCGGGCAACCCGACTACGCGCGCCTGACTGCAGCGATTCTCGAGCAGGCCGACCAGTTGCGCCGCGATCCGACGCAACACAACGAGATCATGGCCCTGGAAATGGCCACGGCATTGCTGCTCGCCGAATCCGCGCTGGAAAACTTCCAGTCGCTGGATGCCGAGTTCACGCGCGCGACCAATATCGTTGTCAGCCGCCTGGCTGCGCTTGGGCGTGGCGAAGAGCTCGGCACGCTGGCACTGCCCCATCTCGACGCCATGTCGCGCCGTGCGCAGGAAAGACTGCTGCTCGAGTCGGTGGCGCGCGAAATCCGCTCCAATCTCGGCACCATCGAACAGACGCTGGATGCCTTCTTCCGCGACAGTTCGCGCCAAGCCACTCTGGCCTCGCTGACACAACCGATTCGCCAGGTCCAGGGCGCGCTGCTGGTACTCGGACAGGACCGCGCCAATGCCGTATTGGCAGAATGCGCACGAGCCATCGAGCATTTCGCCGAGCCAGGCTTCACTGCACAAGCCGGCGATTTCGAAGACGTGGCGAAAAAGCTTTCGGCGCTTGGCTTCTTCGTCGCGCAACTGCAAGGCGGCGCTGCCGACATCGACGCGCTCCTTGAGCCGCCGCCCGTCGTTCATACCGTCCGCAAGGAAGAACCTGAAGCTCCCGCACCAGCGCCTGCGGAGCTGCCCGCAGCAGCCCCGGCAGAAGAATTTGCCGCCGAGGTCATCGCGCCGGAACCCGTATCCGAGGCCGAAGCCGAGCTGGCCGCTGAAGAAGAACTGCCGGAATTCGAAGTGGAAGCACTGCAGCCTCCGCCCGAACCGCCGCCTCCCCCTCCGCCCGCGCCCATCGAAGCCCCGGCCCCGTCGGCGGAGACTGCGCGGCTGGTGGAGGTCAGCGAGGAAGAACTCGACGCCGAACTGCTGGCGATCTTCCTCGAAGAAGCCCACGAAGTGCTGGGAACCATCAACGAGCATCTGCCGATCGTGCGTGCAAACCCAGGCGATCAGGCCGCATTCATCACCCTGCGCCGCAGCTTCCATACCCTGAAGGGCAGCGGCCGCATGGTCGGCCTGACCGATCTGGGCGAAACGGCCTGGGCCGTGGAGCAGGTGCTGAACGGCTGGCTGCACGAGGCACGCGCCGCGACGCCCGCCCTGCTCGAAATGCTCGATCGCGCTGCCGGCATGTTCAAGGTCTGGATCGAGCACCTCGAGGCTGGCGGCGGCCCCCGTCTGGACGATGCCGAATTGATCCGCCGCTGCAATGCCTTGGGCGTAACTGAAGAAGTCGAAGCCGGAATCGCCGTGCCACCAGCGCCGACCGCCGAAGCTGCCGCCGCCGAAGCTGCCGCTGCCGAAGCTGCCGCTGCCGAAGCTGCCGCTGCCGAAGCTGCCGCTGCCGAAGCTGCCGCTGCCGAAGCTGCCGCGGCGGCACGGAAAGTGGCCGAAGAAATCCAGCCGTCGGCAGAGGTCGTCTCTTTCCCGACACCGCCGTCGATCCGTGTTGGCGACGTGGAAGTGGCGCCAACGCTCTACAATCTCTATCTCGGTGAAACCCGCGAACACGTCGCCACGCTGCAGGCCAATCTTGGCCTTGAAGCAGTGCCAGGCAATGACGTCATTCGTGCCGCGCACACCACGGCCAGCATATCCGCCGGTACTGGCTTCATGCCGATCGCGAGCCTTGCCCGCGCGCTGGAGAATGCGCTGACGCGCTTGTCGCTGCTGGAAGCAAGGCCAACCGAAGCGCAGCGATTCGTGTTCGCGCGCTGTGCCGGCGCTCTCGAAGGCATGCTGGGTGCCGTTGCAGAGCGGCGCATGCCCGGCGAGGAGACCGCGCTCGCTGACGAGCTCAATGCAATGACGGCACCCGTCGCACCCGTCGCACCCGTCGCACCTGAAGTGCAGGAAGTGCAGGAAGTGCCGGAAGTCACCATGACCGCCGCGGAGCGCCGCGCGGCACGGATCGAAGACGAAATCGACGAGCAGGTATTGCCGCTGTTCCTCGAAGAAAGCGTCGATCTCATGCGCGAGATCGGCGAGGCGCTGCGCGAGTGGCGGGCCGCACCGACCGACCTCGAGATCTCCCGCACGCTCCAGCGCACACTGCATACGCTGAAGGGCAGCGCGCGAATGGCCGGCGCCATGGGATGCGGCGAATTGCTGCATTCGATGGAAGACCGCGTCGATCAGGCTACCGCCATGAAGTCGGTGCAGCCGGCCATGATCGACGGCCTCGAAAGCTCATATGACCGCGCCGCGATGCTGATCGAGCACCTGCGCAATCCGCTGGCGGCCCGTCCAGAACTGGAACTGCCGCTTCAGGCCGCCGGGCTCGACGTCTCGATCGAGAAGCTGACGGAAGAAGTACCGGTGCTCCGGCATGAAGACGCAGCCGAGGCAGAGCATGTTGCCGCAGTGCCGGCCGCTGCTGCAGCGGCGGCTTTCGCCCCCACTGCCCAGGTGCACTTGCGCGTGCGCGCGGATCTGGTCGACCAACTGGTCAACGAAGCCGGTGAAGTCGCCATCGCCCGCGGCCGAATCGAAGGCGAGTTGCTGGCAGTGAAGGCCTCGCTGCTCGAACTCACGGAAAACGTGATTCGTCTGCGCAAGCAGTTGCGCGAAGTCGAGATTCAGGCCGAGTTGCAGATGCAGTCGCAGCAAGCGCTGGCAAGCGAGCGTGGGCAGGAATTCGATCCGCTGGAATTCGACCGTTTCACCCGCTTCCAGGAAGTGACGCGGATGATGGCGGAAAGCGTGAACGACGTCGCCACCGTTCAGCAAAACCTGCTGCGCAATCTCGACCATGCCAATGCGGCCGTGGCGGCGCAGGCACGGCTGAGCCGCGAGTTGTCGCAGCGCATGATGGGCGTGCGCATGGTGCCCTTCGAAAGTCTGGCCGAGCGCCTGCACCGCGTGGTGCGCCAGGCGGCGAAAGATACCGGAAAGCGCGCCAACCTCGACATCCGTCACGGCCAGACCGAACTTGATCGCTCGGTACTGGACAAGATGGCCGGCCCGATCGAGCATCTGCTGCGCAACAGTGTCGCCCATGGCCTAGAAAACAGCGCCGCGCGCGCGGCTACCGGCAAGGAGGCCATCGGCCAGATTACCTTGTCGCTGGCACAGGAAGGCAATGAAATCGTGCTTTCCATCGCCGACGACGGCGCCGGACTCCGCTTTGACAGGATTCGCCAGCGCGCCGTGGAACGCGGCCTGATTGCAGCGGACGCGGAAGTCGATGATGCTTCCCTGACGCAACTCATCTTTCAGCCCGGATTCTCCACCGCGGAGGATCTCACTGCGCTGGCCGGACGCGGCGTCGGGCTGGATGTGGTGAAGAGCGAGACTGCCAGTCTCGGTGGCCGCATCGAGATCACATCAACTGCCGGGCGTGGCACCACATTCCGCATTTACCTGCCGCTAACCCTGGCTGTAACGCAGGCGGTGCTGGTCACTGCCGGCAATCGAACCTACGCAATTCCGTCCTCGATGATCGAGCAGGCCACCGAGCACAAGCCCGAGGCTGCGGCACAGGTACGCAGCACAGGCAGCGCAGAGTGGCTGGGAAACCGCTATCCCTACAACTACCTTCCCGCATTGCTGGGCGAAAAGGGCGCAACACCACCGCCAGCACGGCGGCACTGGATACTGCTGGTCAAGGGCGGAACCGAGCGCGTGGCCCTGGAAGTGGATAGTCTCAGCGGCAACCAGGAAGTCGTGGTCAAGGCCGTGGGTCCGCAGTTGGCCCGCGTACCGGGCCTCGCCGGAGCTACGGTGCTGGGCAATGGCGAGGTTGCGCTGATTCTCAACCCCGTCGCATTGGCAGCCCGCGCCGTCGAGCGCACCAGCACCCCGGTGCAGTTGGCAGCCGCCCCTGTCGAGGTCCCGGCAGCAGCCAAGGCGGCCGCCCCCGCTGTCGCGGCGGCGGCCGCCGTGATGGTGGTCGACGATTCGCTCACCGTGCGCAAGATCAGCGGCCGACTGCTCGCGCGTCACGGCTATCACGTTCTGACCGCCAAGGATGGTGTCGATGCGCTGGAGCAACTCGGCGAGGTGATCCCCGACGTCATGCTGCTGGACATCGAAATGCCACGCATGGACGGCTTCGATCTGGCGCGCAACATGCGTGCCGACAAGCGCCTGAAAAATATTCCGATCATCATGATCACGTCGCGCACGGCCGACAAGCACCGCCAGATGGCGGCAGAAATCGGCGTCGATCACTACATGGGCAAACCCTACGACGAAGAGGAACTGCTGGCGCGCATACGCGAGTGCATCGGGCAAAAGCAGTAAGCCGGTGCGGCCAAGGCAGCAGGATTCCCTGACCAATGGATTCATCGATGACGCCGCAAACAAACGTGCGCCCCTTCAAGGTACTCGGGATTCAGCAGATCGCTGTCGGCGGCCCCTCCAAGGAGCGCCTGAAGAAACTCTGGGTCGAAATGTTCGGCCTTGCCGTGACGGGCAATTTCGTCAGCGAACGAGAAAACGTGGACGAAGACATCACGGCGATGGGCAGCGGTCCCTTCAAGGTGGAAGTCGATCTGATGCAGCCGCTCGATCCAAAAAAAAAACCCGCCGTCAATGAGCCCCCGCTCAACCACGTCGGACTCTGGATCGACAATTTGCCGGCCGCCGTTGCATGGCTCACGGCGCAGGGCGTGCGCTTTGCACCGGGAGGCATCCGCAAGGGCGCCTCAGGCTATGACATCACCTTCCTTCATCCCAAGGCCAACGAACAGTTCCCGATTGCCGGAGAAGGCGTGCTGATCGAACTGGTACAGGCTCCCGCCGAGGTGATCGAAGCGTTCGCGCGACTGGTCTGAGCGCCCGATCGCCCTTTCTGCGGCAGCCGCCCTGACAATCGCGACGGCGGGCGCCACCTCCGACAACGGAAGCCGTGCCGCTCCCCCTTCACCCCCAACCCCTCTCCCACCAGGGTAGAGGGGAGCATCGCGAGTCGCTGACGCGACTTTCACATTAACCGGCAAACGTCCGGCAACATCCGCCTCCGGCATCCTTCGCCGCATGCATCGCCTGATCCGCGTGGCGCACCAGTTCGGACGGTGACAGGTCGCCGCCGGAGAACATTGCAATGCCGACGCTGGCCCCGACTTCCAGCGGCACGCCGAGAACCCGCATCGGCTCGCCGAGATTGGCAATGACTTTCTCTGCCATGCGTTCCGCATCCGCACCGCTGGCGATGCCGGTCAGCGCAATCGCAAATTGATCGCCGCCGAGGCGGGCCACGGTGTCAACCTCGCGCACCGTCGCCCGAAAGCGATCCGCCATGCAGCGCAGGACTTCGTCGCCGATTGCGTGACCGTAATCGTCGTTGATCGACTTGAAGTGATCGAGATCGACCACCAGCAACGCGATCTTGCCGTGGCTGCGCCGCGCATGCTGCATCGACTGCTGCAGACGGGCGTCGAACAGCAGCCGGTTGGCGAGGCCCGTCAGCGTATCGCTATGGGCCAACGACTGCAGCTGGCGTTCATTCTCGCGTAGCCGGGCGTTGGCTCCTTCCAGTTCGGCGGTGCGCTCGGCGACGCGCCGCTCGAGGCTCGCCTCGGATTGCTGCAGAGCCCCCACCAGTTGCTGCTTGGTCGCCAGCGCCTCGCTCTGGGCAGAGTCCTTCTCACGCCGCAGCCCGTTGATGCGATCGGCCAGGGCGAAGGAGAGCAGCAGCATCTCCAGTGCCGAGCCGATCTGAATGGCATAGAAGCTGAAGAAAGTGGTCGGCAGCAGGTCCAGGTTGCGCAGGCCGACGATGGCGACGCCCAGCAGCAGGACAGTCCATGCCAGAAGGAAAGTGCGCGCGCCGGGCTGGTCGGCGCGCCAGCAACGAATCCCGGCAAGCATCGCCACCAGCGAGAACGCAACACCAGTCAGCGACGTGAGGATGGCTGCCAGGCGGTAGGGGGCAATCAGGGGCGCCACCATGAGCAGGGCGAACAGCGTGGCGAGGCCGATCACGGCACCGTCCAGGCGCGGCACGCTGCGCCGTGTATCGAGGAAGCCCCGAGTAAACAGGGCGCCGAACAAACCGGTGGCGGCGAAGCCCGCCGAATAGGCCATGTTGCCCCATACCGGCCAGGTGGGCCAGAGGAATTGGTTACCCAGTCCGCTGAGGGAAAGCTGCCCCACGGCCATGCTGGCAGCGAACAGGACATAGGTGAGATAGGTGTGATCGCGCAGCGCGAGCCATAGCAGCAGGTTGTAGAGAGCCAGAGCCAGCAGCATTCCGAAATAGATCGAAAGCAGTGCATAGCTGCCCAGCGACTTCTGCCAGAAGGTTTCGGCGTGCCACAGCCGCAATGGAACGGTCAGCGTGCCTTCGGACGCGACCCGCAGCCAGACCGTGCTGTCACCCTTTTCGCGCAGATGCAGCGGAAACACGAAGTTGCGATGCAGCAGCGGCCGTGCAGCGAAGGGCAAGTGGTCGCCGGCGTTCAGATGCTCTCCATCAGGGCCGAAGTAGTCGACGCTGTCCAGCGTGGGAAAAGCCACTTCCAGCAGCCAGTCGCGCGGCGCGGCCGCGTCTGCATCGATCGTGAAACGCAGCCACCAGGCGGAGGAGGAATAGCCGAAGTTTATCGCCGCATCGGCCGGCAATTTCGAGGGGATGAACTCCGTCGCGCGGCGTTGGACGTCGGCCAGCGACAGGGCACCGCTCGGGTCTTCCAGCACGGCCACCTCGGTCGCCAGGGCGACCGAGGTGATGCCCGGCACCAGACGCACGGCGGCCAACGCGCTGCCGCTGTGGCACAACCAGCAGCACAACAGGAACAGAACAGATGGAATGCGCGACACGGCACGATCCGGTTGGAATACCCGCAAAATTCTACCCCCTCACTTGGGTAAAATCCCCGCTTCCCTTACGTTCCGGAATTCTCTCATGCTCTTCGATTCCTATTCCAATTCGGCATTGCAACTGGCCAACCGCATCGTCATGGCGCCCATGACCCGCTGCCGCGCCGACCATACGGACGCCGTGCCCAACGCGATGATCGCCGAATACTATCGCCAGCACGCCAGCGCCGGCCTGATCATCTCCGAGGGCGTACCCGTGTCCGATCGCGCGCGCGGCTACCTCAACACGCCGGCCCTGTGGAACGAGGCGCAGGCGGCAGGCTGGAAGCCGGTTACCGACGCCGTGCATGCAGCAGGCGGCAAGATGTTCGCCCAGATCTGGCATTGCGGCCGCGTCGCGCATGCCGCGCTGCACGCCGACGGCAGCGCCCCGGCGGGCGCGTCGATCAAGCCGGCGGCCACACAGACCATGATTCCCGGTCCCGACGGCAAACCCGTGCCTGTCGACTGCGGCCAGCCGGAGGCCCTGAGCCTCCAGGAGATTCGCGGTGTCGTCGCCGAGTTCGCCCACGCCGCGAAACTTGCCATGCAGGCCGGCTTCGACGGTGTGGAGATTCACGGCGCGAACGGCTACCTGCTCGATCAGTTCCGCTGTCCGGCAGTGAATAACCGCAACGATGCCTACGGCGGGTCATTGGCCAATCGCTACCGCCTGCTGCTGGAAGTGGTCGACGCAGTGGCGGCGGAAGTCGCACCGGAACGCATCGCCGTACGCCAGTCGCCGTATGGGCTGGGCAACGGCATGGTCGCCGACCCCGAACCGCTGGTGACCTATCCGTGGCTGGCGCGCGAACTGAATCAGCGCGGCATAGGCTTTCTGCATATCTACTGCCAGACCGCGGACTGGATTCACGACGCGAACCACTCGATGATGCCCGCGCTGCGCGACGCCTTCCACGGCGCGCTGATTGCCTGCGGCGGATTCAAGACAGCAGCCGCCTGCGAAGAGATTCTGGCGCGCGGCCACGCCGACCTGATCGCGATCGGCAAGCCCTTCATTTCCAACCCCGACCTGGTCGAGCGTTTGCGCCGCGATGCGCCGCTCAACAAGTGGGATATGGCCACCTTCTACGCCAGGGGTGAAAAAGGCTACACCGACTACCCGACGCTCTGAAAAGTTCCATAGGACGCAGAGCGCTGGCGCTGACGACACGGCGATGATGAAGATACCGGCGCGCAAACGGATCGCCGCGGGCGTCGGGCTGCTCGCCACCCTGGTGCTGCCGGTGGCGGCCGAGCCGGAGGCCGCTCCCGACTATGCAAGGTCAACGCTTTCCGGCGACTGGGGCGGTTCCCGCAGCGAACTCTGGCAGCGCGGCCTGGCACTGGAAGCCGGACTGAAATTCGATAGCCTGCGCAACCACGGTGGAATAATGGATGGCAGCCAGACGGTCAGCCATCTTGAGCTGAAGCTGCGCGCCGACCTGGAAAAACTGCTGGGCTGGAGCGATGCCGTCGCCTACCTCAATACCGATACCGATCGCGGCGCCGGCATCAACGCACGGCGTACCGGCAGCCTGATGGGTGTCAGCAATATCGAGGTGCCGGTGCCGACGACGCGCCTGTTCCACGCCTGGGTGCAAAAGGGCTACCTCGACAACCGCTTCTCCGTTCTGGCCGGCATCTACCCGATCGATTCGGAATTCTTCACCATGGATTCGGCGGCAACCCTGCTGCATCCCGCCTACGGCACGCCCGCCGATCTGGCGCTGACCAACGCGCCGTCGATATTCAACAACGCCGCCTTCGGCATCCGTGCCAAGTGGCTGTCGGAGAATCGCGAGTGGTATGCCATGGGCGCGCTGATGGATGGCGTTCCCAACGACCCGGCACGGCCGAAAGCCACGGCGATCCGCTTTGCCAAGGGCGATGGCGCCTTCGTCATCGGCGAAATCGGCTGGATGCCATTCGAAACCGGTCATCTCTTCGAGCCGGTAGACCCGTCAAAGGTCAGGCCGACACCTGAACTCGCCGCCCACGAAAAGTATGGCGGAATCAGCAAGTACGCCTTGGGATTCTGGCGCTACGGAAATCCGGTAGCGGACCAACTCGACGTCGATGCCGACGGCAACCCGCTGCAGCGCCGTTCGCAGGGCGGCTACCTGCTCGCCGAGCGCACGCTCTTCAGTCTCGGCGCGGAAGCCGGGCGTGACCTCACGGCCTTTGGCCGCTACGCGTTCGGCACCGGCCATTCGACAGCCATCGATCGCATGTGGAATCTCGGCGTGCGCTTGCGTGGCCCATTGACCAGCCGGCCGGATGACAGCCTTGCGATCGGCTGGACGCGCAGCCGCCTGGCACCCAAGTGGCGCGCCGTGCAGCAAGCCGGCGGCATCGACACCGCAAGCGCCGAGGAAGCATTCGAGATCACCTGGCGGGCGGCGCTCACGCACTGGTTCGCTCTGCAACCCAATCTGCAGCATGTCCGCCATCCCGGCGGAGCATCAACGGCGCGCAATGCGACGCTGCTTGGCGCGCGGGTCGAGATCACGTTCTGACCGGAATCACCGTCCCGCCCGCGCCGACTCCCGCTACTTGAAGGCGATGATGGCCTGATCCACCGCCAGGCTTTCACCCGGCGTGGCCAGCAGTTTCGCCACCACGCAATCGCGCTCGGCCTTGAGCACGTTCTCCATTTTCATCGCCTCGATCTTGGCCAGGATTTCGCCGGCCTTGACCTCCTGTCCCACGGCAACCGCGATCTGCGTCAGCAGCCCCGGCATCGGCGAGAGCAGGAATCTGGACATGTCGGGCGGCGCCTTGACCGGCATCAGCGCCTTCAACACGGCGGTACGTGCCGACATCACCTGCATGTCCGCCTGCACGCCCCAGTGGAACAGCCGATAGACCAGCCCGCGCCGCTCGATCTGCATGCAGATCGACTGGCCATTGAGCGTGCCCACGTAGAGCGGCTCGCCGAATTGCCAGCTGGAGCGCAGTTCATAGCGTTCGCCGCCGAAGCTGACATCCCAGCCACCCTCGGCCTTGATCACCGTGGCCTGATACTGGGCGGCCCCGAGCAACACAACGAAGTCCTCGCCGGGGACGAATTCATGTCCCGGCATCTGGCCGGAGATGGTCGCATTGCGCGCCAGATACTGGCGATGAATCGCTGCGGCGACCGCCACCAGCATCGCCGGATCGTCGTGCGGCACGTCGGCGGCGTTGAAGCCCCTGGGGTACTGTTCGGCGATCAGGCCGGTGTTGAAGTCGCCGGACAGGAAACGCGGGTTCTGCATCAGCGCGGCCTGGAAGGCGATGTTGGAGGCAACGCCGCGAATCACGAACTGGTTCAATGCATCTCGCATGCGGGCGATCGCCTGATCGCGCGTGGACGCATGGACGATCAGCTTGGCTATCATCGAATCGTAGAACATCGAGATCTCGCCGCCTTCATACACGCCGGTATCGACGCGCACGCCATGCACTTCCAGCGGCGGCATGTACTTCACCAGTCGACCGGTGGATGGCAGGAAGCCACGGAAGGGGTCTTCGGCATTGATGCGGCACTCCATCGCCCAGCCGTCGAGCTTGACCTGATCCTGGGTGAAGGGCAGCTTCTCGCCGGCCGCGACGCGGATCATCAGTTCCACCAGGTCCAGCCCGGTGATCAATTCGGTCACCGGATGCTCAACCTGCAGGCGCGTGTTCATTTCGAGGAAGTAGAAACTCTTGTCCTTGCCGACGACGAACTCCACGGTGCCCGCGCTCTGGTAGTTCACCGCCTTGGCCAGCGCCACGGCCTGCTCGCCCATCGCCTTGCGCGTCGCCGGATCGATGAAGGACGACGGCGCCTCCTCGATCACCTTCTGGTGGCGGCGCTGCAGCGAGCATTCGCGCTCCCAGAGGTAGATCGTGTTGCCGTGCGCGTCGCCGATCAGCTGAATCTCGATGTGGCGCGGCTCTTCGACAAACTTCTCGACGAAGATGCGGTCGTCGCCGAAGGCGTTCTTGGCTTCCGTCTTGCACGCGGTAAAACCTTCGTGGGCTTCCTTGGCGTTGTGCGCGACGCGCAGACCCTTGCCGCCACCGCCGGCGGACGCCTTGATCATCACCGGGTAGCCGATGCCCTTGGCAATCTCCACCGCCTGCTCGGGCGTATCGATCGCCGCGTTGTGGCCGGGAATCGTATTGACCTTCGCTTCCAGCGCCAGCTTTTTCGAGGCGATCTTGTCGCCCATCGCTGCCATCGAATAATGCTTGGGGCCGATGAAAATGATGCCGCTCTCTTCCAGCCGGCGCGAGAACTCGGGGTTCTCCGACAGGAAGCCGTAGCCGGGATGCACGGCTTCGGCGCCGGTCTGCTTGCAGGCGGCGATGATCTTGTCGATCACCAGGTAGGATTCCTTCGACGGCGGCGGCCCGATGCAGACGGCCTCGTCGGCCAGCCCGACATGGCGCGCATCCTTGTCGGCCTCGGAGTAGACCGCCACAGTAGCAATCCCCATCCTGCGGGCGGTCTTGATGACGCGGCAGGCGATCTCGCCTCTATTCGCAATCAGTATCTTCTTGAACATTATTCTCTCCGGCGCTTACAGCGGAATGTTGCCGTGCTTGCGCCACGGATTCTCGATCTTCTTGCCGCGCAGCATGGCAAGACTGCGACAGATGCGTTTGCGGGTTTCGTTGGGCATGATCACATCGTCGATGAAGCCGCGCGCGCCGGCGACGAAGGGATTGGCGAACTTGGCCTTGTACTCGGCCTCGCGTGCCGCGACCTTGACCGGATCGCCCTTCTCTTCGCGGAAGATGATCTCGACCGCGCCCTTCGGCCCCATGACTGCAATTTCCGCCGAAGGCCAGGCGAAGTTCACATCGCCGCGCAAATGCTTCGAGGCCATAACGTCGTAAGCTCCGCCATAGGCCTTGCGCGTGATCAGCGTCACTTTCGGCACGGTGCATTCGGCATAGGCATACAACAGCTTGGCGCCGTGCTTGATGATGCCGCCGTATTCCTGCGCCGTCCCCGGCATGAAGCCGGGCACGTCGACCAGGGTGATGATCGGAATGTTGAACGCATCGCAAAAGCGCACGAAACGTCCGGCCTTGATCGAGGACTTGATGTCGAGGCAGCCGGCCAGCACCATCGGCTGGTTGGCGACGATGCCGACGGTCTGGCCTTCCATGCGGGCGAACCCGATCAGGATGTTCTTTGCATGATCCGGCTGAATCTCGAAGAAGTCGGTGTCGTCGACCATCTTGAGAATCAGCTCCTTCATGTCGTAGGCCTTGTTGGCGTTGTCCGGCACCAGGGTGTCCAGCGAGTAGTCGAGGCGATCGGCCGGATCGGTGGTCTGCCTGACCGGCGGCTTCTCCTTGTTGTTGAGCGGCAGATAGTTGAAGAAGCGGCGCAGCATCAGCAGGGCGTCGACGTCGTTCTCGAAGGCCAGGTCGGCAACGCCGGACTTGCTGGTGTGGGTCACCGCGCCGCCGAGTTCTTCGGCCGTGACTTCCTCATGGGTCACCGTCTTCACCACTTCGGGACCGGTGACGAACATGTAGGAAGAATCCTTGACCATGAAGATGAAGTCGGTCATCGCCGGGCTGTACACCGCACCGCCGGCGCAGGGACCCATGATCATCGAAATCTGCGGAATCACGCCCGACGCCATCACGTTGCGCTGAAATACGTCGGCATAGCCGCCGAGTGCGGCGACGCCTTCCTGAATCCGCGCGCCCCCCGAATCGTTCAGTCCGATCACCGGCGCACCCACCTTCAGCGCGTGGTCCATGATCTTGCAGATCTTCTCGGCATGCGCTTCCGACAGCGCACCGCCGAACACGGTGAAGTCCTGCGAAAAGACGAACACCATGCGTCCGTTGATGGTGCCGTAGCCGGTCACCACGCCGTCGCCGGGAATGTGGCTGTCGCCCATGTTGAAATCGACGCAGCGATGTTCCTTGAACATGTCCCACTCTTCGAAGGTGCCATCGTCCAGCAGCATCTCGATTCGCTCGCGCGCGGTCAGCTTGCCCTTGGCGTGCTGGGCGTCGATGCGCTTCTGGCCGCCGCCCAAGGCCGCCCTGCCGCGCTTTTCGTCCAGCTGATGAATGATGTCGTGCATGCGAAACCTCCGATCGAACAAACTAGAAATAGCGGCTGACCAGCCCCAGCAGGCGCTGTGCTGCTGCAGCCGGCGTGGTGGTGCCGGCTTCCACGGAATCTGAAAGGTCGGCCAGCGCGGCCTGCACGCCGGGGTGCTCGCGAAAGCGGCTGCGCAAGCCCGAATCAATTTGCTGCCACATCCAGGCGAGGGCCTGGTGGCGGCGCTTTTCCTCGAACTCGCCGCTGGCAGTCAGAGTGCTCCTGAACCTTTCGACGACCTGCCAGAATTCGGCGAGGCCATCCTTGCGCAAGGCGGAAAGCGTCAGCACCGGCGGCTGCCAGTTGGCCGAAACCGGATGCAGCATCGACAAGGCCGAGCGCATTTGCGCGGCGGCGAGCTGCGCCGCCTGCGGATCGATATCCGCCTTGTTGAACACAACCAGATCGGCGAGTTCCATGATGCCCTTCTTGAGCGCCTGCAGATCGTCGCCGGCGTTGGGCAGCTGCAGCAGAACAAAGATGTCGGTCATGCCGGCGACCGCGGTTTCGGACTGGCCGACACCCACCGTTTCGACAATGATGATGTCGTAGCCGGCTACCTCGCACAGCAGCACGGCTTCGCGCGTGTGCTCGGCCACGCCGCCGAGGCTACCCGAGGACGGCGAGGGCCGGATGAATGCTTCCGTGCGCTGCGAGAGCAGTTCCATGCGGGTCTTGTCGCCGAGTATCGAGCCGCCATGCACGGTCGATGAAGGATCGACGGCGAGAACGGCGACGCGATGACCACGCTCGATCAGGAACATGCCCAGGGCTTCGATGAAGGTCGACTTGCCCACCCCCGGCACGCCAGAGATGCCGATGCGCATCGATCGGCCGCTGTGCGGCAAGAGTGCGTCGAGCAGTTTCTGTGCCCGCTGGCGATGCTCGGAACGAGTCGACTCGACCAGCGTGATGGCCTTGGCCAGCGCACGCCGGTTACCGGCCAGCAAGTCGGCGACCAGCGGCGCATCCACGTCGGCTTGGCCCAGTTCGGGCATCGGCTGCATGTTCAGATCAGGCGCTGGCCGGCAGGTGAGCGGCGCGAATGGCGCGCAGCACCTCATGGGCGCATTGCGGGATCGGCGTGCCCGGTCCGAAGATGCCCGCGGCGCCATCCTTGTACAACTGATCGTAATCCTGCGCCGGAATCACGCCGCCGACAAAGACGACGATGTCGGCGCCGCCCTGGTCGCGCAGTGCCTTGATCAGTGCCGGCACCAGCGTCTTGTGCCCGGCCGCCAGCGTCGAAATGCCGATCGCGTGGACATCGTTTTCCACGGCCTGGCGCGCGGCCTCTTCCGGCGTCTGGAACAGCGGCCCGACATCGACGTCGAAGCCAAGGTCGGCGAAGGCCGTGGCCACCACCTTGGCGCCGCGGTCGTGGCCGTCCTGCCCCAGCTTGGCGATCATGATGCGCGGCCGGCGGCCCTCGGCGGCGGCAAAGTTGTCGATCAGGTCGCGGATTGCCTGCATGGTTCCATCCTCGCCAAAGGCCGCACTATAGACGCCCGACACGGTCTGGGTGGTGGCGCGATGGCGGCCATAGACTGCTTCGAGTGCGTCGGAAATTTCGCCGACTGTAGCACGCAGCCGGCTGGCCTTGATTGCCAGATCGAGCAGGTTGCCGCTACCCGTTTTCGCCGCGTTGGTCAGAGCCGCCAGTGTCGACTGCACGGCGGCGCCATCGCGCGTGGCGCGAATCTGCTTCAGGCGCACGATCTGTCCGTCGCGCACGGCATGGTTGTCCACGTCGCGCGTGTCGATCGGGGCTTCTTCCTTGAGCTTGTACTTGTTGACGCCGACGATCACGTCCTTCCCCGAGTCGATGCGCGCCTGCTTTTCCGCGGCGCATTTCTCGATCTGCAGCTTGGCCCAGCCGCTTTGCACCGCCTGGGTCATGCCGCCCATCTGGTCCACGTCCCCGATGATGCGCCAGGCTTCGTCGGCGATGTCCTGGGTCAGCTTTTCCATCATGTAGCTGCCGGCCCATGGGTCGATCACGCTGGTGATGTGGGTTTCTTCCTGGATGATGAGCTGCGTGTTGCGCGCGACGCGGGCCGAAAACTCGGTGGGCAACGCGATGGCTTCGTCGAGCGAGTTGGTGTGAAGAGACTGCGTGCCGCCGAACACCGCGGCCATGGCTTCGATCGTGGTGCGCACCACGTTGTTGTAGGGATCCTGCTCGGTGAGCGACCAGCCCGACGTCTGGCAGTGGGTGCGCAGCATCATCGACTTCGGGTTCTTCGGCTTGAACTCGCTCATGATCCGCCACCACAACAGACGCGCCGCGCGCATCTTGGCAATCTCGAGATAGAAATTCATGCCGATCGCCCAGAAGAAGGACAGGCGCCCAGCGAAGGCATCGACGTCCATGCCCGAAGCCAGCGCCGTCTTCACGTACTCGCGGCCGTCGGCGAGGGTAAAGGCGAGTTCCAGCGCCTGCGTCGCCCCGGCTTCCTGCATGTGATAGCCGGAGATCGAGATCGAATTGAACTTCGGCATATTCTTCGCCGTATAGCCGATGATGTCGGCGATGATGCGCATCGACGGCTCGGGCGGATAGATGTAGGTGTTGCGGACCATGAACTCCTTGAGGATGTCGTTCTGAATGGTGCCGCTCAACTGCTCCTGGGAAACGCCCTGCTCCTCGGCGGCGACCACGTAGCCGGCGAGGATGGGCAGCACGGCGCCGTTCATCGTCATCGACACCGAAATCTTGTCGAGCGGAATGCCGTCGAACAGGATCTTCATGTCCTCGACGGAATCGATTGCCACGCCCGCCTTGCCAACATCGCCAGTGACACGGGGATGATCGGAGTCGTAGCCGCGATGGGTAGCCAGGTCGAAGGCCACCGATACGCCCTGACCGCCGGCCGCCAGCGCCTTGCGGTAGAAGGCGTTGGACTCCTCGGCAGTGGAAAACCCGGCGTACTGGCGGATGGTCCAGGGCCGTACCGCGTACATGGTGGCCTGCGGCCCGCGGAGGAATGGTGCGAAGCCCGGCAGCGTGTCGGCGTAGGGCAGGCCCTCGACATCGGCCCTGGTGTAGAGCGGCTTGACGGTCAGGCCTTCCGGCGTGACCCAGTTCAGCTTGGCAACATCACCGTCGGGAGCCGACTTGGCAGCCGCCTTGGTCCAGGCCTCGATCGAGGGAATGCTGACTTCCGGTGCCTTGCTCATGTCTCTTCCTTTTTAAGGCGCTTGACTTCCTGACGAGGAGCTATGATACTGCATCCATAATTATGAATGCAAGACCGTCATCGCATATTCTCACCGCACCCGCTTTGTATGAACAGGTGGCTGAGCGTTTGCGCACCCGCATTTTCGCGCATGAGCTGCCGCCCGGGAGCTGGATCGACGAGCAAGCGCTTGCTCTGGAGTACGGCATCAGCCGCACGCCGCTGCGCGAAGCGCTGAAAGTGCTCGCCGCCGAAGGCTTGGTCGTGCTCAAGCCACGCCGCGGCTGCTATGTGACCCAGCTGTCGGAACAGGACATCGACGAGGTGTTCCCCGTGATGGCGCTGCTCGAAGGACGGGTCGCCGCGGAGGCGGCGCGCCGTGCCACCAGCGCCGACTTTGCTCGCCTCGCCGCAATTCACGAGGAACTCGAACGGCACGCAGCCGCCAACGATGCCGACCGCTTTTTCGAGACCAACCAGCGCTTTCACGCCGCGCTGCAGGAAATCGCCGGCAACCGCTATCTTGCACAACTGATCGACGATGCGCGCAAGGTCATCAAGCTTACCCGCCGCGACTCTCTGCGGCTTGAAGGTCGCCTGAAGCAATCGCTGGCGGAACATCGCGGAATCCTCGAAGCCTTGCGCATGAAGGATTCCGCTTTGGCGGGACAGCGCATGCACGACCATCTGCTGTCCGGGCGGGCCGCGCTGGCGCGGCTGGCAACTTCCAGCTGATCCTGCAGCAACACTAGTTGAGGCCAATGTTGGCTGGCGGACCACTACGACCGCGACACGGAACGCTCGGTCGCTGTATTCGCCTCGAATCGGCAGGCAAGCCAATCCACCTAAACAGGAAATGCATAAGTGGGGCGACCCCTTGCCAAACACGACAAACGCGAACGGTACCGCCGTCAAAGGCCACCCCATCCGAAATGCGGCGCAGAATAGAATGAACGCATGAGGAAAATCCATGAAATTTCGGCAACAGAACCGGCCCAAGGAGAGCACCGCTCGCCTGCGATGACGACCAAAGCGTCCGGCGAGTTGCCATGAGCGGGAAAGCGTCAGGACTGGACTTGTCCGCTGTGCGCAGTGCCGCCGAAGGTATCGTTTGGCCTGGCATTCCGGAGGACAGCTCTGCTCAACTTCTGGCCACCTGCTTTCAGCTTGACCGCTCTCAGTGGTGGACGCCCGAAATGTTGCAGGAGCATCAGTTGCGGCAGTTACGGCTTGTCCTGAGACATGCCCAGGCAACGGTTCCCTACTACTCGCGGACCCTCGGCGATATGGATGTCGAGCGGCTGGACTGGGCCGGTTTTTTGGCGCTGCCGATCCTTCAACGCAGCACTGTGCAGGCGCAGTTCAATGCGCTTGCAAGTCGGCAACCCCCAACCAGTCACGGCCGCGTGTCGCCCGGCCAAAGCTCGGGCTCGACCGGAAAGCCGATCCAGTTTCTTTTTACGATGCTGTCTCAGTTGTTCTGGAAAGCGCTGACGCTGCGCGAGCATCTTTGGCATAACCGCGATTTCACGGGCAAGTTCTCGGCAATACGGGTGAAGATTGAAGATGGCCATTTCTCCAACTGGGGGCCGCCAGTGGCAGAAGTTTTCCAGACAGGGCCCTCGGCCACCCTGAATGTACGTACGGATATCGCCAAACAGCTGGAATGGTTGCAGCGTGAAGACCCTGACTACCTGATCACCCACGCGAGCAACCTCGGCGCCCTGGCCGAACTGAGCATCGAGCGCGGAGTACGCCTGCCAAGCCTGCGGCAAGCACGAACCATCAGCGAAACACTGCGTCCGGACTTGCGTGACCGGGTGCGTGAAGCGTGGAATGTCGAGATCGCCGACGTATATAGCTGTGAGGAGGTCGGCGCAATCGCCCTGCAATGTCCCCAACACGAGCATTACCACGTCCAGTCGGAAAACCTGATTGTCGAAGTGCTCAATCCCGACGGCAAGGAGTGCAAGCCGGGGGAGACCGGCGAAGTGGTTCTCACCACGCTTCACAACTTTGCCATGCCGCTGATCCGCTATCGAATCGGCGACTATGCCGAGGTCGGCGAAGCCTGCGCCTGCGGGCGGGGTTTGCCCGTGCTCAAGCGCATTCATGGCCGCCAGCGCAACATGCTTAAGCTACCCAACGGCAGCCAGCACTGGCCGAGCTTTCCCGCCAGTCTTTGGCGTGCTATCGCCCCCGTCGAACAGTTTCAACTGGTGCAACGCTGCCTTGATGAAATCGAAGCCAATTATGTAATGTCCAGGGACCTGGATGAACACGAGGCGGCGCAGATTGTCGCTGCGCTCCAGGATCGACTGGGCTTTCCGTTCCGGATCCGGTTGCAAAGGCTGCCCTCTATCGGGCGTAGCGCACCTCACAAGTTCGAGGACTTTATCTCGGCACTGCCTTGACCCATGAACGAATGAAGGCAGCGTGTAACAAAGAGCAGGACAGGCAGGACTCAAGCATCCCGATACGACAGGCAGGGAAGCCTTCTACCGCCGAATGCACTCGGTTGCCGCCCTCACCTGGCGCTTTGTTCCCAAATGAATAAAGTCAGATAGATCAGAGACACATTGCGTAGAGTTGGCCAGCAAGGCGTCATAATTCAGGGCATGGCTGGGGATTTGAAGATTGGTTGTGTGCCAGGCTGCGAATTCTGCGTAGCGGCCAATAGTATCCATTGCGGACTGCGTGGTTCGCGCGGGTAGCTGGCGGGCAAGTTCCGGCAGTCCCAACAAGTCAATTGCAGCATCCTCGACATCCCGTTCCACGCGCACGATAGACAATCTGTGCGGGTCCAGTCTTTCCGCGCTGATCCAGGAAAGCAGCGTTACGCAGAATCGGGGGTCCTTGATTCCCCACATTTTCGGTTCAAGCGTCCAGTCGAGGAGGCGGGCGCGCTGCAAGAGCGCAAGGTCTCCTCTGCTTGAGAGCACTTGGGGATGCTCTGGCCATGCAACGCTCGAACCGACCGACTTGATCAATCGGTTGTTTGCAATCCTTACATCCTTGTGCTGAAAATAGCCGTCGGGGTTGAATCGGTCAGCCTTCAGCATTCGTCCACCGGGACCAAAATCAACACCAAGTTTCGACAGAATTCGACTGACGAGAGACGTTCCCGATCTGAAGGGTCCCAATATGACGATGCATGTCAAACGATTCTTCACCGTGCTCCTCCAGCTTCAATATCAGCAAACCTTGCCATCGCCGAGAACATTTGCCAAAGCGGCGACTACGACCATTCAGACTCCGTTTTGTCGCAACCATTCCAGCAACCGTTTCCAGCCGTCCTCCGCCGCGTCCTTGCGGTAGCTCGGCCGGTAGTCAGCATGGAAGGCATGCGGCGCATCGGGATAGACATGGATCTGCGACTTGCTTCCCGCCTTCGTCAATGCCGACTGCATATCTTCGACCTGATCCGCGGTGATGCCCTGATCCTTGCCCGCATACAAGCCCAATACCGGCGCCTTCATCTGATCCGCCAGATCGATCGGGTGCTTGGGCTGGCGCGGCGTCGGCGACCCTTCCAGATGTCCGTACCAGGCTACCGCCGCCTTCAGTTGCGGATTGTGCGCGGCGTACAACCAGACGGTGCGCCCGCCGCGGCAGAAGCCCGTCACCGCCAGGCGCTGCGGGTCGCCGCCGTTCTTCGCGGCCCATGCCGCACAGGCGTCCAGATCGCTCATATGTTCGGCATCGGACGACGCTGCTACCGGCCCCGCCAGGATTTCCTGGACATTGCTCATCTTCGCCGTTTCGCCGTGTCATATATACATATCCACGGCAATCGCCAGATAGCCGGCCTTGGCCAGCCTGCGGCAGACATCGCGGAGGTACTCATGCACGCCGAATATCTCGTGGATCACCAGAACCGTAGGCAGCTTTGATCCTCCGGCAGGCATGGCGCGATAGCCCGGCAGTTCGCGATCCGCAGCAGGCACCATGATCTCGCCGGCCAGCAAACCTTCGGTATCGGTCTTGATCACGGTTTGGGCCGAAATCGGCTGCACCGCGAGGGCGAATCCTGCGCCGACGGCGGTAGCGATGAGGTTGCGGCGGTTGAAGGGTTCCGTCGGCAGCAGGCCGCGAACTGGGCCCGGTCGTCTGTGTTCATTGCCGGGTTGCGTTGAGACGTGTTCATTCAGGTCTCCTTGGATTGGGTTGGGGAACCCGTAAAATACCCCGACACGACAGCCATTTCAATGAGGACATCATGAGCGCGCCACCGATCAGTCGCTATCCCGTTCCGGGTCTGGAAGATCTGCCTGAGGACATCCGCGCCCGCATCCTCGAGGTGCAGGAAAAGTCCGGCTTCGTTCCCAACGTGTTCCTCGCCCTGGCCCACCGCCCGGCCGAGTGGCGCGCCTTCTTTGCCTTCCACGACGCGCTGATGGAAAAGGACTGCGGCCTCTCCAAGGCGGAGCGCGAGATGATCGTGGTCGCCACCTCGAACGCCAACGGCTGCCAGTATTGCGTGGTCGCCCACGGCGCCATCCTGCGCATTCGGGCCAAGAACCCACTGGTCGCCGACCAGGTCGCGATCAACCACCGCAAGGCCGACATCACGCCGCGGCAGAAAGCCATGCTCTACTTCGCCATGAAGGTCGCGCTCGATTCGGCCGCGATCGGCGACGCCGACTACGACACCCTGCGCGGACACGGCTTCAACGACGAGGACATCTGGGACATCGGAGCCGTGGCGGCATTTTTCGGCCTCAGCAACCGCATGGCGAACATGACCGCGATGCGTCCGAACGACGAGTTCTACCTGATGGGGCGTGTACCCAAGCCGAAGCAGTGACATTTCATGAGCATCAATTGCCCGGCCACCCTATGACAACGATGGAATCGATCCACAAGCAACCGCACCATTTCGGCAAGGCCGAACGAGCCCGCGCGCTCGGACAAAAGCCCTGCGTGGTCTGGCTGACCGGGCTCAGCGCGGCCGGCAAATCATCGATAGCGGAGGAACTGCAGGCGAGGCTGTTCGATCGCCGCCTGCACTGCTACCTGCTGGATGGCGACATCGTGCGCACCGGACTGAGCCGCGATCTCGGCTACTCCGACGCCGACCGCCAGGAACACATCCGGCGTGTAGGAGAGATCGCCCGGCTGTTCGTCGATGCCGGATTGATCGTGCTGGTGGCGCTGATATCGCCGTTCCGCGCCGAGCGGAGAGCGGTCCGCGCGCTGTTCGAGCCCGGCGAGTTCATCGAGGTCTTTGTGGACACGCCGCTGCCTGTCTGCGAACAGCGCGACCCCAAGGGGCTATACCGACGCGCACGGGCCGGCCAGGTGCCGCTATTTACCGGCATCGACTCACCCTATGAAGTTCCGGAACAGGCTGAAGTCACCCTGCCGGCCGGCGAGATCGGAATCGACGAGTGCGTTTTGCGGCTGGTGGATTTTCTGCAGTGCCGGGGCAACATTCCCGTCAGGGACGAACCATAAGCACATTGCAACGGCTGCTGGCCGTGTTGTACCAGAAGGACAACTTTGCGTACTGCTCGAAAAGGTCGGGCGGCAGAATGGTCTCACGCGGCTCGAGGCTGACCTTGCGGCGCACCTTGTGCAAGCCGGCCAGGCCCAAGCCCTCGTCATAATCCGGCATATCGAACTGCAGGTTGTCGTAGTCGTGCGGAAAAGGCTCTTCGCCGAGGAACTGGTAGATCAGCGGAATCACGTGCGCGGGCCGCTGCACCAGAAGATCGTAATCGACCACCAGCATCGCCCGGCCCTGTTCGCTGTAATAGGCTTCCTTGAGGCCGGAGTAGGCCAGGCCCACCAGGCGGTTGCGCTGCGCCAAGGTCTCGGTACGGGTGAACACGGTGCTGCGTTCGGCATCGTTGCCGAACAGCGCGGTGTTTTCATAGGGGTTCTTGCGATACAGGCGCTCGATGCTGTCCATCACCCATGCGACATTGCGCACACAGGCAATCACGCGGGCCTGCGGAAACAGGTCGAGCAATGCCGGCAGGCGCGCCGTCCACGACCGGTTGGTGTCGAACACCACCTGCTTTTCGGCCGGCAGGTCGGCATAGTAGGACTCGAACAGGCCATGCAGCAAACGGCGGCGCTGGGGGATGCTGACCTGAGCCGCCCACTCGCTGCCGACGCTGACCTGGGCCACCAGCGACGAGAAGAAAGCGGCAAGCGGACTGCTGACCCCGGCATGGAAGCGCGGGTTCTGGCTCAGGATCGCCGACAGCAGCGTCGACCCGGAGCGGGGCAGCCCGGAAATGAAATGAAAACGCTGCACGCTTGCTGAGCGGTAAGAGTCGGCGCTGGCTATGCGGCTGCCGCTTCGCGGCAGGCGCTTTGCGGACCTGGGATTCCGCTTCGCGGGCAGGTCACATCTTGCACTCTTCGGTTCCGCTCTTGCCGATGCCCTTGCCGCTGCCCTTGTTCTGGGCGATCGAACTCGGCATTGTGACCTGGATGCCCTGTTGCGGCGGCACCGGAACCGGCGGCGTATTCGCGTTGGCGACAAAGCCGAACTGACCGGCATTGATCTGGATCGTACCGGCCGCGTTGCTCATGACGATGGCACCACTCGTGACATCGACGTGCAGCCCGTTCGGTGGCGGCGTGCCCCCGGTGGTGGGTACGCCACCACAGTCGTTCTGGCACAGCAGCGCGCCGAAATGGGTGCCGCGGATGCCGATGGTCGCCGTCTCGGTCTGGAAGCTGACCTTTTCCCGGTTGCGCTTGCCTACCAGCCCCGTCACCGCACGCAAGCCACCCTTGAACATGCTCATGATGACGCTGTCGCTCTCGGGCTTCGCTGCGTTATAGGCATAACTCTCGATCTTGAGTTGGGTGCCGGGACGCAAGACTACTTCGCCGCCGTCGGCGAACTTGACCCGGGCATATGTATCCACCTCGGTGGCGAGCGTATCGCCTTCGGCAATCTCCGACTTCACGGCAAGCAACTTGCTGGTTCCGTCCGCCCGCTTTGCGGAAAGCGTGCCCGAGAGGTGGGTGACCTGGCCCGCAGTAGCCGCCTGCGCGACCGGAATCCACGTCAGACCGAGGGCCAGCGCGGCAAATGCCGCCGGAATCATCCGGCCTGCCGGCTTACGTGCACTGGGCGACTTTTTTCTGGGCTGGCTTTTCATCTTTCTTTTCATCCTTGGCTTCGTCAGACTTCTTGTCCTTCTTGTCCTTCTCGTCCTTCTTGTCGTCCTTCTTGTCCTTGTCGGACGACGCGGTCGTGCTTCCCCCATCCTTCTTCGTTTCCGCCGGGGGCTTGTCGCCGTTGGTGGTCCCGCCGGTGCCGGTAGTGTCTCCGCCGGTGCCGGCATCGCTGCCGAAGGTCCCTTGAGTGCCACCCGTCGTCGCGCCCAGACTGGCGGTTGTTGTCGTACCGCCGGTGCCGGTAGTCGATTGCAGCGGCGGCGGCACATCGCTGTCGGTCGGCGTCGAAGTGGAACTGGCGCCATTCGTTGCCGTATTGAGATTGTTGATCGCCGTGTTGTCAAGAAGGACCACTGGTGCGTAGGTCAGCTCCAGTCCATGTCCCGCGGTTGCCACATTACCGAAACTACCGACAAACAGGCCGCCGCCGCCGCTGATCACCACACCGCCACTGCTGCGGCTCGGGAAATCAAGCTTGATGGTCGTCGGACTGGCCAGAATATAGCCGCCATTGAGCAAGGAGAGCGTCGACGTCCCGCCCGCCAGGACGAGGTCGCCATCCTTGCCGGCCTGGAAATAGGCACCGTCGTTGAGAGTGATGTCGCCCGTCACCAGACCGGATATGTTGCCTAGCGTCGTATGGGTCGCCTTCAGGTAACCACCGGTATCGGCAAACAGCTTACCTGCGACGAAAGCGATACCCGTGTAGGGCAGCACGACGCCGTTGCTGGCCGTAATCGAAGACGGTGTCGCCGCAAGGCCGTCAGCGGTAACGCCGCCGCCCATGAGGTTGATCGCGCCGCCGGTCAGAGGCGCGATCAACGCAACATTGTTGCCCGCGGCGACGCTGCCCCCAGTGTTGATGTTGATGGTCGTGCCGCTCAGAATGGCGTTGTTGTCCGCCGTCACGGGCGCATCGACGTTAATGATGGTCGTGGCGTCGGTCAGAGGCGCGATCAACGCAACATTGTTGCCCGCGGCGACGCTGCCCGCAGCATTGATGTTGATGGTCGAGCCGCCCAGACTGGCGTTGTTGTCCGCTGTCACGGACGCACCGACGTTGATGGTCGAGCCGCGCAGATCGACGTCATAAGCGCTGATCGCGGTGGCGACAGTCAAGGTGCCGCCGGATTCAATCTTCTTGCTGCCGCTGGTGGTGAATGTCTGGCCGCCATTCAGGGTGAGATCGCCGCTATTGTAGAAACTGATGTTCGACTGATAACTCGTGGAATCGACGATGGACAGGGTAGTCGGCTGCAAGCCCGTGTTGCCGATAGAAATGCCGCCGTAGGTGCCTGACGCCGACGCTGTCAGGTAATCGCTTCCCACGACAGCGGCGCTGATCGCCAAACCACCCGCCGACCCACCGTAGACGCTGGTCAATTGAACGCTACCGCCACTGCCGACGTTCCCGACCAGACCGTCGCCATCGACTGCGACTCCGCTACCACCGGCGCCAGCAGCGCCACCATTGACATACACACTGGCGGACTGGATGCTGCCGGCCGACGTAATGGTCACCCCGCCGCCAGTGCCGCCCCTGCCGCCGTTGGCGCCATAACCGTCATAGGCACCGGTACCCGCACCGCCAGCGCCAGCTGCACCGCCGCTGGCGGTGATTGCGCTACCGCTCAGCGAGATGCTGGCCAGGGGACCATACGCCACAAGCGTGACACCGCCGCCTTCCCCGCCATCACCGCCCGAGCTGGCGGTAGAGCTGTGGTACGGATCGTCACTGGCCCCCGTTCCGCCGCTGCCGCCTCTGGCTAAAATGAACGAACCGTTGCTTAGCATGATGCTGCCACTTACGGTCTGCAGCTGGACAGTGCCTCCGGAGCCTCCGGAGCCGCCGGAATAACCCCAGTCGAAGCCGTTGTTGCCGGTACCGCCCTCAACATTCAGCGTCGTGCCATCAAGCGATATGCTGCCCAGAATAGTGCTGCTGAGGCTGATAATTCCGCCGCCGGCGCCGTTCGTGCCAGAGTCCCAGCCAATGCCACCGGAACCACCCCAGGCGGTCAATGTGCTGCCGGTCAGCGCGATGCTGCCGGCTGAATTCAACTGGATCGCCCCGCCGCTACTGGCGTACCCGGCGTAGCCATACCCCGTGTTGCCGCCATTGCCGCCATTGGCGCTGATCGAGCCGCCGGTCATGGTAATGCCGCCGTAGCCGCTCAGCGAGATGGGCCCGGCACTACCCGCACTGCCGGCCCAGGTGTCACCCATCATGTAGCCGCCGGTGTTGCTATTGCCGCCATTGCCGGCATTGGCGCTCAACTGCGCATTGCCCAGGAAGAGCGAGCCGGCGGGCGCAGTGAGCGCGATCGTGTTCGCAGAGCCACCCTCGCCACCATCGCTGGCGGCACTGTGGCCACCGTTGCCGCCGTTGGCCGCAATGACCACTCCGCCGGCCGAATAATCGATGTTGCCGGTCGTCGTCGCCAGGTTGATGCTGCCGGCACTGCCGCCCGAACCGCCCGAACCGGCACCTTCGCCACCGTCAATGGAGTTGCCGCCGTTGCCGCCGGAGGTATTGATGCTGCCGCCCGTAATACCGCCATGGGCAGACAGAACCACCGAACCGCCCGAGCCGCCGCCTGCGGCGCTGCCCGAGCCATGATTGTCGCCGCCGTCACCACCCTTGGAGATCAGCGAGCTGCCGCTCAGGGAGATGCTGGCGCCGGTTCCAGCGACAATCATTTGAATCTGGCCGCCGCTCCCGGCGCTACCCGGGTAGCCATAAGCCAAGTCGCCGCTATCACCGCCGCTGGCGTCGATCGTGCGGCCAGTCATGGTGATGTCGCCGTAGCTGTTGAGCGTTACGGCATTGCCTTGACCGCCACTGCCGGTTCCGGGGGAAGAATAGCCGCCACTGTCGCCGCCAGCACCGCCCTTGGCGGTGATGTTGCCATAGACCGTGATGCCGCCGGTCGTCGACGTAAGCATCACCTGACCAGCGCTACCACCGGTGCCGCCGTGGTAACCATCACTGCCCTGGCCGCCCGAGCTATCGATGCCGCCGGCTCCGATAGTCAAGCCGCCAAAGGACTGGAGCGTGACACTACCACCCCAACCGCCGGAATTTCCCGACCCGATTGGAACGCTACCCTTGGCGCTGATCGAGGAGACATCAATGAAGCCAGCGTCCGCCCGCAGGTTGACGTTGCCACC
>JAPLQX010000049.1 GCA_026399435.1 Rhodocyclales bacterium
GGGCATCGCCGATGACCGGCGCCCAAGCCAGCAGAAGCAGCGGTCCGCCATGCTTGCGCAGGGCGTCCAATCGCTTCATCACCGTGCCGTCAGCGCCGACTCTTTCGGGAAGCAGACGCGCCATGCCATAGGTCGTCATGCCGCCCAGCGTGTTGCCCAGCGTGGCCAGCAGCAAGGCGGCCATCACCTTATCGGGATGGCGATGCACGACCGCGATCAGCACTAGTTCCGAGCCGCCGGGTAGCAGCGTCGCAGAAAGAAAACGGAGCGACGCGGAGTTTCAGAGCAGGCTCATGCTCGCGTCAGCGAGCGTTACGCCGAAACTAAAACTGGCAAGAAACAGACCGGCCAATCCCGCTTCTGCAGTGAAAGCGAAGTCCATGCGTCATGTTACCCTTGCTGGTCAACGAACCTTCCGCCCTGCTGCCATGGACTATCTCGAAAGAATTCTCAACGCCCGCGTTTATGATGTTGCCATCGAGACGCCGCTGGAGCTCGCCTCGATCCTTTCGGCGCGCGTCGGCAACAACATCCTGCTCAAGCGCGAGGACATGCAGCCGGTGTTCAGTTTCAAGCTGCGCGGCGCCTACAACAAGATCGTTCACCTGACGCCGGCGCAGCGCAAGCGCGGCGTGATCTGCGCTTCGGCCGGCAATCACGCCCAGGGCGTGGCGCTCTCGGCGCATAAGCTCGGCATCCGCGCCGTGATCGTGATGCCGACCACCACGCCGCAGATCAAGATCGACGCGGTGAAAAAGCTCGGTGGCGAGGTGGTGCTGGCCGGCGATTCCTACGACGCGGCTTACGCGCATTCGCTGGAGCTGGAGAAGAAGCAGAAGCTCAACTTCGTCCATCCCTTCGACGATCCGGACGTGATCGCCGGGCAGGGCACCATCGGCATGGAGATCCTGCGCCAGCATCCCGACACGATCGAGGCGGTGTTCTGCTGCGTCGGCGGCGGCGGGCTGATCTCCGGGGTGGCGGCCTACATCAAGCGCCTGCGGCCCGATATCAAGATCATCGGCGTCGAGGCCGCCGATGCCGATGCCATGGACCGCTCGCTGAAAGCGGGCCGGCGGGTGCGGCTCGAAAACGTCGGGCTGTTTGCCGATGGCGCGGCGGTCAAGTATGTGGGCGCCGAGACTTTCCGCCTGTGCCGTGAATACGTCGATGAAATGGTGCTGGTCGATACCGACGCCATTTGCGCGGCGATCAAGGATGTCTTCGAGGACACGCGCTCGATCCTCGAGCCGGCTGGCGCGCTAGCCATCGCTGGCGCCAAGGCCTGGGCCAAGAAGCATGGCGTGCAGGGCAAGACCCTGGTCGCGGTGGCTTCCGGCGCCAACATGAATTTCGATCGCCTGCGCTTTGTCGCTGAGCGCGCCGAAGTCGGCGAACAGAGGGAAGCCGTGCTGGCTGTGACGCTGCCGGAGAAGCCCGGCGCCTACAAGAAATTCGTCTCGCTGATCGGTTCGCACAACATCACCGAATTCAACTACCGCTTCCACGATGCTGCCGAGGCACACGTATTCGTCGGCATGCAGGTGGCCAATCGCAACGAAGCGACAAAACTGGTGAAGCAACTTGAGAAGAACGGCTATCCGGCGCTGGACCTTACGGACGATGAAATGGCCAAGCTGCACATCCGCCACCTGGTCGGCGGCCATGCGCCACAAGTGAAGAACGAGCTGATCTACCGCTTCGAGTTTCCCGAGCGCCCCGGCGCCCTGATGCATTTCCTCAACAAGATGAGTGCCGGCTGGAACATCAGCCTGTTCCACTACCGCAACCACGGCGCCGATACGGGTCGCGTGCTGGTCGGCATGGAAGTACCGCCGAAGGAGATGAAGGACTTCCGCGTCTTCCTCAAGAACCTCGGCTACCGCTTCTGGGATGAATCGAAGAACCCGGCGTACCGCTTGTTTCTGGGCTAGGCATTGCCACCGCGTGGTGCACTCGGATGAGCTTTGATTTTGACGTTGTCATCGAGCGCGCCGGCACCGATTCGGTGAAGTGGGCGAAGTACGCCGGCCGTGCTGCGCCGGACGAGGTAATCCCGCTATGGGTCGCGGACATGGATTTTGCCGCGCCGCCGGCAGTACTGACAGTCTTGCGACAGCGCATCGACCATGGCGTGTTCGGCTACAACCAGCCCACCATGAGCCAGATCGACGCCGTCGTCGGCTACCTCGGGCGCAAGTTCGACTGGAGCATCGACCCCGACTGGATCGTCTGGTTGCCGGGTCTCGTGTCCGGCCTCAACGTCGCCTGCCGCGCTGTCGGCGCGGAGGGCGATGCGGTATTCACCGCGACACCGATCTATCCCCCCTTTCTTTCGGCGCCGGGATTTTCCGGCCGACGTGTGGCGAGCGCTCCGCTGGTGCGCGACTCCGCGGGCTGGCTGTGGGATTTTCCTACCGTGGACGCGGTACTCAGGACCAGTCAGGCGAAACTCTTCCTGCTCTGTCATCCGCACAATCCGACCGGACGGGTATGGAATGAGGATGAGCTGTGGCAGATCGCGCTGCTGGCGGAAAAGCACGATCTGGTGGTCTGCTCGGATGAAATCCACAACGGCCTGATCCTGTCGCCGTCCCGCCGGCACCGACTCTTCGCCACGCTCAGCCCCGAACTGGCGGCGCGCACCATCACGCTGATGGCGCCGTCCAAGACCTTCAACATACCCGGACTGGGCTGCGCCTTCGCCATCATTTCCGACAGCCGCCTGCGGCGCGGCTTCCGCGACGCCATGCGCGGCATCGTGCCGCACGTCAATGCCCTCGGCATGGTCGCGACCGAAGCCGCGCTGACAAGTTGCGATGACTGGCAGGCGGCCCTGCTCGACTACCTGCGCGGCAATCTGCGCGCCGTTGAGCGTGCGGTCGTTGCCGCGCCGGGTCTCGACATGCGGCCGGTGGAGGCGACCTACCTGGCATGGATCGATGCGCGCGAGTTCGCCTCGGATCGAGGCGTCGACAATCCGGCCCGCTGGTTCGAGCAGCACGGTCTGGGGCTTTCGGACGGCGTGGATTTCGGCGCGCCCGGTTTCGTCCGCCTCAATTTCGGCATGCGGCGCGCGCTGCTCGACGAGGCTCTGGCCAGGTTGGGTCAGGCGACCAGCCGTTAAGTTGGCGTAAAACGCAGGATGCCGGCCTCGGTGATCACCGCGGTGAGGGGTATGTCGTGCGCCTGCGGCCGGATGTCCGCCACGCGTCCGAGTTCGAAGCCAATGCCGATTGCCAGCGGCCGGGGAACCAGCGCCGCCAGTGTGCGGTCGAAATATCCACCACCGTAGCCAAGACGAAAACCCTGCGCGTCGAAAGCCAATAGCGGCAGCAGCACGATATCGGGGACGAGATTCGGACCCTCCAGCGGGATCGGAATGCCGTAGCGATCCACGCCCATCGTGCAAGAGGGCGTCCATCGCCTGAAGCGCATCGGCGCATCCGATTCGACGATGATCGGCATTGCCGCCTGCCAGCCGCAGTCGAGAAGGAGCGATGCGAGTGGTCGTGCATCGAATTCGCCACGTACCGGCGCACAGAAGGCCAGAGTCTGTGGCGGCAGGGGTGCCAGCAGCGCGGCGAGATGGGACTCGATCCGCGCCGAAAGCTTGGCATGGGTTTTTTCGTCGAGCGCCATGCGGGCGGCCAGCTTCTCGCGTCGCAATGCAGCGCGAGGAATCGGGGAATCGGTGGTTTGTTCGCCGGACGGCGAGTCTGCAGTCATGTGCTAACGTGGAGCCGGAACAAGTCAAGAAGCAAACATTGGATGAACTATAAGCTCAAACCTGCCATGCCTCTATCCCGGATAGCCCTCATTGCGGCTTTCTCGGTGCTAGCCGGCGTGTTCGCAGGTCCGGCGCTCTGCGTCCCTTCGGCAACTTCCGTCGAGCGTGGCGATGCGGCCTTTCTTTCGGCACGGGACGCTTTTCGCAACGGCGAGCGCGTGCGCCTCGGGCGCCAGCTGGAAGCCTTGCAGGGACATCCATTGCGCTCGTGGGCCGAATACTGGGCCTTGCGGTTGCGTCTCGACGATGGCGACGACAGCGGCGTCGCGGACTATCTGAGCCGCTATCCGGGTGCCTATCTCGCCGAGAAATTGCGTGGCGACTGGTTGCGCGTGCTGGGCAGGAAGGGCGATTGGGACAGTTTTCAGCGCGAGCTGCCGGTGCTTGCCTTGCCCGATGCCGAATTGAATTGCTACGCGGCGCAGGCCGCGCGCACGCCGGAGACTGTGCGTCCGCTCTGGGTCGGCGGCCAGGACTTGCCGCAGGCTTGCGAGCCGTTGGTCGATCAACTGGTTGCTGCCGGCGGTTTGACGGTGGAAGAGGTCTGGCAGCGCGTGCGGCGCTTCTTCGAAGCCAAACGGGTTGGCGCCGCACGCAACGCGGCAGCCTATCTGCCGGCCAGCGAAGGTTTCGACGGGCGCGGCCTCGAATCCATAGCCCAAGGCCCGGCGCGTTATCTCGACAAGCTCCCGGCCGGCTTTGCGGTAAAGCGCGGCGGACGCGAAGTAGCGCTGTTCGCGGTGCAGCGTCTGGCAAGGAATGACCCGCAGGATGCGGTAAAACGCTGGACCCGGATCGAAGCGCGTTTCACCGCCGAAGAGCGTTCCTACGCCTGGGGTCAGCTGGCCTGGCAGGCGGCGCTGCGCCATCGGTCGGAGGCGCTGGCGTGGTACGAGAATGCGTCCGGCACCGCCTTGTCCGAGGAACAAATGGCCTGGCGGGTACGCGCCGCCTTGCGGGCGCACGACTGGGGCGCCGTGCGGCGGGCGATTGCCGCGATGCCGCCGACCCAGTCCGCGCAGCCGGACTGGACGTATTGGCAGGCTCGGGCGCTGGCCGCCGGCGGCCGTGCCGACGAAGCGCGCACGCACTACCTGAAGCTCAGCGGTCAACCGAATTTCTACGGCAACCTCGCCGACGAGGAACTTGGCCGCAACATCGAGGTGCCACCTCTTGCGGCGGCTCCCAGTGCCGATGAACTGGCCCTGGCCGCGGCGAATCAGGGCTTCCAGCGCGCGCTGGCCCTGTTCCGCGTCGATATGCGGATCGAAGGCGTGCGCGAATGGGTGTGGTCACTACGCGGCATGGATGATCGCGCCCTGCTGGCGGCGGCCGAGGTCGCGCGGCGCAACGAGATATGGGATCGCGCCATCAACACCGCCGACCGGACACTGGCGCAGCACAATTATCACCTGCGCTACATAGCACCCTTCAGCGAACAGGTACTGCCCAAGGCCGACGAACTCGCCCTCAACAACGGCTGGGTCTATGGTCTGATGCGGCAGGAATCGCGCTTCATCATGAACGCCAAATCCTCGGTCGGCGCCAAGGGGCTCATGCAGTTGATGCCCGCCACGGCGAAATGGGTGGCGAAGAAGATCAACCTGGTTCATTTTCACCCGACCAAGGTGACCGAGATGGATACCAATGTCACGCTCGGCACCAACTACATGAAGATGGTCCTGACCTCGCTCGACAACCATCCGGTACTGGCCTCCGCCGCCTACAATGCCGGTCCCGGCCGGGCTCGCAAGTGGCGCGCGGAGTGGCCCCTGGAAGGCGCGATCTATGCCGAAACCATCCCGTTTACGGAAACCCGTGATTACGTGAAAAAAGTCATGAGCAACGCGGTCTATTACAACACCCTGTTTTCCGGCCGTCCGCAGTCCCTGAAAGGCGCGCTGGGGATGATCGGCGCGCGTGGACAGGGCGAAACCGGAGTCGAACAGCTGCCGTGAGGAATTTGCTGATCATCGGCGGCACCGGGTTTTTGGGTACGGCCATCGTCGGCGAGCTGGCGCGCCGCGTCGCCACCGCCGACTCCTGCTTCACGCTGCCGACGCGTCGGCGAGACCACGCCAAGCACTTGCTGGTGCTGCCCACGGCGACCGTGGTCGAGGCCGACGTACATGATCCGGCGACGCTGGCGCGGTTGATGGTCGGGCAGGACGCCGTGATCAGCCTCGTTGGAATATTGAAAGGCGGTGAGCCGGGGCGCCTTCCCCCCGCCCCCCTTTCCGAGGAAGGGGGTGACCACGGTTCGCCGCGTGGCGGCTCCGGGGTTTTGGCTGGCCCAGTCTTGGGACGGCCCGGCGACCGGGCACCCTACGGCCAGGGCTTCGCCCACGCCCATGTCGAATTGCCGCAAAAAATCGCCGCTGCCGCCAAAGCGGCCGGCGTGCGCCGGGTGCTGCATGTCTCCGCACTGAAGGCGGCCACCGACGCGCCTTCCGGCTATCTGCGCTCCAAGGCCGCCGGCGAGGCGGTGCTGCAGGAGGCTGGCCTCGATCTCACGTTGTTTCGTCCCTCGGTGATTTTCGGGCCGGGCGATTCTTTTCTCACGCTGTTCGCGCGACTGGCGAAGATCGCGCCATTCTTCCCGCTGGCGGGTGCCGATGCGCGCTTCCAGCCGATATGGGTGGGAGACGTTGCCGCCGCGGTGGCCGACAGCTTGCTGCGCGCGGAGAGCATCGGTGCGGCCTACGATCTGTGCGGCCCGCAGCAATACAGCCTGCGCGAACTGGTCAGCTATGCCGCCGAGGTTGCCGGCCATCCGCGCGCCGTGGTCGGATTGCCGGAGGCCATCGCCTGGCTGCAGGCCTGGGCGATGGAATTTATTCCCAACGGTCCGATGACACGCGACAACATTCGTTCGATGCGCGTCGCCAGCGTTTGCGACAGCGGCTGTGCGCTGCCATTCGGCCGCATCGCGACGCCGCTGGAACTGATCGCGCCCATGTATTTGCGTAGCTGATAGCGCCCATGGAAATCTATGCCGTGGGCGGTGCGGTGCGTGACGAATTGCTCGGTCTGCCGGTCAAGGACCGCGACTGGGTGGTGGTCGGCGCCACGCCACAGGACATGCTGGAGCGCGGCTTTGTCGCGGTTGGGCGCGACTTCCCCGTGTTCCTGCATCCGCAGACGCATGAGGAATACGCACTGGCCCGTACCGAACGCAAGACGGCGCCGGGCTATGCCGGATTCGCCTTTCATGCCGCGCTCGGGGTGACGCTGGAGCAGGATCTCGTGCGCCGCGACCTGACCATCAATGCCATGGCCAAGGACGAGGCGGGCGCCATCATCGATCCCCACGGCGGCCGCGCCGACCTCGCTGCACGCCTGTTGCGGCATGTCTCGCCCGCGTTTGCCGAAGACCCGGTGCGCATCCTGCGCGTCGCCCGTCTCGCAGCACGCTTCGCGGATTTCTCGATTGCCGCGGAAACCATGGCGCTGATGCGCGGCATGGTCGCCGCCGGCGAGGTCGATGCGCTGGTGTCCGAGCGTGTCTGGCAGGAGCTGGCGCGCGGCCTGATGGAAGCGAAGCCTTCACGCATGTTCGAGGTGCTGCGCGAATGCGGCGCGCTGGCGCGCCTGCTGCCTGAGCTGGATGTGCTGTGGGGCGTGCCGCAGCGCGCCGACTATCACCCCGAAATCGACACCGGCGTACATGTCATGATGGTCATCGACATGTCGGCGCGACTCGACGCCGCCTTGCCGGCGCGCTTCGCCGCGCTGATGCACGATCTGGGCAAGGGCCTCACGCCGGCCGACATCCTGCCGCGCCATTATGGCCATGAAGTGAAGAGCGTCGCCCTGCTCGAAGCCGTCTGCGAGCGGCTGCGCGTGCCGGCGGATTGCCGCGACATCGGGCGTCTGGCCGCGCGTTTTCATGGCGACATTCACCGCATCGCGGACTTGCGGCCGGAAACCCGACTGACCGTGCTGGAGCGTTGCGATGCGCTGCGCCGACCGGAGCGCTTCGACCTGATTCTGCTCGCCTGCGAGGCGGATTACCGCGGCCGGCTGGGCTGGGACGAACGCGACTACGTGCAGGCGCGTTCCTGGCGTGCCGCGCTGGCGGCAGTGCGCGCCGTGGATGCCGGGGCAATTGCACGTGATACGGCGGCGCGTGCTGCGGCGGCCCGCGCCACGGCGACGGAAAGCGAAGCCCGGCCTGACCCGCAGGCCATCGCGCGCAACATCAGCGTGGCGCGCGTGGCCGCCTTGCGGGAACTCAAAGCAGCCGACCGATAAGGCCGGCCACCAGCGACAGGAGCACCGCCGAAGCGAAGGGGAACACGTAGTCCCTGCCGCGCAGCCGCACGCGCAGGTCGCCCGGCAGCCGACCCAGTTGCAGCAGGCGCGCCAGGCGGGGCTGCAACAGGCCGACAATGAAAACAGCGGCCACCAGGACAATCAACCATTTCAGCATGGATGGCACGCGGTAAAATTGGAAGCAAGCATTTTAATCGGGGCTGCGCGCAATGAGCCCCTTCGCGCGCCTGTCGTCCAGCAGCCCTTACAACCTGTCGCAATGAATATGCCCCGATTCGAGCATCACGAAGTCCTGGTCCGCGCTCCTGCGGGTAAAGCGCACCCGACACCGCTGCTTTTCATCCACGGAGCCTATACGGCCGCCTGGTGCTGGGAGGAACACTTCCTGCCCTTTTTCGCCGAGGCCGGTTACGCGGCCTATGCCCTGAGCCTTTCCGGACACGGCGCTTCTCCGGGCCGCAAGCACCTCGACAGCTTTTCGATCAACGACTACGTGAAGGACGTGGCGACCACTGTCGCCGCCCTGCCGGCGCCGCCGGTGCTGATCGGGCATTCGATGGGCGGCTTCGTGGTGCAGAAATATCTCGAAGATCATCAGGCGCCCGGTGCGGTGCTGATGTGCGCCGTGCCGCCGCAAGGACTGCTGTCGGCCGCGGTGGGCATGATGTTTTCGAAGCCCGGCATGATGACGGACCTCAACAGCCTCATGAGCGGTGGCAAGGCCTCGCTGGAAACCCTGCGCGAGGCGCTGTTTGCGCAGCCGGTGTCGCTCGATGACCTCAAGCGCTACTACAAGGGCTCGCAATCGGAATCGCACCGCGCGATCTGGGACATGTCCCTGTTCGGCATGCCGCGGGCGGGGCGCGTGAAACGCACGCCGCTGCTGGTGCAGGGCGCCGAATTCGATCACCTGATCCCCGCCTCGCTGGTGGAAATGACGGCGCGCACTTACGGCGTGGACGCCCACGTGTTTCCGGGCATGGGCCACGGCCTGATGCTGGAGCGCGACTGGAAGAAGCCGGCGCAGCAGATTCTCGACTGGCTCAAGGAACTCGAGCTGTGATCGTCATCTTTCAATCTCCCGCCTCCGGCGACGTCATCATGTTCGGCGACGTCGCACAGCGCATGATGAAGCTCATGGGCAAGGACGCGACCGACAAGGGCATCGTCACCGTCGAGCAATTGCCCGACGCGATCGCCCGGCTCAAGGCCGCGATCGAAGAAGACAAGCGGCAACGCGCCGGTCTGGACGAGGAAGATCTGCCGCGCACCGAGCCGGACACGGGCAGCGGCAAGGCGCAAAGTTCGCGGCCGTTCGTCACCCTGACGCAACGCGCCGTGCCGCTGCTGGAACTGCTGGAGTGGTCGTTGAAGAAGAAGAAGCCGGTGGTCTGGGGCGTCTGACTTCCCGGCTGGCGGTCGCGCGTTTGGGAGTCGAAGATGGCGTGGAATCCCGATCAATATCTGAAGTTTTCCGAGCCGCGAATGCGGCCTGCGGTCGATCTGCTGGGCAGGATCGACATGGCGGCGCCGAAGCGTGTCTACGACCTCGGCTGCGGCGCCGGCAACGTGACGCGCCTCTTGGCCGAGCGCTGGCCCGCGGCCTCGATTACCGGTGTCGATGATTCGGCCGAGATGCTGGCGCAGGCCGCGCGCGCGTTTCGCGAGGCGACATGGATCCGGCAAAGCGTGGCTGACTGGGCGACGACACTGCCTGCAGACCTGATTTTCTCCAACGCCGCGCTGCACTGGCTGCCGCAGCATGAGCAGCTTTTCCCGCGGCTGCTGGGGCAGCTTGCCCCCGGCGGCGTGCTCGCCGTGCAGATGCCGCGGAATTTCGCGGCGCCCTCGCACACCCTGATCGCCGAGACCGTGCACCACGGCCCATGGCGCAGCCGGCTGGAGCACATGCTGCGCCCTGCGCCCGTCGCCGGGCCGAATGATTACTACGCGATGCTGAAGCCGCTGGCCGCGAGCATCGATATCTGGGAAACGGAATACCTGCAGGTTCTGCAGGGGACCGATCCGGTCAAGGAATGGACCAAGGGAACCTGGCTCAAACAGTTTCTCGATCAACTCCAGGAGCCGGAGCGAGCGGAGTTCGAGGCGGACTATGCGCGACGCCTGCGCATTGCCTATTCGCCGTTGGCCGACGGCACGACCCTGTTCCCGTTTCGCCGGCTGTTCATGGTCGCGCGCCGGGCATGAAGCACATCCCGGACAGCGAACTGAACAAGCCGTTCAAGATTTACATGGAGAGCAAAATGCAACTATCCATTCTCGGCCTGGGCTTGGTGGCCATCGCGACCCTGTCGTTGACCAGTCCTGCAACTGCGCAGACGTCAAACGTCATCAACATCAAATTCAGCCACGTTGCCGCCATCGATACGCCGAAAGGCCAGGGGGCCGAGCGTTTCAAGCAGCTCGCGGAAGAGCGGACCAAGGGGCGCGTGCATGTGGACATCTATCCCAACAGTTCCCTGTTCAAGGACAAGGAAGAACTGGAAGCGCTGCAGATGGGATCGGTACAGATGCTCGCCCCGTCGATCTCGAAATTCGGGCCGTTCGGCGTCAAGGAATTCGAGGTCTTCGACCTGCCGTTCGTGACACCGGACATCGCCAGTTTTCAACGTCTGGCGAAGAGCGAATACGGTACGGCCATGCTCAAGAAGCTCGAGCCGCGCGGCGTGCTGGGCTTGGCCTACTGGGACGCGGGGTTTCGCGTCATTACCTCCAACAAGCCCTTGCGCAAGTTATCCGATTTCAAGGGGATGAAAATCCGGATCAACTCCTCCAAGGTCAATGAGGCGACCATGCGCGCGATCGGCGCCTTGCCGCAGACGATGGCATTCTCGGAGGTCTATATGGGCTTGCAGACGGGCGTTGTCGACGGTTCGGATACGGTGATGTACAACGCGCTGACCCAGAAGTTCTACGAGGTGCAGAAGCATATTTCCCTCTTGCACCATTCGCATCAGGGCTACGTCGTGGTGGCCAACAAGAAATTCTGGGACGGGCTGCCCAAGGACATTCGCGAGATTCTGGAGTCGGCCATGGCGGATGCAACGACGCACGCCAACGCTCTGTCCATCGCCGAAGAGCGCAACGCGATCGACAAGATCAAGGCTTCCGGCAAGACCTCGATCGACGAGTTGACCGTCGCGGACCGGGACGAAATCAGGAAAGCCATGATGTCGGTCCATCGCGAGATGGAAGGTCGCCTGGGCCGCGACAACATTCAGGCAATGTACAAGGCGATCGGCTTCGTCCCGCCGAAATAGGCTGGACCAAAGCAAGTGGCCCGGGTATGCCGCGCTTCCCTCAGAGGGGCTTGTTCAGGCCGATGAAGGACACCGGAAAAACCACATCCGCCGCCGCCTTGGTCGGCTGTGCGTTGTAATCAGGCATCTGTTCGCCGATGCCGGCGGCCTGTGTCAGCTTCGCCAAAAGCACCTGCAACTGGTCGGTAAACCAGTCCTCCTCGCAGCGGGTCGGCACGAACAGCAGCTCGCGCACGCGATCGGGAATTTCGTCGGCGGGGATGATGTCGTTGGCGGCATAGGCGGCGGAAAAGAACGGTCCGGCGATGAAGCGCAGGATCCAGCCCTCGTCCTCATCGGGCAGCAGGATGAAGACGCGTGCGCCTTCGGCGGTTGCGTTTTCGTCGCCCCCGTCGTCGCCGAATACCGGCATCGCGGCAAAGGCTGCACGCTTGTTGTTTTTGACGAAGATTACGGCTTCATTGAAGCTGCGGCGGTTCATTTCTGACATGGGATTCTCCGGGGTTTATAGCAGTGGGGCGAGCCATTTTTCGGCTTCTTGAATTGTCATTCCGCTTCGCTGCGCCCAGTCCTGCAACTGGTCGCGGCCGATCTTGCTGACAGCGAAGTAGTGCGCCTCGGGGTGTGCGAGGTAGAAGCCGGCGACCGAGGCGGCGGGCGTCATGGCATAGCTTTCGGTGAGCTGCATGCCGGCGTTCTTCGGCGCGTCGAGCAGAGTGAACAGCGCTCCCTTCGACGTGTGATCGGGGCAGGCCGGGTAACCCGGCGCCGGACGGATGCCGCGATACAGCTCGGCGATCAGGGCCGCGCGGTTGAGCGACTCGCCCGCGGCATAGCCCCAGTAGTTAGTGCGTACTTCGCGATGGAGCCACTCGGCAGCGGCTTCGGCGAGGCGGTCAGCGAGCGACTTGAGCATGATGGCGCGGTAGTCGTCGTGCTGCGCCGCGAACTCGGCGAGCTTCTTTTCGATGCCGATGCCGGCTGTGACGGCGAAGGCGCCGGCGTAGTCTCCGCAGTCGCCACCCGTGGGCGCGACGAAATCTGACAGACACTGCTGCGGCTTGCCGGCGGGGCGCTCCTGCTGCTGGCGCAGGCCATGCCAGGTCATCGCCGCCTTGCCGCGTGTCTCGTCGGCGTAGAACACGATGTCGTCGCCGACGCTTTGCGCCGGAAAAAGGCCGAACACCGCATTGGCGCTGATCCACTTTTCCGCTATCAGTTGCTGCAGCATGGCCTTGCCATCGGCAAACACGTTACGCGCCGCTTCGCCGACGACGGCGTCGTCGAGAATCTTCGGATAGCTGCCGGCGAGGTCCCAAGTCTGGAAGAAGGGGCCCCAGTCGATGTACTCGGCCAGCGTCGCAAGATCGAGGTCGCGCAGCACGGTGACGCCGAGCTGTTTCGGCTTCACCGGCGCCGCATTTCCCTCGAATGTCAGCTTGGCGTCCGATTTTTCCCGACTCGCGCGCGCCGCTTCCAGTGAAACCAGCGCAATGCCCTTCTTGTTCGCATGCTGGCCGCGCACCTTGTCGTAGTCGGCAGCGATTTCGGCGACGAAGGAAGCGCGCATGTCGATCGACAGCAGCTTGGTCACCACGCCCACGGCGCGCGATGCATCCGGCACATACACCACCGGCCCGGCATAGTTCGGCGCGATCTTGATTGCGGTGTGGGCGCGCGAAGTCGTCGCGCCGCCGATCAGCAGCGGCAGGCTGAATCCCTGGCGCTGCATTTCGCCGGCGATATGGCTCATTTCTTCCAGCGACGGCGTGATCAGGCCGGAAAGGCCGATGGCCTGCGCGCCATGTTCCTTCGCTGCATTCAGTATCTTGTCGACCGGCACCATGACGCCGAGGTCGATGATCTCGTAGCCGTTGCAGCCCAGCACGACGCCGACGATGTTCTTGCCGATGTCATGGACGTCGCCCTTGACCGTGGCGATGACGATCCGGCCCTTGGAGGTCGAGCCGGTGCGCAGCTTCTCGGCCTCGACGTAGGGGATCAGGTGCGCCACGGCCTGCTTCATCACGCGCGCCGATTTGACCACTTGCGGCAGGAACATCTTGCCGGCGCCGAACAGGTCGCCGACCACGTTCATGCCGTTCATCAGTGGACCCTCAATCACCGACAGCGGCGGGCGGCCGGAGGCAAACAGCGCGGCGCGGCATTCTTCGGTGTCGGCGACGACGAACTCGGTGATGCCCTTGACCATCGCGTGCTCGAGGCGCTTGTCCACCGGCCACTGGCGCCAGGCGAGATCGACCACCTGTTCTTTGGCCTGCCCTTTGACCCGCGTCGCCAGCTCGGTCAGCGTGTCGCCAGCGCCGAGTTTGCGGTTGAGCACCACATCTTCCACCTTCTCGCGCAGCTCGGGCGCCAGGTCGTCATAGACGCCGAGCTGGCCGGCATTGACGATGCCCATGGTGAGCCCGGCCTTGACCGCGTGATAGAGGAACACGGTGTGTATCGCTTCGCGCACCGCATCGTTGCCGCGGAAGGAGAAGGACACGTTAGAGACGCCGCCGGAGGTCCGCGCAAAGGGCAGGTTCGCCTTGATCCAGGCCAGCGCGTTGATGAAATCCACCGCGTAGTTGTCGTGCTCGGGAATGCCCGTGGCGATGGCGAAAATGTTCGGATCGAAAATGATGTCCTCGGCCGGAAAGCCGTCGGCCAGCAGCACGTCGTAGGCACGCTTGCAGATGCCGATCTTGCGCTCGTAGGTGTCGGCCTGGCCCTGCTCGTCGAAGGCCATGACGATCACGGCCGCGCCGTAACGCCTCGCCAGACGCGCCTGTTCGAGGAACTTCGCTTCGCCTTCCTTCATCGAGATGGAATTGACGATGCCCTTGCCCTGGATGCACTTGAGGCCGGCCTCTATCACGTCCCACTTCGAGCTGTCGAGCATCAACGGCACCTTGCAGATGTCCGGCTCGGAGCCGACCATGTGCAGGAAACGCACCATCGCCACCTGTGAATCGAGCATCGCCTCGTCCATGTTGATGTCGACCACCTGCGCGCCGTTCTCCACCTGCTGGCGGGCGACCACCAGCGCATCGTCGAAGCGGCCTTCGAGGATCATGCGGGCAAAAGCTTTCGAGCCGGTGACGTTGGTGCGCTCGCCGACGTTCACGAACAGGCTGTCGTCGCCGACGTTGAAGGCTTCGAGGCCGGCCAGGCGCAGCTTTCTCTCGATCTGCGGGATCGCGCGCGGCGTCATGCCGTGCAGCGCCTGCGCGATGGCGCGGATGTGGTCGGGCGTGGTGCCGCAGCAGCCGCCGGCGATATTGATGATGCCTGTCGCTCCCCACTCGCGAATCTCGTCGGCCAGCGCCTGCGGCGTCTCGTCGTAGCCGCCGAAGGCATTGGGCAGGCCGGCGTTGGGATGGGCCGAGATGAAGCAGTCGCAAAGCCTGGACAATTCCTCGACATGCTGGCGCAGTTCCCTGGCGCCGAGCGCGCAGTTGAGGCCGAACGATAGCGGCCGCGCATGCCGCAGCGAATTCCAGAAGGCTTCCGCCGTCTGCCCGGAAAGCGTGCGCCCCGAAGCGTCCGTGATGGTGCCGGAGATCATCAGCGGCCAGCGCCGTCCCGCCTCGTCGAAGAACTTCTCGATGGCGAACAGAGCGGCCTTGGCGTTGAGCGTGTCGAACACCGTTTCCACCAGCAGGATGTCGGCGCCGCCCTCGGTCAGACCGCGCGCGGCGTCAACGTAATCGGCCACCAGCGCATCGAAAGTAATATTGCGTGCGCCGGGATCATTGACGTCGGGCGAGAGCGATGCCGTGCGCGAGGTCGGCCCCAGTACGCCGGCGACGAAGCGCGGCTTGTCAGGCGTGGAGTAGCGGTCGGCGGTTTCGCGCGCCAGCCGCGCGGCGGCCACGTTCAATTCGAAGGCGAGGTCGGCCAGCCCGTACTCGGCCTGCGAAACCCGTGTCGCGTTGAAGCTGTTGGTTTCGATGATGTCGGCGCCGGCTTCGAGGTATTCGGCATGGATGCTGCCGATCACGTCCGGCCGCGTGATGCTTAGCAGATCGTTGTTGCCCTTCAGATCCTTGCCGTGCGCGGCAAAACGCGAACCGCGATAGTCGGCCTCGACGAGGCCGTGGCGCTGCACCATGGTGCCCATGGCGCCATCGAGAATAAGGAGGCGTTGCGCGAGCAGTTCGCGCAATTCAGTGCTGCGGTCGGGTTGCATTGGAATGACGCGGTGTAGCGCGAAGAGCTTGAATTGGTAAGGATTTTAACATCCATCCCGGTCGTCGCCGTCTCGCCGGCGCCGACTTTTAGCTGCGGCATAACGCGCGCTGTCGCACGCATTTGCCTTCACTGAAACTTCGCTTCGCTCCGTTTCAGCACTGCTGCGTGCAGGTCTCCACCGGCAGGCCGCGCCTGATCCAGCCGGGGCCGGCGGCGCTGCCGGCCATGCCTTCCTTGACGTTATAGACCTGGGTGAAGCCGACGCTTTGCAGGTAGCGCTGGACCTGGGTGGTGCGGTTGCCGGTGCGGCAGATCAGGGCGATGGGCGTGTTCTTGTCGCCCTTGAGTTCGCTCATCAATTGATCGGTAAAGCCCTTGGCCCCTTGCGGGTGAATCATATTGACCTGTCTGGCGCCCCTGGCTACGCCGGTCTCCTTCCATTCCGGCGGAGTGCGGATGTCGATCAGGATGAGTTTGCCAGACTGTGCCTGGGCGGCGGCTTCGGGCGCGCTGAGGTCGGGTTCGGCGTGGGCCGACAACGCCAGCAGGATAGCAGCGCAAGGGATCAGGTTTTTCAGAACAGAGGTAATCATCGGGTTCAGGAGGGAAGTGGATTCATCGACTTACTATACCGCGCTTGGCTACAATTGCCGTTCCAACAGCAGAGCGGAGAACATCATGAAACACCTGACCCCCAAGGAAACGGCCAAGTTCCTGCACGACAATCCGAGCGCGCTGTTCGTCGACTGCCGCAGCGAAATGGAATTCTTTTTCGTCGGGCATCCGGCCGGCGTCAGCCATGTGTCGTGGAACGACGGCCCCGACTGGGAAGTCAATCCCCACTTCGTCGGGGAAGTGAAGAAACTCGCCGGCCATTCCGGCGATCGCCCGGTGGTGCTGATCTGCCGCAGCGGCAACCGCTCGGTCGATGCCGGCCACGCGCTCGAAGCCGCCGGCTTCACGCGGGTGTACAACGTACTGCACGGCTTCGAGGGCGAGCTCGACGACACCCACCATCGCGGTTCGATGAACGGCTGGCGCTTCGAAGGCCTGCCGTGGGAGCAATGCTAAGACGTGCTTTGAGCGATCGCCTGCGGCGCGTATTCAGGCCGCGCCATGCGCTCGAAGCCGCCCTGATCATCGCCGTCATTGTCGGCGCCCAGTACTGGCAGACGCGCGGCCTGCCTGAGGGTGCGGCACCGCCGCTGGCTGGCGCCCTTACTGACGGCAGTCCCGTGAAAGTCGGCGCTGGTGACACGCCGACGCTGGTGGCTTTCTGGTCGACCTGGTGCCCGGTGTGCAAGGCGGAGGAGGGCAACATCGTCAGCGTGGCGCAGGATCATCGCGTCATCCCGGTGGCGATGCAGTCGGGCGACGCGGCGACGGTGACGAAGCATCTCAAGGAGCGCGGCATCGAGCTGCCGCAACTGATCGATGCCGATGGCCGTCATGCGATCGACTGGGGTGTGCGCGGAGTGCCGACGCATTTCGTGGTCGATGCACAGGGCAATGTGCGTTTTCGCGTGGTCGGTTATGCGACGACCTGGGGGCTGAAGGCGCGGTTATGGTGGGCGGAGAATTTCAAGGCATGAGCGAGCAAAAGAACTTCTCGCCGGCGGTACTGGCGTGGAGCGTCTGGGGTCTCGGCGCTCTGCTGTACCTGATCGGCTTCTACCAGCGCGTCGCGCCGGCCGTGATCACCGACCGGCTGATGACCGAATTCGCCATCGGCGGTGCGGCGCTGGGCAATCTCTCGGCCTTCTATTTCTATTCCTACGTCGCGATGCAGATTCCGACCGGGATGATTGCCGACCGCTGGGGCCCGCGCCGTCTGCTCACCGTCGGGGCGGGTGTGGCAGCGTTGGGCACCGCCGTGTTTGCGTTTGCGCCGGACATTTATTGGGCCGGCATCGGGCGGCTGCTGATCGGCGCCTCGGTGGCGGTGGCTTTCGTTTCCATGCTCAAGCTGGCCAGCCACTGGTTTTCGCCGCAGCAATACGCGCTGGCTTCTGGCATGGCGCTGCTGATGGGCGTCGTCGGCGGGGTGGTGGCGGGTGTGCCGCTGCGGATGCTGGTCGAGGCTTTCGGCTGGCGCCCGGTGATGGGCGTGTCCGCTGCGCTGACCGCGATCCTGTGCATCGCCACCTGGCTGCGCGTACGCGACGATCCGGCCGAGCGCGGCTACGCCAGCCACTTTCAGGGCGCGCATCACGCGCACCAATCGACCTCCGTGCTGCGCGGCCTGATGGAAGTGCTGTCCTACCGCAACGTGTGGATCCTGACCGCGGTGCCGATCGGTTTTACCGGCGCGGTGCTCACCTTTGCGGGACTCTGGGGTGTACCCTTTCTGCGGCAGGTGCACGGACTGGACCCCAAGGCCGCGGCCGCGATCACCTCGACCCTGCTGGTCTCCTGGGCGCTCGGCGGTCCCCTGCTGGGCAGCTGGTCGGAACGCATGGGCAGGAGGAAGTCCCTGTACCTGATCACCGCGGCCGTGGCCCTGCTGGGCTGGGCGGCGATCATCTTTGCACCGCTGCCGCTGTGGGCCTTGGTGGTGCTGCTGGTTCCCACCGGCTTTGCCTCGGGCAACATCATCATCGGCTTCGCATGGGCCAAGGAATCGGTGCCGCTGCGATTGGTCGGCACAGCCTCGGGCGTGGTCAACATGGGGCCGCTGATGGGCGGCATGTTTCTCCAGCCCGCAGTCGGCTGGATGCTCGACCGGCGCTGGAACGGTGCGATCGAGTCCGGTGCGCGGGTCTACGATGCCGCGGCATATCAGGCGGGGTTCGCCCTGATCTTCGGTGCCTTGATCGTAGCTGCCGTCATTCTCGCTTTTGCGCGCGAGAGCCATTGCCGGCAGATGCACGAGTGAGATCTTCGAGCTTTCGTCAATGACGCCCGACATCCTCTGCCAGCGTGACGGCGATATCGCAACGGTCACTCTGTTCAATCCGGACAAACTCAATGCTCTGAATGCGGCGATGTGGCAGCGGCTGCGTGCAACCATGGGCGAGCTGAGCGCCGACAGTTCACTGCGCTGCATCATCCTGCGCGGCGAGGGTGTGGTCTTCGCCGCCGGCGGCGACCTCGAGGAATTTCGCACCGCGCGCGCCACTGTCGATCTCGCGCTGGCCTACCACGAGGCCGTGGGCGAGGCGTTGGCCGCGATCGAGTCCTGTCCGCACCCGACGGTCGCCGCGATCCTCGGTCCCTGCGTCGGCGGCGGGCTCGAAATCGCCTGTGCCTGCGATCTGCGCATTGCCGGCGAAACCGCGCGCTTCGGCGCACCGATCATGAAGCTGGGTTTCTCGATGTACCCCGGCGAACTGGCAGGCCTGCTCAGGCTGGCCGGCCCCGCGGTGGCCAAGGAAATCCTGCTCGAAGGACGGCTGCTGAGCGCGGCCGAGGCTTATGCCAAGGGCTTGTTGACGCGCGTCGTTGCCGACGAAGAGGTGGAGCAGGAAGCGCAGGCGACCGCCGCGCGCATTGCGGCCGGGGCGCCGCTGGTCGCGCGCTGGCACAAGCACTGGATCGCGAGACTGATGGAGGATCGTCCCTTGAGCATCGAGGAAAAGCGTGAGTCATTCACTTTTCTCGGGACGCAGGATTACGCGGAAGGGCTGGCGGCCTTTCTCGCCAAGAGACCGCCGCGCTTCAAGGGCCGCTGAGCGGCTGCGCTGCCTGCGTCAGGACCGGCTTGCCGGAATCCTGCACACGAAGCCCGCCTGCGCCGGCCGGGGGATTGAAAGTCGGCGCTGGCAGTACGGCGGGAAACTCGACGCTGTCGAGCGTGGTGGTGCCGGTGTACTCGCCCATCGCGAAATGCCGCTCGATCATGGCCACGCGCCGGCCGGCGACGCTGCGGTAATCCTCATAGCCGGTGGCGAACTCCATCGAGGCGTTGTTGATGGTCAGTATTCCGCGCGAGCGCAGGATCAGCCGGGATTCTGCATCGATTTCGACGATCAGCTTGATTCCCTCCTGCACCGGCCATTCCAGCACCCTGACCGGTCTTCCGTCACCGTTTTTTCCGGTGCCGAGATCGATCACGCGGCGCGCGTTTTCCTGCAGCCGCCAGGGCAGCGCCATGCGTGCCGCCTGCAGCGCCAGCGAGCCGTGAAACGCGGGCGTGGCCGGCTGGCCCTGCTGCCATGCTTCGTTGCCGCGCAGCAGGCGCGATTCGGTTTCATCGGGATACCCGATTTCGATGCGGAAGCGGTCGGGCGCCTGCCACCAGCGTTCCACCACCGCGTTGCCGCGGCGCAGGGATTCGATCACGCCGCGTTCGTGGATCGCTGTCGGCGCCGCGCCGCCGCCGTGTGCGGCGAGCACTTCCGCCAGAAGTCCGCGGACATCGGCCAGCGCCGGGGTGGTCAGCGCCAGCCACAGCAGGCAGGCGATTGATGCTTTGCTTGGGAATCCCGCCATGATTGCTCCTGTTGTTATTCCCGTTCGGGCACGGAACCGGTTCGCCTCAGGAATCCAGCTTGCCTTTGTTCTCCGGCCGCGGATTCTGCGGCGGCGGCGTCTTGGGCGCCAGATTGACCTTGGCACCACCGAGGCTCTGGGTGATCTCGATCACGCCGGACAGTATCCGGTCCTCGGGCTTTTTCTGGCAGTAGCTGTCGAGCAGCGGAATCAGCACGCTGGCATTGGCGATGACCGGGCTCGCCGTTTCAGTTCCCGCACGCGCATAGACGTTGTGGCCGGAGATGAATCCCTGCGCCCACTCCAGCACCATGGCGCGCGCTTCGGTATTGCCCGATTCCTTCCAGTGCTGCCATTCGCTGCATTTGCGAATTCCCATGCCGGTCAGCTTGACGTCCCTGGTCTGCGCCTGGGCGTCGACCGCCGCAACGGCAAGCAGAACCAGCGCAAGGACAGGAACTATCGTGGCGGCGCGAAGCGGGTGGCTGGGCATCGTGTGGGCAGGACGAATTTGAGAAGCAGGGGATATCCTAGCAGTTTGCCGTCGCGGGTTCGTTCAGCAGGCGAGCCGGTCGACAACGTGGTCGGCGAGGGCGAGGCAGGCGGTCAGGCCCGGCGACTCGATGCCATACAGGCAGACCAGGCCGGGCACGCCGTGCTCGGCCGGGCCGGAGACGAGAAAGTCCCTGGCGGGCTCGCCCGGCGCGTGCGGTTTGGGGCGGATGCCGGCATAGGCGGGCAGCAGCGCGCCATCGGGAAGCTGCGGCCAGTAGCGCCGCACTTCGGCGTAGAAGGCGTCGGCACGTTCGGGGGCGACCGTGTAGTCGATGCGGTCTATCCATTCCACATCGGGACCGAAGCGGGCCTGCCCGCCGAGGTCGAGCGTGAGGTGCACGCCGAGCCCGGCCGCTTCGGGCACCGGGTAGATCAGTCGTGAAAAGGGCGCGCGTCCTGCCAGTGCGTAGTAGTTGCCCTTGGCGTAGGAGAGCGGCGGCACGACTGCCGGCGGCAGGCCGTGCAGGCGCTGCGCGAATGCCTGGGCACCGAGGCCGGCGCAATTCACCACGGTGGTGGCGTGCAACTGCATGGCGTCCTCGGCGTCGATGCCGACGTCGAGGACGATGCCGTCGCTGACGATCTCGCCACCCCGCACCGGGCTTTGCAGGGCCAGCACGGCGCCGTCGCGTTCGGCGTCGCCGAGCAGGGAGAGCATCAGGGCATGACTGTCGATGATCCCGGTCGACGGCGACAACAGCGCGGCGCTGCATTCGAGTGCCGGCTCGAGCGCGCGGGCTGCATCGCGCGACAGGAATTGCAGGTCATCCACGCCATTGGCCGCGGCACCGGCGGCGATGCGGTTGAGCTGCTCACGCTGCGTTTCGCCCGCGGCAACGATCAGCTTGCCGCAGCGCCGGTGGCTTATGCCGCGCTCCTCGCAATAGGCGTAGAGCATGCCGCGTCCGGCGACGCAGAGCCGGGCCTTGAGCGATCCCGCGGCATAGTAGATGCCGGCATGGACTACTTCGCTGTTGCGCGCACTGATGCCCGTGCCGAAAGCGCTTTCGGCTTCAAGAATCAGCACGTCGCGACCGGCGGCGGCCAGCCTGCGCGCGACCGCCAGACCGATGACGCCGGCGCCGATGACGGCACAATCGATTTTCTCCATGGGGAATTTGTGGCAGAGTGAAGTCGATGAGGTGCTGCGGAGGATAACCGACATGAAGCTGAGACAATTCACGACATTTGCGCTGATGGCCGTGCTCGCGCTCGCGGCCGCTGCCGTTCGCGCAGCGGATGCGGCGCCGGCAACGATGAACCGCATCGTGTTTCAGGTCAATGAAGACGACTCGAAGAAGTGGAACACGGTGCTGTCCAACGTCAACAACGTGCAGGAAGAGCTCGGCCGGGCGGACGTTACGGTCGTCCTGATCGGGCCCGGACTCGGCATGATCAAGGCCGATGCGCTGACCGCCAATCGGGTGCAGGACGCGATGGCGGCCGGCGTGCGTTTCGTCGCCTGCGTAAATTCGATGCAGTCGATGCACCTGACGAAGGACGACATGATTGACGGCATCGCCTACGCCAGGGCCGGCTATGTCGAGATCATGCGCCTGCAGCAGCAGGGCTGGGTCTATATCCGGCCATAGGGTCTGTATATTTCCGCATAAGCATAGTGGTTGGCAGCCCGCCACGCCGGGCTGCTATGCTTGACCAACTGCGCACCAGACGCAGCTTTCAACCACCCGAGGAGAAAACCCATGATCGCCATGAATCGTAAGCTGGCTGCCGCCTTCGCCTGTGCGGCCCTTGCCCTGCCCCTGAGTTCCATTGCCGCCGACGAGCCGAAAAAAGCCGTTGCCGTGCAGAAGAAAAAGTCGGTCGCGAAAATGCCGCAAAAAGAGCGCGTCATCATCCAGGTGTCCGATGCCGATCCGCAGAAATGGAATCTGGCGCTGAACAACGCGAAGAACGTGCAAACGGATCTCGGCGCGGACAAGACGGAGATCGAGATCGTGGCCTACGGCCCCGGCATCGGCATGCTGAAGGCCGATGCACTTATTGCCAACCGCATCGAGGAAGCCGTCGCCAGCGGCATCAAGGTGGTGGCCTGCGAGAACACCATGAAAGCCCAGAAGCTGACCAAAGACGACATGCAGAAGAACATCGAATACGTCGGGGCCGGCGTAGTCGAGCTGATGCGCAAGCAACAGCAGGGCTATGCCTACATCCGCCCCTGATTCGTCCGGCTGTCCCGATGCTTGACTGGTCGCGCATCGATACCGTCCTGCTCGACATGGACGGTACGCTGCTCGACCTGCATTTCGACAACCATTTCTGGCAGACCCATCTGCCGCGGCGCTATGCCGAAGCGCGCGGCCTGTCGCCCGAGGCCGGGCGCGAAGAGTTGATGGCGCGCTATCACACGCGTGCCGGGACGCTGGACTGGTACTCGGTGGATTTCTGGGAAACCGCGCTGGAACTGGACATCATGCGCCTCAAGGAAGAGGTTGCCCACCTGATCGAGATCCACCCGCACGTGACGGCCTTCCTCGAAGCGATGCGCGCCAGCGGCCGGCGGGTGGTGTTGGCGACCAATGCCCACCACAAGAGTGTGACGCTGAAGATGGCGCGAACGGGGCTTTCGCCGCACTTTGACGCGATCGTCAGTTCGCACGCGCTGGGCGCGGCCAAGGAGGAACAGGCCTTCTGGCAGCGCCTCAACGAGATCGAGCCCTTCGATCCGGCGCGCACGGTGCTGGTCGATGACAGCCTGCCGGTGCTTGACAGCGCCCGCCGCTACGGCATCGCGCATCTGGTCACGATCAAGAAGCCGGACACGAAGCAGCCGGAAAAGCACACCGGCGACTATCCGGCGATCGATGATTTCTCGCAACTGATGCCTTGATTCGGGGGTGTTGCACAGGGCAATCGCATGAAGCGCCAACTCCCTCCCCGTCAAGGGGAGGGCTGGGGTGGGGATGGGGCAAGCTGGCGGTGACACGCCGACGGAACGCCCGTTTCCTCCCCCATCCCCCTCCCGGCCTCCCCCTTGAAGGGGGAGGAGATGCTGGTTCCTGCATTCATGCGATTGCACTGGTGTGTTGCAGTGCAGCTTGACCGCCCCACCGGCCTCCGGTAAGTTGTATACAAAATATCGTATGCAATCATAAAATCTACGTGAAAACAAGGGTTAATCGATCATCTCTGTCGCAACAGGCCGTCGATTTGCTGCGCGAGCAGATCTACAACCACGTGCTGGCGCCGGGCCGGCGGCTGGACGAGGCGGCGCTGGCCGAGCAGCTCGGCATCAGCCGGACGCCGCTGCGCGAAGCGCTCAAGGTCCTGTCGAGCGAGGGGCTGGTCGATCTGCAGCCGCACAAGGGCTGCTTCGTCACCGAGTTGACGCTGCGCGATCTGGAGGAGATTTTCCCCATCATGGCCACGCTCGAAGGGCGCGTCGCCCACGAGGTGGCGGAGAAGCGCACGCCGGCCCAGCTCAAGGCGCTCGACGCCCTGCATGAGAAGCTGGAAAAGCACGCGGCGGCGGACGACGTGAATCGCTACTACGAAACCAACTACGTTTTCCACGACCAGATGCAGGAATGCGCCGGCAACCGTTGGTTGCAGATGGTGATCGGCGATTTGCGAAAACTGCTGAAACTATCCCGCCATCATTCGCTGCGGCTGGAGGGCCGGCTGGCCGCATCGCTGGCCGAACATCGTGCGCTGATGCAGGCCTTGCGCCGGCAGGATGCCGATGCGGCGGAGCGGGTGATGCGCGGACATCTACTGGCGCAGCTCGAGGCACTGCGCGAAATGTCGCTGGCAGCGGAGGCGGTTCATGGTTGACGGACTGGTGCAGCGTTTGCGCTCGATAGTTATGCGCAGCGGTACCCCCGGGGGCGGCGCTGGCGGTACGGCGAGCGTCGGGCCGAAGCAGCTCGACGAATGGCGCCGGCAGCTCGCCGAGTGTGCCGAGGCGCGCGGCGGCGAGGTGTCGGCGCGGACCCGGGCAGCGGCCCTGGCGCAGACCTGTCTCGAGCTCGATGACAGCGGACGCCACGCCTTCCTGCGCCTGATCTCGCTCGAGTTCGGCCCCGCGCCGGAGCGCGTGGCGAAGGCCCACGAGGCCTACCAGCAAGCGGTGGGCACCGGGGGCCAATGGGATGCCGAGGCCGAATTGCGCGCGGCCTTGCGCTCGGCGCGGCTGCGCATCCTGACCCAGTTCAACGCGATTCCGCAAGGCGTCAAGTTCCTCGTTGATTTGCGCGCCGATTTGTTGCGCTATCTGGATGAAGATCCCGAGCTGGCGCCTCTGGATCGCGAGCTCGAGTCGCGCCTCGCCGCCTGGTTCGATGTCGGATTTCTCGAGCTGCAGCGCATCACCTGGAATTCGTCGGCGGCGCTGCTCGAAAAACTGATCCAGTACGAGGCGGTGCATGAAATCCGCTCCTGGACCGACCTCAAGGACCGGCTCGATTCGGACCGTCGCCTCTACGCATTTTTTCATCCGCGGATGCCGATGGAGCCGCTGATCTTCGTCGAGGTGGCGCTCACCGATCGTCTCGCCGACAGCGTGCAGGCCCTGCTCGACGAGCACGCGCCGGTGTTCGATTCGCGCCGCGCCGATACCGCGATTTTCTACTCGATATCCAACACGCAGGCCGGCTTGCGCGGCGTGTCCTTCGGCAGCTTTTTGCTGAAGCGTGTGATCGACGATCTGCAACGCGATTTTCCCAAGCTGCGGCACTTCGCCACCTTGTCACCCCTGCCAGGATTTGCGTCGTGGGCGCGGAAGAATCCGCAGGCGCTGATCGACGTTGGGCTCGAACTCGACGCCGGGCAGCTGGCCGCGGGCGACTGGACGCAGAACGCCGCAGCGGCACGCGAGATCAGCGACGCGCTGGCGCGGCTTGCAGCGCGCTACCTGACGCTGGCAAAAGCCAGCCGTGGCGATGGGAGGCAGCCGTTCGATGCGGTCGCGCGTTTTCATCTCGGCAATGGCGCCCGCATCGAGCGCATCAATCCGCTGGGCGATGCCTCGCCGAAGGGCATGCAGCAGTCTTTCGGCGTCATGGTGAATTACCTGTACGACGTCGACGATCTCGAGAACAACGTCGAAAGTTTCGCCCGCGAGGGTACTATCGCCACGTCGGCCGCCGTCAGGCGCCAGGCACGGCAAAACTAAAATCAAATGAGGAGACCCGCATGACTACCCGCCGCTCAATTCTGCAAGCTGCACTGGCCGCTGCGCCGCTGATGCTGTTCGGACGCCAGGCCATCGCCGCCGAACCTCTGAAGATTTCGCACCAGTTTCCCGGCGGCACCATCGACTCCGGCGATTTCCGCGACCGCCTGTGCCGCAAGTTCGCGCAGGAAGTGGAGGCTCGCACCAAAGGCGCGCTCAAGTTCCAGATCTATCCCGGCTCGTCGCTGATGAAGACCAACGCCCAGTTCAGCGCGATGCGCAAGGGCGCGCTGGACATGAGCCTGTACCCGCTGCCCTATGCCGGCGGCGAAGTGCCTGAACTCAACCTCGGGCTCATGCCCGGCCTGGTCACCTCCTACGAACAGGCGGCGACCTGGAAGAACGCCGAGATCGGCAAGGCGCTCAACGAGCTGCTGCTGGAGAAGGGCATCGTCATCGTCAGCTGGATCTGGCAGGCCGGCGGCGTCGCCAGTCGTGCCGCACCGCTGGTCAATCCGGAAGATGCAAAAGGCATGAAAGTGCGCGGCGGCAGCAAGGAAATGGACATGATCCTCAAGGCCGCCGGCGCCTCGGTGCTGTCCCTGCCCTCGAACGAAATCTATGCCGCAATGCAGACCGGCGCCGCCGACGCGGCGATGACCTCATCGACCAGCCTGATCTCCTTCCGTCTCGAGGAAGTCTCGAAGCACCTGACGACCGGTCGCGGCAAGGCCTACTGGTTCATGGCGGAACCGCTCATGATGGCGAAGAGCGTGTTCGACAAGCTGCCGAAGGACCAGCAGCAGGTCATCATGCAGGTCGGCGTCGAAATGGAAAAGTTCGGCACCGAGCAGGCGCGGATCGACGACAAGCAGGTTGCCGACATTTACGCCAAGGCCGGCGCCAAGGTCTATGACCTCGACGACAAGGCGGTGAAGAAGTGGCAGGCGCTGGCGCGCGACACGGCGTGGAAAGACTTTGCGGCCAAGTCGGCGAACTGCGCGCGAATGCTGCAACTGGCCGAGAAGACGCTCTGACCGCTCCATGAGTCACGGCTACGATCCGCGCCTGCCCGGTCCGAACGGGCCGGCGGCAGGCGTGCTCGGCGCACTCGACCGCGCGATGAGCCTGGTGAACCGCGCGCTGCTGGTGCCCTGCATGCTGGCGCTGCTGGCCGCCGCGGGCATCCTGACTTATAGCGTGTTCGCTCGCTATTTTTTCAAGATCGCCACCGACTGGCAGGACGAGGCCGCGGTATTCTTGCTGGTCGGCGCCACCTTCCTGTCCGGCGCTTATGTGCAATCGCAGCGCGGCCACATCGGCATCGAGGCGCTGGCGGGCGTTCTGTCGCCGCGGGTGAATCGCTGGCGCCTGATGCTGGTGGATGCCGCCAGCAGTGCGTTCTGCCTGTTCTTCGCCTGGAAGTCGTGGACGCTGTGGCACGAAGCCTGGCGCGAAGGGCAGACGACGACGAGCTCCTGGGGGCCGCCGCTGTGGATTCCCTACTCGATCATGGCGTTGGGCATGACCCTGGTCGGCATCCAGCTGCTGCTGCATTTGATGGCGCGTGTTGTCGCCGTGAGGACGGCGCAATGAGCGTCCTCGCCATCGGCCTGCTCTACGGCGCGGCGACGCTGCTGGTGATGCTTTCGGGCATGTCCATCGCCTTTGCGCTGGGTGGCGTGGCGCTGACCTTCATGTTCTTCTTCATGCCGGCGTCGAGCCTCGATACCGTGACGCAGAACGTCTATGAAGAGCTCGCCAGCATCACGCTGCTTTCGATCCCGCTGTTCATCATGAAGGGCGCCGCGATCGGCAAGTCGGCCGCCGGCCGCGACCTGTATCTGGCGTTGCATGCATGGATGCACCGCATCCCGGGCGGACTGGGCATCGCCAACGTTTTCGCCTGCGGCCTCTTCGCGGCGATGGCCGGGTCGAGCCCGGCGACCTGTTCCGCGATCGGCAGCGCCGGCATTCCCGAAATGCGCAGCCGCGGCTATTCGGGCGGCTTCGCCGCCGGCATCATCGCGGCCGGCGGTACGCTCGGCATCCTGCTGCCGCCGTCGATCACCATGATCCTCTATGCCGTCGCGGCGGAGCAGTCGCTGGGCCGCCTGTTCCTCGCCGGCATCGGTCCCGGCGTGCTGCTGGTGGTGCTGTTCTCGTTGTATGCGACCTGGCGCTACCGCGTCGAATACCGCGCCGCCGAAGTCAGCCACACCGCCGGCGGCGTCAAGTCGGCCTACCTCGGCCAGCATGTTTACAGCCTGCGCGAGAAAGTGGAAATGCTGCCGCGCGTGCTGCCTTTCGTCATCCTGCTGATCGGCGTCATGGTCGCGCTTTACGGCGGCTACGCCACGCCGTCGGAAACCGCCGGCCTCGGCGCGGTGCTGGCGCTGGTGCTGATCGCCGTGGTCTATGGCCTGTGGCGGCCGACGCAGCTGGCGCCGATCCTGACCTCGACCCTGCGCGAATCGACCATGCTGATGTTCATCATCGGCATGTCGCTGCTCTATTCCTACGTCATGAGCTATCTGCACATCTCGCAAAGCGCGGCGGAGTGGATCGTCGGCCTCGCGCTGTCGAAGTGGCTGCTGCTGACGGTGATCCTGCTGCTGGTGTTGCTGCTCGGCTTCTTCCTGCCGCCGGTATCGATCATCCTGATGACCGCGCCGATCATCCTGCCACCGCTCAAGGCAGCGGGATTCGACCTGATCTGGTTCGGTGTGGTGATGACCATCGTCATGGAGATGGGCCTGATCCATCCGCCGGTCGGGCTCAACATTTTCGTGATCAAGAACATCGCGCCCGACATACCGCTCAAGGACGTGATCTGGGGCGTGATGCCCTTCGTCGGCCTGATGCTCTTCGCCATTGTTCTCTGCTGCTTCCTGCCCGGCATCGCGACGGCCTTTCCCGACGCGGTGATGGGCATCTCGACCAAGTAATCGACATGAACCAGAACCTGTATTCGCTGCTGTCCGGCCATTTTCCGAAGAAGCCCGCCGCGCCGTGCATGATCCTGCCCGATGGCCGGGTGTGGACCTACGGCGACATCGAGCGCGCCTCGGGGCGCATGGCGAACCTGATCGTTGCACTCGGCCTCCAGCCCGGCGATCGCGTTGCGGCCCAGGTGGAAAAGACGCCCGAGGCGCTGGTGCTGTATCTGGCCGCGATTCGCGCCGGCATGGTGTTCCTGCCGCTGAACCCGGCCTATCAGCGCCACGAGCTGGAATACTTTCTCAAGGACGCGAAGCCCGGCCTGTTCGTTTGCCGGCCGCAGATGCGCGCGTTGGCGGATGAACTGGCGGGCAAAGCCGGCGTGCCCAATGTGCTGGAGCTGGATGATGCCGGAAGCGGATCGCTGATCGCTGCGGCCGCGCCGCAAGCCGACGGCTTCGCCACGGTGACGAGGGAAGCTTCGGACCTTGCCGCGATCCTGTACACCTCGGGCACCACCGGGCGCTCCAAGGGTGCGATGCTGACGCACGGCAACCTCGCGCACAACGCGAGGACGCTGCATTCGTATTGGCACTTCCGGCCCGGCGACGTGTTGTTGCACATGCTGCCCATCTTTCATGTGCATGGCCTCTTCGTGGCATGCCACTGCATCTTGCAGAACGGTTCGGCGATGTTCTTCGAGCCGAAGTTCGATGCCGCCCGCGCCATGAAACTGCTGCCGCAGGCTACCGTGTTCATGGGCGTGCCGACCTATTACGTGCGCCTGCTGCTCGATCCCGGCTTCGGCCGCGTTACCTGCCGCAATATCCGCTTGTTCGTGTCGGGTTCGGCGCCGCTGTTGAAGGAAACCTTCGACGAGTTCAAGGCGAGGAGCGGCCACACTATCCTCGAGCGCTACGGCATGACCGAGGGCGGCATGTTCACCTCGAATCCCTACGAGGCAGGTGAGAATGGGCGGCGCGGCGGCACCGTGGGCTTGCCGCTGCCGGGAACCGAGCTGCGAATAGTTATGCGAAGCGGTATCCCCGGGGACGGCGCTGGCTCGCTCTGCGTACCTGGGACTCCGCTTCGCGGGCAGGTAACGGCGGCAAAGCCCGGCGTCGTCGGCCACATCCAGGTCAAGGGCGACAATGTCTTCGTCGGTTACTGGGGCATGCCCGAAAAGACCCAAGAGGAATTCACCGCCGACGGCTGGTTCAAGACCGGCGACATGGGCAGCCTGTCTGCCGATGGCTACGTGACGATCAGCGGCCGTTCCAAGGATCTGGTGATCACCGGCGGCCTCAACGTGTACCCCAAGGAAATCGAGGAACTGATCGACGCCATGCCCGGCGTGATGGAGTCCGCGGTGATCGGGCTGCCGCATCCCGATTTCGGCGAAGCGGTCACGGCCGTGGTGGTGCGGCAGAAGAATGCGGAAGGCAGAGCACTGACCGAGTCCGGTATCATCGCTGCCATCAAGGACAAGCTGGCTAACTTCAAGGTGCCGAAGTGGGTGTATCTGGTCGACGAGCTGCCGCGCAACACCATGGGCAAGGTGCAGAAGAATATTTTGCGGAAAACCTATTCGCCGATGACCAGCCGTTGAGGCTGCCATGCTGAATTTCCTGCCGGCACCGCTGATCGGCCTCATCGCCTCGGTATTGCTGGCTCTCAACGCGCTGTTCTGGGTCCCGATCCTGCTGCTGTTCGCGATCGTCAAGCTGATCCTGCCGTTGAAGACCGTCCGCCTGCTGATCGATCCGGTGCTGGTGGCCATCGCCGAGACGTGGATATCCTGCAACAGCGGCTGGATGGCCCTGACCCAGCGTACCGCCTGGGATGTCGAGGGCATCGCCGGGCTGGATCCGCACAACTGGTATCTGGTCAACTGCAATCATCAGACCTGGGCCGACATCTTCGTGCTGCAGCACTTGTTCAACCGACGCATTCCGTTGCTCAAGTTCTTCATCAAGCAGCAGCTGAAGTGGGTGCCCGTCATGGGCCTGGCCTGGTGGGCGCTGGATTTTCCCTTCATGCGCCGCCATAGCGAGGAATACCTGAAGCTGCATCCGGAGATGCGCGGCAAGGACCAGGCGGCCACGCGCCGCGCCTGCGAAAAGTTCGCCCTGATCCCGACCAGCGTCATGAATTTTCTCGAAGGCACGCGCTTCACGCCGGCCAAGCACCAGCGCCAGCAATCACCCTACCGGCATCTGCTCAAGCCCAAGGCAGGCGGCATCGCGCTGGCGCTCAACGCCATGGGCGACCGCTTTCAGGCCATACTCGACGTCACCATCGTTTATCCCGATGGCAAGCCGAATTTCTGGGAGTTCCTCTGCGGCAAGCTCAAACGGGTGATCGTGCGGGTGCAGAGCCTGCCGGTTCCCGAACAGCTGATGAAGAGCGACTACGCCGCTGACGCAGCAATGCGCGAAGCCTTCCAGCGCTGGGTGCAGCAATTGTGGCAGGACAAGGACGCGCAGATTGACCGGCTGCTGACGGAGGCAAAGACCTGACGCCATGAATCCCAATCTCACCGACATCAGCCATGTCATACAGCTCGCGGTCGCGCCGGTCTTCCTGCTCACCGCGATCGCGACGCTGATCAACGCCCTGAATACGCGGCTGGGCCGCATCGTCGATCGCCGGCGCGTGGTGCAGGAACGTCTGCACACGCGAGAGCCCGACGAGGCCGACGCCGCGAAGCTGGAGATCCGCCTGCTGGTGCGGCGCAGCCGGCTGGTGTATTACGCGATCTTCGGCGCCGTGCTCTCGGCGCTGCTGGTTTGCCTGGTGGTGGCCGGCGCCTTCCTCGGCGCGCTGCTTGGCGTCGATCTTGCGCGCAGCGTGGCGGCCTTGTTCATCGCCGCGATGGTGGCGATGATCGCGGCGCTCGGCCTGTTTCTGCGCGAGGTCTTCCTGGCGGTGCGTTCCGGTACGCACAACCAACCTTGAGCCTGCGCCACGCGCTGGCCACGATTGCTCTCGCGCCTGTGTTGCTGGCACAGGGTCGTCATGTCAGGCGCACGACGCCATCGCTGGCCGAGGCCGAGGGCGCGCGCGAAGGCGCGGCCGGCAGCGGGCCGCTGCTGCGCCTGCTGGTGGTTGGCGATTCGGCGGCCGCTGGTGTCGGCGCGCAGACGCAGGATGACGCATTGAGCGGGCGCCTCGTGGCCGGGCTGACGAATTCCTTCCATGTCAGATGGAAGCTCACGGCTTTTACCGGCGCGACCACCGCCGACATGCTGGACCATTTGCAACAGCAACCGGCGGAGGAGTTCGACGTGGTCGTCACCTCGCTGGGCGTCAACGACGTCACCGGCCGCTGTTCGCTCGCGGACTGGCGCCGTGAGCAGGGCCAGTTCATCGCGCTGCTGGAGAACAAGTTCCGCGCGCGGCACATCCTCCTGAGCGGCCTGCCGCCGATGCACCGGTTTCCGGCGCTGCCGCAACCCCTGCGCTGGTACGTCGGCAGTCGCGCGCAGGATTTCGACCGCGCACTGGCGCGCCTCGCCGACAATCAGTCGGGGTGCGAATTCGTCAGGCTCGGTTATGAGATGATGGATCCGCAGGCCATGGCGGCCGACGGTTTCCACCCCGGGCCGGCGATCTATGAGCAGTGGGCGACGGAGATCGTGCGCCGCATCGTCGACCGCCTGCCGCAACTTTTCCCGGAGGACACAGCATGATCGATCTCTACTACTGGACTACCCCGAACGGTCACAAGATCACGATGTTTCTCGAAGAGGCCGGCCAGCCCTACCGGATCGTGCCGATCAACATCGGCAAGGGCGACCAGTTTGCGCCGGACTTCCTGAAGATTGCGCCGAACAACAGGATCCCGGCCATCGTCGATCACCAGCCTGCCGATGGCGGTCCGCAGATTTCCTTGTTCGAGTCGGGTGCCATCCTGCTTTACCTCGCGGACAAGACGAGTCGCTTCATCGCACCGGACCTGCGCGGCCGCACTGAAACCATCCAGTGGCTGTTCTGGCAGATGGGCGGCCTCGGGCCGATGGCGGGTCAGAACCACCACTTCACGCAGTACGCCCCCGAGCCGATTCCCTATGCCATCGAGCGCTACGTCAAGGAGACGGCGCGGCTGTATGCCGTGCTGAACAAGCATCTGGCCGACCGCGAGTTCATCGCCGGCGCCTATTCGATCGCGGACATGGCCTGCTATCCGTGGATCGTGCCGCATGAACGGCAGCGCCAGAATATGGACGATTTTCCGAGCCTGAAGCGCTGGTTTGCGGCGATTGGCGAGCGCCCGGCTACGCAGCGCGCCTACGCGCTGGCAAAGCAGATCAATCCGGCGCCGGTGGTCAATGAAGATGCGAAACGCATCCTGTTCGGACAGGATGCAAAAACGGTGCGTTAGCCGCTCAGCAGGCCGTGCAGCATCTTCGTCGCCAGCAGCGCGAGAAAGCCGCCGAAGGCGCCCTTTAGATGCTTGACCGGCAGAGTATGGGCGAGCCGGGCACCAACCGGCGCCAACAGAAAGCTGATGGCGACGACGCCGATGAAGGCGGGTAGATAGATGTAGCCCAGCGAGAATTCCGGCAGGCCCGGCGTCTTCAGGCCGCTGATGATGTAGCCGATGGTGCCGGCCACGGCAATCGGAAAGCCCAGCGCCGAGGAGGTGCCGACCGCCTGGTGAATCACCACGTTGCAGAACACCATGAAGGGAATCGAGAGGAAGCCGCCGCCGGCCGCGACCAGGCTCGAGACCACGCCGATCAGCGTGCCGGCGATGACCATGCCGAAGCTTCCCGGCAACTGGCTGTGCGGCTTGGGCTTGAAGTCGAGCATCATCTGCAGCGAGGCGTAATAGACGATCGCGGTGAACACCATCGCCAGTGGCCGGGTCGGCACCCAGGTAGCGATGAAAGAGCCTCCCAGCGTGCCGACCATCAGTCCCGGCGCGAAGCTTTTCACGATATCCCAGCGCACGGCCCCGTGGCTGTGATGCGCGCGCATGCTGGAAATCGACGTCAGTACAATGGTCGCCATCGAGGTGCCGAGCGCCAGATGCATGCTGTGCTCGACCGGGAAGTCCTGCGCCGTGAACAGCATGAACAGCAGCGGCACGATGGTCAGTCCGCCGCCGACGCCGAACAGTCCGGCGACGAAACCGGCGAACACGCCCAGCAGGGGATAGGCGAGCCACCAGACCGTCATGCCCGCTCCTTCATCAGCTTGCCGGTGATGAATTTCCATTCCGCCGGGTCCACCGGGGTGATCGACAGCCGGTTGCCGCGCTGGAGGATACGCATGTGGGCCAGCTCGGGACGCGCGCGCAGTTCGTCGAGGCCGACCAACCGCGTCTTCTTCACGATGCGCACATCGACATTCACCCAGCGCGGATTCTCGGGTGTGGACTTCGGGTCGAAGTAGTGGCTTTCGGGATCGAACTGGGTGCGATCCGGGTAGGCGAGCTGCGACACCTCGGCCAGTCCGGCGATGCCGGGCTCGGGGCAGGACGAATGGTAGAAGAGCACGCCGTCGCCGACCTTCATCTGGTCGCGCATGAAGTTGCGTGCCTGGTAGTTGCGCACGCCCCACCAGTCCACGGTCTTTTTCGGCATGGCCAGCACGTCGTCAATGCCCACCACCGTGGGTTCGGTCTTCATCAGCCAGTAACGCATTTTGGACTATTTCCTTTCATCCCGAGTGTAAGCGAGCCTCGTTGGATTTTGGATTTCTCATCGGCGATAATTCACCGGATTCGCAAAATTGACAATAATCGGCAGACGAGCCTTGAGGGAGAGCAGGAATGAAGTGGTTGCGATTTACCAGCAAGGGCAAGCCCGGTTTCGGCACGCTTGACGGCGATGCCGTTGCCATCTATTCGGGCGACATGTTCGGCGCTTGCCGTCCGACAGGAGAACACGTCGCTGCAGCAGATATCGAATGGCTGATACCTTGTGTTCCTGGCAAGATGATCGGCCTGTGGAACAACTTCCGCGCCGCCGCGGAAAAGAATGGCTGGGCGATTCCGGCCGAACCGCTGTATTTCCTCAAGGGCGCGAATTCCTATTGCGCCCATGGCCAGCCGATCGTTGCGCCGCGATCCTATGACGGGCGGGTGGTCTACGAAGGCGAACTGGCCGTCGTCATCGGCAAGACGGCAAGTCGCGTCACGGAGCAGGAGGCGCCCGCCCACATTTTTGGCTACGCCTGCGCCAATGATGTCACGGCTGTGGAACTGATTCAGTGCGACCCGAGCTTTCCGCAGTGGGCGCGTGCCAAGAGCTTCGATACTTTCGGTGTCTTCGGGCCGGTGATCGACACCGCCTTCGATCCGGCCCGAGGTGACGTCGTCGCGCTGCTGAATGGCCGCGAGCGCCAGCGCTATCCGCTGGCCGACATGATCTTTCCGCCGGCCAGGCTGGTGTCGCTGATATCGCAGGACATGACGCTGTTCCCCGGCGACGTGATCCTGTGCGGTACCTCGCTCGGCGTGCTGCCGATGAAACCCGGCACCACCGTGGAGGTGACGATCGAAGGCATTGGAACGCTCGGCAACCGATACGAGGCATAAGCGCGAGGCTCCCCGCCAGGGGCCGCTGGCGTCTCCCGCGCGAGTGAGTCGGATTACTGGTTCCTGGCGACCACCTTCTGTCGCCAGGGCTTCAGCACGGCAATGGCGAGAATCGCAGCCAGAATGTTGGCGCCCGCAGCAATCAGGAACACGCTGTCCCAGCTGCCCGTGGTCTTCTGGATTGAGCTGGCGTAGGGGATCAGGAGGGCCGCCGTTCCTTTGGCCGTGTATAGCAGGCCGGCATTGGTAGCGGCATACATCGACCCGAACGTATCCGTACAGGTCGACGGAAACAGGCTGTAGATTTCGCCCCAGGCGAAAAACACCATGCCGCTCAAGATGACGAACCAGACTGGATCGGCACCGAGCTTGTAGAGCATGAAGATGCCTATTCCTTCGAGCGAGAAGGCAACGAACATCGTGTTTTCGCGACCGATCATGTCCGAAATCCAACCGAAGAACGGCCGGGTAAGCCCGTTCAGGATGCGATCGATCGTGGCGGCGAAGGTCAGCGCGGGCATGGTCAGGCCGATCAGCGAAACCGGAATTGTGGCGACCTTGAGGTCCTGCGAAATCGAGGCGAGATTAGCCGTGACGATCAGGCCACCCGCGCCGACGATCAGGAACATGAAGTACATCAGGGCAAAAATCGGCTGTCCCAGCTTCCAGACCATCGTGCTGCCAACGACGAGAATGAACAGCGCCAGAGCCAGCGGAATGTAGAACTGCTGACCCAGCGCCCACATCAGAAGAGCGCCACCCAATGCGGCGCCGGCCAGAATCATCCACGCCCGGCGCGGGCCGATGATCTCTCGCGGGGCAAAATTTCGCCTGCTTTGAATCACGGCGGCATTGGACGCGACCTCCGGGACCTGGCCCTTTTTCGGGGCGAACATCAGGAAGGCGATAATGCAAACGATCAGGCCCTGACCCACGCCGAAGTGGAGGAATGCAGTCTGGAACCCGCCGCTCTTGATCGCTGCCTGAATCGGGATCACGGTCAGCGCGGAACCCGCGCCAAAACCTGCCGCCGTGAGACCGGCCGCAAATCCGCGGCGATGCGGAAACCATTTGAGTGCGTTGCCGATACAGGTTCCGTAGACCCCTCCGGCGCCGATGCCGGCAATGATCTGCGCCAAATAGAACTCGGTCAGGGAGGTTGCAGCCGAGTTCATTACCCAGCCGACGCCGCACAGTATGCCGCCGGCGAATACGACGATGCGGGGGCCGTATTTGTCCACAAACCATCCCTCGATCGGCACCAGCCACGTCTCGAACAGGACAAAAAGGGTGAAGGCCATCTGGATTGATGCCCTATCCCAGCCGAAGGTCTTCTGAATGTCGGGAACAAAAAATGTCCAGCCGTACTGGAGGTTGGCGATCGTCACCATGCCGATGACCCCGATGATCAGTTGGGTCCAGGGGGAAGCGAGGAATGACCCGCCTGTCGGTACGGCTTCGTTGTCGACGGTGCCTGCGAGCTTGGTTGTCACTGGGAATTCCTCCTGAATTTCCGGACGTTCGCAAATTGCGCCACCGGATGTTTTTGATTTGTCATATGCCGCGCGACACTATCCACGACCCTGCAGAAATCGTCAATAAGCCCCGGATCAACCACGGGCGGCGATGCTGAGCCTGCCGTTTGCTTCTTGCAATGTCCTGGCCAGCAGTGAGGCGCAGGCATACACGGCGTCGATGCACGGTGTCGGAGTTTCCGTGATGCGGCCAAGTTCGCGCACGGAGCCGACCAAAGCCTCAAGCTCAATGGGGCGGCCCGCTTCCACATCCTGCAGCATGGATGTCTTGTGCTTGCCGATGGCCTCGGCGCCGGCAATGCGTTTATCCAGGGAGACCTTGAACTTCACGCCGAGTTTTTCGCCGATGACTTGCGCTTCACCCATCATCCGCGCCGCCAGTTCTCGCGTCAGCGGGTACTGGCAGATATCGACCAGCGTCGCATGCGTCAGGGCGCTGATGGGGTTGAAGCTGAGATTGCCCCACAGCTTGAGCCAGATCTCCGAACGGATGTCCGTCGAAATCGGCGCCTTGAAACCGGCGCGGATCAGCGTCTGCGCCAGCTTTTCGAGACGCGGGCTCTTGCTACCGTCGATTTCTCCCAGCGTGAACCGGTTGCCCTCGATCACCTTGATGATTCCGGGCGCGATCAGTTCCGAGGCCGGGTAGACCACGCTGCCGATCACCCGTTCGACTTCGATGTTGGCGGCAACGATGCCGTCCGGATCGACGGAGTCAAGCGTGCGCCCCTCATAGGGGCCGGACAACTGGTGGAAGTACCACCACGGGACGCCGTTCTGCATGGTCACCACGATAGTATCCGGCCCGAAAAGTGCACGCATATCCGGCAGCACATCCTTGACCTGATGCGCCTTGAGCGTCAGCAGCACGACGTCCTGCGGGCCGGCGTCGGCCATATTCTTTGCACCGCGAACCGAAGAGGCATGGTGCTCGCTGCCGTCTTCCTCGATAAGCTTGAGGCCGTTGGCTTGAATGGCCGCGAGATTGGGGCCGCGCGCGATACAGATGACCTCTTCGCCTGCCAATGCGAGGCGGGCACCCAGGTAACCGCCGATGGCACCCGCCCCGACTATGGCTATTTTCATGGCGACGTCAGCCAAGCCCGAGTTTCTGTGCCATTCCGATGCGCTGCAGCTTGCCAGTGGCACCCTTCGGAATTTCGGCCAGGATCAGGATCTTTTTCGGCACCTTGAAGTCCGCTACCCGGCCGCCGATGAACTGCTGCAATTCCTTTTCAGTCACGGCCGCACCTTCCTTCAGCACTACGGCGGCGGCGACTTCCTCGCCGAGCTTGGCATGCGGCATGGCGAAACACACCACCTGTGCCACGGCCGGGTGGTCCATGATGATTTCATCGATTTCCCGCGGCGAAATCTTTTCCCCGCCGCGGTTGATGATTTCCTTCAGGCGGCCCGTGAGCGAAATGTAGCCATCGGCATCCTTGACGCCCTGGTCGCCGGTACGGAACCAGCCGTTGGTGAATCCCTCGGCGTTGGCCTTCGGATTGTTTTCGTAGCCGGCGGTGACGTTGGGTCCGCGGATGACAATCTCGCCGACGGTATTCGGCGGCAGGAGCTTGCCCGCCTCGTCCATGATGTCGACCTCCGGACCGGCTGCCAGTCCCACGGTGCCGGGCTTGCGCGGCTTCGGCGGCAGGGGATTGCTGGCCATCTGGTGGGCGGCTTCCGTCATGCCGTAGGCCTCCACCAGCGGCGCGTGGAAAATTTCCTCCAGTTCGGTAATCACCTGCGGCGGCATCGACGACGACGAGGAACGCAGGAAGCGCAGCGGATTGCGGGCGATGATCTCCTTGTTGCGTGCGGCCCGCGACACGATCGTCTGATGCATGGTCGGCACGGCCGTGTACCAGGTGGGATGGCATTCGTCCATCCAGGCAAAGAATTTGAGCGCATCGAAGCCCGGCGCGCAAAACACCTGCGATCCGGCCGAGAGCGGGGCGAGGATGCCGGCGATCAGGCCGTGGATGTGGAACAAGGGCATGATGTTGAGGCCGCGGTCCGTCGGCGTGAAGGCCAGTGACCGGGAAACGTTTTGCGCCGAAGCGCAGACGTTGCGCTGGGAGAGGGGAACGATCTTCGGCCGCGAGGTCGTGCCGGAGGTATGCAGCACCAGGGCCACATCGTCCGCTTCGGCGTATCCGGGATTCGCTGCCGTCGCCGTGCCGGGATCCTGTGCCAAGAGGTCGAAATCGCCGGCGGCGCCATTGGCATCGGCGACCAGGTCCACGATGCGTACGCCGAGCTTGCGCGCCACATCCACTGCCGGCGATTGCGAGCCGCGCTCGACAATCAATATCCGCGCATTCAGGTCATTGAGATAGAACTCGAATTCCTCGGCGCGGTAGGCCGGGTTGAGCGGCGCGGAAGTGGTGCCGGAGGCAACGGCGATGAAGCAGGTCGCCATCTCGGGACCGTTGGGCAGCACGATGGCAACGCGGTCGTTGCGACCGACTCCCAGCCCGTTGAGGCTGCTGATGGTCTTGCCGACGAGGGCGCGCAGTTGTCCGTGGTTGAGTGCCGGACGGCCCGGCGCGCCGATGGCGGGTGCCGCGTTGTCGCCAGTGGCGAACAGCACTTTGAAAGTTACAGCGTCAGACATTAGATCTCCCTTGGGGCCACTGCTGTGGCGCTCTTGATGCAATTGCGGTAGAGAAGCGAATTTTGCCGAAGCCGGCACGATACACGCGGCAAAGTTTAAATGAAATAATCAAATATGTTGATGTTTCAACAAAAAACGACAGCCTCGAATATGAAGTTCGACTGGAGGCCGCCGACGCTGTCCGTGCCCGAGTCAAGCGTAGCGGCCGTACCCAAAAAAACAGGGCGCGGAAGCCTCCGCGCCCTGCTGATCAATTCCCCCGCGAGTGCCGTTTGGCCGGCATCCTGAACCTGGGTTCAGAGGGGCCGCTTTCCTGCCGCTTCAGGTTCGCTCACTGGGAGCGATCACAACAGCGGCGTCATTGGGCTGCGGCCGATGCCAATCGGTATTGGTTCAAGGAATGTATGGCCTTGGCGAACACCGCAGGGGAAACCCTGGGAAGCCAGGCAACTCATTCGCGAATCGGAGACGGGGCGCGGCCTAGAACAACTGCTCGTGCTGCGCCAGCGATTCGTCGAGCTTGGCTTCGATGAAATTTATTCTACGCTGAATCGATTCGCTTTCAAGTGCCGCCGCAACTTCTGTCGGAGTGTTTTTCAGGGCCAGTAATTCATGGGCCAGGTTCAGCGCCGCCATCGCCGCAAGGCGTTCGCCATTGCCGCGTGCGCTGTTGGGTATTTTGTCGCCGATTTCCTTCAGCTTGCCGTCGAGAAAGGCCACGGCGGCGAGCAGGGCCTCGCGCTCCGCGGGTTCGCAGGCGACGCGATATTCCTTGCCTATCAGCTTGATTTCAAGAGTATTGCTCATTCGTCGGGCAACCGAGACATCAGGGCTTCCAGGCGCTGGCGGGTGATGTCGATCTTCTGCGTCAGCGCGGCTTTTTCGGCCTCGAGGCTGGCGACGTGGGCACGCAATGCCTGATTCTCGCTGCGCAAGCTGGAGCACACGGCCAGTATCTGTTCGACCTTGCGCTCCAGGTGATCGAGGGAAATGCTCATGGCGGCAAGTTTCCGGGAAAAGCGTAATCAGGTCAAGCGACAAGCTCGCAAACTGAATGTCGTTTGACAGGCGTCGTCGGTAATTAACCGCGCTCTGGCAAAATGGACCCATGCCCATTGAAGCCTTCTCTCCGGCCAGCCTGCGCCGTGTACTGGTGATCAAGCTGCGCCATCATGGCGATGTGCTGCTCGCCACGCCGGTGCTTTCAATGCTGAAGCGCGTGGCGCCGCAGTGCGAGGTGGATGCGCTGGCCTACGCCGATACCGCACCGATGCTCGAAGGCCACCCGGCGCTGGCGCAGTTGCATCTGATCGACCGCAACTGGAAGCGGCAAGGATTTTGGCAGCAGGCCGCGGCGGAATGGAATCTGATCGCGGAACTGCGAGCGCGGCACTATGACCTTGTCGTGCATCTTTCGGTGCATACGCGCGGCGCCTGGCTGGTACGCCTGCTGCGGCCGCGCTGGTCGGTGGCGCCGCGATTCCGCGCCGGATTCTGGGCGAACAGCTTCACCCACCTCTACCCGGCGCAATCGGACCCGCTGCGCCACACCGTCGAGACCAATCTCGACAGCCTGCGCGCCCTGGGGCTGGAACCGACCGCCGCGGACAAAGCCGTGACGATGGTGCCGGGGGCAAAGGCAACAGCGCGCGTTGCGGAGCTGCTGGCACAGCACGGCTTGCAGGCGGGTTCTTTCATCCACGTCCATCCCGCCTCGCGCTGGGCCTTCAAATGCTGGCCCGCGCAACGTGTCGCCGCTCTGTGCGATGCGCTTGCGGCGAAGGGCTGGCCCATCGTGCTGAGCTCGGCGCCGGACGCGAACGAGAAGGCGTTGATTGCGGAGGTACGCGCCGCACGCGACAGGAACGCCGCATCGTCAGCGGCGTCCCCGGGGATACCGCTTCGCATAACTGTTGACTTGTCCGGCCAGCTTTCGCTCAAGGAACTCGCAGCCCTGACGGCGCAGGCGCGGCTCTTCGTCGGCGTCGATTCGGCGCCGATGCACATCGCCGCTGCGATGGGCACGCCGGTGGTTGCCATCTTCGGTCCCTCGGGCGATCTGGAATGGGGGCCGTGGGGCGGGGTTGGGAAAAATCGACATCGCGTCGTCGCCTCGAACACCCATCCCTGCCGTCCCTGCGGCATGGCCGGTTGCAACGACAGCAAGGTCAGCGCCTGCCTGACCACGCTGCCGGTGGCGCAGGTGCTGGCTGCCTGCGACGAACTGTTATGAAACTCGCGATCGTCCGCCAGAAATACACCCCCTTCGGCGGCGCCGAGCGCTTTGTCGAGCGCGCGCTGGCGGCGCTCAGGGCCAAGCACGTCGATGTCTCGATCGTGGCGCGCGAATGGCAGGGCGCCGCCGCGGGCGACATGCAGTGCGTGCGCGTCAATCCCTTCTATCTCGGCCGCACCTGGCGCGATGCGGGATTCGCGCGCGGCGTGCAGCGCCTGATCGAAGGGCGGCGCTTCGACCTGGTGCAGAGCCACGAGCGCATTTCCGGCTGCGACATCTACCGTGCCGGCGATGGCGTCCATGCCACCTGGCTGGAGCTGCGCAACAAGCCGCTCGATGCGTATTCACCGTGGCACCGCTACACACTCGCGGCGGAGGCGGAAATGTTCCGCCATTCGAAGCTTCGTACCGTGATCTGCAATTCGCGAATGGTGCGCGACGACATCGCGCGCCGCTTCGGCCTCGCCGGCGACAAGCTGCAGGTGATCTACAGCGGCGTCGACCTCGATGCCTTTCATCCGCGTCTGCGCGAGGAGAAGGGGCGGGCCTTGCGTGAGAAGACCGGCGTTGGCGCGACGACGCCGGTGCTGCTCTTCGTCGGTTCCGGCTACCAGCGCAAGGGCTTGCCGACCCTGCTGCGCGCCCTGTCGCGCATGCAGCGCAGCGATGCCCGGCTCTGGGTGGTCGGCCGCGACAAGGACGAGACGCTGATGCGCAAGCTGGCGCAAACGCTGGGCGTCGATGAGCGCGTGCTGTTCCTCGGCGCGCAGACCGACGTCAAGCCCTTCTACGGCGCGGCGGACGTGTTCGCCCTGCCCACGCTTTACGATCCCTTCCCCAATGCCGCGCTGGAGGCGCTGGCCTGCGGCCTGCCGCTGGTCACCACCACGACCTGCGGTGCGGCGGAACTGGTCACGGCGGACAATGGTTTGGTGGTTTCCGCCGGCGACGTGGCGGCCCTCGCGGCCAGTCTGGATGCCCTGTGCGCCCGCGCGCCGGCGATGCGCGATGCCGCCCGCGCCAGCGTCGCCCATCTCGATCTGGCGCAGATGGCGGCGCAGCTAATGGCGCTCTACTCGCGACTCGTGTAAGCCTCGGCGGCGGCGACCACCGGTCGCAGGCGCTCAACGAAGGCTTCGAAGGAAAAGCGCGCGAGGTGCGTGTCGGCCAGCTCGGGTTTCGGTCTGGCGCGGCCCGCCAGCAATTCGTCGAGCAGGCGGCCGAAATCGGCGCCGCTGTCCTGGCGCGGATCGCGGTAGAGAAAACCGGTCAGGTCGTTGGTCACGGTTTCGGTGAATGGCGGCGCATGCACGGCGATCACGGGCGTGCCGCAGGCCTGAGCCTCGATGATGTTGAGGCCCAGCGCCTCCTTTTCCGGCAGGCCGGAGAGCAGGTAGTCGAGCTGCGGGTAGATCGCGGCGACGTTGCCCTGCTGGCCCCAGAAGCGCGCTTGTCCGGCCGGTAGTGGGGCAAGCGCGCGGTCGAGGTCGCGCACCGAGGCATAGCCGCCGCTGCCGAAGATTTCAAGATTGACCTCGCGATGACGGGCGAGTAGCGGCGCCAGATATGAGAACAGCAGCGGGAACTGCTTGATCGGCGTCAGGCGCGAGACGATGCCCAGCGTGAGGCCGGGACGCCGCTCGAATGCCGGATGCGGCCGCAGCATTTCGGCCAGCGGCTCCAGCCATCCCAGCAGGCGGTCGCGCCCCTTGCGCCGGTCCCAGTCGTAGCGGCTGGTGCGGCGGATGCTCTGCGCCCCGGGACGTTGCCCGAACTCGGCCACTCCGTAGAGCGGCTCGTCCCAGGCCGGCAGCCCGGCCGCCTTGAGGCCGTCGCGCACCCAGCCGGAGACGGCGTAGATGCGATCGTGATCGGCGAAGGCGGCAGGGTCGCGGCCCTGTACCGGCATGTGCGCGATGGCGCTGCGCAGCCGCTGCGGCATGACGCTGCGCAATTCGACCGGCAGCGGGCCGTGCGACAGCAGCCACAGCGGCCCCGCGGGCAGATGCTGCGGCAAGTCGGCGGCATCGGCGACGGCGACCCGCTCGGTGTCGGCGGGCAGTCCGAGCCGGTCCCAGAATCCGGCACGCGGATGCACCAGCAGGCGCGTCGGCACGCCGAGTTGCGACAGCGCGCGGCAGAGGAAAGCCGTGTACACCTCGCCGCCGCCGAAGTGCGGCTGCAGGTTGATCTGGACCAGTTTCATTGGTCTGCCGCCGGGCCGCCCGCGCTGGCGCGGGATAAGGCTGGACACCTCCTCCTATCCTCCCCCGCCAAGCGGGGGAGGTGACTAATCACCCCCGCCCAATGGGCGGGGGACGGGGGGTGGGCCGTCATATTTCCCGAAGGGGTGGGGGATAAGCTGTTCATGTTTGCCGCCGTGGATTTTTCATCGCCGCGATCAGCACGCCGCAGATGAAGGCGAACAGTCCCAGCCGCCACCCGGAAAGATGGCCGTCGAGCAGGCAGCGCAACAGGTAGCCGCCAACGAAAAATGCGAGCAATAGCGCCTGGCCCTCTTGCCGTTCCCGGAACTGACTCCACGCACTGAAGACTGCAGTGCCCCCCGCGGCCAGCAAAAGCCCCAGTCCGGTCAGACCCGTTCCCAGCGCGAAATCGAGCCAACCGCTGTGGCTGCTGCCGAAGCCGGTATGCCCGTATTTGATCGCTATCGCGCGACCGAATGCATCGTGACCAAATCCAATACCCATCGGATGTGCGGCTATGAAGTCGACTGCCTGACGCGCCCATGCAGCACGCAAGTATGCTGATTCTTCAACCTTGTTTCCGGACGGTGTTAGCGGCCGCGTTGCCACGTCGGTAGCCGTCAGGTTCACCCAGTTCATGCTGGGTGACGACCAGCCGACGACAACAGATTCACGCAAGCCTTGCCATCGGTGCTCGAACTGCAGGGATCCCACGGCGATTAGTGTGGTCATGCCTATGACGAGCACGATGATCCGCCAGTGGCGCAAACGCGCATTCAACAAGGCCAAGCTCGCCACCAGAAGCATTAGCAGCGTAATAGCGGTGCTGTTGCGCGATTGTAGTGCGAGATCGGACAGCAGCGAAAGCAGCAACAGCGCCCACCCCAAATGCCTGCTGAGCGCTAGCGGAGAGTAATGTGCAGTGGCCAAGACCAACCGGTCTGCCACAAGAAGGGTCAGGAAGAATCCGTTGATCGTGCCATGGTAGTCATAGGCAGCGAATGGCGTTGCCTTGAGTGGCCAATAGCCGGTTGCCAGCCATAGCGTGAACTGCCATGCGAGCATCCACATCATGTGTGCTGCCAATGCGGAAATCACGGCTTGTAATGCGCGTCCTTGAGGCAACTGCTTCGTTGCCCAGGCTCCGATAGCGCCAATCAGAAGCGGGACCAGCCAGTTCGCGCGGAACTGATCGAGCGAAAGAGCCGGTTCCGGCGCCACCGCGATGGAGTGAAAAGCGATCCATGCGGTGAGCGCTGCCAACCACCATGCAGTGGGTCTCAGCCATGGCGCGAGGCGGGGCAGCGTCTTGCGGCAGCCCCACGCCAGCGCAACCGAGCCGATCAGCACCAGCAGGTTGCGCAGGGCAATCGTATGCGGAATGGGAAAGATGAAGACGATCGCGGCGAGCCAGGCTTGCCAGAACCAGGTCATTGCTGCGCTCCGCGTCATTTGCCGAGTCCGGCCAGCCAGGAGCGCAACCAGTGGCGCGCGATCCTGCGCCGCTGCGCGTTGCCGCGGGCGTGGCGCCAGAGCAGGCGCAGGAATCCTTCGCGGCGCAGGCGGCGCAAGGTGCGGGCTGCCGCTTCGCGATCCGGCATCTTCGTCAGCTTGTGGAACACCGACAGGGCGCCGTCCACCAGTTGGTGGCCAATCAGTGCGCGCAATTCGGCGTCGTCATCCAGCGCGGCGGACATCGCGGCCAGGGCTTCGGCGTTGACCACGCTGCTGTCCACGATGGCCTGCAGCCGGCGCTGGCTTTGCTCGGCGCTGAAGCTGCGCAGCGGAATCCGGTAATGCACGGCGATATGCCCCGTATAGCGGACGCGCCGCGCCGCCAGCAGGGCCCGCGTGGTCCAGATCACGTCCTCGTGGATCAGCTGCGGCACGAAGCGGTAGCCGTTGCTCTCGATGAAATCGCGGCGATAGAGGTGCAGCCAGACCATGTGCAGGAAGCGGCCGGCCTGCAAGCGCTGGCGCAACCATTCGCCACCGGGCACGATGCCGGTGACTGGCGCATCGGCATAGATCGCGTAGTCCTTCTCGCGCCCCTCGAAGTGGTAATTGGCATTCAGCAGCACCATGTCGAGCTGCCCGTCTTCCGCCAGCCGCAGCGCCTCGGTGTAGGCGTCGGGGGAAACGAAATCGTCAGAATCGACAAAGGCAAGGTACTTGCCGTGCGCCGCGTCCAGTCCGGTGTTGCGTGCCGCCGAAAGCCCGCCGTTTTCCTGGCGGATCACCCGCATCTGCGGCAGGTGCGGCGCGAATTCGGCAAGAATGCGCGGGCAGTCGTCGGTCGAGCCGTCGTCGACGACGATGATCTCGTCGGCCGGCGGGCTCAGCGCAGCAAGGCTTTCCAGACAGCGCGGCAGGTAGGCAGCGACGTTGTACACGGGCATGACAATGGAAAACGTCGGCGCGCTCATGGCAGCCGCCCCCGTTTGCCTTCGTGCCATTCCAGCAGAACTTGATGCAGCGTCTCCGCACGGTTGGCGTAGGTGTGCCGCGCCATGACATGTGCGTGGCAGCGTTCGGCCAGATCGCGTGCGGCGGCAAAGTTCGCCAGCCAGTATTCGATTTGGGTCACAGCGTCGTCCAGCCCGTCGAACTCGGCCCAGTTGTCATTGGGGGTGAAATCGTCTCGGGCGTGGGTACGCTTGTCGCAGAGCAGGAAGCCGCCGCAAGCCGGAATGCCGTAGCAGCGCTCGGGCAGGCCCGAGGCCACGGGCGCGCCATAGTCGCAGGAGGCGCCGAAGTTGAGGTTGATGCGGCTCTTCTGGATCAGGGCCACCTGTTCTTCGACGCTCATGTCGGCCGATTCACGGAACAGGAAGCGGATGCCGCGCGCGGCCAGCCGCTCGCGCAGCGCGGCGAAGAACTCCTGGCGGCTGCGCATTTCCTTGTACCGACTGCCGTCCATGGCGCCGAAAAAGCTGACGTCGTGCTCATAGCGGACCGGGTCGCGCAGTTCGGCGAGCGTCGCGCCGTGCAAGTGGTAGCGGGAAATGTCGGCGGCATTGGCGAGGTAGAGCACGCTGTCGGCGAAGCGGCGGCGCGCATCGACCAGGCTGTGCGAGGCATAGATGTCGAACAGGCGCGCGCGGTCCAGCCAGTCCAGCCGCCACGCCGCGCGGTTCAGGTAATGCGGCGCGTCGCGGTTCCAGGCCAGCAAGGGTATGCCGCGCGCGGCCAACTGTCGCTTCAGGCGGTAGACTTTCAGTGGTGCGCGCAGAGGATAGTAGAACCAGATCACGCAGGCCAGCGCTTGTCGTGGCCATTTGCTGGGCGCATGCGGGTCAATTTGCGCGAACGCAAGTCCCCGCTGTTCCAGCGCCTGTTCCAGCGGTGGTGTAAGGCCGCGGCCAAATGGATGGAGAATCAGCCCTGGTTCGCTCATGGTCAGGCGCGCCATCGCCTGGCGCGATGCACCCGCTTCTTTATGCCTTCAAACAAGGGCACCACCAACCGGCCGAGAAAGTCGGGCAGGAGAAAGACCAGCCGGTGGCCACTGCGCTCGGTGCCCAGGCTGCCGAAACGCGGGTAGGTTTCCTTGATGTGACGGTACTCGGCAAATGGATCGATGCCAGAGGCCTTCAGCTTGAGGTAGAACGCGCCACCGTCGAGCGACACGGCCTTGGTGTGGGCCACCTGAATCGCATCGACGATCGCTATCCTCCCTTCGCCGGCGAGCAGCGAGGCCCAAGCGTAGTCGATTCCCCAGGTGCTGCGACTGAGGCCGAACGTGGGCAGCAGGCGTTCGAGCGCCTCGCGGGAGAAGCATGGTGCCATGACTTCGATGAAGCGGGCCCGGCGTATGACGCAGACCGGGTTGTGCAGCGTCACGTCGTGATTGGCGTGAGTACCCCAGCGCAGGCTCGGTTGGGCGAGATACAAGTTGTACTCGTCGCAAAGTGCGAACAGACGCGAGATGTCGCCCCGCTGGAAATCGATGTCGTCGTCGACGATGAGGACGTAGCGGTACCGGCTCGCGGCGATGGCCTTGCTGTAGAACGCGACGAAGGCGTCGAATTTATTGGTGCCCGCGTCTTCGTAATATTCGGCGAGGGACTCCGGGCGCGGGGTGATATACCAGCTGACGCAGCAATCCCAGTTTCTGTCGGGTTCCTGGGCGATAAGCCGTGGATGCAGCGATGCTGCGCCAGCGCGAAAGAAGACCAGGTACGGCCGCGGAGAACCGGTCACGTTCTCTCAGCCAGCGCGTGCGGGGCCAAGCACGAAGCCGCCGCAATCACCATCGCCGATATGGTTCAGGACGTCGACGAAGCCCGCAATCACCCGGAGTCGTTCCGGGTCCGGTACGGGATGGTCGGCTTGGGCCGCGAGGGGAATGTCATTGACGTAGTTCTCGCTGGCCAGGAACTGCCCCGGGTCGGAGTCGAAAAAGCTGCTCCTGATCTTCAGACCGAGCTGCTCCGCCATCAGATGCATTCCGCGCGGCGAGGGAATAAACAGATGTCGTGGCGCATCGAGGGCATACCAGTGCTGACGGAACTTGCGCCAGGCAAAGCAGCCTGCGACAGGCACTCTGACCAGAATGTGCCCGCCGTCGGCCAGCCTCGCCCGCGCATGTGTCAGCGCCGCCAGGGGGTCGGCCATATGTTCCAGCGAATGATGGAACATGACCAGATCGTAGGTACCGGACTCCTGCTCGATGCCCCAGTTGCCGATCGTCAGTTCGGGACCATGAGAAACGGGCTTGGGGAGAAAGGGATCGATACCTTTGAGCCGGGTGAATCCGTCGCGCCGCAGTTTCATCAGGAGCTGTCCGCCGCCGCATCCGACGTCGAGTAACCGGGCGGAAGTTGATATGCCAATTCCCTGGAACCAGTCGAGATAGCCCGGCTTGCGTTTTGAGCTTGCCGCAAGCAAGCTACCGGCAATGCCGGAATCGTGGCCGAGCCAGGAATTGGTTCGCCGCCGCCGCAAGGCAATTTCAAGCGGCGAACTTTTCTTGGCGGTCGCCGAATAGGAATAGTAGTTCGACGGGTAGTGCCGCGCCAGATCCGTTGGCACTTCTGCGATTTGCAGGGTTCCGCAAGCGGCGCATTCGAAATAGAGAAACTCTTCCCGTGAACCAAAATACATTTCTCGAAACACGTACTCGCGGTGCTTTTCTTTTGCGCTACATGCCACGCAGATTCGCAGGGCGGGATCTCCAGACGCCAGACTCACGGCGCACTTTCGCCAGTTTGCTGTGGCCTCGCCAGACAATAGACGATATGTCCCTGCACACTGAGGTAGCGCGCGGCCACCCGGGCCTCCAGGCGCGATGCCACCTCCTCGAACCAGTCGGGGTAGAAGCGGAAGCAGTCAACCGGGAATCTGTGGTACTGGAAGCCGGGCATGACCGTATGTACGACCAGCACGCCGCCTGGTTTGAGCAGGCCGTAACAGTCGCGAATGTGGCGATAGGGATCGACGAGATGCTCGATCATTGCGTGAGAAGCGATTATGTCGACCGCGGGAATTGCAGGAGGAAGTTCTTCATAATTCCACCGGTAGTCCATATCCTCATGCAGTCCGGCGGTCAGTATCTGTGTTACCGGAATTCCCGAGGCCTTGCCATAGGCTGAGCACGCGGAGCGCCGCTCTCCGGCGAGCAGAAGCGTATGTTCGGGCTTGGCAAATCGTCGCAGGGCATGTACGACTTCGCCGAGAATAGTGCCCGATTCGGAATTCAATCCCGAGATCGCGAGTGAGACATGTTGCGCGCCATCCTCGAATTGGCCCAAGGCTCGCGTCACCGAGACGATGACACGACGCGCGCATTCCTCTTCAAATAGATCGCGATACACGCCTTTGAGTAGACGTCGGTATATTGAACGTTTGATTCGCTTGCGCAGACTATGCGACATAGGTTATTCCATGGGGTCGAAGGATACCCGTAATAGTAGCTACGGTAGACAGATTAAGTAAGCGCTTTTCGGTGGTTGGCCCCAACCCGATCAGTTTCCCTGGCGTTTGCGACGTGGGGCCGTTTCTGCGCATGACTTATTCCCTGCATTTTTTGATCGTGGCCGGCACGCCGGCGACTACTGCGTAGGCCGGCACATCCTCGCGCACCACGGCGCCGGCGGCCACCACGGCGCCATCGCCGATCGTGACGCCTGCCAGGATGATCGCGTTGGCGCCAAGCCAGACATCGCGGCCGATGCGTATCGGCCGCGCATCCACCGGCTGCGAACGGATCGTCGCGCCGCGCGCATAGCGGTGCTGGTAGGAGATGATGCGCACCCCGGGGCCGATCAGCGTGTCGTCGCCGATATCGACGCCGCCCGTGCCATTGATGATGGCGTAGTTGTTAACCTTGACCCGGTCACCGAGTCGAACGCCGCCGTCACCACCCTGCACATAGGCGTAGCGGTTCAGGTCGACTTTGTCGCCGAGTCGTACTCCCGGGCTGCGCGTGGCGTCGACCGAGGCGTCGGAGTCGATCTTGCAGCCGCGTCCCAGTTCGATGCGCTCATGGCCCTTGATATAGGCGGAGAAGGACACCCGGTTGCCGGCGCGGCGCTGCTGCACGATAAAGAGTAGATGCTTGAAGAGATTCAAGGTCAGCCTTCCAGCGGGTGCGTTTCGAGCCAGGCCAGCAGCACGGCGAAAGTGTACATCAGGCGCACGTTGCCCTGTCCCTGCCGCGCCTCCTGCCACAAGGCGGCGAGAGGGCCCGCCGCCAGCCAGGGTGCACGCGTCGCGGCGGCGGCGACCTGTGCCTCGCCCCAGTCGCGCCACGGCTCGCTGAAATTGGCGCGCAGGGGCACGGAGAAGCCATGCTTCTCGCGGTTCCAGACGGTTTCCGGCAGGTGCCGGCGCGCCAGCGCGCGCAGCAGGGCCTTGCCGCCGCCGGCATCGAAATGCACGCTGGCAGGCAGGCGCAGCATGCGATCCTGCAGCGCGTTGGCCAGCAGCGGCACGCGCACTTCGAGTCCGTGCGCCATGCTGGCGCGGTCGGTCTTGGCCAGGCAGTTTTCCGAGAGATAGGTCCACAGGTCGGCGCGCAGCAAGGCGCCGCGGTCGTAGTTGCCGTGCTGCGCGGCGAGCTTGCGCCAGAGCTCGAGGGTGTGGCCCGGCCGCGCGTCGCGGGCGACCTCGGGGGCGAGATAGCGGCGCAGGTCCTTGCGGCTGCCCGGGTAATCGCCCAGCTCGACGCGGCGGTAGAGCAGCAA
>JAPLQX010000053.1 GCA_026399435.1 Rhodocyclales bacterium
CACATAGGGCACGCCGTCGACCACGACTACCGAGGCCGGATTCGAACGTTCGCCGCCGACCCGCGGCCCGCCCTTGGTGCCGAGCAGGATCAGCCGGGTGCCCTTGGCCTGCGGCACGGCGGCCTGACCGAAGGCGCGCGACAAAGGCAGGGCCGCAACCGACGCGGCGGCGAACTGCAGGAAACGTCTGCGGCGAGTGACATCGGGTTCCATGGCTGCTCCTCCGTGGGTGGGTGGTTGGGGCCGCTCTGCCGGCGGCATCAGTCGATGTATTTCAAACCGGCCTTGGCCAGCGGTTCGCGCATGCTGTACATGTCGAGGCCGAGCACGCCGGCGCCAAGCTTCTCGCGCTTGGCGCCCTCGTTGGCCTCGCGCTTCGCGGCGGCATCGAGCGTCGCCGCGGCCATCGCGCGCGGCACGCAAACCACGCCGTCGTCGTCGGCGACGATGACGTCGCCCGGGGTGACCAGAGCGCCGGCGCAGACCACCGGAATGTTCACCGAGCCGAGCGTGGCCTTGATCGTTCCCTTGGCGCTGATGCACTTGCTCCAGACCGGGAAGCCCATTTCGGTCAGCGTCTTCACGTCGCGCACGCCGGCGTCGATGACCAGGGCGCGGGCGCCGCGGGACTGAAACGACGTGGCCAGCAGGTCGCCGAAGTAGCCGTCGGTGCATGCGGCGCTGATCGCCGCGACGACGATGTCGCCCGGCCGGATCTGCTCGGCGACGACATGCATCATCCAGTTGTCGCCCGGATGCAGCAGCACGGTGACCGCGGTGCCCGACACTTGCGCGCCGGCGTAGATCGGCCGTATGTAGGGCTGCATCAGGCCGACGCGGCCCATGGCTTCATGCACCGTCGCGCTGCCGAAGCGCGCGAGGCCGTCGGCGACGCTGGCCTCGGTGCGCTGGATGTTGCGATAGACGACGCCCAGTTCGTACATGTCACTTCCCCTTTTTCTTCAGCGCGGCGTCGAGCCGCGGATAGACGCGCCGCGCGTTGCCTTCGTACACCTGGTAGCGGTCCTCCGCCGAGAGATTCAGCGTGGCCTCGATGTAGCGCTTGGTGTCATCGAAATTGAAGCCGGTCTCGGGATCGATGCCCTTGACGGCGCCGATCATCTCGGAGGCGAACAGGATGTTCTCCACCGGGATCACTTTCGTCAGCAGGTCGATGCCCGGCTGGTGATAGACGCAGGTGTCGAAGAAGACGTTGTTGAGGAGATGATCCTTCAGCAGCGGTTTCTTCAGTTCCTGCGCCAGGCCGCGGTAGCGGCCCCAGTGATAGGGTGCGGCGCCGCCGCCGTGCGGGATGACGAACTTCAGCGTCGGGAAATCCTTGAACAGGTCGCCCTGGAGCAGCTGCATGAAGGCCGTGGTGTCGGCGTTGATGTAGTGCGCGCCGGTGGTGTGGAAGCAGGCGTTGCAGGAGGTCGAGACATGGATCATCGCCGGGATGCCGTACTCGACCATCTTTTCGTAGATCGGGTACCAGTGGCGGTCGGTCAGCGGCGGCGAAGTCCAGTGGCCGCCCGAAGGATCGGGGTTGAGGTTGATGCCGACGAAGCCGTATTCCTTGACGCACTTTTCCAGTTCGGGAATGCAGCTGCGCGGATCGACGCCGGGCGACTGCGGCAGCATCGCCGCGCCGATGAAGTTGTCGGGAAACAGCTGCGCCACGCGATGGCACAGCTCGTTGCAGATCGCAGCCCACGTGCTGCTGACATTGAAGTCGCCGATGTGGTGGGCCATGAAGCTGGCGCGTGGCGAGAAGATGGTGAGGTCGGAGCCGCGCTCAATCATCTTCTTCAGCTGGTTGGTCGCTATCGTCTCGCGCAGTTCGTCGTCGCTGATCTTGAGTTCCGAAACCTTCTGCATCAGGGCCGGATCCTTGATGCCGGCGATCTGCCGGTTGCGCCAGTCCTCCAGCGCCTTGGGCGCCGTGGTGTAATGGCCGTGGATGTCGATGATCATTGCTGGGCTCCTGGGGTTCTGCATTGTGTTTTAAGCCGGCTCCATGCCGTGGCGCCGCTTGGTTTCCGCCGCGGCGGGCGACCGCATGAAGGCGAGCAGTGCGCGCACGGCCGCGGGCTGGCTTGAGGCGGCGCACAGGCCGGCCGTGAAGGTGCTGACGATCTCGCAGCCGGGCGGCATGGTGCCGAGCACGTCTATGCCGGGCTGGCTCGCCATTTCGCTGAACTGCTGGAAGCCGAGTTCGACTTCGAACTGGGCGACCAGCCGGCCCACCGGTACGCCCGGTGGCGCCTGCACGACGCGGTCGCGGACGCTGTCGGCGATGCCCCAGCGCTCGAACAGCTTCAGCAGCGCCGTGCCGCTCGGCCCGGTGGAATAGCCCAGCGTCCTCGCTGAGAGCACTGCGCGCCGCAGCGCATCTTCCGAGCCGACGTCCGGCCCTGGCGCACCCGCGCGCACCGCGATCGCGACAGGCGAGCGCACCAGGTCGGCCTTGCTGTCGCCGACCACGCGCCCGGTCGCGATCAGCTTGTCGATCGCATCGGCGGCCAGCACCACCAGATCGAAGGCCTCGCCGGCCTGCACCCGTTTGGCCGCATCGACGCCCCCCACGGATTCGAAGGCAACGTCGGTGCCGCTCAGCGCTCGATATGCGTCGGCCAGTTCGGCCAGCACCAAGCGCGTCGCCATCGAAGAGATGCCCATGATCCGCTTGTCCATGACGGCATTCTGACAATTTCCCCCGGGCGGACCAAGCCGCCGCGCGCACTACTAGCTATCGCGTTTTGTTATGGCACTGCCATCTTCGATGCTGGCCGCCAGCAGGTCCTGCAGCAGGCGCATCGCCCGTCGCCCGAGCGGCGTGACCGGCTTGTGCGCCGACACGGCAAGGAACAGCGTGCTGGTCAGGCTCGGTTTGACCAGGGGCCGCAGGCTGAAGGCCTCGGGCCGGCCGGAGGCGGCCAGCGCGGTCTGGCTCAGCACGGCATAGCCGTGGCCGGCCGCCACCAGGTCGAGAATCGATTGGACACTGGAAACTTCGAGCGTTACGTTGAGCTTGAGATCGAGGAAGGCGGCCTGCGTCTCCAGCAGCTTGCGCATGGCGTGGGTGCGCTCGGGCAGGATCAGCGGGTAGTTCACCAGTTCGGCCAGCGGCAGCGGCGACACCTTGCCCGGCTTGCCGGCTTTACCCTTGGCCGGGCCGACCAGGCCGAGCACCTCGTCCAGTACCGGCGTCACCTCGATCGCCGGATTCGGCTCGGGGTTGTGGATCAGGCCGAGATCGACGCGGCCGGTGGCGATCCATTCCGTCAGGTGGGTCGATAGGCCCTCGACGATGGCCAGTCGCGCCTTGGGCAGGTTGCGGCGGAAATCCTCGACCAGCGGCAGCGTCAGGCGCCGCCCGATACTCGGCGGGAGGCCGATGACGATGCGCCCGGAGGGTTCGTCGCGGGTGGCGTCGATATCCTCGGTGGCGCGCGCGACCAGCTGCAGGATGCCGACGCTGTGATCGAACAGCCGCTTGCCGGCCTCGGTCAGCACCACGCCGCGGCCGTTGCGCGTCAGCAGATTGGCGTGCAGGTCGGTCTCGAGCAGGCGCACCTGCCGCGACAGCGCCGGCTGGGCGATGTTGAGGACCAGCGCCGCCTTGCTGAAACTGCCGAGCTCGGCCACGCTGACGAAGTATTCGAGTTGCTTGAGGTTCATGCGGGGCGGGGGCTGCCATAACAAAATGAGATAGCTAATAGTACCCACATTGCCTTTGCCACGTCTGTTCATGCTGACATAATGGTCGCTCTCATCGGAGGCGACGCATGCAGGAACCGAAACCACCCACCCCGTTTGCGCTCAAGGACAGCTTCGGTCCCGGGGGCAAACTTCTGCTCGCCGTGGCCCGGCTGATGGCAATCATCGGCGGGCTGGTGTTCGTTGGCCTGGTGATCATGTCGGTCATTTCGATCGTCGGCCGCAAGACGGTCGGCTTCGTTGTCCCCGGCGACGTCGAAGTGCTGCAAATGATGGCGGCATGCGCGTCCGCCTCCTTCTTTCCTTATTGCCACCTGATCCACGGCGACGTCAAGGTGGACTTCTTCACCCACAACCTGCCGCAGAAGACTTTGTGGATCATGGACGCCATCGGCTCGCTGCTGATCGGCCTCGTCGGCGCACTGATCGCCTGGCGCGCGTGGGCGGGCGCGATGATGGTCATGGATAGCGGTGAAACCTCGATGATCCTGCAATGGCCGGTGTGGATCCCGCAGGCGCTGATGGTGCCCGGCTTCGTGATGCTCGCCATCGCAGGCGCCTACATGTGCGTGCATCAGTTACGCATGGCGGGAAGGGGGCAGCCATGAGCGGCACCGCGATCGGCTTCATCATGTTCGGCATCCTGATGGCGCTGCTGGTGGTGCGGATTCCGATCGGCATCGCGATGTTCATGGTGGGCGCCGGCGGCTATGTGTATCTGGTCGGCGACACCCTGCCGCTGCTCAACTCGCTGAAGAACCTGGCCTACGCCCGGCTTTCCAATTACGACCTGGTGGTGATTCCGCTGTTCCTGCTGATGGGCCAGTTCGCCACCCACGGCGGCCTGTCGAGGGCGCTGTTCCGCTTCGTCTCGGCCTTTCTCGGTCACTTCAAGGGGGGCGTCGCGATCGCCTCGATCGGCGCCTGCGCCGGCTTCGGTGCGATCTGCGGCTCCTCGCTGGCCACCGCGGCGACCATGGGCCAGGTGGCGCTGCCCGAGCTACGCCGCTACGGCTATTCCGGCGCGCTGTCCACCGGGGCGCTGGCCGCCGGCGGCACGCTGGGCATCATGATCCCGCCCTCGGTGCCGCTGGTGATCTACGCCATCCTGACCCAGGAATCGATCGGCAAGCTGTTCATGGCCGCCATTCTGCCGGGCATCATCGCCATGCTGGGCTACATGCTGGTGATACGCATCATCGTGACGCTGAACCCTGCCGCCGGTCCGGCCGGCCCGGCGACGAGCTGGGCGGAAAAGCTCAAGAGCTTCATCACCGTGCTGCCGGTGCTGCTGGTGTTCGTCGTGGTCATCGTCGGCATCTACGGCGGCTGGGCGAACCCGACCGAGGCCGCCGCGATTGGTGCCGCTGCCTGCGGCATTCTTGCCGTCGTCACCGGCGGCATGCGCTGGGAAGGAGCGATGGAGAGCCTGGTCGGTACCGCCCAGGCCACGGCGATGATCTTCCTCGTGCTGCTCGGCGCCGACATGCTCAACACCGCGCTGGCCCTGTCGCAGATGCCGGCAGAACTCGCCACCTGGGTCAAGAACAGCGGCTTCTCGCCGCTGCTGGTGATGGTGATGATCCTGGTTATCTACATCCTGCTCGGCTGCGTCATGGATTCGCTGGCCATGATCCTGCTCACCATCCCGATCTTCTACCCGGTGGTGATGGGGCTCGACTACTGGGGCATGTCGCAGGTCGACAAGTCCGTCTGGTTCGGCATCCTCGCCCTGATGGTGGTCGAGATCGGACTGGTGCACCCGCCGGTAGGCATGAACGTGTATATCATCAACCGCCTGGCCAAGGACGTGCCGCTGGTGGAAACCTTCAAGGGCGTCATTCCCTTCCTGATCTCCGATTTCCTGCGCATTGGCTTGCTGCTGTTCTTCCCGATAATTTCGCTGTACCTGGTGCATACATTTAGACAATAGTTTTCCACGGAGGAGACCCACAAATGAAAACCCGCACACTCGCCCGCCTCATCGCGGCCGCGGCCATGGCCGTCGGCAGCGGCAGCGTCCTCGCCCAGGAGGTGGTCACCCTCAAGGTGCATCACTTCCTGCCGCCCAGTTCGAACACTCACGCCAACCTGGTCGGCCCCTGGTGCGACAAGATCGCCAAGGAGTCGAACAACAAGATGAAGTGCCAGATCTACCCGGCGATGCAGCTCGGCGGCACGCCGCCGCAGCTCTTCGACCAGGCCCGTGACGGCGTCGCCGACATCGTGTGGACCCTGCCGACTTACCAGGCCGGCCGCTTCACCAAGTCGGAAGTCTTCGAATTGCCCTTCCTGACCAGGAACGCGACGAACTCCAGTCCGGCGCTGTGGGAATACGTGCAGAAAAACGCGCTCGACGAGTTCAAGGGCACCAAGCTGATCTTCATGCACATGCATGATGGCGCTACCTTCCATTTTGGCAAGGTCGGTCCGAAGACCCTTGAAGAGCTCAAGGGACTCAAGGTTCGTGCTCCGAGCCGCCTCGGCTCCAAGATGATCGAGGCCCTGGGCATGATTCCGGTCCAGATGCCGGCGCCGCAGGTGTCAGAGGCCATCTCCAAGGGCGTGGTCGACGGTGCCAACATTCCATGGGAAGTGGTGACGACGTTCAAGCTGCAGGAGATCACCAAGTTCCACGTCGAGGTGCCGCGTGGCATGGCCAAGCCGGGCAATTCGATCTTCGTCTTCGCCATGAACCAGGCCAAGTACGACAGCCTGCCGGCGGACCTGAAGAAGGTCATCGACAACAACAGCGGCCTCGAAACCTCGAAGTGGGCCGGCCGGGTGTTCGACGGCCCCGAAGGCCCCGCGCGCAAGATCTCGCAGGACCGCGGCAACACCTTCATCACCATCACCCCGGCCGAGTATGAGCGCTGGAAGAAGGCCACCGACCAGGTCGACGACGCCTGGATGAAGGAGGCCGCCGCCAAGGGCGCCAACGGCAAGGCGCTCTACGACGAGGCCGTGGCGCTGCTGAAGAAGTACGACAAGCTGTAAACGGGATCGCCATCAACCCGAGGGCAGGCTCCACGCGGAGCCTGCCTTTTTTCATTTAGGGGGAAATTTCATGACTGCAACCACCATCGTTCTGGTCCACGGCGCCTGGCATGGCTCGTGGTGCTGGCAACCCGTGATTCCCGAACTGCTGCGCCACGGGTTCGCCCCCTTCACCGTCGACCTGCCCGCGCATGGGCTCGGTGCGCGCTTTCCCGAGGGCTACGGCAGCGACCCGCAACGCTTTGCCGGCGCGCCGTCGCCGCATGGCGGGATCACGCTCGAGCATTACACCAAGGCGGTGCTCGACGTGGTCGACGCCGCGGTCGCGGCCGGCTCGGGGCCGGTGTTGCTGGTCGGCCACAGCATGGCCGGCATCGCGCTGACGGCGGCCGCCGAGCGTGCGCCGGAAAAGATCGCCAAGCTGGTGTATCTCGCCGCCTTCATGCCGATGCCCGGGGTGCCGATGATCGATTACGTGCGCTGCGCGGAAAACGCCGGGGAGGAAGTCGCCGGCCTGTTCGTTGCCCCGCCGCCGGTCATCGGCGCCATGCGCATCGACTACCGCAGCCAGGACCCGGCCTATCGCGCGCGCATCCGCAGCGCTTTCTGCCATGACGTCCACGACGATGCTTTCGCCGCAATGGCGCATCTGCTGACGCCCGATGTGCCGGCTGTGCCGGTGGCCGCGCCGACCGTGGCGACCCGCAAGCGCTGGGGCCAAGTGCCGCGCGCCTACCTGCGCTGCAGCGAGGATCGCGCGGTGATGCCGGCCTTGCAGGATCGCTTCATCCGTGAGGCCGACGCCTTCACGCCGGGCAACCGCACCGAAGTGCTGACGCTTGCCGCCAGCCACTCGCCTTTCGTTTCGATGCCCGGGGAACTGGCGCAGGCCCTGGCGGACCTGGCCGGATGATTGTCAGCAGACCCGGCGACTAGGTCGTCGGCAGTTCGGCGGTGGCGCCCTCGGTGCGGCAGATGCCGCAGCCGGAAGCCCGGCACTGCACGCAAGCGTTCTTGATGTCCTCGGGGACCGGAATGGACTTGATGCGCCGCTTGTCCTCGGGATCGCGGATGGCGAAGATGCGCACCTCGCGCCCCTCGGCCAGAATCGTGTCGCCGCGCCGGGCGACATGGCGCATGACGAAGGTCTTGTTGTTCCACTGCTCGACCGTCGTCTCGATCTCGATGTCCTCGCCGTAGGTGGCGGAATTGAGGAATTTCGCCTGGACGTCGAGCACGGGCGTGCCGATGATGCCGCGCTCGCTTTCCGTCACATGCCAGGTCGGGATGCCGCAGGCCGCAAAGAACTCGCGGCTGGCCGTGTCGAACCAGACGAAATAGTTGGCGAAGAAGACGATCTGCGCCGGATCGCATTCCGAAAAGGCAATGCGGTGGCGGTGAATGTGGCGGCGCGGGCACGCTCCAGGTATTTCCGTGAGATCGTTCATGTTCTGTGTCCTGTACGTTTGATCCATCGTACCGGTACCGCCTTGACCGCTCGCGCCGGGGCGCCGGCTTGGGTCATCGCCGCGTCCAGGGCCGAGCCGCTGTCGTCGGCCAGCGCGGCATCGCGCGCGCGGCGGATGGTCCCGGCATCGGTGGATGTCCAACAATTCATTATATACCTGAAGTTTTCCTTGGCACGCTCGTTGGTCGCACCATAGCCCTTGATCAGGCGGGCGCAAAGTGCCAGTTCGAAGGCGGTCTCCCAGCTGTTGGCCGCAGCGCTTTCCACCACCGCCAGCCAGCGCTCGATCAGCGCCTGCTCCTCGGCGTAGCGCTGGCCGCGGCGGCGCAACCAGCGCAGCGAGGCGAGCAGGCGCAGGGCGAAAAAGCCGGAAATGCTGTCGGCGCGCAGTTTGAGCGGTATCGCCAGCGGTGCGGCGCCGTCCCGCCGGCGCCGACTTTCCCAGCCCAGCAGGCGCTGCCCCAGCGGCTGCGGCAGCAGGCCGGCCAGTTCCGTCACACCGGGCTTGAAATGATCGGCAATGCGCATCACCTCGCCGGCTTTGGCGCCGGCCTCGCGGCGGACGCGGTCAAAACGGCCGGCGCGGCTCTTGAGGTCGGCGACGCGCACCACGTCGTCGAAGGCCATCCACAACGCGAGGAAGCGGGCGCCTTCGCGCGTCAGCTCGCCGCCGTGTTGTCCCTGCGGATCGGCCAGCCGCTCGGCCGCGCGCAAGCGCTCGACACGCTGCCGGTAAAGCTCGCCGTAAGCCGCGTCCTGGAACTCGACGACGCGGGCATGGCCCAGCGCGATGAGATCGGGCTCATGCGCAGGAGTCGGCGCTGGCGCGCTCTGCGTGCCTGGGATTCCGCTTTGCGGGCAGGCAACGCCGAGCGCCGCGCTGCAGCGCTCGAAACCCAGGGCGAAGCCGCGCAGGCTGGCCGCGACGCCGCGCCCCGAGGCGCGGATCACGTCCTCGAAGGCAGCGCGGTCGAAGGGCAGCACGCCGCTGGCGGCGATGGCGCCGCACAGCACGGCGCTCGGCACCGTGCCCGCCTCGCGCGTCGCGGCGCCGACATCGAATGCCGCCAGTTGCCTGCTGTTGCTGCCGGCAACCTGAAGCAGGCGCTCACTGTCAAAACGCCCGTCGCCCGGCGCCAGCTTCTCGAAGGTGGTCAGCGTGCGTTGCGAAGACGTCAGCAGCGTGGTGCGCTCGGGCGAGATGAAGCCGTTCTGGATCGCGCGCACCGCTTCGAGCAGTTCGGAGGCCACCATCAAATCGACGCAGCCCGGCACCGGCGCCAGGCTCATGATCGGGATACGGCCGCCGAGCGCGGCGAGGCTTTGCGGATGGATTTCGACATAGTAGGTGGTGGCGCCGGTGCGCTGGGCCACGCCGGGAATCGAAGTGGCCTGCGCCGGATGGCCGCAGCGGATGGCCAGCTCGACCAGCCATTCGGCCAGCACGCCGCCGCCTTCGCCGCCCAATCCGGCGATCAATATCGTGATCGGTTGATTCATATTCATGGTTTCTGGAACAGGCCGATGACGCCGCGGCGCACGGCCGCGAGCAGGCGCTCGCCGGGGCCCGGATTGTTGACCACCTCGACACGGTAGAAGGAGGGACACAACGTCGCGGCATGGGCGTTTTCGCCGCACAGGCCGCAGCCGACGCAGCCCTCGATGACCGTGGCGACCGGATCGACCTTGAGCGGATCGTCGCTGTCCTTCAGCGTCAGCGTCGGGCAGCCGGAGAGGCGGATGCAGGAATGGTCGCCCGAGCAGACGTCGTCATCGACGCCGTATTTCACCTTGACCACGCGCTTGCCGGCCTTGAGCAGGCCGGCGAGCCAGGGCTTGATGCGGCGCTGGCGTTCGAGCTGGCATTCGCCCTCGGCGATGATGACCTTGAGCCCGCCGGTCTCGGTGGTGAAGGCCTCCTCCAGCGTGCGCCGCATGGTATCCACCTCGTAGCTGGGCACGGTGCGCAGCCACTTGACGCCGATGCCGGCGAGCGTCTGCTCGATGGTCTGATTGCGGTCGACCAGGCTCAGTCGCTTGTCGGGCGCACTCGCCTTCTGCTCGTCGTCGGGCGTGGAAATGATGTCCTGGGTGCCGGTCGCTGCGGTATAGCCGTTCTTCATGATCAGCAGCACGGCGTCGCCGCCGTTGAACAGCGCCGACTCGACGCCGGTCAGCAGGCCGTTGTGCCAGAAGCCGCCGTCGCCCATCACGGCCAGCGCGCGGCGCTTCAGCATGGGCGAGACGCCGGCGCGGCTGGCGAGGCTCATGCCATAGCCGAGGATGGTGTGGCCGAAGCCGAAGGGTTCGAAGGTGGCGAACGAATGGCAGCCGATGTCGGCCGCGACATGCACGGGGCCGACGTTCTGTTGTGCCAGCTTCAGCGCCGAAAACACCGGCCGCTCCGGGCAGCCGGTGCAGAACTGCGGCGGCCGCGGCGGCAGCGGCGCGGCGAGCTGCGCGGTCACAGCCTGGCGCCGCGCGGCGTTGGCCGCCAGCCAGTCCTGCGCGCCGGCCAGCGGCAGATCGGCGGCGTGGCGTGTGAGGAACTTGACCAGCCCTTGGGTGATGACTTCGACGGTGTATTCGCCGGCCATCTGCAGCAGGTCCTTGCCGTGAATGGCGGTAGTCACGTCCTGGCGGCGCAGCGTTGCCATGATCTCGTGTTCGAGGTATTCGGGCTGGCCTTCCTCGACCACCAGCACGGCGCGCTTGCCGCGGCAGAAGTCGGCGATCTGCTGCGGCACCAGCGGATAGGTGACGTTGAGCACCAGCATCGGAAACTCGGCGGCGCCGAAGGCATCGGCAAGGCCAAACTGCTGCAGCGCGCGCACCAGGGTGTTGTGCAAGCCGCCCTGGACGATGAGGCCGATCTCATTTGACCCAACTGAGCGCTTGCCGGCGAACAATTCGTTCAGCCCCTGCTCGACGATGAAGCGCCGCGCTGCCGGCAGACGCTGCTCGTTCTTCAGCTTCTCCTGGCGGAAGGTGGCCGGCGGATGGGCGAGCTTCTCGTAGTCGAAGGCGGCCGGCTCGTCGCGCAGGGCCTTGCGCGACATTGCCGGCGGGCGGTTGTCCGCGCATTCGAAGCTGCCACGTACGTGGCAGGCGCGCACGCGCAGCTGCAGGATGGCCGGGGTGTTGCAGGCCTCGGACAGCGCAAAGCCCTGCTCGACCATGCGCACCATGTTCGGCAGTTGCGGCCGCGGATCGAGCAGCAGCAAGGACGACTTCATGGCGAAGGCGTGGGTGCGCTCCTGGATCACGCTGGCGCCCTCGCCGTAATCCTCGCCGACGATGATCAGCGCACCGCCGGTGACGCCGGGCGAAGCGAGGTTGGACAGGGCGTCGGCGGCGACGTTGGTGCCGACCACCGACTTCCAGGTGACGGCGCCGCGCAGCGGATAGTGGATCGAGGCGCCCAGCATCGCCGCGGCCGAAGCCTCGTTGGAACAGGCCTCGACATGCACGCCGAGCTCGGCCATGTAGTCTTCGGCCTGCACCATGACGTCGAGCAGGTGCGACACAGGCGCGCCCTGGTAGCCGCCGACATAGGCCACGCCCGACTGCAGCAAGGCCTTGGTGATGGCGAGGATGCCCTCGCCGTGAAAGGTCTCGCCCGCGCCCTGGCGCAGCTGCTGCACTTCCTTGCTGAAAGAGACTTCCATGATGGTACCTAGACCCGGGGCGAGAGCCGCCGGTTCGACACCGCGTTCACGGCAGGGGCATTCTTGTTTTCCATTCTCGCATTCTGACAAATCGCCGACGCCGGACCAAGCCGCCGCGCGCACTACTAGCTATCGCGCTTTGTTATGGTTCCACCGCCGTATCGCCGGCGCCGACTCTTGCGGAACAGCCTATTTCCTGGTTCGGAACCCGCGGATGGCCTCCATGAACTTGCCGGAGAAGATCTCGCCGGTGAAGGGCGCATAGCGCAGGATCGACATCGCCAGCCGCGCCGTCGCCGGGGTCACGATGACCGGCGTGTCGCGCTCGATTCCCTGCATGAGGTCGGCGGCCACCAGGTCCGGCTCGGTAAAGACGCCGCGTTTCCGCATGCTCGCCGCGGCGGCAGCGCCATCCATCCTGGCATAGCTGGCGTTGGTGACCATCGGAGTGCTGACGAATCCGGGGCAGAGCACGTTCACCTGCACGCCGTATTTCCGGGCTTCTCCGCGCAGGGATTGCGACAGGCCGACCACGGCATGCTTGGTGGCCGCATAGATGGTGAAACCCGGCGCAGGACCGAGGCCGGCAATGCTGCCGGTGTTCACGATGCAGCCCGAACCCTGCCGCGCCATGCGCGGGTAGGCGGCGCGCACGCCGTTGATGACGCCCCAGAGATTGATGTCGATGCAGCGCTGCCAGGCATCGTCGTCCATGTCGAGCAACTCCCCGACGTAAATGACGCCCGCGTTGTTGAAAAGGAAGTCGAGCTGCCCCCAGCGTTTCTCGACGCCGGCCACCAGTCGTTCCACCGCGCCGGCGTCGGTCACATCCACCGTTTTGGCCACCGCCTCGCAGCCCTTGGCGCGCAAGGCAGATGCTTCGGCTTCGGCGCCCTCGCCGTCGATGTCGGCAACCACCACGCGCGCTCCCCGGGCCGCGAGGGCGCGGACGATGGATTGGCCGATGCCCGAGGCGCCTCCGGTCACGATGGCCGCTGCACCCTTGAACACGATTGCCATGATCGAAGCCTTTCCAGAACCCGGCGTATTCCGGATAGTACGTCCAGCCGTTATTATTCGGGCATGCGCGCCGCTGACGCGATGGCGGCCAAAACAAAGGAGACATTCTATGATGGAGCTTTACTACGGTTCAGGTGCGTGTTCGTTCGTTCCCCATGCCGGCCTGGAGGCGATCAAAGCCGCCACGGGAGAGGGCTTCGAGCCCCGCGCCATAAAGTTGCACAAGGGCGAGCAGCATTCGCCCGAATACCTGGCGCTGAACCCGCTGGGCCTGGTGCCGCTGCTGGTGGTCGATGGCAAACCCCTGAGCCAGATCCTGGCGATCTGCGATTATCTCGACCGTCGCTATCCCCAGGCCGGGCTGCTGCCGGCCGATCCCTGGCAACGCGCGCAGGCGATGTCCACCTTCGCCTGGATGAACAACACCGTCCATCCGACATTCACCCACATCTTCCGGCCGGGGAACTTCGCCGAGGGCGAAGCGGTGCAGGCGGAAGTCAAGCGGCTCGCCACGGAAAAGTTCCGCGCCAGCCTTGAGCGGATTCAGCGCATGACGGAGAAGGCAGCTCCCTTCCTGCTGGGCGACAAGCCTTCCTTCATCGACGCCTATGCACTGGTCTTCCTGCGCTGGGGCGGCCTCGCCGGCATCGACCCCGCGTCATTGCCGGGCTACCAAGCCTACGTCGAACGCCTCGCGGCCGTGCCGCCGGTCGCTGCCGCCATGGCCCGCGAAGGCATCAATCTGGATACCTACCGGAAGAAGTAGGACGGGGCAAAAAGCGGCCGGACTCGATATGCTCTTGGGATTCAAGGCCAAGGCGAGCTTTCGGCCAACTGCGGACGGTGGTGGTACTTCTCCAAAGCAGACGTACGGTTCGCAAATGATGCGGCCGCACTCTACCTTGACCGCAGCGCGAGTTGTATCAGCATCCCCGGTGCCCATCGCAGGCCCGTGTGTCGCGCAGGACGGCATGAGTCTCAGCTAGGACGGAGTAATATCGGCACCGCACCCACTGCCGAGGAATCTTGGAATGTTGCTTCAACGAATTGACACCCTCAACGAGCAGAGGCTTCAGGAACTTTGCGACGAACGTTGCCCGGAATCCGGTACGCTGGATTTCAAACGAGCACTGCCCGCGACCAGTGACGAGGACAGAACGGAGTTCCTAAAGGACGTCTGTGCCTTTGCCAATTCCAACGGCGGCGACCTTGTGTATGGCATCGCTGACAAGAGTGGCGTCGCAGAGAGAATCCATCCGATCACATCAGAACCATCTGATGCCGCCAAACGTAGACTTGGGCAAATGCTGGACGCAAGAATTGAGCCGCGGATTCAGGGGCTACAGTTTCATCCAGTCGACGTTGCAGGCGGTTACGTCTTGATCCTGCGCGTACCGGCGTCGTTCGATGGCCCACATCGCCACCAGCACAAAGATTTTCACAGGTTCGTTATGCGCAATGGCACACATACCAGCGATTTGACTTACGACCAACTTCGGTCAGCGTTCGATAGAACGGCTACGCTCGCCGAACGTGCCCGACATTTCATCAATGAAAGGACAGAAAACATCGTTGCGGGCAAGACATGGAAGCCGATGCAAGCGGGGCCTCTATGCGTTGCCCATTTGGCACCGATTGCAGCCATGGGCGGGCGCACCAGTATTGATATCGCAGCGTTGAATCGCGACTATTCGAGCTTTATTTTTTCTGGCTGGGGCGGGGCTTCTAGCGCATTGAATCTAGATGGTCTCGTTGTCTACTCGCCCACACGAAACGACGATCAGACTGCATATGTTCAAGTTTTTCGGTCTGGCGCGTTCGAAGCGGTGAGAGTCGGAAGTCGTCAGTATGTCGAGAATGATGAACATCACCGGGTTATTCCGTCGACCACCATCACAGCCTTCTATCGGGAGGCCGCAACCGTCTTCTTAGCGAAAGCCAAGCTTCTCGGGTACTCTGGCCCCGCAATTTTTCGCTGCGCCCTACTTCAGATTGAGGGCTACGAATTAGGTGTCGGCGGAAACTTCAGTCTTTTCCGAAAGGCATTCTCAGACCGCCCTAACCTTGTGCTGCCAGATGTGTGGGTCGAGGATGCAGAAGCCGTAACGGATGTTGATGCCATCGTGCGCCCGATAATGGATATTTTGTGGCAAGCATTTAATGTTGAACGATGCCTTGCATACAAGGAGGATGGATCATGGAATCCAGGCCGATAGCAGGTAAGCCGAGACCTACACCATGCTGCTTGCAGGTCTTGGTTTGCTGTGCATCGTGGCGCGGCGCGCTAGGAAGAAAATTGAAAAGGACTTAAAGATCGTCAAATTTCGTTCCTGCATCCACTTCAGAAACGAGGTGACACATCGATTTGCTCGTGGGTCATGCTAGGTTTGCTTTTCGCTCTGACAAAATGACGGCAACATTTTCCGATTTCTACAACAGCCTCGATGCCGATCCCGGCAAGCGGGGCAAGCAGTTCGAACATTTCGTCAAATGGTTCCTGAAAGCTGATCCAGAGTGGTCGACGCAAGTCGATCAGGTATGGCTCTGGCACGAGTACCCAGAGCGCTGGGGTACCGACTGCGGCATCGATCTGGTGTTCCGGCACAAAAACGGCGAACACTGGGCAGTGCAAGCCAAGTGCTATTCATCGGACTACGACATCACCAAGCACGACGTCGATAAATTCCTCAGCGAGTCGAACCGGCCGGGCATCAAGCGTCGCCTGCTGATAGCCACCACCGACGGCATCGGCGGCAACGCAAAACAAGTTTGCGACGCACAGGAAAAGCCCGTTGTACGATTCCTGCTGTCGGATTTCGAGCATGCGCAACTTGACTATCCCGCCAGCTTTACCGCACTTCCGCAAGCCAAGCGTAAAGCTCGTCCCGAGGCCCGCGCCCACCAGAACGAAGCCAGAACCGCCGTGGTGCAAGGGCTGCAAACCGCCGACCGGGGCCAACTCATCATGGCCTGTGGCACGGGCAAGACTTACGTCACGCTCTGGATCAAGGAACAGCTTGCGGCCCAACGCACCTTGGTACTTGTGCCGTCCTTGGGGCTGCTCTCCCAACTGCTGCGCGAATGGACATTCGCCACCACCATGCCATTTGAAGTGTTGTGCGTCTGTTCCGACGAGACTGTCGGCGCAAAAGGCAGCGACCAAGCCATCCACAGCGTGGCCGACCTGGCCTTCCCCGTCACCTCGGATGCCGGCGAAGTAAAGCGTTTTCTCGGCGGTGCAGGCAACCGCGTGGTTTTCTCGACCTACCAGTCCTCTTCCGTCATCGCCGCCGCCCAGGCTGACCCAGCCGTGCCAGCCTTCGATCTGGTCGTGGCGGACGAAGCCCACCGTTGCGCGGGCAAGGTCGGCAGCGATTTCACGGCCGTCCTCGACAACGCGCAAATACGCAGTGCCAAACGGCTATTTGCCACCGCCACTCCGCGAACCTATTCCAGCACCGTCCATAAAGCCGCCGAAGAGCGCGGCGTCGAAGTGGTCGGCATGGATAACGCCGAACTGTTTGGCGAAGTGCTGTATGCCCTGCCGTTTGGCAAAGCCATCGAAAAGAAACTGCTCACCGATTACCGCGTCGTCATCATTGGCGTGGACGACCCCACCATCGCGCAGTGGATCGCCAAGCGCGAACTGGTCACCACCGGTACGGGCATCGAGACAAACAGTGAATCGCTCGCAGCCCAGATCGGCCTGCTCAAGGCCATCAAGGACTACGACCTCAAGCGCATCATCAGCTTCCACAGCCGCGTCACTCGCGCCGAAGCCTTCAGCACCGACATCCGGAAAATCATGGCGTGGATCGGCGACGAACATCGCCCCAGCGGAACCTTGTGCGCCGACTTCGTCTCCGGCAACATGCCCGCCAGCAAGCGCAAGATCAAGCTCGACCAACTCAAGGCCCTGACCGCTGACGAACGCGGTGTGCTGAGCAATGCGCGCTGCCTGTCCGAAGGCGTGGATGTGCCTTCGCTCGATGGCGTGGCGTTCATCGATCCGCGCAGCAGCCAGGTGGACATCATCCAGGCCGTGGGCCGCGCCATTCGCCTGAGTCCGGACAAGAAGGCAGGCACGATCGTCCTGCCGGTGTTCATCGCCGCCGGGCAAAATGCCGAAGGCACGATTGAGGCCAGCAATTTCAAACCTATCTGGGACGTGCTGAACGCACTGAAAGCACACGATGACGTGCTGGCTGCCGAACTCGATCAGATCAGAACTGAACTCGGCAGGAAGCCGGCTATAGGCATCAGCGCCGATGGCCTGCGCAAGATTGCCATTGATCTGCCAGCCACGGTGGATGCTGGTTTTGGCAGCGCCCTGCGCACTTATCTGGTGGAGCAAGTCACGGCGTCTTGGAACTTCTGGTTTGGACTGCTGGAAACTTTCGTGGAACGTGAGGGGCATGCAAATGTTCCGCGTGGTTACAAAACTGCAGAGGGATATCGACTCGGAATATGGGTAGGAACCCAGCGAAGTTATACGGACACGCTGGCAGCGGAGCGTAAAGCCCGGCTGGAAGCACTACCGGGATGGCTTTGGGATGCACTTGCGGAGCGGTGGGAAGAAGGGTTTCGTTATCTCAAGGAATTCGTAGAACGTGAAGGGCATACCAAGGTCCCACGAAACTACAAATCGGCAGATGGAGATCAAATCGGTGTCTGGTTGAAAACCCAAAGACAATATAACAACATTCTGTCATTGGAGCGCAAAGCCAGACTGGAAGCATTGCCTGGATGGAGCTGGGATCCTAATTCCGATGCGTGGGAAGAAGGATTTCGCAATCTTAAGGAATTCGTGGAGCGCGAGAGGACTGCCAGAGTTCCTCATAGGCACAAAACGCGAGAAGGATATTGTCTTGGCCAGTGGGTTGGTAACCAACGCGGAAAAGAAGACAAGCTACCCTCGGAGAGGAAAACTCGGCTCGAAGCTCTACCCGGATGGAGCTGGGATCCTTTTTCTGACTTATGGGAAGAAGGATTCAGCTATCTCAAGGAATTCGCAGATCGAGAGGGGCATTCCAAGGTTCCAAGCGGTTACAAAACTGCAGATGGATACCGCCTTGGTGCCTGGGTAGTGACCCAACGAACAGAAAAAGATAACAGGTCACCTGAGTACAAAGCACGGTTGGAAGCATTGCCGGGGTGGAGTTGGAATACTCAGTTAGATCAGTGGGAAGAAGGGTATCGCTATCTCAAGGAATTCGCTGACCGAGAAGGTCACACCAAGGTTCCTAATCGTTACAAACTGGCAGGCGGCTATCGACTCGGCGTTTGGGTTGCATCCCAGCGGCGATATATAGACGACCTATCACCGGATCGTAGATCACGGCTGGAAGCACTACCGGGCTGGGTTTGGGATGTACTTACAGAGCAATGGGAGCAGCAGTGGGAAGAAGGATATCGCTATCTCAAGGAGTTCGCGGATCGCGAGGGGCATGCCAAGGCGTCTGCTTGTTACAAAACGGCAGATGGATACCGACTTGGCATCTGGTTAAGTCACCAACGAGCAGATAACGCAGTAGGAAAAAACAACCTTTCGCCGGAGCGCAAAACCCGACTCGAAGCATTGCCTGGATGGAGTTGGAATCCCTTTTCCGATCTATGGGAAGAAGGATTTCGCCATCTCAAGGAGTTCGCGAATCGCGAGGGACATGTCCGTGTGCCTGGTCCTTATAGGACAACAGAAGGGTATCGACTTGGTAATTGGGTCGCGAATAAGCGGACAAATAGAGACAAACTTTCGCCGGAGCGCAAATCTCAATTGGAAGCATTGCCCGGTTGGAGCTGGGATCGTTTTCTTGATTTATGGGAAGAAGGATTTCGCCATCTCAAGGAATTCGCCGATCGTGAGGGGCATGTCAAGGTGCCTTATCGTTACAAATCGGCAGATGGATTTCAACTTGGGAGTTGGGTAGCGAGTAAGCGAACAAATAGAGACAAGCTTTCACTGGCGCGCAAAGCCCAGTTGGAAGCATTGCCCGGTTGGAGTTGGTGACGCTGCGCGATGAAACTGCGCAGCGTCCCTTACCTTGAACGTCGGGCAGCTCAAATCACTGGGAGGCGATGTGTCAACAGAACTTCAACGGATGATTAAGAGACTTGAGGGCGATGGCCCGGCCGAGAAGCACATCCTATTGCTAAAACTGAGGGAAGCACTAGAACATGCGCCACAGTTCGGAGAGAAGCCAGTGTTCGAGGTGAACACACCACAGCGCCAATGGTTGGCCGAGGTAGGCGCGCTTTTTTCCCGTCTCGGGATCGGCAAACAAAGTCAATTTCGGGCGAGCTTCGGGACGCTGGCCCAGTACTGGACGCCAGCAGTTAATCAAATCATGGGGCAGGTTCTCGACACTATCGAGGAATTGAAGCTCGAATTGGAGCTGGATGGTCGAACCGAGTTCGGGAGTGCGTACGCGCCGGGAGATGTTTACCGTTTCTTCGCCGACCTGAAGAGCATTATCAATACAGCAAAGAGCGGCCTCATGGTGATTGATCCCTACTTCGACGGTACGGCGTTCGATGCTTATCTTTCTTCGGCTCCATCAGACATTGCGGTTCGCGTGCTCGCGGACCGCTACGCCTCCGACGTAGCAACCTATATCACCAAGCATCGGGCGCAGTACAAAAGCACACTGGAGCTTCGATCATCGAAGGAGCTTCACGACCGTCTTGTCCTCATTGATGGGGACGCCGCGTGGATCATGGGAGGATCCATCAAAGACGCAGGTAAGAAGGCAACCTACCTCATTCCGCTTGCGTCACCAATTGCCACAGCAAAGAACGCTATCTACGGTGAGATATGGAATCGAGCGACACAAGTTGCCTAGAGCTGCCCAACCCGTCGGTCAAGAACGACGCTGCGCGATGAAGCCGCGCAGCGCCCCTTACCTACAACGTTCCTGAGCGTCCGCTTTCCCAAACCAGCTACTTCCGCTCAGGGCACTTTGCCGCCGTACTGCCAGCGCCGACTCTTGGCGCCGACAGCCCTTAGGTCTTAAGCTCCTGCTCGTAGGCAGTGAGTGTCTGCCGCGCGATGATGAGCTGCTGCACTTCGGTGGCGCCCTCGTAAATGCGCAGGGCGCGGATTTCGCGGTACAGGCGCTCGACCGGGTGTTCGCTGACGACGCCGAGGCCGCCCCAGATCTGCACCGCCGCATCGATCACCTGCTGCGCCATTTCGGTCGCCGTCATCTTGGCCATGGCGGCCTCGCGTGTGACGTTCTTGCCCTGGTCGCGCAGCCACGCCGCGCGGTAGGTGAGCAGGGCGGAGATATCGACGCCGGTTGCCATCTGCGCGAGCTTGGTCTGCGTGATCTGAAAATCCGCCAGCTTCTGGTTGAACATCGGCCGCGTCGTCGCCCGGCGTAGCGCTTCGTCCAGCGCGCGCCGGGCAAAGCCCAGCGCTGCCGCCGCCACCGAGGTGCGGAAAATGTCCAGCGTCTGCATGGCGATTTTGAAGCCCTGCGCCGGCTTGCCGAGCATGTTGCCGGCGGGAATCCGGCAGTTCGTGAAGCGCAGCCGCGCCAGCGGATGCGGGGCGATGACGTTGATGCGCTCGGCGATTTCGAGACCGGGCGTGGCCGCATCGACGATGAAAGCCGACAGGCCGCGGGAGCCGGGCGCCTCGCCGGTGCGCGCGAAGACGACATAGAAGTCGGCGATGCCGCCGTTGGAGATCCAGGTCTTCTCGCCGTCGAGCACGTAGTCGTTGCCGTCGCGCCGTGCGGCGCAGCTCATCGCCGCGACGTCGGAGCCCGAGTTCGGTTCCGAGAGCGCGAACGCGGCAATCGCTTCGCCGGTGGCGACTTTCGTCAGGTAATGCTGCTTCTGCTGCGGCGTGCCGTGCAGCGTGATGGCGCCCGAACCCAGCCCCTGCATGGCAAAGGCGAAATCGGCGAGGCCGGAATGGCGCCCCAGGGTTTCGCGCAGCAGGCAGATGGCGCGCGTGTCGATCACGTCGTACTTGCCGCCGCAGGCAGTGCCGCCCACCGCATAGCGCAGCCAGCCCTCGGCGCCGAGCCGCTTGACGAAGTCGCGGCAGGCCGCGTCCGTGTCGCCGTGGCGATCGTCGCTGATGTTGTCGCCGGCCCAGCGTTCGAGGTCCGCCTGCAACTGGCGGTGGCGGTCATCGAAGAAGGGCCAGTCGAGATAGGTCTTGTCGCTCATCTGTATTCCTTTGTTGCGCTTACATGGTTTCGCCGCCGGAGACGGATATCGCCTGCCCGGTGACCGCTTCCGATCCGGGCTGGCACAGCCACAGTACCGCATTGGCGACTTCCGCGGGCTGCACCAAGCGGCCCTGCGGATTGTGCTTCACCAGTTCGGCCTCGGCTTCGGCCGCGCTGCGCCCGGTCTTGGCCTGGATGTTGGCCAGGGTGTCGCGCACGATGTCTGTTTCCGTATAGCCGGGGCAGACGGCATTGACGGTGACCGGCTTCTTCGCCAGTTCCAGGGCCAGCGAGCGGGTCAGGCCCAGCACCGCGTGCTTGGCCGCGCAATAGGCGGAGACGTAGGCGTAGCCCCTGAGCGATGCGGTGCTGGCGATGTTCACGATGCGTCCCCAGCCGAGATCGAGCATTCCCGGCAGCGCGGCGCGAATGCCGAGATAGGTGCCGGTGAGGTTCACCGCCAGCATCTGGTTCCACAGCGCGAGGTCGGTTCGCGAGAAGGGAGCGCTGGCGGCCTGCCCGGCGTTGTTGACCAGAATGGCGACCGGGCCCAGCGCGATCGCCGCGTTGGCAAAGGCGGCTTCGACCGCGGCCGGGTCGGCGACATCCACCGTCTCGCAATGCACTTCGGTCAGCGCGCGCAAGAGGACAGCCTCGTCTTCGAGCGTGGTCCGCGTGCGGCCCATCAGCGTGATTTTGGCTCCCTGCCCGGCCAGCGCACGCGCGATTGCCGCGCCGATGCCGCGCCCGCCGCCGGTGATTACGGCGTGTCTGCCCTCCAGGCTTCCCGCCGTCATGCCGGTTGCTTGAGCATTTCCCGCAGGCGGAAACGCTGCGTCTTGCCCGTCGCCGTGTGCGGCAGTTCGTCGACGAAGCGGATGGTGCGCGGACACTTGTAGATCGACAGCGTCGATTTGAAGGTCTGCAGCAGTTGCTCGGTTAGGGCCGCCTGATCGGCCTCGGCTTCGCGCGGGACGGCGAACAGCGCAATCCGCGTCAGGCCGTCCTCGTTGGGGAAGCCGACCACCGCGGCATCGAGGATGCCGGGCACCGTGAGCGCGCAGGCCTCGATCTCGGCCGGACTCACCCACTGGCCGGACACCTTGAGCATGTCGTCGGCGCGCCCCATGTGGCACCAGCGCCCCTCGGTGTCGAACTCGAACATGTCGCCGGGGAAATACCAGCCGTTGCGCAGCGCCTTCGCCGTCAGGTCCGGCTGCTGCCAGTAGCCGACGAACTGGCACGGGGTGCGCACGGCAATCTGGCCGGGCTGTCCGGGCTCGGTGATGTCCTGCCCGTCGTCGCCGACGAGGCGCACTTCGGCATAGGTCACCGGTTTGCCGGAGGAGCCGCCGACCGAGTCTCCGGGCTGATTGAACACGAACAGGAACACAGTTTCGGAGGCGCCGACGCCGTCGAGGATCGGCTTGCCGCACAGTTCCAGCCAGTCGTCATAGAGCGACTCGGGCAGCTTCTCGCCGGCGGCGACGTAGTGGCGGACCTCGCGGAAAGCGGGCCGCATTGGGGCGCCTTCGCGCATCAGGTTGCGATACATGACCGGCGTGCTGAACAGCACCGTCGGCCGGTGGCGCTCGACCGTGTCGATGATCAGCTTGGGTTCCGGCCAGGCCGGCGAAAGTATTACGGTGGCGCCGCATTGCAGTCCGCCCATCAGCGAATGGCCCAGCGCGAAGCCGAAGAAGATCTTCGACGTGGTGAAGATGCGGTCTTCCGGCGTCACGCCGAGATACTCGCGTTCGAGGCGGTCGGCGACGAGGACGGTGCGGTGGGCATGCATCACCGCCTTGGGTTTGCCCGTGGTGCCGGACGAATACAGCCAGAAGCCCACCTCCTCGGGGTCCATGCGGGCGGATTCGAGTTGCCCGGACTGGCCGCTGACAATGTCCGTCAGCGCAAGGTAGGGTGGCTGCGCGGAGCCGCCGACCAGCACCACCAGCGGCGGCTTGTCGAGCGTCGCGACGGCGCTTTCGTAGAGATCGATGAAGTGCGCATCGACGTAAATCACCCGGCATGCGCTGTGCTGAATCACGTAGAGCAGGTCGCGCGGCGCCAGCCGCACGTTGAGCGCGACAGCGACGGCGCCGATGCGCATGGTGCCGAGATAGGCGGCGACCAGTTCGGGCGAATCGTCCATCAGGAACAGCACCCGGTCGCCGCGCGCGACGCCGTGCGCCAGGAGCGCGTTGCCGTTGCGGTTGACCGCAGCGTTGAGTTCCGAATAGGTCATGCTCCGGTCGGCGCACAGAATCGCGGTCTGGTCACCCAGGCCCTGCTTGAGCGGCCGTCCGATGATTTCATCTGCCGCGTTCATCGCGCCTTGCGGCACTATTCCGTCGAAGTTCATTCCCGTCCCGTTCAATGTCCTGTGTGGAACCCCGGGGAAGCTTCCCCCGGGGGCTCTGCCTGTCGCATCAATTCATCAGGGCCTTTGCGTCATTGATCAGCTTCTGGCCGTCGAGTCCCTTGGCCGCCACTTCCTTGACCCAGTCGGCAATGACGCCTTCCGCCGGCTTGTGCCAGGCCGCCACTTCGGCGTCCGGGACGGTGTAGAAGGTGTTCTTGCGATCGACGGCGGTCTGGCGCGCCGGAGCGGTGACTCCGTCCCAGATCTTGCCGGCCCAGGCGGAGGTCTCGGCGCCGCTGTTGGCGTCGATCACCTTCTTCAGGTCAGCCGGCAGGCTCTCGTACCTGGCCGGGTTCATGGCGAAGACGAAGGCCGAGGTGGCGATGAAGGGCTGCCCGGCCAGGGTCTCGGTATGGAACTTGACGATTTCCTGGATCTTCAGCGACGGGATGACTTCCCACGGCAGCACGGCACCGTCGATCACGCCCTTGGAGAGGCTTTCCGCCACCTGCGGCACCGGCATCGGCACCGGCGTCGCGCCCAGCGCGCTCACCAGCTTGGTCGCCATCCGGTTCGGCGCACGCAGCTTGAGGCCCTTGAAATCGGCCAGCGTCTTGATCTGCTTGCTCGTGGTGTGCAGCTGGGTGCCGGGGATGACGTGGAAGATCAGCGGCTTGACGCCCTTGTATTCTTCCTTGGCGTTCTTTTCCGCGTAGGTCCACAAGGCCTTCGAGGCCTTCTCGGCGCTGGAGACCATGAAGGGCAGCTCGAATACTTCGGTGGCGAGGAAGCGTCCGGCCTGGTAGCCGGGCAGGGTCCAGACGATGTCGGCCACGCCGTCCTTCGCCTGATCGAACAGTTGCGGCGGCGTGCCGCCCAGCTGCATGGCGGGATAGATCTGGCACTTGAGCTTGCCGGCCGACTCCTTGGTGATCTTGGCGCACCACGGCTCGATCATCTTGACGTGCGCGTTCGAGCTGGGCGGCAGGAAGTGGTGCACTCTCAAGGTAATGGTTTCCTGGGCGGCCGCTTGCGCGGCGCCAAGCGCCAGAAGCGCAGTGGCAAGTGCGACTTTCAGGGTACGGGATGATTGCATCGTGGTCTCCTATCTTCGTTATGTTTTAAGAATGCTGTGGGATCGATCGAATTCGCGCTAGGCACCGAGCGCGTGAACCAGGTACAGGGAAATGCCGGGAACGAACAGCAACAACAGAATGCGCAAAAAGTCCGAAATCAGGAATGGCACCACGCCCTTGAATGTCTCGATGAGCGGAACGTCCTTGGCCAGGCTGTTGATGATGTAGATGTTCATGCCGACCGGGGGATGCACCAGCCCGATTTCCACCACCATCAGCGCGAGGATGCCGAACCAGATCGACTTGTCGGCCTGGCTGATGCCCCAGAAGTCCAGCCCCATGACCACCGGGTAGAAAATCGGGATGGTGAGCAGGATCATGGCCAGCGAATCCATGACGCAGCCGAGGAAGATGTAGATCAGCAGGATCGAGCCCATCACCAGCAGCGGAGAAAGCCCGCTGTCCCTGACCCAGTTGGCGAGTTCCGCCGGCATTTGGGTCAGCGCCAGGCCGCTGTTCAGCATGTCGGCACCGAGCAGCACGAGGAAAATCATCGCGGTGGCCTCGGCCGCACCAAGGATGCTGTCCTTGACGCCCTGCAGGCGCATGCCGCCGGAGACCACGGCGAGAATGCCGCAGGCCGCGGCGCCGATCGAGGCCGCCTCGGTGGGATTGGCCCAGCCGCCATACAGGCCGACCACCACCACGAGGAAGACGATCAGCACGGGGAACACCCTGCCCAGCGCGCGCATCCGGTCGGGCCAGGAAACCAGGGGGCCGGCGGGGCCGGCTTCGGGCTTCAGCGTCACCACGATGCGTATGACGACCATGTAGCCGAGCATGGCGATCAGGCCGGGTATCACCGCGGCCATGAACAGCTTGCCGATGGATTCCTGGGTGAGGACGGCATAGATCACCAGCGGTACCGAAGGCGGAATCATGATGCCCAGCGTGCCGCCCGCCGCCAGCGTGCCGGTGGCGAGCGCGCCGGAATACTTGTAGCGGCGCAGTTCCGGCAGTGCAACCTGGCCCATGGTCGCCGCGGTGGCCAGCGAGGAACCGCAAATGGCGCCGAAGCCCGCGCAGGCGCCCACCGCCGCCATGGCCACGCCGCCGCGCCAGTGTCCGACGAAGGCATTGACGCAATTGAACAGCGCCTTCGACAAGCCGCCATGGGTGGCGAACTGGCCCATCAGCAGGAACATCGGAATCACGCTCAGGTCGTAATTCGACAGACGCGCGTAGACCAGGTTCTTCAGCGAACTCATCAGCAAGGGTAGTGCTGCGCCGCCGCCGAGCATGGTCAGGAAGCCGCCGGCGCCGACGAGGAACATCGAGATGCCGATCGGCACCCGCAGCATCAGCATCAGCATCAGGATGCCGAACATGATCAGGCCTATCGTGGCGCCGCTCATCTCGGACCCCTGCATGCCAGCCAGAAGCGGCGGCGCGCGATATACAGGCCCGTCAGGGCAAACACGATCAGGCTGGGCACGATCAGGGCCTCGGCGATCCACTGCGGCAAGCCAAGCATTACCGAGGAATCGCCGGACTGCTTCGAGGCGAGCGCGGCCACCGCCGTGCGCCAGGACAGCAGCAGCATCACCCCGCCGAGCAGCAGCGCGGCAATGCCGTCGAGCGCGGCCCTGACGCGCAGCGGCAGGTGAGTGGTAAAGAAATCCACGCGGACATGGGAATCGTTTATCTGGCACCAGGGGAAGAACATCGCGGCGGCGACTGCGGCCCCCATCTGCATGATCTCCAGGTCGCCCGGAATGGGCATCGAGAACAGCTTGCGGCCGACGATGGATATCAGCGACATGGCGATCAGCAGGATCATGATCGTTCCGCCCAGATAGGCCAGTGCACGGCTCACCGCCAGCAGCCGGATGCCGAGAGGACTGTGCGGCGGCTCCTCCGGGTGGCCGACGTGCTCGACCGAGCCGGGCTCGAGTTCAATCATGCGAAGTCTCCGTCGCGGTCAAAAATTCGCCCACCGGCGCGGACTGATGCGCTATCGAAATGCTCATCCTTTTGTCTCTTCCTTGGCTGTTGCGGTTTTGCCGGCGTGTTTCGGGAAACCACGCAGCGCCGCTTCTTCTATCTGAACATGATTGAACGCTCATTCATTGTGAAAGTCAAGTTCTTAATGCAGCATTCGAAATGACTAATGGGGGTTGACTTGTCAGACTGACTGAGCAATCATTCAGTCTGACATTTAGGCGGGGCGTGGTGCTCTTCAGCATCCAGTCGAGCGCTGGCCCACCGATCCGGATCCTGAAAAAAGAAAGCGAGTAAATCATGCGATTAGATGGCAAGACGGCAGTGATCACCGGGGGCGCATCGGGGATCGGCAAGGCAACTGCGGAGATGCTGGCGGAAGCCGGAGCGCATGTCCTGATCGGCGATCTCGACGAAACCAACGGCGAGGCGGTCGCTGCCGCCATCCGTGCCAAGGGACAGGCCGCCGATTTCGCCCGCCTCGACGTCGCCGACCTGGCATCGGTGGCCGCCTTCAAGAGCGCCGCCGACGCGCTGAACCTCAAAGTCGACATCGTCGCCAACGTCGCCGGCTGGGGCAAGATCCAGCCCTTTATGGAGAACACCCCCGAGTTCTGGCGCAAGGTGATGGACGTCAATCTGCTCGGCCCGGTGGCCGTGACGCACGCCTTCCTGCCCGGAATGATCGAGCGCAATTCGGGCAAGGTGGTCACGGTATCGAGCGATGCCGGCCGTGTCGGCAGCCTGGGCGAGACGGTCTATTCCGGCGCCAAGGGCGGCGCGATCGCCTTCACCAAGTCGTTGGCGCGGGAAGTCGCCCGCTACGGCATCAACGTGAATTGCGTTTGCCCCGGACCGACCGACACGCCGCTGTTGGCCGCCGTTCCGGAAAAGCACCGCGAGGCCTTCGTCAAGGCGACGCCGATGCGCCGCCTGGCAAAGCCTTCCGAAATCGCCGACGCGATTCTGTTCTTCGCCAGCGATCGCGCGTCCTTCGTGACGGGCCAGACGATCAGCGTCAGCGGCGGTCTGACCCTGGCGGGCTGAAACCCGAGTTACCAATTTGCAGATGAGAGGAGCACTACATGTACAAGCTTAAGGCAGCAGACTGGCGCCCGGAACATTTCAAGCTGGAGGTCGCGAACAACGTCGCCACCATCACCCTGAACCGTCCGGAACGCAAGAATCCCCTGACATTCGAAAGTTACGCCGAACTGCGCGACACCTTTCACAAGTTCCAGTATGCCGAGGACGTCCGCGTCGTCGTGATCACCGGAGCCGGCGGCAACTTCTGCTCGGGCGGCGATGTGCACGAGATCATCGGGCCGCTGACCAAGATGGACATGACCGGTCTCCTGAAATTCACGCGCATGACGGGCAACCTGGTGAAGGAAATGCGCAATTGCCCGCAGCCCATCATCGCCGCCGTTGACGGAATCTGCTGCGGCGCCGGCGCCATCATTGCCATGGCCAGCGACCTGCGCTACGGCACTCCGAAAGCCAAGACCGGCTTCCTTTTCGTCAAGGTCGGCCTGGCCGGTTGCGACATGGGCGCCTGCAGCATCCTGCCGCGGATCATCGGCCAGGGCCGCGCTTCGGAACTGCTTTACACGGGGCGCATGATGACCGCTGAGGAAGGCCAGGCTTGGGGCTATTTCAACGGCGTCGTCGCCCAGGAAGAACTGCTGCGAACGGCCACCAACATGGCGCAGTCTCTCGCCGACGGCCCGGCGTTTGCCCACTCCGTTACCAAGAAGTGCCTGCACCAGGAGTGGAACCAGACCATCGAGCAGGCGCTGGAGACCGAGGCCGAAGCCCAAGCCATCTGCATGCAGACCGAGGACTTCAAGATCGCCTATCACGCCTTCGTCGCCAAGGAAACACCCAAGTTCATAGGTAACTGAGAAAGCTGCTCACCGGTGCCGACGCGCAACGCGTCGGCACCGGCGGCCGGGCGCCGGGCCGTTTCAGGCGTAGGCCGCACAATTTCGTGGCAGACTGCGCGCCTAGGCCGAACGGCACTGATCAAAGGGGGCAAAGATGGGTTCTGCAGCGGATGTCCAGGCACTGGTTACCGATCCAAAACTGGTCGAGGAACGACGCGGGCAGATCGTGCGGGCCGCCGTCAAGCTGTTTTCCGACGAAGGTTATTACACGACGACCATCCAGCAGATCGCCAAGGAGGCCGGCGTCAGCACCGGATTGATCTACCAGTATTTCCGCGACAAGGACGACATCCTCTACCTCAGCCTGAAGCTGGTGCTGGACACCTACGAGAACGAGATTCCGCCGCAACTCGCCGGCATCGAGCATCCTGTGGAACGGCTCTGCGTGGCGACCTGGGCTTACTGCCACATCGTCGACGAACTGCGCGCTGCGACGCTCCTGGCCTATCGTTCCACCAAATCGCTGCGTGCGGATCGCCGGGTTCTGATCAAGGATGCCGAGACCCGAACCAACCGGCTGATCGAAAAGTGCATCCACTCCTGCGTCGAAGGCGGCTACATGCGCGAGCTGAACGAGTACCTGCATTCCTACCAGTTGGTGATGTTCGCGCATTCATGGGCACTGAAGCACTGGGTCCTCAGCGAGCACTACAGTCTGGAGGCCTACGTTACCGAGGGCATCAAGCTGCTGATCGAACCCTTCCTGACGGCAAAGGGACGCCGTGGTCTGGCGGGCGTCGCCGAGCGCACCCAGGCCTTCCGCAGTCCGTCCCTGATGGCCGCGGCGAAGGCGAAGACGCAAGCCGAATCGCCGGTCAGGCGAAGAAGGCGGCCCCGCGCCGCAGTGGTCTGATTTTTGGGACAGCGCGCCGACACAACGTGACGGCGCGCGCAACCGGATGGAACAAATGATTTCCCTGAATATCGAAGGCGCGGTCGCCACCGCAACCCTGTGCCGGGCGCCAGTGAATGCGATCAATGACGAGTGGGTGGCGCGCTTCGGGCAGGTGCTCGACGAGGTGGAGCGAGCGACGTCGGTCAGCGTGCTCTGGATCCGCAGCTCCGAGCGGGCGTTTTGCGCCGGGGCGGATCTGGCCTTGATGCACAGCATTCTCGATAGTGCCGCGGGCCGCGAGCAAATGATCGACCTGACGCGCCGCATGCAGCAGGTGTTCGCTCGCCTGGAAGCCTTGCCCAAGGTGACGCTGGCGGAGATCGGCGGCGCGGCGCTGGGCGGCGGCTTCGAACTCGCGCTGTCCTGCGACCTGCGCGTGACCGGCGACTCCGCCAAGGTCGGCCTGCCCGAAGCGGGTCTCGGGCTGCTGCCTGCCGCGGGCGGCACGCAGCGCCTGACGCGCATCTGCGGCGAGGCCATCGCCCGGCGCCTGATACTCGGCGCCGAAGTTGTCTCAGGCGGAGATGCCGTCGTGCTCGGCCTCGCCCAATGGTCGGCGCCTGCCGCTGGCCTCGAAGCCGCGACGCGCACGATCGTTCAGCGCATTGCCGCCATTCCGCCCAGGGCGCTGGCCGAATGCAAGCACTGCATCAATGTCGCCCTCGACGGCAGCGCCGACGGGTTCGAGACCGAACTGGCCGGCAGCGCGGCGCTGCTTGCCTTGCCCGAGACACAACAGCGCGTCGCCAGGTTTCTCGAAAACCGGCGCTAGTGGTGTGCTTCTCAAGTAGTGCGACTGTCGCTAATTGGACCGTCGTCCCGGCGAAGGCCGGGACCCAGTTGCGTGCTGGATTCCGGCCTTCGCCGGAATGACGAATCGGAAGTCTTGTAATTCGATCTATTCACAAGCGCCACACTAGCGCCCGGCAGCACGACCACGCAGGACCATGACCCACAAGATTCCGGAATCGTTAGAGTCGGCGCGCCTCGTGCTGACAGTGCCGCAGGCGGAGGATTGGCTTGCGCTGCACGCCTACTACTCCGATGCCGAATGCGCCAGATACACCTTCCAGCAGCCATTGCCGGAAAGCGAAACGCAGCGTGTCGTCGGCTCGCTGGTGCGTCATTGGGACCGCAAGGGCTACGGCCCCTACGTCGTGAGAGAAAAGCAATCCGCGTCAGTGGTCGGCCTGGTGGGGCTCTGGTTTCCGTCCGAATGGCCCGAGACCGAGATCAAGTGGGCCATCATCCGCGAGCATTGGGGCAAGGGCTACGCCAGCGAAGCGGCGCGAGCGGTCCAGGCCATGCTGCCGCGCTACCTCCCGGACATGCAGCCGATCAGCCTGATCGACGCGGAGAACAGCCGGTCGATCGCACTGGCGACAGCTCTCGGCGCCGAACTGGAAAAGGAGCTGGTCTTCCGCAACGCTCCTTTCCACATGTACCGCCACCGCCGCAGCGCCGCTTGATCCCCTGGCGAGCGCTTCGCCTCGCGGGCAAGCTCAGCCGCGTTGTCCGTCCAAGTACCGCCGTCACCCAAAAAGCTGCGGCCGCCGGGTGCACAACCCGGTCCGATCATTCGCCTCAAAACCACGTCCGGAGGGCTTGCTTTTCTCCCGGCGGCACTTTACACTGGCGGCGAGTGAACGTTCATTCAGTAATTGGACATCAATCAATTGCGCGATTTGCCGGGTGTGCCGATCAGGCGGGTGGCGGAACCTACCAAAGGAGATCAGGGTATGAACGACGGGCTGTTTGACCAGTTCCAGGAATGGTACGAAAAGCGCCACGACTACGCGCGGGCCTGGAAGGCGCGCACCGGCGGCCAAGTGGTCGCAACGATGTGCACCTATTCCCCGGAGGAACTGCTGATCGCCGCCGGCATGCTGCCGGTGCGTGTGCTTGGCGCCCACGAACCGCAGAACGTCACCGAGCCGCACATTTTCGGCATGTTCTGTCCCTTCTGCCGCGACTCGCTGGCGCAGGGCCTGCTCGGCCGCTACGACTATGCCGAAGGCGTGACGCTGACGCAGTCCTGCATCCAGTACCGGCAGACCTTCAGCTCATGGCGCCACAGCGTGCCGACGGTGAAATGGGATTTCTACGTCGCGATGCCCAACGATGTGCAGTCGCAGCACGCAAGGAAAATGCACCGCGCCGAAATCCAGCGCTTCCGTGTCTTCCTCGAGGCCCTCACCGGCAAGCTCCTGACCGACGACATGCTGAGGGAAGCCCTCGCCGTGATCGACGAGAATCGCCGCCTGTTGCGCCAGTTGTTCGACTACCGCAAGGAAACCAATCCGCAGGTCACGGGTGTCGAGGCGCTGTATGCCTCGATCACCGCGCAGTTCGTTGACAAGCGCGAGCACAACGAGATGTTGAAGAAGGTGCTGGCGGCGCTGCCGAAGCGCAACCTGAACCGCCCCGAGGGCGTGCGCTTCATGACCATCGGTTCGGAGAACGACGACGTCTCCTTCATGGCCATGGTCGAGTCCGTCGGTTCGACCATCGTCATCGACGACCAGTGCTCGGGCACCCGCTACTTCTGGAACGCCTCGAAGCCCGAGGACGACGTGATCAAGGCGATCGCCGATCGCTACTGCGACCGCCCGGCCTGTCCGACCAAGGACTACCCGGTGCATACGCGCTTCGACCACGTGCTGAATCTCGCCAAGGACTACAACGTCAAGGCCGCGATCTTCCTGCAACAGAAGTTCTGCGATCCGCACGAGGGCGATTATCCCGACCTCAAGCACCATCTCGAATCCAACGGCATCCCGACGCTGTTCCTCGAATTCGACATCACCAACCCCATCGGCCCCTTCCGCATTCGCGTCGAAGCCATGCTCGAAACGCTGAGCGACGAAGAGCTGTTCTGAGCCAACAGGAGACCAACATGAACCCGAATGCAAAGAACCTTTACCCGACCGAACCCCTGAAGCTCTGGACCAAGGCGAAGCAACTGCGCGAGAACTATTACCAGAACTTCGCCCGCGCCAAGGACAACGGCGGCATACGCTGGTCGGCCGCCGGCTGGTCCTTCGACGCGATTCCGACCTCGCTCGGTGACGACGTCTATCCGCTCACCGGCGAGCCCTACTCCGCGGGCGTCTCGCTCGACCGCAAGTTCACGCAGCGCTGCCTCGACGCGGCCGAGTCCCAGGGCTTTGCCCGCGACATGTGCTCCTACATGCGCATCTACTGGGGCAGCATGCATCTCAACGAGTACTACTACGGCGGCGAATGGCCGAAGTCGGACTTCATTTTCCAGACACAGATCTGCTGCTCGCACGCCAAGTGGTACCAGCACGTGGCGATGACCAAGAAGATTCCCGATTTCTACGTCGACGTTTCGGTCGGCGCCTACCGCGACCTCACTCCGGAACGCCTCGACTACGTGACTTCCCAACTCCATGACTCGATCGAGTTCGTCGAGAAGGCGACCGGGCGCAAATGCGACGATGAGCGGCTGATCCGCGCCATCAAAAATGAAATGCGCGCCACCTCGCGCTGGGCGCAAATTTGCGAACTGCAAAAGGCGGTGCCGGCGCCGCTCGACGAGAAGACCATGTACTCGCTGTATGTCCTTGCCATCCTGCACAAGTCCTCGCAATGGTGCGCCGACTTCTACGACGAGCTCTACGAAGAAGTGAAGGACCGCGTCGCCCGCGGCATCGCCGCGGTGCCCACCGAACGTTGCCGGCTGATGTCGGATACGCAGCCGCCCTGGCCTTTCCTCAAGATCTTTCGCTACCTCGAAACCTTCGGCGCGGTGTCGATCGGCTCGCTCTACACCTTCGGCCTCGAAGGTACCTGGGAGTACAAGGCCGACGGCAGCTGGGGCGCGAGGACGGTGCCGTGGGAAAAGGGCATCGAAATGAATGACCGCGACACGGCGCTGCGCCTGTATGCCGACTGGAACCTGTCGAAGCCCCTGTGGCAGCAGTTCTTCGATCCGAAAGTGAAGTCCGAGATGATGCTCAACATCGCGCGCGACTGGAAGGTCGACGGCTGCATGATGCATTTGAATCGCGGCTGCGAAGGCCTCTCGGTGGGGATCATGGAGAACCGCCAGGACATGGCCAACGCCGGCGTCCCGATCATGACCTTCGAAGGCAACATGGGAGACGAACGGGAATTCGACGAAGTGCGCACCCAGGCACGGGTCGATGCCTTCATGGAACAGCTCGGCCTGCGCCGTCAAGCAGCGTAACCGGACTTAGAGAGGACACAAGATGATTACCGCTGGAATCGATATGGGCTCGCGCAGCGTCAAAGTGGTGCTGCTGGAAGAACTCAAGGTAGACGGAGCGCCGCAGCTCAAATACGGCGTCAAGAAGGTGCACATCATGATGCCCGGCGACCTGGACCAGGACCAGGCCGCCGACAAGGCCTTCGACGACGCTTTGGCCGCCGCCGGCTTGAAGCGCAGCGACGTCA
>JAPLQX010000033.1 GCA_026399435.1 Rhodocyclales bacterium
AACGTGATGTCGCCGACAAAACGGCGAGTAAACGGGATATGCGACAGTCGCATAATCTGGGATTGTTTTCTAACCGACTGTTTTCACAATATGTTGTTGAGTGCGAATGCGTCATGTTGTCGTATATGCAGTTTCTGGGGATGGAGGAGGCTTACGCGTCGAGCGCGGCAGGATTCGGTCGTCACGTCATCGGCATCTACATTCAGGATACTCATTCGGCAAATCGACGTCCACCCTCGATTGCCGCCGTGCTGCCAGCGCCGACTTTTGCATCGCCGCTGTGACCCGGTCCGGATCAAAGGGCGACGCCAAAGTCGGTCGTACCGGCCTCAGTCCCGCAACTCCCTGCCGGTGAGTTTGAGAAACACGTCTTCCAGATTCGCCGGCCGGTGCAGGGTGCGCAAGCTTGGCCAGGCGGCAAGGTGGGCGAGCAGCGGCGTGGCATCTTCGACATAGCAGAACGCCGTCTCGCCGCTGACTTCGACGCGGCGCGAAAAGGCCTGCGCTTCGCGCTCGGCCCAGCCGGGCGCGTCCTCGCCATAGACTTCGACCACCTGTGCTTCGATGTGATCATGGATCAGCTGGCGCGGCGCGCCTTCGGCGACCATCCTGCCGTCGTCGATGATGGCGAGGCGCTGGCAGAGGCGCTCGGCCTCGTCCATGAAGTGCGTCGTCAGCAGGATGGTCTTGCCCTGCGCCTGCAGGCGCTTCAGGCGTTCCCAGATGAGGTGCCGTGCCTGCGGGTCGAGGCCGGTGGTGGGTTCGTCGAGCAGCAGCAGTTCGGGATCGTTCACCAGGGCGCGGGCCAGCGTCAGGCGCCGCTTCATGCCGCCGGACAGGGTGCGGATGTTGGCGTCTTCCTTGCCGGCGAGGCCGGCGAAGTCGAGCAGCTCGCCGATCTTCGGCCGGATCGCGGCATCCACCATGCCGAAGTAGCGGCCGTAGACGATCAGGTTTTCGGCGGCGGTGAAGTCGGGATCGAGGTTGTCGAACTGCGGCACCACGCCGATCTTCATGCGAGCTTCGCGGGCCCGCGCCGGCACTGGTTCGCCGACCAGCCTTATGTCGCCCGAATCGGGCGCCGTAAGCCCCAGGCAGCAGCGCAGGGTGGTGGTCTTGCCGGCGCCGTTGGGGCCGAGCAGGCCGTAGCACTCGCCGCGCTGCAATTCAAAGTTGAGTCCGGCGACGACTTCGCGGCCGTCGTAGGACTTGCGCAGGGCGGAGACGATCAATGGACTCATCTAGTGATGTGCTTTGCAAGTCATGCGACTGGCGCCAATTGGACCCAGACGTTTGCTGGATTCCGGCGTCGCCCGCCGCGAAGCGTAATCCCGGGTGTGTCGAGACCGCCGGAACGACGGATCGGAAGTATCGCGGTTCGACCTGTTCACAAGCGCTGCGCTAATGCCAGGCGCGATGGATGATGTCGCGGATCAGGTGCAGGCGGCGGTGGAAGAAGTGGTCGGCGCCGGGGATGACGACGACCGGCAGATCCAGCGGCTGGGCCCAGGCCAGCACGTTGGCCAGGTGCACCGTTTCGTCTGCGGAGCCGTGGATCACCAGCGTGTCGGCCGGCACGGCCTCGGTATCGTAGCTGCGCGTGCCTTCGACATGGCCGGCAGCGGTACCGACCAGCACCAGCCAGCGAGCCGGGTCGCCGGCCGCGGCGAGGCGCTTCGCCAAGCGCGTGGTGACATAGGCGCCGAAGGAAAAGCCGGCCAGGTAGAGTGGAAGCGGCGGCGGCAGCGGGACGCCGGACGCGGTCAGCACGTCGGCATAGCGGGCGCGCGCCCAGTCGTGCACCGCCAGCACGTCGTCGGTCTCGGCATCGCCGTGGTCGTGCTCGCCCTCGCTCCCGCCGACGCCGCGAAAGCTCGGCCGCAGCGTGATGCAGCCGCGTTCGCGAAAGGCGCGTGCCAGCGTCGTCACCACCTTGTTGTCGGCGGTGCCGCCGAACAGCGGATGCGGATGGGCGATCAGCGCGATGCCCTGCGGGTTCTCATGCCCCTCGACGAAGACCTCGATCTTGCCGTCCGGTCCGTCGACCAGAACCCGCTCATGCCGCGACATTTTTAGGCTTTCAGATCTCGTCAAGAAATCGTAGCGAGCGGGCCGCAGCGGGGTGCGGCCGGAGCGCAGCTACCGGAACATATGTCGTTATATGTGAGGATAGCGAGCACCGCCCAAGCCCCGATCCGGCACGCGCAGTAGATTTATTCATGAGATCTTCAGGCGCTCGACGATGCGGCCATGAACCAGGTGCTGTTCGACGATCTCGTCGATATCTTCCTGGTCCACGTAGGTGTACCAGACCGCTTCGGGGTAGATCACCATCACCGGTCCCTCTTCGCAGCGATCGAGGCAGCCGGCGGTGTTGATGCGGACATTGCCCGGCACCTTCTTGCCGAGCGCCTTGACCTTGTCCTTGGCATAGGCGCGCATGTCGCCGGCGCCGTGATTGTTGCAGCAGGTTTCGCCCGTGGCGCGCTGGTTGGTGCAGAAGAACACGTGGTGCGTGAAATGGCTCATGGGGCGGGCTTCGGGTAAAGAATTGATTATAGGGGCGGCGGGTATTTGACCGCATTCTTGACGATCTTTTCGCGGACCGCGGCGATCGGATCGATGCCGAGCACGTCGGCGAGTTCGGTGAGATAGATCAGCACGTCGGCGATTTCGTCGGCGACCTCGGCGCGCTTCGCGGGGGCCAGGTTCAGGCTTTCCTCGGGCGTGGCCCACTGGAAATGCTCGACCAGTTCAGCCGCTTCGACGCTGAGGGCCATGACGAGATTCTTCGGCGTGTGAAAGCGATGCCAGTCGCGTGCGGCGCAGAAGGCCCGCAGCGCATCGCGCAATGTGGCAAGGTCAGTGATGGAATGCATCGTTTCTTTCCGGACGGTAGATCATCAGCCAGGGCAGGGCGAGGAATGGCCACAGCGAGCAGATCAGCCGCGTGAGGCCGTTGAAATTCAGGAACTGGCCCGGATTCCAGATGTGCAGCATGTTGGTCAGATAGGGATTTTCCGGGGCGACATTCACCACGACGGTGGCGAACAGCAGCGCAAGTGCCGCCACGGCGCGTTGCAGCGGAAAGCTCAGGAAGGAGGCCGCCCACCACATCGCCAGCCCGATGGCCATGCCGACGCCGTTGCCCGGCGTGATCCACGCCACGGCTGCCGCCGGTCCCAGCAGCAGTGCGTGCGCGAGAGCCTTGATCAGCAAGGCGGCCAGCAACAGCGAGGCGGTGAGCAGGCGGGCCTGACGGCGCAGCAGCAGCGTGGCGATCAATCCCGCCGCGAGCAGACCGGAGGCGGCGATGGCCGTTTCGAGGCTGACGAAGCGCTCCGCGAGGAAGGGTTGCACCGGCGGCAGGTCGAGCATCTGGCGCAGGTTGCCGCTGCCGAAGAGCAGGGTTTCCGGCGACAACTGGGTCATCAGCCAGGCGGCGATCAGCAGCAGGCCGGCGTCCGCACCATACGCGTGCCGCATGATCCGCCGGCGCCAGCGCGCGAGGCGTCCGTCATCCAGCGCGCGGGAACCCCAGCGCGCGCCGATCAGGCCGCCCAGCAGGGCGCCGGCAGCGTTGGAGGCCAGATCCAGATTGGAGGGCACCCGGCTGGGCAGGTAGTTCTGCAACAGTTCCATGACAAAGCTCAGTCCGCCGCCGAGCAGGACGGCGGTCAGCCACGCTGCGAGCGGAGCCAGGCGGCGGCGCAATGCGGTGGTGCAGAAAAAGCCGAAGGGCAGGTAGGCCAGTACATTGGTCACCAGATCGAAGCCGGTGTAGTAGCGCGGCCATGCCGCGCCGACAAAGGCCAGCGGGTCGCCGCCGCTGTCATGCCAGCCCGCCATGGGATACAGGCTCGCATAGATGATCAGCAGCAGATAGCCGCTGGTCAGGTACAGGGTCAGATGGGTGCGTGTGCCGTTTGCCACAGCTTGCGATTCTGCCGCCTTCCCTGCAGCGGAACAAGGGCTGCGCTGGCCGGCACTACCAGCGTCGCGCCAGATTGCTCAGGTAGTTGGGCGGAAAGGCATCGATCGCGATCGGCGTCTGCGTCAGCACCGTGCGTGCCGTCTCCGCCGTCAGGGAAAGACAGAAGCTGCGATCCGCCGGTCCGCCCGAGGTGAGTCCGACCAGGCGGCCTTGTTCATCCACCAGCGGGCCGCCCGACACGCCGTGATCGCAGTAATTGGAGGACGCCAGGTAGTCCTGCCAGCCGCGGTTGATGACCCCCAGCAGGTTGCCCGCCGAGGCCATCAGGCGGCCCTCGGCGAAACCGATGTTGAAGATGCGCGCCCCGCGCGCAAGCTGCCGCGCATCGCCGATCGCAATGGGCTTGCCGTTGAGGCCGGGGGCATGTACCACGCAGGCGTCTTCGCGGACCAGGAATGCGGCAGCGGTGATGCGCGTCCTTTCGCGGGTTGCCGGATTGATGGCCAGGATCGGTCCCTTCAGCACATTGGGGGCGATCACGTGGCAGTTGGTCAGCAGCTTGTCGGGCTCGATCACCACGCCGGTACCGAGGCCCTCGGCGCCGATGATCAGATAGGTCGACTCCGAGAACTTGGCCAGAATGGCGGCATCGGGCCCGCCGAAGAGCTGCCTCTGCGGTTCCTGTTGCGGGGAGGCCGGGGCCTTCGCCGGCGTCGCCGGCGGCGTGGCATGCGCGGGCGCCGATGCCAGCAAGGCGTCGATGTCCTCGAGTCGGGGCAGTGGCTCGGCCTTCGGCGCTGCAGGCGGTGCGCTGGCAGGCGGCGCCTGCACGCGCGGTGCGGGCTTCTCTGCCGCGATGTAGAGCCAGGCCGGATACGCCGCGACGGCCAGCAGAACGATCATGAGAGTAGGCCACAGCGAGCGCGCAGGCGGCGGCGTCCGTACCTCCGCTTGTCGCCTGTCGCGGGCGCGGCGGTCATAACCCGCGCGCTGGCGCCGATCGCCCAGTACCTCGCGGGCATGCCGCAGGATGGCGAGCCGGTTGCGGCGATCCTCGCCGTCCGGCTCCTGCTCCAGCGCCTGGCGGTACTTTTCGAACGCTTCCTGAATGTCTTCGGGCGAAGCCTTGCTGGTCAGCCCGAGAATTTCGTAGAGAGACTGCTTTTCCGCCATGCTGCCGGCCTAATGCCTGTGTTCCGGCTCGGCGTGATGCGTTTGCGCGGCAGCATGGTGATGCAGTATCGCGTGCGGGTCATGTCCGGGCAGCCGGTGGCCGACCCATTGCGGGAGCAAGGAACCGGCCAGCATGCCGAGGATGGAGACGCCGAGCCCTATCAGTTGCGGCGGCACCAGGCTGGCCTCGCCGATCAGCACTTCGATCAGCACCCAGGAGACGAGGCCGCCGAAAATTGACGCCAGCGCGCCCTGCGTGGTCGACCGTCGCCACAGGATGCCGAACACCAGCGGGACGAAGGCGCCGGCCAGGGTGATTTTGTAGGCGTTCTCCACCATCTTGAAGATCGAGGCGTTGCTGTACAGCGCAAACGCCAGCACCATGCAGGCGAAGGTCAGCAGCGAGAAGCGCATCACCCTGAGAAACTGGTGGTCGCCGAGATTGGGAACGAGGCCACGGATGATGTTCTCGGAAAAGGTAACCGAAGGCGCCAGCAGCGTCGCCGATGCGGTGCTCATGATCGCCGACAGCACGGCGCCGTAGAACAGCACCTGGGCGAATACCGGGGTGTAATTCTTGACCAGCGTCGGCACGATGAGTTCGGCGTTCTTCTCCAGCAGGTCGCCGAAGGTGGCCGGGTCGATCATCGTCGCCGAGTAGGCGATGAACATCGGCACGAAGGTGAAGCAGAAATACAGCGAGGCGCCCGCCACCGAGCCCCACAGCGCGATCTTCGCGCTTTTCGCCGAGGTGACGCGCTGGAACACGTCCTGCTGCGGAATCGAGCCGAACATCATGGTGATCCCGGTGCCGAGGAAGGTGAGCCACAACCAGGGATCGGGCGGCGGGAAGAAGGTGAACTTGCCGGCGGCGCTGGCGTGGTCGAAAACCGCCGTGGCGCCACCGCCGACTTTGCCGCTGACCAGCCAGGCGACGAACAGCAGGCCGCCGAGCATGACGATCATCTGCACGAAATCGAGAATGGCCACCGAGAACATGCCACCGAATACCGTGTAGGTCAGCACCAGCGCGGTGCCCAGCACCATGCCCGCTTCCACGCCGACGGCGCCGTCGGAAACGGTGAAGAACAGCAGGCCGAGCGCCTTGACCTGGGCGGCCACCCAACCCAGGTAGGAAACCACGATACAGAGCGTTGTCAGCACTTCGACCGTACGGTTGTAGCGCATGCGGTAGAAGTCACCGAGGGTGATGATGTTGAGCTTGTAGAGATAGCGTGAAAACAGGATGCCGGCAAGGATCAGGCACATCGAGGAACCGAAGGGATCGGCCACCACGCCGCGGAGGCCCTCTTTCAGGAAAGTGCCGGAAATACCGAAAATCGACTCGGCGCCGAACCAGGTCGCGAACACCGTCGCCATGACGATCGGCAGCGGCAGGCTGCGGCCGGCAACGGCGAAATCCCTGGCGTTATGGACGCGGGTGGCGGCAAACAGCCCGATGCCGACCGACACCATGAGATAGAGAACGACAAACCAGAGCAGCATCTGGAATCCTCCTTATTGTTATTGCAGAATCGCGAAGCCCAGCGCAAAGGCTGCGACCGCAAACGCCAGCCAAAGCAGTTGGCGCATGCTGCGTATTTCCGCGGCCAGGCTCTCCAGTTGCAGGTTGGGCGCGGGCGTTGCGGTGGCGGTAAGCGCCTGATGCACCAGCCGCGGCAGGGTCGGCAGCAGCTTGGCCCAGTTCGCGGCCTCGCGCTTGATGTTGTTCTCCAGCGCCAGCCAGCCCAACTGCTCGCTCATCCAGCGTTCCAGGTAGGGCAGCGCCGTCTTCCACAGATCGAGTTCGGGATCGAGTTCGCGGCCGAGGCCCTCGACATTGAGCAGGGTCTTCTGCAGCAGCACCAGTTGCGGCTGGATTTCCACGTTGAACTGGCGCGAGGTCTGGAACAGGCGCAGCAGCACGCGTCCGAGGGAAATATCCTTGAGCGGCCGGTCGAAGAAGGGTTCGCAGACGGAACGGATTGCGGCCTCGAACTCATCGACGCGGGTTTCCTTGGGTGCCCAGCCCGATTCGATGTGCACCTCGGCGACGCGCTTGTAGTCGCGCTTGAAGAAGGCGAGGAAATTCTGCGCCAGGTAGTTCTTGTCGATGTCCGACAGGGTGCCGACGATGCCGAAGTCGAGCGCGATGTAGCTGCCCTTGCGCGGCCCGTCGGTGACGACGAAGATGTTGCCGGGATGCATGTCGGCGTGGAAGAAGCCGTCGCGGAACACCTGGGTGAAGAAGATTTCGACGCCGGCACGGGCCAGGCGCGGAATATCGACGCCTTTTTCGCGCAGGACGTCGATCTGCGAAATCGTCGTGCCGTGCATGCGCTCCATCACCATCACGCTCTGCATGCACCAGTCCCAATGCACCTCGGGCAGGATCAGCAAATCGGAACCCTCGAAGTTGCGCCGCAGCTGCGAGCAGTTGGCCGCCTCGCGCATCAGGTCCAGTTCGTAGTGCAGGTATTTGTCGAACTCGGCGACCACCTCGCGCGGCTTGAGCCGCCGGCCATCGGCCCAGACGGTTTCCAGCAGGCTGGCGGCGACCTGCAGCAGGGCGATGTCGTGCTCTATCACGGGCTGGATGCCCGGACGCAGAATCTTCACCGCGACTTCGCGGCCGCCATCCTTTTCATGCAGGACGGCGAAATGCACCTGCGCCACCGAGGCCGAGGCGACCGGCTCCCGATCGAATGTCGCGAAGACCTGATCCACCGTCCTGCCGTAGGCCTTTTCCAGTTCGGCGATGGCCAGCTCGGACGGAAACGGCGGCACCCGGTCCTGCAGCTTCGCCAGTTCGTCGGCGATGTCCAGCGGCAGCAGGTCGCGTCGGGTCGACAGCAGCTGGCCGAATTTGACGAAAATGGGCCCCAGAGCTTCCAGCGCCTGGCGCAGGCGCACGGCCCGCGGCGCAGAGAGATCGCGCCAGAACATCAGCCGCTGCACCGCCTTGAGAGTACGCGCCCAGAAGCCGGGCTCGAGCTCGTGGTCGAGGATCAGATTGTCGAGCCCGTAGAGGTAGGCAACACGGGCGATACGGATGAGGCGGAAGATGCGCACGGGAGGGGTGGGGCCGACGAGAAACGGGAAGTATAATTCACGGCCTACAGAAACACCCTGCATACTCCCGATATGGCTGCATCCAGCGCACCCAAGCACACCGCCTTCGACGCCCGTCAGCATCTCGCCAGCCTGCTGCGCGCCGCACTGGCCAGCGTGGCCCCCGGGCAGGGCCTGGTCGAAATCATCCTCGAACGCCCCAAGCAGGCCAGTCACGGCGATTTTGCCAGCAATCTCGCGATGCAGCTGGCGCGCGAACTGAAAACCAATCCGCGCCAGATCGCCGAGCGCCTGGTGCGCGAACTGCCTCCGTCGCCGGCCGTGGCGAAGGTGGAAATTGCCGGCGCCGGATTCATCAACTTCACCCTGATGCCCGCGGCCAGAACCGCCGTGGTTGCCGCCGTGCTTGCGGCAGGGCATGGCTTCGGGCGTGGCACGCCGAGGCACGGCAAGACGGCGCAGCGCCTGCAGGTCGAGTTTGTATCCGCCAATCCCACCGGCCCCCTGCATGTCGGCCACGGGCGCGGCGCGGCGTATGGCGCGAGCCTGGCCTCGCTGCTGGCCTTCGCCGGCTACGACGTGACGCGCGAGTACTACGTCAATGATGCCGGGCGGCAGATGGACATCCTCGCCGTGTCCGCCTGGTTGCGCTATCTGGAACTGTTCGACGAACCCGTGCCCTTTCCGCCCAACGGCTATCAGGGCGGCTATGTGCGCGAGATGGCGGAGCAGGTCAAGGCGGCCCATGGCGATCGCTATGTGCATCCGGCCGAAGCCGTGCTCGCCTGCCTGCCAGAGACCGAAGACCTCGAGGCCAAACTCGACGGCCTGATCCTCGCCGGCAAGGATTTGCTGGGCGAAGACTGGGCTTACATCCACGGCCATGTGCTGAACGAGCAGCTGACCGATTGCCGCGCCGACCTGGAAGAATTCGGCGTGCATTTCGACGTCTGGTTCTCCGAGCGCAGTCTCTACGAAACAGGCATGGTGGCGCGGGCCGTGGCGGCGCTGGAAAAATCCGGCCACATCTACGAGCAGGATGGGGCCAAGTGGTTCAGCTCGACGGCCTTCGGCGACGAGAAGGACCGCGTGGTCCAGCGTGACAACGGCATCTACACCTATTTTGCATCGGACATCGCCTATCACCTGAACAAGTTCGAGCGCGGCTTCGACAAGGTGATCGACGTCTGGGGCGCCGACCATCACGGCTACATCCCGCGCGTGAAGGGCGCCCTCGCCGCCTCCGGGGCGGATGCCGGCCGGCTCGATGTGACGCTGGTGCAGTTCGTCAGCCTGTTCCGCAACGGGCAGAAGGCCTCGATGTCCACGCGTTCCGGCGAGTATGTGACGCTGCGCGAGTTGCGCGAGGAAGTCGGCAATGACGCCTGCCGCTTCTTCTACATGCTGCGCAAGTGCGATCAGGCGCTGGATTTCGATCTCGACCTGGCGAAGTCGGAGAGCAACGACAATCCCGTGTACTACGTCCAGTACGCCCATGCCCGGATCTGCTCGGTGCTGGCGCAATGGGACGGCGATCAGGCGGCGCTCGGCGCGACCGACCTGGCGCCGCTGCAGCATGAGCGCGAATACGCGCTGTGCGCGCGACTGGCCGAGTTCCCCGAACTGATTCAGGTGGCGGCGCGCGACTATGCGCCGCATGCGCTGGCCTTTTATCTCAAGGATCTGGCCGGCGATTTTCACGGCTGGTACAACGCCGAACGGGTGCTGGTCGATGGTCGGGCGACCCGCGAGGCGCGCCTCGCGCTGGCCCTTGCAACGCGGCAGGTGCTGCAAAACGGTCTTTCCCTGCTAGGGGTTTCGCAACCGGTGAGCATGTAGACATGAGCAAATTCGACAGGAACTCGCGTGCGGCGGCGAACACCCGGGCGCCGCAGAAGAAGAGCAGCGGCGGCACGCTGATCGGCATTTTCATCGGCCTCGTGGTCGGCGTTTCGATCGCCTTCGGCGTGGTCTGGTATCTCAATAAGTCGCCCTTGCCCTTCCTGAACAAGTACGAAGGCGCACCCAAGGCCGAGAAGGACAAGCCCGCCGGCGGCGCGAATGGGGCGCAGACACCGGCGCCGCTGCCCGGCAAACCCGGGGACAAGGCGGCTGACAAGCAGCGGTTCGAGTTCTACAACATTCTCGAAGGCAAGCAGCCGGCCGCACCCGGTACCGCCGCGCCGGCTCCGGCGGCGCCAGGTGCGGCAGCAGCGCCCGGCGTGGTCGTGGCGCCGGCGGTTGAGATCAAGCCGGCACCCAGCGAAACCTTCTTCCTTCAGGTGGGTGCCTTCCAGAAAGCGGCCGATGCCGACAACCTCAAGGCCAAGCTGGCGCTGACCGGGCTCGAAGCCAGCGTGCAGGAAGTCAGCATTCCAGAGAAGGGCACCATGCATCGCGTGCGTGTCGGACCCTTCCGCGATCCTGAGGAAATGAACCGCGCGCGTAATCTGTTGTCTCAAAACGGAGTGCAAGGCACGGTCATCAAGCAAAAAGAGTAGGAGGAAGTGATGAGAGCATGGCGTGGAGTTCTGGCAACCGTCCTGGCAAGCTTCGGCTTGTGCCTGGCGCTTGGCGCGGCTGCCGTCGAGCTGAAGGAGGGTCGAGATTTTCGGCTGATCAATCCGCCACTGGCGACCGACAAGACCAGGATCGAAGTCACCGAGTTCTTCTGGTACGGCTGTCCGCATTGCTTCGATTTCGAGCCGATCCTCGCACCATGGGCGAAGAAGCTGCCCGCCGACGTGGTCTTTCGCCGCGTGCCGGCGCTGTTCCCCAACAACAAATGGGCGACGCCCGCGCGGCTTTACTACACGCTGGAAGCCATGAATCTGGTGGAGCGGCTGCACCGCGATGTATTCAACGCGATCCACCTCGATCATCAACGGCTCGATGACGAAAAGATTCTGTTCGACTGGGTGGCGAAAAAGGGTGTCGACGCGAAAATATTCGCCGAGACCTGGAACTCCTCCGGCGTCCAGAGCCGCGTTCAGCAGGCGCGCGACCTCACTCTGGCATCACGCATCAACGGCGTCCCGTCGATGGTGGTGCAGGGCAAGTATCTGGTGCTGACGCCAGGCACCTACGAGGACCTGCTGGAGATCATCGAGCAGTTGATCGACCGCGCCCGCGCCGAGGCCGGCAAGAACTAGCCGGCAAGATCCCATGCGGGTATTTAGTTACGGCCGCTGCGCTTAACGCCAATAATGCCGGCGTTAGCCTTCACTGAAACTTGTTGTTTTCTGACCGGCGCCTCCAGCGGCATTGGCGAAGCGCTGGCCCGCCATTACGCCGCCGCGGGCGCCACGCTCGGACTCGCGGCGCGGCGCCAGGACCGACTTTCCGAATTGAGTGCGGCGCTGCCCGGCGAGCACGCCTGCTATCCCCTGGATGTCACCGATGCGGCGGCGCTGCAGGCTGCCGCCGGAGATTTCATCGCCCGCTTTGGTTGCCCCGACATCGTCATAGCCAACGCCGGCATTTCGGTCGGCACCCTGGCTGACGATGCCGACGACCTGCACGCATTCCGCCGCGTGCTTGAAACCAATGTGCTGGGCATGGCGCAGACCCTGCAGCCCTTCATCGCGGCGATGAAGGCACGCGGCAGTGGCCGCCTGGTAGGCATCGCCTCGGTGGCCGGCATTCGCGGCCTGCCGGGAGCGGGCGCCTACTGCGCCTCGAAGGCGGCGACCATCGCCTATTTGGAGGCTCTGCGCGGCGAATTGCGCGGCAGCGGGGTCGAGGTGGTGACCCTCGTGCCGGGCTATATTGCGACGCCGATGACCGCGGTGAACCGCTACCCGATGCCCTTTCTTCTCGCGGCCGACGTCGCGGCCCGTCGCTTCGCCCGCGCCATCGAACGCGGCACCAGCTACACCGTGATTCCCTGGCAGATGGGCGTGGTGGCCAAACTGCTGCGCCTGCTGCCCAATCCATTGTTCGACGCCATCTTCGCCCGTGCCGGACGGAAGCCGCGCGGCCTCGACCTGTAATGCGGGTCGACGCCCTCGGCCGCGAGCACCAGCCGTATGACGGCGTGCCGCGCATCGTCAGCCTGGTGCCGAGCCTGACGGAACTCATCTGCGATCTCGGCCTGGCGGATTGCCTGGTCGGCCGTACCGGCTTCTGCGTCCATCCCCGCGAAGTGCTGCGCCATGTGCCCAAGGTCGGTGGCACCAAGGACGTCAAGCTCGACGCGGTCCGCACGCTGGCGCCGACCCACCTGATCGCCGACATCGACGAGAACCGGCGCGATGCGGTCGAGGCGATGATGGAGTTCGTGCCGCAGGTCGTCGTCGTGCATCCGCAGACCGTCGATGACAACCTGGGCCTGTATGCGCTGCTCGGCAGAATCTTTGGGCGCGACGCCGAAGCGGCACGCCTCGCCGCAGAATTCGCGGCGGCACGCCGGGAACTCTCCGCGCTGGCCGCGACGCTGCCGCGCGAAGCCGTGCTCTATCCCGTCTGGCGCGAGCCCTGGATGACCGTCAGGCGCGACACCTACATTGCCGCCATGCTGAGCGCCGCCGGCTGGGACACGCTTCCGGCGGAGGCATCGGTGCGCTTCCCGATATTCGAATGGGACGAGCCGTGGCTGGCCGGCATATCGCGCGTGCTGCTGCCCTCGGAACCCTATGCCTTCACCGATCGGGATATGGTCGCGGTGCTCGCGCTGGCGCAACGGCCGGTGATCCGCATCGACGGCGAAATGGTCTCCTGGTATGGCAGTCGCGCGATTGCCGGCTTGCGCTATCTGGCCGGCTTGCGCCGGCAGCTGGCCTGAATCGGCGTTACCTGCCGGCAAAGCCGAATTTCAGGTACGCAAAGCGCACGCCAGCGCCGACTTTTCAACTCTCGATCCTGCCATGACTCCTGCTCCAGCTCCCCAACCCCTCGATCTCGCTCGCGAGCGCATGCTGCTGCTCACGCTGGCCGGCATCCAGTTCGCGCACATCCTCGATTTCATGGTCATGATGCCGCTCGGTCCGATCCTGATGCGGGAACTCGGCGTCGGCACCCACGAATTCGGCCTGCTGGTATCGGCCTACACCTTCACCGCCGCATTCACGGGCGTGCTGGCGGCGGTTTTCGTCGATCGCTTCGAGCGCAAGCGCCTGCTGCTGACGATGTTCGCCCTGTTCGCCCTGGCCACCCTGGCCTGCGGCCTGGCGCCCGGCTACCTGACCCTGCTGGCGGCGCGCGGCACGGCGGGTGCGTTCGGCGGCGTGCTCGGCTCGATGGTACAAACCATGGTCGGCGACCTGATTCCCTTCGAGCGCCGCGGCCGCGCCAGCGGCACCATCATGTCGGCATTTTCGCTGTCGACCGTGGCAGGAGTGCCGCTGTCCCTCTATCTCGCCAACCATTTCGGCTGGCGCTTTCCCTTCATTTTCATCGCCGTGCTGGCCTGCGCCTTCCTGCTGCTCGGCTGGAAGATGCTGCCGGCGCTGCGCGGCCATCTGCCGACGGCCATCGTCAGCGAGACCGAGCGCGCACATCCGCTGGCGGCGATGCTCGACGTGCTGCGCGACGCCAACCATTTGCGGGCGCTGTTGTTCATGGCCCTGATCATGTTTTCCGGCTTCAGCGTGATCCCCTACATCACCATCTATGTCACGGCGAATATCGGCATCCGGCAGGAGGATATTCCGCTGATCTATCTGGCCGGCGGCTGCGCCACCTTCTTCACTTCGCGCCTGATCGGCCGCCTCGCCGATGCCCGCGGCAAGATACAGGTTTACCGCTGGATGGCGCTGTGCTCGATGGTGCCGCTGTTTGCGCAGACGCATCTGGGGCCGGTGCCGCTGTGGCTGATGCTCATCTGGTCGACCCTGTTCTTCATTTTTGTGCCGGGACGGATGGTGCCGGCGATGGCCATCGTCACTTCCGCCGTGCAACCCCGCCTGCGAGGAACCTTCCTGTCGATGAACGGCGCCGTGCAGCAACTGGCTGCCGGGATCGCTTCCTACATCGGCGGCGTGATGATAAGCGCCGATGCGTCAGGCCATATCGTCGGCTATGGCATGGTCGGCTGGCTGGCGATTGGCGCGACGCTGACTGCCATGGCTTTCGTCGGACAGATCGACATGCATACGGGAATGCCGCCCGGTGGCCGCAAAGCCTGACGGGCGAACCTCGGGTTTGACGAATATCAAGGGCCATGCCTGCGACGCATGTAGCATGAATCTGGTGTTTTTCCGTCGCCACCAAACCAAGCGCATTCCACCGACACGCAGGAGACAACATGGAAAAGATCTGGCTCAAGGAATATCCCGAAGGCATCCCGGCAGAGGTTGATATTCACGAATACTCGTCGCTGCGGGACATTTTCGAGAAAAGTTGCCAAAAGTTCAGCCACCTTCCCGCCTACGGCAACATGTCGGTATCGATGAGCTACGGCGAACTCGACGCGCTGAGCCGGAATTTCGCCGCCTATCTGCAGAACGAGCTCGGTCTGGCCAAGGGCGACCGGGTGGCGATCATGCTGCCCAATCTGCTGCAGTATCCGGTGGCGCTGTTCGGCACGCTGCGCGCGGGGCTCACCGTGGTGAACGTCAATCCCTTGTACACCCCGCGTGAACTCGAACACCAGCTCCACGACTCGGGCGCAACCGCTATCGTGGTGCTGGAGAACTTCGCCAACACGCTGCAGGCCGTGCTCGCCAAGACAAAGGTGAAGACGGTCATCACGACACAGATCGGCGACATGTTTCCCGCCGTCAAGGGTTTGGTGACCAACCTGGTCGTAAAGCACGTGAAGAAAATGGTGCCGCCCTGGAACATTCCGGGCGCGACCGGGTTCAAGCAGGCGCTGCAGATCGGCAAGCGGCATTCGCTCAAGGATGTGCCGCTGACGCACGACGACATCGCCTTCCTGCAATACACCGGCGGCACCACCGGGGTGGCGAAGGGCGCGGTGCTCACCCACGGCAACATGGTGGCCAATCTGCAGCAGGTGGCGGCCTGGGTCGCACGCGACCTCGAAGACGGCAAGGAAACCATGATCCTGCCGCTGCCTCTGTACCACGTCTACGCCCTTACCTCGAACCTGGCCTTCATCAAGATCGGCGCCAACAACATCCTGATCACCAATCCGCGCGACCTGCCGGGCTTCGTCAAGGAGCTCAAGAAGATCCACTTTACCGGGATGATCGGCGTCAACACGCTCTACTACGCCCTGCTCAACACGCCGGGCTTTTCCGAAGTCGCCGCGCATACGCTGAAGATGACATCGGCCGGCGGCATGGCCGTGCAGCGCGCGGTGGCCGAGAAGTGGAAGGCGGTGACGGGAGTGCCGATCATCGAAGGGTACGGCCTCACCGAAACGGCGCCGGTCGCGATTTCCAATGCGCTCAACATCAAGGACTGGACCGGCACCATCGGCCTGCCGGTGCCCTCCACCGAGGTCGCCATGCTGGATGAGGCGGGCGCCGAAATGCCGCTGGGCGAAGTCGGCGAGATCTGCATCCGTGGTCCCCAGGTGACCAGGGGCTACTGGAACCGGCCCGACGAGACCGCCAAGGTGTTCACCGCCGATGGCTGGTTCCGCACCGGGGACATGGGTTTCATGAACGAGAAGGGCTACGTCAAGATCACCGACCGCAAGAAGGACATGGTCCTGGTGTCGGGATTCAATGTCTATCCCAACGAGGTCGAGGACGTGATCATGACCCACCCCGGGGTGCTCGAGGTCGCGGTGATCGGCGCGCCGGACGAGCGGTCGGGCGAAGTGGTCAAGGCCGTCGTGGTGAAGAAGGATCCTGCGCTGACGGCGGAAGAATTGATCGCCCACTGCCAGAAGCACCTGACCGGCTACAAGGTGCCGAAGATCGTCGAGTTCAGAACCGAGCCCCTGCCGAAAACCAACGTCGGCAAGATTTTGCGCCGGCTGTTGCGCGACAACGCGCAGGTGGCGGGCTGACCGGATTCCGGCGGCGGCGCAATGCCGCCGCGCCGTGGGTTATTGCGGCGGGCGCTCGCGCAGCGGCAAGCGCAGATCCACCGTGCTGATGTCGGCCCCCGGCTTCACCTCGAAGTGCAGGTCCTGCGCCAGATGGATCATGCGCAGATTGCCGGACATGGTTTCGCCGCGCAGTTCGGCGGTGCCCCGGTGGCGCAAACAGTCGATCATGCTGTCCATCAGCAGTCGTCCGAGTCCCTTGCCCTTGAGTTCGGAGCGTACGACGATCGCGAAGTCTGCCACGACGTTGTCCGGATCGGCCACCGCGCGGACCTCGCCGAGCGAACGCTCGACGCCGTCGCTGCCGCGCTCGATCGCCACCAGTGCCATCTCGCGGTCGTAGTCGATCTGGGTGAAACGCGCGAGCTGGGAACGCGGCAGATTGCGCATCGTGCCGAAGAAACGCATCCGCGAATCCTCGGCTTCGAGTGAACACAACAGGTCGTTGAGCGTGGTCTCGTCCTCGGGACGAATGGGCCGAATCAGCAACTCGCGTCCATGCCAATCGACCCGCTGCTCCAGTTCCTTCGGGTAGGGGCGGATCGCAAAGCGCCGGAAACCGAGCTTGCGCCCCCGCTTCTCGACCTGGATGCGGACGTCCAGCGCAAGCAGGCCCGAGGCCTCGACATGCACCGGATCGAGCTCCACGGCGGCCACTTCGTCGATGTCCGTCAGCAGTTGCGACAGTCGCACCAGTGTCGTGCCCACGGCCGACTCCAGCGCTGTGCGTTCGTTCTCCGGCGCCTCCTCGGCAAAACGGCTGCGCGCAATCAGATCCTGGGCCAGTTCCCGGTTGAGCGGAGGCAGTGCGGCGACCAGGCTGCACTCGCGGCTTCCCGCGATCGAGGCCGGACCGAGGAAGATCAGCGGGCCGAACACCGGGTCGTCCGCAACGCCAAGGCGCAGTGCCGTGCAGCCGCTGCGCGCGGCGCTGGGTCGCAGCCGATAGCCGCTGATGCGGATGCCCGGATATTCCGCCCGTGCACGGTTGCGCAGTCCGCGGGCCGCGAGGCGAATTTCCGCCGGCGAGCGCATCGCGGCCGCCACCGGTCCCAGCTCAGCCGTGTTGGCCAGTACCAGGCAGAGATCCACCGGATAGCCGATTTCATCGGCGCTTGCTATCGCTGCGTCGATACTGCCCGCCAGCGGATATTCGGCGCCGCCGATGCCGTAGGCCTGCAACAGGCGCCGCGCCTGACGTGCCGGCAGCGTGGCGGCCCCGGCATCGATCGCTTCGGCGACGGCGCTGCGGGCGGCGTCGCTGTCCGCAGTGAAATCCTCGGCCAGCGACGGCGGCATCTGCGCCAGCAGTTCGCGATTGCGTTCGTAATCGACGATGCCGAGAAAAATCGCAATGGCTTTTTCCGGCGAGTCATGGCTCAGCACGCCATGCGCCGCGGCAATCTGTTGCGCCTCGATCATTCCGTGGCCACCGACCCAACAGGTGAAGACATTGCGTTCCGTGTGTTGCCGGGCCACCTCGCAGATTGCCGTGGCGACTTCGGCGCTCGGCGCGAACGGCGAGGGCGAATAGACCGTCAGTACGGCATCCGTCGCCTGGTCGGCGAGCACTGCCGCGAGCGCCGCGGCCCAGTTCGCCGGTGTGATGTCGGCCGGCAGCGCGAGCGGATTGGCGAGCGGCGTTCCGGTTTGAAGCACTTCGTCCAGTTGCTTCACGGTGTCCGCGGACAGTGTCGCCAGCCGGCCGCCGGAGCGCAGCAGGGCGTCGGCGGCAATACGCCCAAGACCGTGGCCATTGGCCAGGATGCTGAGCTGCTCGCCGCGCATCGGACGCACCCGAGCCATCGCCTCGGCGGCGTCGAACAAGTCTTCCAGCGTTTCGATGCGGACCCAGCCGGCGCGGCGCAAGGCGGCCTGGTAGACCTCGTCGGTGGTGAAGGGACGATCCGCCCGGGGGATGGGGGCGACGCGGCCGCCGCGGATGGCGACCACCGGCTTGTTGCGCGCCGCTGCGCGCGCTGCCGACATGAACTTGCGTCCGGCCGAAATGGTGTCGAACTGTACCAGGATGGCTTCGGTGTTCGGGTCGGCCGCCAGCCAGTCGAGCACGTCGGCGAGATCGACATCGACGCTGGCGCCCAGATGCAGCACCGTCGACAGGCCGATCCCTCTGCTGCAGGCGCGATCGAGCACTGCGGCGGCGACCGCCGCCGACTGGGCGATCAGGGCGATCTTGCCCGGCGCCGGGGTGCCGGCGGCGACGCTGGCGTTGAGACCGCTCGCGGGAACCACCAGGCCGCCGCTGCCTGGTCCGAGCACGCGCATCAGGTGGGGCCGCGCCGCTTCGAGGATGGCATTGCGTACTTCCAGCACCTGGCTGGCGTTCATCCGCGTGCGCATCGACGGCCCGACGATCACGGCGCGGGTGCCGCGGGCACCGAGCTGGGCAATGATCTGCGGCACATCGCCCAGCGCTGCGCAAACGACGGCCAAGTCGGGCGCCACCTCGAGTTCGCCCAAGTGGACGTGGCCGGCGATGCCTAGCAGGGAACGCTTCTTCGCCGTGACCGGAATGATCGGCCCGGAAAATCCGCCGGCGGCGAGGTTGCGCAGCACGACCTCGGCATAGCGGTCGCGTGCGTCCAGTGTGGAAACCACCGCGACCGACTTCGGATGAAAGAGAAATTCGAGATTGCGGACAGTCATTGTTCTTGTGTTCTCTGCAGGAGGCGGGAGATGGGAGACGGCATCCCAATGATGTTCAACCTGGGTGCGGCTTCCAGGTTGAGTTCCTTCGCGACGCTGCAACGCATGATGCTGGCGATTGTGCCATAGCAGCGGCGTGCGCATGCACCGGTCGGGCAGTTTGGTGGCGATTGTCGTCGTGTCACGCCAGCGCGGGGGTACCATGCATGGTGTGACGGGCTCTACTGGAGAAACCTATGCGGGCAGTGGCATACGACAGTTTCGGCGATGCATCGGTCCTGACGGTGAGAGAGCTCACGGTACCCAGGCCCGGGCGCGGCGAGGTTCAGGTTCGCGTCACCATGGCCAGTTTGAATCCGGTTGATTTCAAGCTGCGCAGCGGCATCTTGCGCCTCGTCGGGCGCCCCAGGCGTCCGGCGATCACGGGCAAGGATTTTGCCGGCGTGATCACGGCGCTCGGCGCGGATGTACAGGGTTACGCAGTCGGACAACGGGTCTTTGGTTCGGTTGATCCGATGCGGGGGCAGGGCTCATGCGCGCAGTTTGTCGCCCTGGCAACCGATCTGATCGCAGCGACTCCTGACGCCCTCAGCGATGAGGTGGCCGCCAGTCTGCCCGTCGCCGCGGGCTCCGCTTTGCAGTGCCTGACTGATGTTGCCGGGATGAGGAGAGACCAGACCATCCTGATCACCGGAGCTTCGGGTGCCGTCGGTTCCGCCGCGGTCCAGATCGCCCGCTCGATCGGTGCGCACGTCACGGGTGTGTGCAGCACGGCCAACATCGATTACGTGCGCTCGATCGGAGCGGAGCGGGTGATCGATTACCGGACCGACAACTGGCCGGGAATCGACCAGCAGTTCGATGTGATCCTCGATGCGGCTGCTGCCGCATCGTTTTCCATCGCCAGGCCACGGCTCCTGCCCACGGGCATCTACATCAACACCATGCCCCGGCCGGAGCTTTATTGGGCTGCGGTAGTGGCGCGGCTAAGCTCGCGGCAGCGCTGTGTTCCCTTCCTGCTCAAGACCACCAGCGCGTTGTTGCGGCGACTGGCCCAACTCGCTGCTGA
>JAPLQX010000030.1 GCA_026399435.1 Rhodocyclales bacterium
TGGTGCGCCCGGAGAGATTCGAACTCCCTACCCCTTGGTTCGTAGCCAAGTACTCTATCCAGATGAGCTACGGGCGCTTGAGAGGGCGGGATTATACCCAAGAAACGGTCGAAGACAAGCTCGCATTCTCCTTACGGCGGAAGGAGAGCCCTCGCCGCGGGTTATTTCTTCTGCGCGGCACGGATTCGCTGTGCCAACTCCCTTAATTCCTCGGCCGAGGCTTCCTCTGTCGGCTTGTCCCGGAACAGGAGCCAGAGCAGGGCGCCGTTGATGATGATCAGCGCAACTTCGATGTAGAGGACCGCCGTCACCATTTGTCGCTGGGAGTTGTCGCCGAACACGAAATAGAAGCCTTCGAAGGTCGGCAGGGCGGCTTTGGTGATCGCCGAGAAGAACTCGAATGGTGGAAACAGCAGGACCAGCACCAGGTTGATCGCCACCAGCGCCAGCACGGCTCTTTGCCGGCGATTGCCTCCCGGTTGTTTCGGCGGTTCGCGCAAGGACGGAGTGCGCAGCAGAAGCAGGGCGATGCAGGCGTTGATCAACACCACCATGATCTCGAGAGCGAGAAAATCCGCGTTCAGGATGCGATTCTGATGGACGCCGACAGCGAAGTAGAAGCCGTCGAAGGTGGGTATGTTGCCGTGCTGCAGCGAAACGTAGTCGTAGGGCGGGAATGCTGAAAGCAGTACCAGGTTGGCGACTGCAACGATCAGTGCGATTCGTTGTGCATTATTCATGGCGCTTACCCTGCGGGCTCGAACGGCCCTCTCCTCCATGCGTGACGACGTGATATAGGTTAGTCGAGAACAGATGCCGGCGCAATGCCTCTGGAGCGGAGGCGATCGCGTATAAACTTCAACCTCCAACTGGATGAGAGGCAGCAACGTGAAGCGGATTCTCTGGACTTTGCTCGGATTCGGCGCGACATTTTCAGTCTTCGCCCAGGATATCAGCCTGCGTCATGATCTCGATGGCAAGGCGCTGGATACCCTGGCGACGCTGGTGCTGCGCTTCAACGACGAACTGAAGGGCAAGGGCAGGGTGCTGCTGCAGGATTCCCGCGGACTGGAAAACAAGCACCTGCTGCCGCACCTCGCCCTGCTCGATCCCGACGACAGCATGGAGTTCTTCGGCACCCGGCCGCGTTTTCGCCCCTTGCACGAAGTCATGCGCGAAGCCGGGCAGAAGTTCGACGCCGCGCAGTTCTACCCCCAGGTCGCCGATGCGGTCGATGATGCCAGCGGGCGCATCCAGGCGCTGCCGATGGGGCTTGTCCTGCCGGTGCTGTTCGTCAACCGTGCCGCCCTGCGCAAGGCCGGGGTCGATCCCGACCAGCCGGGAAAGACCTGGTGGGAACTGCAGAAAACAGCGGGCGAGATTTACGACCATGGCGGCAAGTGCCCCCTGACCACCACGCGGTTTGCGTGGATTCACTCCGAGAATGTATCGACCCAGGCCGGTGAGGCCATGGTGGCCCGGGTCGGGAACGCGGACAAGGTCATGGCCAACTCGATGGTCAACGTCAAGCACCTGGCGCTGCTCGCCAGTTGGCAGAAGAGCCGCTACTTCCATTACTCGGGGCCGGGCCGCGAAGGCAACCGGCGCTTCCTCAGCGGCGAATGCGCCATGCTCACCGGCGAATCATCGCAGTATGCCGAAGCCAGACGCGCCGGAATCGATGTCAGCATCAGTGCCCTGCCGTACTACGACGATGTGTATAGCCCCAAACCAGGTGATGTCCTGCCCGATGGCGCCGGGTTGTGGGTGCTGGCTGGGCACAAGAAGGACGAGTACAAGCTGGCCGCCCGCTTCATGACGTTTCTGCTGCGGCCCGAGGTGCAGAAGGAGTGGGTGCAGGCGACGAGCTACCTGCCGATGACGCCGGCGACGCTGGCGGCGTTGCGCGGCTCGGACATTCCCCAGAATCTGCTCGACGCGGCGCAAAAGCGCCTGTCGGTTTCGCGCAAGGGCAGTACGCGGGCCAGGCACGGGCCGATTCGCGATCGCCTGCATGAATTCCTCGGCGAGGAGGTGGCCTTCGTCTGGACCACCGATCGGCCCGCGAAAGAGGCGCTCGACAATGCCGTGCGTCGGGTCAATGCGGCCATAGTTCCGGTGCCGCCGCCTGCCAAGGCGCCGGCGAAGGCGGTTGGCGTTTTCCGCAAGCAATGATCTACCCGCGCATCATCGCCCATCGCTGCGGTGGCGCCCTCGCGCCGGAGAACACTCTGGCCGGCCTGCACCTCGCGGCGCGCCTGGGTTGTCGCGGCGTCGAGTTCGATGTCATGCTGGCCGCCGATGGCGTACCGGTGCTGATCCACGACGAGATGCTGGAACGCACCACCTCGGGACGGGGCCGCGTGGCCGAAATGAGTTCGGCCCAACTCGGCTTGCTCGATGCCGGCAGCCGGCATCATCCGGCCTTCGCCGTGGAGCCGGTGCCGACTCTTGCCGAGGCCTTGCGTCGCTGCGCTGCACTTGGCTTGTGGGCCAACGTCGAAATCAAGCCGTCTGCCGGACAGGATGCGGAGACGGGGCGCGCCGTGGCCCGTCTCGCGGCGGCGGCGAGCGGCAAGTTGCTGTTGTCGTCGTTTTCGCCGATCGCCCTGCGTGCCGCCGCCGATGAAGCCGCCCAATTGCCGCGCGCCATGCTGGTCGGGGCGATCGAAGCGGATTGGCGCGAGCGCATCGCCGAAACGCAGGCGTGCGCGCTGCATTGTGCGGCACGCGCATTGACCACCGCGGATATGGAGGCCGTGCGTGCGGCCGGGTTGCCGCTGGCCTGCTACACGGTCAATCGCCGCGACGATGCCGAGCGCCTGTTTGCCATGGGTGTCTGCGCGGTGTTCACCGACCGGCCGGATCTCTGGTCCGCGGCGGAAATGTAAGCGCGATTAATAGTTGCTTACATTTCGGTTGTCAGCGCCCGATTGCCAGCGGAGTTATTCTGCGCATGGGGCTGTCCCATTTCAAACACAAGGAGCAATACATGAAACGCACATCCAGTCTGCTGGTCGCTGTTCTTGCCGCCTTTGCCCTGCCGGTTTTGGCGCAAACCAATACACCCAACGTCGATCAGCGCCAGGCCAACCAGCAACAGCGCATCGATCAGGGCGTGAAGTCGGGTGAGTTGACCGGCAAGGAAGCGGCGCGCCTGGAAAAGGGCCAGGAACGCATCCAGAAGATGGAAGACAAGGCGAAGGCCGACGGCAAGGTGACGCCCAAGGAGCGCGCGCGCTTGCAGAAGGCGCAGAACGTCGAAAGCCGCAAGATCGCCCGCGAGAAGCATGATCGCCAGCATGATCGCAATCACGACGGCAAGGTGGATCGTCCGGTCAAGAACTAGCAAGCCTGTCGCGCAGCACCCAAGCCCGCCTTCGCGCGGGCTTTTTTATGTCTCCGCTGGAAGCGGAGACGGTACCCCCTGGTGGGGTATGTCTCCGACCGAAAGGTCGGGGACGGTATCCCTCGGTGGGATATGTCTCCGCCGGGAGCGGAGACGGTATCCCCCTGTGGGACACGTTCTGTTCGCGTAAAATCGGTGTTTTGCATCAAAGGCTGCGCTTCCGCCATGAAAAGCTCCGAAATTCGCCAGCAGTTCCTCGACTTTTTCGCCTCGAAAGGCCATCAGGTCGTGGCGTCCAGTTCGCTGGTGCCGCACGAGGACCCGACCCTGCTGTTCACCAATGCCGGGATGAACCAGTTCAAGGATGTGTTTCTCGGCTTCGACAAGCGCAGCTACACGCGTGCCGCCAGCTCGCAGAAATGCGTGCGCGCCGGCGGCAAGCACAACGATCTGGAGAACGTCGGCTACACGGCGCGGCATCACACCTTTTTCGAGATGCTGGGCAATTTCAGTTTCGGCGATTATTTCAAGCGCGACGCGATCAAGTACGCTTGGGAACTGCTCGTCGATGTCTTCAAGCTGCCGGCCGACAAGCTCTGGGTCACGGTGTATGCCGAGGACGACGAGGCCTACGACATCTGGACCAAGGAAATCGGCGTGCCGCCCGAGCGCGTGATCCGCATCGGCGACAACAAGGGCGCGCGCTACGCCTCGGACAATTTCTGGATGATGGGCGAGACGGGTCCCTGCGGCCCCTGCACCGAAATCTTCTACGACCACGGCGAGCACATCTGGGGCGGTCCGCCGGGCAGCGAAGACGAGGACGGCGACCGCTACATCGAGATCTGGAACAACGTCTTCATGCAGTTCAACCGCGACGAGGCTGGCGTCATGCATCCGCTGCCCAAGCCCTCGGTCGATACAGGCATGGGCCTCGAACGCATTTCTGCAGTGCTGCAGCATGTGCATGCCAACTACGAAATCGATTTGTTCCAGGCGCTGATCGCCGCCGCAGCGCGCGAGACCTCGGACGCCGATATGGACAGCCCGAGCTTGCGCGTGCTGGCTGACCACATCCGCGCCTGTTCCTTCCTGATCGCCGACGGCGTGATCCCCGGCAACGAGGGACGCGGCTACGTCCTGCGCCGCATCATCCGCCGCGCCATCCGCCACGGCTGGAAGCTCGGCGCCCGCAGCGCCTTCTTCCACAAGATGGTGCCTGACCTGGTGGCTGAAATGGGTGTGGCCTTCCCCGAACTCGTCAGCGGCAAGACACGCGTGATGGAAGTGCTCAAGCAGGAGGAGGACCGCTTCTTCGCCACCATCGAGCACGGCATGGCGATCCTCGAAGCCGAGCTGGAGCTGATGGAAAAGACCGGCGTCAACATGTTCAACGGCGAGACGGCGTTCAAGCTGCACGACACCTACGGCTTCCCGCTCGACCTGACCGCCGACATCTGCCGCGAACGACAGCTCACCGTAGACGGCGCCGCCTTCGATGCCGCGATGACTCGGCAGAAGGAACAGGCGCGCGCCGCCGGCAAGTTCAAGATGGCCGCCAATCTCGGCTATGAGGGACCGGCCACGACCTTCCACGGCTACGAGACGCTGGAAGCCCGCGGCAACATCCTCGCCCTGTACAAGGACGGCACGGCGGTCAATGAGCTGATCGAAGGCGAGATTGGTGTGGTGGTGCTCGACGACACGCCCTTCTATGCCGAGTCCGGCGGCCAGGTCGGCGACGTCGGCGAGCTGCGCTCGACGCATGGAATTTTCGCGGTGGAAGACACGCAGAAAATCCAGGCCAGCGTCTTCGGTCATCACGGCGTGGTGCGCACCGGCAAGCTGACAGTCGGCAATGGCGTGACGGCGAAGGTGGATACCCTGGCGCGTGCCCGCACCATCCGGCATCACTCCGCGACGCATTTGATGCACAAGGCGCTGCGCGAAGTCCTCGGCCCGCACGTGCAGCAGAAGGGCTCGCAGGTCGATCCCGACAAGACCCGTTTCGACTTCGCCCACACCCAGCCGGTGACGGCCGAGGAGATCGCGCGCATCGAGCGCATCGTCAATGACGAGATCATTGCCAATGCGGCGACGCGTTCGCGCGTGATGCCGATCGACGAGGCGCAGAAGACCGGTGCCATGATGCTGTTCGGCGAGAAGTATGGTGACGAAGTGCGCGTGCTCGACATCGGTTCCTCCTGTGAGCTGTGCGGCGGCACCCATGTCGGCCGCACCGGAGACATCGGCCTGTTCAAGATCGTCATGGAAGCCGGCGTCGCGGCCGGTGTGCGGCGCATCGAGGCAGTTTGCGGCGATGTCGCGGTGGCCCGCGTGCAGCAGCAGCAGGCGTTGCTCGATGCCGTGGCTGCAGAGCTCAAGGCGCAACCGGCGGAAGCTGCCGCGCGCGTGGCGCAGATTCAGGACAACGTGAAGGCGCTGGAAAAGGAACTGGCGCGGCTCAAGTCGAAACTCGCCGCCTCCCAAGGAGACGATCTGCTCGGTCAGGCGGTCGACGTCAAGGGTATCAAGGTACTTGCCGCGGCTCTCGAAGGCGCCGACGCCACCGCCCTTCGTGAGACCCTCGACAAGCTGAAGGACAAGCTGAAGAGCGCGGCCATCGTGCTGGCCAGCACCGGCGAGGGCAAGGTCAGCCTGATCGCCGGCGTCACGGCCGATCTGACGGGCAAGCTCAAGGCCGGCGAACTGGTCAACTTCGTCGCGCAGCAGGTCGGCGGCAAGGGTGGTGGCCGGCCCGACATGGCGCAGGCCGGCGGTACGCAGCCGGCGTCCGTGCCGGCGGCACTCGCGTCGGTAAAAGCCTGGGTCGAACAGCGTGCCTGAAGTCAGGCGTCGGGCGGCGTCAGAAGTCGGTAGAAATTCCCGGCCAGACTGCCTTTAGCGCCGCCTTGAATTCCTTCTGGATGCGCAGCAGCGCCGCCTTGGTGTCGGCCTCGAAGCGCAGCACGACGACCGGCGTGGTATTCGAAGCTCGGGCGAGCCCGAAGCCGTCCGCATACTCGGCGCGCACCCCGTCGATCGTGATCAGTTCGCGCGCGCCGGGCAGCAGCTTGCGGCCGCCCTGCTGCAGCTTCGCCACCAGTGCATGGGGCTCGCCTTCGTTCATCTTGATGTTGAGTTCCGGCGTCGAGATGGCGTTGGGCAGGTGCTTCAGCGGCCAGTTGGAGTCCTTCCAGCGCGAGACGATTTCAAGTAGGCGGGCGCCGGTGTAGAGGGCATCGTCGAAGCCGTACCAGCGCTCCTTGAAGAACATGTGGCCGCTCATCTCGCCGGCCAGGGGGGCGCCGGTTTCCTTCAGCTTGGTCTTGATCAGGGCGTGACCGGTATTCCACATCAGCGGCCGGCCGCCCTGGTGGCGAATCGATTCCGCCACCCAGCGCGAGCATTTCACGTCATAGATGATCTGGGCGCCGGGATTGCGGGTCAGCACGTCGGCGGCGAACAGCATCAGCTGGCGGTCGGGGAAAATGATCTCGCCATCCCGGGTGACCACGCCGAGGCGGTCGCCGTCGCCATCGAAGGCCAGCCCCAGTTCGGCACCCGTGTCGCGCACGACGCGCTGCAAGTCGACCAGGTTTTCCGGCTTGGAAGGATCGGGATGGTGATTGGGGAAATTGCCGTCGACTTCGCAAAACAGTTCGATCACCGTGCAGCCCATGCGGCGGAAGAGATTCGGCGCAACGCTGCCGGCCACGCCGTTGCCGCAGTCGATGACGATCTTCATCGGCCGCGACAGCTTGACGTCGCCGACGATGCGATCGATATAGGCCTCGCGCACAAACGCGTGGCGCACCATGCCGCGGCCTTCGCAATAGTCGGCGCTGACGATACGGCGCCGCAGGTCCTGGATCATCTCGCCGTAAAGGGTCTGACCGGCCAGTACCATTTTCAGCCCGTTGTACTCGGGCGGATTGTGGCTGCCGGTGACCGAGACGCAACTGTCGGCACCCAATTCGTGGGCGGCGAAATAGGTCATCGGGGTCGGCACCCGGCCGATCTCGATGACGTCGACTCCGGTCTGCGTTATGCCGAGGGCCAGCGCGCTGGCAAGCTCGGGGCCGGAGAGGCGGCCGTCGCGCCCAATGACAATCGACTTGACGCTGCGGGCCACGGCTTCGCTGCCGAGCGCCAGTCCGATCTGACCCACGATCTCCGCCGTCAGCGTGGTGCACACGATGCCGCGAATGTCGTAGGCCTTGAAAATTTCGGGTGCCGGAATCTGCATGGCGTGGGCTGGAGAAGTTTGCTTGCGGCGATTATCGCACGGTGCATGAGACCGGCAGATGCGCGCTGAAGTGGGCGAGCAGGCGTTGCGGCAGCCAGTCGATGCGGCCGGGCAGGGTGCCGTGCACGAAGCCGACATGGCCGCCGTGGTGAAGCACTTCCAGCGTCACCGCATCCGACAATTGGTCGGGGCGCGGCAATGCGGCTTGCGGCAGGAAGGGGTCGTTTGCCGCGTGCAGCAGCAATGTCGGCGTTCGCACCGCGCCCAGCAGCGGGCCGGCGCTGCTTCTCGCGTAATAGTCGTCGGCGCCGAGAAAGCCGTGCAGGGGTGCGGTGACGGCATCATCGAAATCGCGCAGGGTACGCGCGGCCCGCGCGCGGCGAACGTCGATGCGGCCGGGGAAGCGCAGCTCCTTGGTCAATGCCGCCGGAATCAGCGTGCGCAGAAAATGCCGCGCATAGACCAGATTGAAGCCGGATGACAGCGCCGTGTTGGCGGCGGCCAGATCCAGCGGCGCACTTACGGCTGCCGCCGCCTCGATCACGCTCGATGCCCGATTGCCTTGCTCGGCCAGCCACTTCAGCAGGGCGTTGCCGCCGAGCGAAACGCCAGCCGCGAACAGCGCCGGGTAGCCGCGGGCCTGCAGGCGGCGCAGTATCCAGTCGATCTCCTGCGAGTCGCCCGAATGATAGGCTCGGAGCAGGCGGTTCGGCTCGCCCGAGCAGCCGCGGAAATGCACCACCACGCCATGCCAGCCGCGCCCTTCGACCGCATGCATCAGCCGCCGTGCGTAGTGGCTGCGCGAACTGCCTTCGAGGCCATGAAACAGCACCAGGCAGGGCGCGCCGGGCGTGCCGTCGATCCAGTCGAGATCGATGAAGTCGCCGTCGGGAGTGTCCCAGCGTTCGCGCCGGTAGCGTGGCAGGGGTCCCTTGATCAGCAGCGGCCAGATGGTCTGCGCATGGGCGCCGGGCAGCCAGCGCGGCGCAAGGTAGTGCTGCACGGTCACGGTCGGCCTCAGTGCAGGGTTCGTGGTGCCTCGCCGATGCTGTTGGGCGGAACCGGCGAAGCGTGGTGGGCGACCATGCGCCAGCCGAGGGCCCCGCGCACATAGACGTTGGTGGCGGCAACCGGCGCGCTCAAATTCTCGTCGTCGAGGGTGGCGAAGTGTTCCAGCACGGTGCTGACCATGGCGAAGGGCGTCGTCACCGCGGTCTGCTGCGACACGCGCACCTTGAGCCGCCTGCCATTGGCGAAGATACGCTGCCAGGCTTCGCGGATCATCGTGTAGCCGACCAGGCGCCCGCCGCCGGGCTGCACGCAGACCACTTCTTCGTCCTCGGCCCAGACCGTCATCATGGCGTCGAGGTCGCACTGTTCGAGCGCCTCGTAAAAGGCGGTTTCGACATCCTGCGGGCTGGCGAAGATTTTCTGGCTGGGCACGGTCAGGCCTGGAACTGTGCGGCGATGATGGCCGCCACCTGCTGCGGCGTGATTCCATTCATGCAGTCGAAATGCCCCAGCGGACATTCGCGCTTGAAGCAGGGACTGCACGGCAGGTTTCTCGAAACGATTTTCGCCTTGACCGACAGCGGCGGCGTGTACGCCGGGGAGGACGAACCATAGAGCGCCACCAGTGGTCGCTTCAGCGCCGCGGCGACATGCATCAGGCCGGAGTCGTTGCTCACCACGCAACGCGCGGAGGCGATCAGGTCGATGGCCTGTTCCAGCGTGCTGCGGCCGCAGAGATTGAGCGCTGCGCCTTCTGCTGCCGCGGCTATTTCATCGCCCACGGCGGCATCCTTGGCCGAACCGATCAGCCAGGCCGGGTTCTGCGGCGTCGCGATGAGTCGCGCCAGCGCCGCAAAGTGCTGCGCCGGCCAGCGCTTGGCAGGGCCGTATTCGGCGCCCGGGCAGAACACCACCGGCGCCGCATCGAGCGGAAGCTTCAGGGCCGCACGCACGGCCCGCTGTTGTTCGACGGTGGAGTTCAGATGCGGCAGCGGCAATGTCGCGGGCAGCGGCCCGGCCAGCGCGGCATAACGCTGCACCAGTTGCGGATGCGCGGCGACGTCAAGCCGATGGCGCTCGTTCAGCAGCAGGTAGCGGCTCTCGCCCTGATAGCCGATGCGCCGCGGAATGCCGGCGAAGAAGGGAACCAGCGCCGACTTCCATGAGTTGGGCAGCACGTAGGCTTGCTGATAATCGGCGCTGGCCGCATTGCCCCTCAAGCGGCGACCCAGCGTGCGGCGCGTGGCGAAACTGAATTCGCCGTGGCGGAAGGGATTGATGATGACCGCGTCGACCTCGGCCATGCGTGCCAGGAGCGGTGCCGACCAGTCGGGTGCCAGCACTTCGATGCGGGCGTCCGGATTATTGCGCTTGAGCAGCGCGAGCAGCGGCTGGGCGAGGATCGTGTCGCCGATCCAGGACGGAGCGACGACGAGAATCTTCACGTCAGGAAAGGCGTTCAGATCTTGCGACAGAACTTAATGGTGGCCCTTGGGGCGCTCGCCGGTAAAGCGATACACGGTGCCGCAGTAGGGGCAGGCGGCCTCGCCCGTGGGGCTCTTCAATACGTCGATGAAGACGCGCGGATGGCGGGCCCACAGCGGGGCGCCGGGACGCGGGCAGGCCAGCGGCAGGTCGTGCGCCGTGACGGCAACCTGGCGCTGGGATTCGTCGAGAGTGGACATGGCGTTCCTCAAACGTGGTTAGACGAGACTGAGCCAGTCGGCGTGGGCAGGCACCTTGCCATTGACCACGTCGAAGAACAAGCTCTGAATTTTGGTGGTGATCGGCCCGCGGCTGCCTGCGCCGATGGTGCGGTTGTCGAGTTCACGGATCGGCGTCACCTCCGCCGCCGTGCCGGTGAAGAAGGCCTCGTCGGCGATGTAGATGTCGTCGCGCGTGAGCCGCTTGGCGATCACCTTGTAACCGAGTTCCGCGGCCAGCGTGATCACCGTGTTGCGGGTGATGCCCATCAGGGCCGAGGCGATTTCGGGTTCGTAGATCACGCCATCCTTGACAACGAACAGGTTCTCGCCCGCGCCTTCGGCGACGAAGCCGTCGACGTCGAGCAACAGGGCCTCGTCATAGCCGTCTTCGGTGGCTTCCATATTGGCCAGGATCGAATTGGCATAGGTGCCGGAGAACTTGGCGCGTGCCATGTTTACGTTCACGTGGTGCCGCGAGTAGCTCGAGGTCTTGACGCGGATGCCCTTTTCCATGCCTTCCTCGCCGAGATAGGCGCCCCAGGGCCACGCGGCAACCGAGACATGCGTCGCCGCACCGCGCGGGCTGACGCCCATCTTTTCCGAACCGTAGAAGGCGATCGGCCGCAGGTAGCAGGATTCGAGCTTGTTGGCGCGCACCACTTCCTTGTGTGCCTCCATTACCGTCGCCTTGTCGTAGGGCATCGGCATGCGGTAGATGTGCGCCGAGGCGAAGAGCCGGTCGGTGTGCTCTTTGAGGCGGAAAATTGCCGTGCCGGAGACGGTCTTGTAGGCGCGGACGCCTTCGAAGACGGCGAGACCGTAGTGCAGCGAGTGAGTCAGCACATGGGTAGTGGCATCGCGCCAGGGCACGAGCTTGCCGTCGTACCAGATGAAGCCGTCACGGTCGGCCATGGACATGGTGGGTCTCCAGCATTGCGTTAGTTGAAGGTGTGATTTTAACGTGAAACACCTTGTTCGAAGTCTCCGGTAATGGACGCGCGCAGCGCGCCGACTGGTAACCCCCCGCGAGGGGCGAGGCGGGAATTCGCGACGCATGCGTCGCGCCGTCGCAGCCGGCTGGCTGTGCAAAGCCAGCCGTGGGCCGCGGAGCGGAAGGGGGGCGGGCGACCAATTCGCTTTTTCGCGTGTTTCATCTTCGGCGCGCAGCGCTCGGTGCCATGAGCGTTAGCAGGGGCGCTAAAATGCGCGGATGAATCGTATCTGGAAACCCAATGTCACTGTCGCCGCGATGATCGAGCGCGAGGGCCGCCTCCTGCTGGTCGAGGAGGAGACCGATGACGGGCTGCGTCTCAATCAGCCCGCCGGCCACCTCGATGAAGGCGAATCCCTGGTCGCCGCCTGCGCGCGCGAAGCCCTGGAAGAGACTGCATGGAGTTTTGCGCCGACGGCGCTGGTCGGCATCTATCAGTGGCCGCGGCCTCAACGCGACATCACCTATTTGCGCTTTGCATTCTCCGGCGAGCTGGGCGCCCACGAGGACGGCCGGATGCTCGATGACGGCATCCTGCGCGCGGTCTGGATGACGCCCGACGAGATTCGCGCCACCGTGGATCGCCACCGCAGCCCGCTGGTCTGGCAGTGCGTGAGCGACTACCTGGCCGGGCGGCGCTTCCCACTTGAGATTGTTACGCACTACGACTGATCACTATGTCCAAAGGAAAAATCATTGTCGGGCTGTCCGGCGGCGTCGATTCCTCGGTAGCGGCGCTGCTGCTCAAGCGGGAAGGCTACGAGGTGATCGGCCTGTTCATGAAGAACTGGGAGGGCGACGATAGCGACGAATACTGCTCCTCGCGCCAGGATCTGGTCGACGCCGCCGCCGCGGCAGACGTGATCGGCATCGAGTTCGAGGCCGTGAATTTCTCCGTCGAGTACCGCGAGCGGGTGTTCGCCGATTTCCTGCGCGAATATCAGGCCGGCCGCACGCCGAATCCCGACGTGTTGTGCAATTCGGAAATCAAGTTCAAGGCGTTTCTCGATCACGCGCTGGCGCTCGGCGCCGAAAAGATCGCTACCGGCCACTATGCGCAGGTTCGCGAATTTCTCGGCGAATGGCAGTTGCTCAAGGCCGAGGACGGCACCAAGGACCAAAGCTATTTCCTGCACCGGCTGAATCAGGCGCAACTGGCGAAGACGTTGTTCCCGATAGGGCATCTGTACAAGCGCGATGTGCGCAGGATCGCCGAAGAGGCCGGCCTGCCCAACCATGCGCGCAAGGACTCGACCGGCATCTGCTTCATCGGTGAGCGGCCCTTCCGCGAATTTCTGGCGCGCTATCTGCCGAAGCAGCCCGGAGAGATCCGCGTGTTCGGCGCCGATCGGGTGGTGGGAAGTCACGATGGCCTGATGTACTACACCCTCGGTCAGCGCGAGGGGCTCGGCATCGGCGGCGTCAAGGGCGCGCCGGAGGAACCCTGGTTCGTCGCCGGCAAGGACATGGCCGCCAACATCCTCTGGGTAGTGCAAGGCCACGAGCATCCGGCCCTGCTCTCGGGAAGCCTGGTGGCGAAGGATCTTTCCTGGGTCTCCGGACATGCACCGCACACGCACTGGGTGTATGCGGCGAAGACGCGCTATCGCCAGCCGGATGCGGCGTGTGAGGTCGAGCGCGTTTCCGCAGACGAATGCGAAGTTGTTTTTGCTGCGCCGCAATGGGCGGTAACGCCGGGACAATCGCTGGTGCTCTATGAATCGCGGGTGTGCCTCGGCGGCGGCATCATTGCAACACATCAGCCGCCAAGCGCATGAAACCGTGCATAAAGTCCTTGTACAACGAATGGGGAACGGGTTTAGAATCTTTTTTGGGCGGGATGCCCTCAAAAATAACCGGAGGAATTTAAAGCATGAATAAAGCTGAACTGATTGAAATCGCCGCCAAGGAAGCCGACATAAGCAAGGCTGCCGCCGGCAAGGCGTTGGACGGGATCATGGCTGCGGTAGTAAAGGCGGTATCCAAAGGGGATAACGTTACATTGGTGGGTTTTGGCACCTTCAAGTCGGCGAAGCGCGCGGCGCGTACCGGCAAGAATCCCAAGACCGGCGCGACGATCAAGATTCCCGCGACCACTGTGCCGAAATTCAGCGCGGGCGCCGGCTTCAAGCTGGCGGTCAGCGGCAAGAAGGCAAAAAAGTAAGAGCGGGCTTTCCGCCTTAAGGGGCCCGCATGCGGGCCCTTTTCTTTTGCGGGCCGGACTTTTTGGTTCATTGCCCGAAGCACCATCGGCAGGGTTTCGATTGTCTTTTCAGCCGCCGCTGATTATTCTCCCTGTCAAGGAGATTCAAAATGATCACGACACAACATCAGGACCATCTGGTCGAGTTCGCCGTGTTTGGCGAATTCACTCTGGCCGACTTCAAGGAATTCGAGGAACTGGTCCTTCACGAGATCAAGTTTGCCGGGCCGGTGAATCTGCTGGTCGACCTGCGCGACATGGCGGACTTCACTGTCGACGTGGCGTGGGAAGAGATCCGCTTTTCGCGGCAGCACGCCGGCGACTTCAAGCGCATCGCGGTGATCACCGACAGCCAGTGGGTGGCTTGGAGCGCGTGGTTGGAGCAACTGTTCGTGACCGCGGACGTGACGGTATTTGCCGATGAGGCCGACGCCCGCAGCTGGCTCGCCGAATGAGCGTGGCCTTGGCTGCTGTGCTGGTGAGTGCGGAAGATCTCGCCGCGCATCCGGAGTGGCGGGTTTTTGACTGCCGGCATGACCTGAAGAATACGGAATATGGACGCCAGGCCTATGCCCGCGGCCACATTCCCGGCGCGCTGTTCCTGCATCTCGACGACGATCTCTCGGGCGTCAAGGACGGACGCAACGGCCGTCATCCGCTTCCCGAGGCCGAGAGCTTTGCGCGACGCATGACGGCGTGCGGCGTCGATGCGGCGACGCAGGTGGTGGCCTACGACAATGAAGGCGGAATTTTTGCGTCGCGTCTGTGGTGGATGCTGCGTTGGCTCGGGCATGACCGGGTGGCGGTGCTCGACGGCGGCCTGGCAGGCTGGAAGCGCAGCAAGCGGACTTTGGAAGAGCGTGTGCCCGCTGTGGAGCCGCGTGACTTCACGGCGCGTCCACAGGACATGGTGGTTGATGTCGGGCAGGTTCTGGCCAATATTCAGTCGGATCGAACGCTGATCCTCGACGCGCGCAGCCCCGAGCGGTTTCGCGGCGAGAACGAGACACTCGATCCGGTGGGCGGCCACATCCCCGGCGCGGTGAATCGCTTCTATTTCGACAATCTCGATGACGACGGCTGCTTCTTCAAACCGGTGGCGGAGCTTCGCACGGAATTCGCCGAGTTGCTCGCCGGGCGGTCGTCGGCACAAGTGGTGCAGCAGTGCGGCTCCGGCGTGACCGCCTGCCACAACCTGCTGGCGATGGAACTGGCCGGCTTCTCCGGTTCGAAGCTGTATCCCGGCTCATGGAGCGAGTGGTGCGCCGACTCCCTGCGTCCGGTGGCGCGCGGCTAGGGAGCGGCGTCTTGGGCTGCGGCGCCATGCCGTCGCAGCGCCCATGCCACATGTTCCCGCACCAGCGCCGAAGGATGATCGGCGCGTGAGCGCAGGGCACTGATCACTTCACTGTTGGACGGCGCATTGCCCAGCGCGACGGCGATGTTGCGCAGCCAGCGCTCGAAGCCGATGCGACGGATCGGCGAACCGGCCAGCTTTTCGTTGAAGTCGTTTTCATCCCAAGCAAACAAGTCGACGAGCGTCGCCTGGTCCAGACCATGACGTGGCGCGAAGTCGTTCTCGCGCGTCAGGGGCGCGAAGCGATTCCATGGACAGGCCAACTGGCAATCGTCGCAGCCGTAGATGCGATTGCCCAGCAGCGGCCGCAGCGTTTCGGGAATGCTGCTCTTGAGTTCGATGCTGAGGTATGAAATACAGAGCCGTGCATCGAGGCGATAGGGCGCGACGATGGCCTCGGTCGGGCAGGCCTCGATGCACGCCGTGCAGCGGCCGCAGTGATCGGTCACCGGCGTATCGGGCGACAGCACCAGGTTGGTGAATATCTCGCCGAGAAAGAAATACGATCCGGCCTCGCGCTCGAGCAGCAGCGTGTGCTTGCCGCGCCAGCCCAGCCCGCTGTTCTGCGCCAGGCCGACTTCCATCACGGGTGCGGAATCGGTGAATACCCGATAGGCGAAATCGCCGATCTCGTTGCCGATCCGGTCGGCGAGTTGCTGCAAGCGGGCGCGCAGCAGCTTGTGATAGTCGCGGCCCAGCGCATAGCGTGAAACGAAGGCGCGCTCCCCGTCGGCGAGCGTCTCCTGAGAGTCGGCGCCGGCGCTACGGTAATTCATGCGTGCGGTGATGACGCTGCGCGTCCCCGGCAGCAGCAGGGCAGGTTGCGCGCGCTTGTTTCCTTCAGCGGTCGCCGTATTTGTCACATACGCGGCCATATAATCCATTTCGCCGTGGAAGCCAGCTGCCAGCCAGAGGCTCAGATTCTCTTCGGCGTCGCTGACCTGGCTGCCGGAAAAGCCGATGGCATCGAAGCCGAGTTCCCGGCCCCAGCGCCGTATGTTTTCCTTCAGAGTCGCCGAATCTTCCCGATCGCCATGCATGCAGAACATCTTACTTTAGCCCTGCCCGGCGAAGCCGATACCCTGGCCTTGGGCGCGGCACTGGCCGCATCAATTACCCAACTGCAGACGCCGGGCATGGTGATCTGGCTCGAAGGCGACCTCGGCGCGGGCAAAACGACGTTGGTCCGCGGCCTGTTGCGCGCCGCTGGCGACAATGGTCCGGTCAAAAGCCCGACTTACACACTACTTGAAGTTCACGTGGTTTCTGGATTACACTTCTATCACTTTGATTTTTATAGATTCAATCAGGCGGAAGAATATCTCGATGCCGGACTCGACGAATATTTTTCAGGAAGCGGAATTTGTCTGGTCGAATGGCCCGACAAGGCCGCGCCATATCTGCCTGCCGCCGATATGCGAATCGAATTGCGCGCGGTACCCGATGCTGGTGGCAAAGGCGGCGAGGGCCGCATCGCCCGCATCGAAGCCGCCAGTGCAAGGGGACGGACATGCCTCGCCGGCGTGATGTCCTCAAGTTCGCTGCGGCCAGTCTGACGCTGCTGGTTTCGAGAGTCGGCGCCGGCGCCACGGCGGGCAGCAGCATTCTCGCCGTACGTGTCTGGCCTGCCCGCGACTACACACGGGTGACGCTGGAACACGATCAGGCGATCAAGTATTCCCACCTGCTGGTGAAAGACCCCGATCGGCTGGTGCTCGACCTCGAAGGTGTCGAGTTCAACTCCGTGCTGCAGATGCTGCCCTCGAAGATTCTCGACTCGGACCCCTATATCAAGTTGATCCGCGCCGGACGCAACAAGCCGGGTGTGGTGCGTCTGGTGATCGAACTCAAGGGCGAGGTCAAGCCGCAGGTATTTTCGTTGGCGCCGGTGGGTGAATACGGCCATCGGCTGGTACTCGATCTCTATCCGGCCGAGCCGATCGATCCGCTGATGGCACTGCTCGAAAAATCCGGCGAGCCGCCGCTGAAGGCTGAGTCCTCGCTCGACAGCCGCACCAGGCCGGCGGAAAAGCCGGCCGAGCCGCCCTCCGACAAGCCCGAGATCGCCCGCCTCGTCACGATCGTTCTCGATCCCGGCCACGGCGGCGAAGACCCGGGCGCGATCGGGCGCGGCGGCAGCCATGAGAAGAACGTCACGCTGTCCGTCGCGCGGCGGCTGAAGGCGAAGATCGATGCCACGCCGAACATGCGCTCGGTGCTGACGCGCGACGGCGATTACTTCATTCCGCTGAACCAGCGCGTACAGAAGGCGCGCCGGGTGCAGGCGGACCTCTTCGTCTCGGTACATGCCGATGCTTTCATCAAGTCCACCGCGCGCGGTTCCAGCGTCTTTGTCCTGTCCGAGAACGGCGCCTCGAGTTCGGCCGCGCGCTGGCTGGCCAACAAGGAAAACTCAGCCGATCTGGTCGGCGGCGTGAACCTCGGCGCCAAGGATCCCTATCTCGCGCGCACCCTGCTCGACCTGTCGCAGACCGCGACCATCAACGACAGCCTCAAGCTCGGCAAGCATGTGCTGGGCGAACTGGGCCGCATCAATACCCTGCACAAGGGTCAGGTGGAGCAGGCAGGTTTCGCCGTGCTCAAGGCACCGGACATTCCCTCGATCCTGATCGAGACCGCCTTCATTTCCAATCCCGAAGAAGAGGCGCGCCTCAACGACGAGGCCTATCAGGACCGCATGGCCGAAGCCATCCTCAAGGGCATCCGCGGTTACTTCGCGAGGAATCCGCCGCTGGCCAAGTCGAAGCTGGCGCGGCTGGATTGATTCAGGCCTGGAGCCCCAGCGGCGCAGCCCTTGCCGCATCGGGTTCGGCCGGCTTGGCTTGATATAATCGCCCGCTTTCCCTGCAGCTTCAATCCCATGCTGGTTTTTCGCGGTGTTCCCGAGCGGGCGACGACGTCTACGGTGCTGACCATCGGCAATTTCGATGGCGTGCATCTTGGCCATCGCGCGCTGCTCGCCGAATTGACGGCCAAGGCGCGCGAACTGGCCTTGCCGGCGACGGTGCTCACCTTCGAGCCGCACCCGCGCGAACTGTTCGCGCCGGATCAGGCGCCGGCGCGCCTGGCCAGCCTGCGCGACAAGTTCGAACTGCTCGCCGAATGCGGCGTCGACCGCGTGCATGTCTGTCGTTTCAACCGCAAGTTCGCGGCGCATACCGCGGGCGAGTTCATCGAGAACATCCTGGTGCGGGGACTGTCGGTGCGGCATCTGATCATCGGCGACGATTTCCGCTTCGGCAAGGGCCGCACCGGTGACTTCGCGCTGCTGCAGCAGGCCGGGCGCGAGCATCGCTTCGTGGTCGAGGCCATGCACACCGTGGATTTCGGCGGGCTCCGCGTTTCCAGCTCGGCAGTGCGCGATGCGCTGGCGAGCGGCGACATCGAACGTGCCGAGGGATTGCTCGGACGCGCCTTCGTTATTGCCGGGCGCGTCATGGATGGCAAGAAGCTCGGCCGCACGATAGGATTTCCGACTGCCAACATCCAGGTCAGGCGCAAGCGCCTGCCACTGTCCGGCGTGTTCGCCGTCACGGTCTCTGGCGTCGCCGCGCAACCGCTTCCCGGCGCCGCCAACATTGGTGTGCGCCCCACGGTCGAGGAAGGCCTCAAGCCGGTGCTCGAAGTCCACCTGCTGGATTTCGACCGCGACATCTATGGCACTCACGTCGACGTGAATTTCCTGCACAAGCTGCGCGACGAGGCAAAGTTCGATTCGCTGGATGCGCTCAAGGCGCAGATCGCTCGCGACGTCGCCGATGTGCGCAGCTATTTCAAGACCCATTCAATTACTGGCACGACTCATGGCTGATTACCGCAAGACCCTCAACATGCCCGACACGCCCTTCCCGATGCGCGGCGACCTCGCCAAGCGCGAGCCGGGCTGGATCGCCGCGTGGCAGCAGCAGCGGCTCTACTGGAAAATCCGCGACGCGGCCAAGGGGCGTCCGCGCTTCGTGCTGCACGACGGCCCGCCCTATGCCAACGGCGACATCCATATCGGCCACGCGGTGAACAAGATTCTCAAGGACATCATCGTTCGCGCCAAGACCTTGGCCGGCTTCGATGCCCCCTATGTGCCGGGCTGGGATTGCCACGGTTTGCCGATCGAGCACCAGATCGAGAAGACCCACGGCAAGCACCTGCCGGCCGACAAGGCGCGCGAGTTGTGCCGCAGCTTCGCCGCCGAACAGGTGGAACGGCAGAAGAAGGATTTCATTCGCCTCGGCGTCCTCGGTGACTGGGACAATCCCTATCTCACCATGGCCTTCCGCAACGAGGCGGACGAGATCCGCTCGGTCGGCGACCTGTACAAAACCGGCTACCTGTTCAAGGGCCTCAAGCCCGTTAACTGGTGTTTCGATTGCGGCTCGGCGCTGGCCGAGGCCGAGGTCGAGTACCAGGACAAGAAGTCGCCGGCGATCGATGTCGGCTTCCGTCTCGATGCTGCCGAGCGCGGCCGCGTCGCCCATGCCTTCGGCATCCCGGCGCTGCCCGAGGGTGACTGCTGGACGGTAATCTGGACCACGACGCCGTGGACCATTCCGTCGAATCAGGCGCTCAACATGCATCCGGACTTCACCTATGAACTGGTGAAGACCGAGCGCGGCTGCCTGATCCTCGCTGCCGAACTGCGCGCGGCGGCCTTGCAGCGTTTCGGCCTCGAAGGCGAAGTGCTCGGCGCCTGCCAAGGCACGGCGCTGTCGCTGGTGAACTTCCTGCACCCGTTTTACGAACGTAAGTCGCCCGTGTATCTGGGCGACTACGTCACGCTCGACACCGGTACCGGCATCGTCCATAGCGCGCCGGCCTACGGCCTGGAAGACTTCGAGTCCTGCCGCAAGCACGGCATGCACAACGACGAGATCCTCACTCCCGTGCAGGGCGACGGCCGCTTCGGCGAAAGCTTGCCCTTCTTCGGCGGCATGAACGTCTGGAAGGCCAATGCGGCCATCATCGAGAAGCTGGCCGAAGTCGGCAGCCTGTTTGCCAGCAGCGAGATCACGCACAGCTACATGCACTGCTGGCGGCACAAGACGCCAATCATTTACCGCGCCACGACGCAGTGGTTTGTCGGCATGAACCGGATACCGGTCGAGGGTGGCGGCACACTGCGCGACAAGGCGCTCGCCGCCGTCGAAGCGACCACGTTCTATCCCGACTGGGGCAAGGCGCGGCTGCATGCGATGATCGCCAATCGGCCCGACTGGTGCGTTTCGCGCCAGCGCAACTGGGGCGTGCCGATCCCCTTCTTCCTGCACAAGGAAACCGGCGAGCCGCATCCGCGCACGCTGGAACTGCTCGAAGCCGTGGCCAAGCGCATCGAGAAAGAAGGCATCGACGCCTGGTTCAAGCTCGACGCCGCCGAACTGCTCGGCGACGAAGCCAACCAGTACGACAAGATGCGCGACACGCTCGACGTCTGGTTCGACTCCGGCACTACACACCGCACCGTGCTGCGCGGCTCGCACGCCGCGGATCTGACCTACCCGGCCGACCTCTATCTCGAAGGCTCGGACCAGCATCGCGGCTGGTTCCATTCCAGTCTGCTGACCGGCGCCGCGATCGACGGCCGCGCGCCCTACAAAGCCTTGCTGACACACGGCTTCGTGGTCGACGGCAAGGGCATGAAGATGTCCAAGTCGAAGGGCAACGTGGTCGCGCCGCAGAAGATCTCCGATACGCTCGGCGCCGAAATCCTGCGCCTCTGGGTGGCGAGCACCGACTACTCGGGCGAACTGTCGATCGACGAGAAGACCATCCTGCCGCGCGTGGTCGAGGTCTATCGCCGGCTGCGCAATACGCTGCGTTTCCTGCTGGCCAATACCGCGGATTTCGACGCGCAGGTTGGTAAAGGCGCTCAAATGCTGCCGCCCGCCGAATGGCTGGAGGTCGACCGCTACGCGCTCGCGCTGACGCGGCGGCTGCAGGCGCAGTGCATAGCCGACTACGAGCGTTTCGAGTTCCACAAGGTGGTGCAGGCGCTGATGAATTTCTGTTCGGAGGACCTCGGCGCCTTCTACCTCGACATTCTCAAGGACCGCCTCTACACCGCCGCGGAAAACTCCCACGCGCGCCGCTCGGCGCAGAGCGCGCTGTGGCACATCCTGCAAACCGTGACGCGGCTGATGGCGCCGATCCTTTCTTTCACCGCCGAAGAAATCTGGACGACGCTGAAGCAGGGCGACAGCGTCATGCTCGCAACCTGGCATGAATTGCCAGCACAGGCCGAAGAGTCGGCGCTGGCGACACGGTGGCAAGCGCTGCGTGCGGTGCGTGCCGAGGTCTCCCGCGTGCTGGAAGACGTGCGTGGCGCCGGCGGCATCGGCTCATCGCTGCAGGCCGAGGTGAGCCTGCGCGCCGCGCCGGATACCTATGACCTGCTGGCTTCGCTGGGCGAGGATCTCAAGTTCGTCTTCATCTGCTCGAAGGTGAGGCTTGAGAAAATTATGCGCAGCGGTATCCCCGGGGACGGCGCCGGCGAGACGGTGATTGAGGCGACCCCCGGCACCCATGCCAAGTGCGCTCGCTGCTGGCACTGGCGCGAGGATGTCGGCCACGATGCCGAACATCCCGAACTTTGCGGACGCTGCGCCTCCAATCTGTTCGGCTCCGGCGAGGCGCGCGAGTTTGCCTAAGTTCGCGCCGACGCTGGGCCGCTGGCTGGCACTGACGGCGATCGTGCTGATTCTCGACCAGATCAGCAAGACCTGGGTGCTGGAGAGCTTTCGGCACATGGAGCGACTGAGCGTGACCTCGTTTTTCAATCTCGTCCTGGTCTTCAATCCCGGCGCGTCGTTCAGCTTTCTGGCCGATGCCGGCGGCTGGCAGAAGTGGTTCTTCGTCACTCTTGCGCTGGGCATTTCGCTCTGGCTGCTGAGCATGCTGCGCAAGCACGCGCAGGAGCGCCTGCTGCCGGCGGCGCTGTCGCTGATTCTGGGTGGCGCGATCGGCAATGTGATCGATCGCCTGCGCTTTGACGCTGTGGTCGATTTTCTCGATTTTCATCTGGCAGGCTATCATTGGCCGGCCTTCAATGTGGCCGATTCGGCCATCACCGTCGGCGTGGTACTGATGCTTTGGCATCAGTTCCGCTTCGGCAAGGAAAGCTCATGACTCAAACCGCTGAAACCGTACGCGCCGGCAACCTGATCACGCTGCACTACCGCGTCGCTACCGGCGACGACACCGAGCTGGTGAGCACTTTCGACGCGACCCCGGCGACCCTGCAGCTCGGCAGCGGCGAACTGGCCCCTCCCCTCGAACACTGCCTGATCGGCATCAGCGTCGGCGAGCGCCATGTGTTCCTGCTCGACGCCGACCAGGCTTTCGGCAGCCACAATCCGCAACTGATGCAGCGCATGCCGCGCAACGACCTGCCGCCCAATGCCAGCCCCGAGCTGCACGGCCTGATCGAGTTCGCCGCGCCCGGCGGCGGCAAGTTCACCGGCATCGTGCGCGAACTCGACGCCGAAGGGGTGCTGGTCGATTTCAATCACCCTTTGGCCGGCAAGCCGGTGCGCTTCGAAGTCGAGATTATCGGCATACTCTGATGAATATCCTCCTCGCCAATCCAAGAGGTTTCTGCGCCGGCGTCGAACGCGCGATCGCCATCGTCGAACGCGCGCTGGAAAAATTCGGCGCGCCGATCTATGTGCGGCACGAGGTGGTGCACAACCGCTACGTCGTCGATGGCCTCAAGGCCAAGGGTGCGGTGTTTGTCGAAGAATTGTCCGAGGTGCCGGATGGCGCCACGGTGGTGTTCAGCGCGCACGGCGTGCCGCAGGCGGTACGCAAGGAGGCGGCGGAACGCGGACTGAAGGTATTCGATGCCACCTGCCCGCTGGTGACCAAGGTGCATCTGGAGGTGTCGCGCCTGCACAAGCAGGGCTACGAGATCGTGATGATCGGTCACAAGGGCCACCCCGAAGTCGAAGGCACCATGGGCCAGGCGACCGGGCGCATGTACCTGGTCGAAAACGTCGAGGATGTCGCACAATTGAAGGTTCCCGAAGGGACGCACCGCGCTGGCGCTGGCTCGCTCTGCGTACCTGGGATTCCGCTTCGCGGGCAGGCAACGGCGAAGCCTGTGCCGCTGGCCTACGTCACGCAGACCACGCTCTCGGTGGACGATGCCCGCGTGATCGTTCATGCGTTGTCGGCACGCTTCCCGGAGATCGTCGGGCCGCGCAAGGACGACATCTGCTATGCCACGCAAAACCGCCAGGACGCCGTCAAGGCGATGGCCGGCAAGGTCGATGTGGTGATCGTGGTCGGTTCCAAGAACAGCTCGAATTCCAACCGTCTGCGCGAAGTCGCGGCGATCGGCGGCATACCGGCCTATCTGGTGGACGGGGCGGAGCAGATCGATGCGAAGTGGCTCGGCGGAAATGCGCGGGTTGGCGTCACGGCCGGCGCCTCGGCACCCGAAGTCCTGGTCAGCGGCGTCGTCGAACGCCTGAAGGCGCTGGGTGCCGACAGCATCCAAACCCTGGACGGCGCAGCCGAAAACGTCAATTTTCCCTTGCCCAAGGAGCTGCTTGGCGGGTAGTTCCCGGAACTGCCTGCCGTTTGTCACCCAAACCCGACCAGTGGTCGCCATGCGCTTGCCTGGCCTGGCGAAGCCGTTAATGATCATAGTGAGGAGCTTTCCATGAAAATTCGTGCGCGCGGCTTTACCCTGATTGAACTGATGATCACGATGTTGATCATCGGCATCCTGATGTCCATTGCACTTCCCCAGTATGGCGAGTACGTCTTGAAGGGGAAATTGACGGAGGCGATGTCGCTGCTGTCCGACCTGCAGATTCGTCAGGAGCAGTACTATCAGGACAATCGCGCCTACGCCAATGGGATGACGCCGCGCACGACGGGCCAGTATTTCACTACAACTTCCTGCGTGACAGCCAACAGCGGTCAGACCTATACCTGCACCGCAACGGCACCGTCGATCAGCTACACCTACACCATCACGGAGGCCGGCGCCAAGACTACGGTGCAGCCTTCCGGCACCACGGCTACCTGCTGGCTCAGGGGCAGCAGCGGGGTGTGCTGATGCGCCAGCGCGGCTTCAATCTGATTGAATTGCTGGTGGTCATCGCGATCGCCGGCATTGCCATGGCCATTGCGCTGCCCAACCTGCAGGAAGCGATTGTCAGCAGTCGCACGCGGGCGGTGGCCGAGTCGATTCAGTCCGGGTTGATGCAGGCCCGTTCGGAAGCCATCAAGCGCAACGCTTTGATGCGCTTTCAACTGGTTTCCACCATGGGCGGGACCTGCGCGACGAGCGCGACCTCGCGGCTGTGGGTGGTTACCCAGTACACCGGGGCCACGACGACGCCGACGACAAATCTCCGCGGGCAACCCTGGTCGCGCTGCGATGTGAATGCGTATTCGCCGCCCGATCAGGAAGAGCCTTGTCCCACCACGCCCGCCTACACCGGAAACGCACCGAGTTGCGCGGTCGACCCTTTCATTGCCTACAAGAGCGGAACCGAGACCGCCAGCAACGTAGATGTCTCCGCCAGCCCGTCATCGGTCGGAAGTCTTACCGGCTTTCTCGTTACCTTTGGCCCCCTGGGGCAGCTGATGGCCAGTTTTGACGGAACCACGACCCAGGCGGCGACAGCGGCCACCATCTCCGTCAGTCCCAGCACCGGCGTTGCCGGTCGCCGCTATCAGGTCCAGGTCAACGCCAACGGCACAGTGCGCTTGTGCAACCCCGATGCGCCGAGCAGCGATGCAATGCACTGCTAACGGTCAAAGAATGCCTGCCATGACACCCGTCACCTCAGCCCGCCGCCAATCAGGTTCGTTCATTCTCGAAGCGCTGATCAGCCTGCTGCTGTTCGCCGTCGCCCTGATGGGCCTCATGGCGCTGTCGGCCCAGGGCCTCAATCAGGTCGGACAATCCAAGGCGCGCAATGACGCCAGCTATATCGTCGGTGAGCTGCTGGCGGAGATGTGGGTCAGTTCGAACGTCAATCTCACCACCTGGGCCACGCAGCTGCAAACGGCAATTCCGGGAGCCACCGGCACCGTTTATCTGTCTACCTGCGACTGTGCCGATACCGGATCCAATGCTTGCGCGAGCGCGGCCACCGGCTCCGTCTCGGTTGCCAACCCGCAGCCGGTGACGGTCTGCGTGACCTGGGCCGACCGCAAGGATCCGTCCAATCCGCGCCGTTATCAGGCCAGCAGCATGATTACCCGCAACTGAGCGCGCAACCGATCATGTCAAGAGTCGAAACCGCCATGCGCCGCCAACGAGGCTTCAACCTGATCGAACTGCTGATCGGCCTGACCATCAGCCTGATGGGGCTGGCGGCCGTTTCTTCGATGATGGTGACCTTCTCCAAGAAGCGCGGCGCCATCACCCAGACCATGGCGACCCAGGACAATGGCGTCATGGCTCTCTACCGGCTGGAGCGCGACATCAGCCAGGCCGGGTACGGCCTCGCTCCGCTGCAGGGCTGCACCACCGTCATCGATGGCTCCAATTCCTTCGTGCCTTACCCGGTGATCATCGGTGACGGCGGCACCGGGGTGTCTGATACCATCACGGTCAAAGGCACCAATCCGGCCTCCGGCATTCCGGGGACGGAGCTGATCGTGGTCTCCGGCAATACCATGACAACCAGCGCCTACAACGTCCGCTCGGCAGTGGGGTTCACCGCTGGCGACAAGGTGGTGGCCACTACCCTCATCCCCTCCTGCACCCTGACCACGGTACAAGCCGTAGGAGGCGTCGTCGGTGCGGCGACCGTTAGTTACGCTCCGGCCCTGGCAGCTTCGAGTGCGGCCGGTTACCTGGTCTATTTTGGCGCACCGGGCGAGTTCTTCAGTCGCACCTACGCCGTTGGCGCGACGGCCATGACGGTGGCCGACTATCCGGCCTACACCACCAACAACCTGGTCGACGACGTCGTCTTTCTCAAGGCGCAGTACGGCCTGTCGGACACCGCCTCGACGAACGTCGTGACCAGCTGGGTCAGCGGCTCGACCGCGCTGAATGCCGGGAATGTCAGCCGCGTCATTGCCATCCGGGTCGGCGTCGTGGCTCGCAGCGCGGCGCGGGAGAACGAAGTCATCGACCAGCCCAATCCTCTTCCCCTCTTTCCCGAAATGGCCGACAGCTCGGGCGGCACCGATGCAGTCACCTTCACCATTCCCGACACCCGTTCGCGCTATCGGGCCTATTCCACGATCATTCCGCTGAAGAACGTCATATGGACACGCTGAACGCCTCCCGCCGCCCGGCACGCCAGCAGGGCTTCGTGCTGATCCTGGCGCTGGTGATCATGGTCATCATTACCATGTCGGCCGTGGCCATGATCGCCAGCCTGCGCGGCGGCATATCGGCTTCCGGCAACATCGCCTTTCGTCAGGCGGCGACGCGCGCCGCCGACGTGGCGGTGGATAGTGCGTACCGGTGGATGGTGACGACAATGGCGGCGGCCTCCGGTCTCAGCAACGACATCGCGGGTGCCGCAACTCCGCGCTATTACGCCACCCTGGCCGGAGCAAATTCCGGCTGCAAGAAGGATGGCACAGCGGGCAGCTTCACTCCACAGCAATACCGCTTCAGCGACAGTGTGAACGGGTCCGACGGCTTGCCCTGTGCCGCGAAAGTCGCCGCCAAGCCCGCGGGCTACGACCTGTACTACGTGGTGCATCGCATGGCCAGCACATCAGAGGCATTGTGTGTTGCGGCTGGCGGAGCGGCCGGTTGCGGCAACTGCCCCACAGCCGGCTGTCTCGCGCCGTCTATTTCTTTGGCAGTCATCAATAAAGACGGGTGCTCGAAGGATCCGACCAGCCCCGACTACTGCGGTTCCACCACCACCACGAATACCTTTGTTTACTACCGCATCACCATCAAGGTGGTCGGTCCGCGGCAGAACAACCGTTACATCCAGGCCTTCGTCTATTGATGGCGCAGGCTCGCATACGCAGAGGTGAGATCATGAAAACCCTTCAGTTCCGCAGAGCCCTCGCCTGGCTCCTGATACTGGCGCTGAGCGCCGGCAACATCACGCAGGCCGTGGCCCTGACACTGGCGAGCACGCCGCTGGCCGCAACGACGACGTCGGTGGTGCGCCCCAACCTGATGTACGTGCTCGATGATTCCGGGTCGATGGCCTGGGATTACACGCCTGACTACATCAATGACGCCACAATAACGGACCCGACCAACGCCGGCGTCACGCCGCCCGGCTCGTCGGGCGACAGGGGCACGGCTACTGTCGCGGGTGGCGTGATCACGGCGATTGCGGCTACCGGCGGCAATGTCTATGGCCATGGCACGCCGACCGTTTTGATCGAAAGCCCGACAGGCACCGGCGCCGCGGCGACGGTTACGCTGGCGGCGAACAATACCATTGCATCGGTCAACATGACCTCCGGCGGTACCGGCTATGTTGCGGCGACGACCTACATCACTTTCCTCGGCGGCCTGAACAGTGCCGGCTGGGGCATGTGCTGGGGCACCACGGCCAACAACGCTGGCGGCTCACCCAAGGACACTCCCGCCGCGCCGACCTGCACCACCACCACCCAGCCGCCCTATGCCGCCGCGCCGGTGAATTATCAGTTTTACGATCCGGCGGTGCGCTACCTGCCGCCGCTCAGGGCCGACGGTACGTCCTATGCCAGCGCAATATCTACCGCTGCCAAGACTGACGGCTTCGCCGGCACCGGCTCGACCAATCTGACGACCGCCTGGACCCATGAAGTCTGGTGCAGTACCGCCAGCCCGAGCCCGACCCCGACGGCGGCGAACATCACGACGCATACCCAGTGCAAGGAAAATCTCGACACCACCGCCGACAACCTCTATCCCAACGTCACTTACACCTTCCGCAAGACCTACGCCGGCGCGGCTTCCTACTACACCATGAGCCCGGCGGAATTCTGCACCAGCGACACCTACACCAACTGCGTGCGTTCCACGGTCCCCACCGTGGTCTCCGGCACCACCTTCAACGTGCCGTCGAACTATCGCTGGTGTTCCTATTACAACCCCGTATCGCACACCTTCGGCGGTTGCCAGGGGCGACGCGATCTGGGTCATTACATCCCCAATTATCTCGGCGGCTGGGTCAGCACCGGCGCCGCCGGGGTGCAGGCCACCGCCGGCCTGACCATCAATGCCACGACCGCCGGGCAGTCCATGGGTCTCAGCATCGGCGGGGTCGACGTCGTCGGCGGCGCGACATTCACCTCGGCCGCCAATGGCGACCAGAACACGGTGGCGGCTGCGGTCTGTACCGCAGTGCAGGCCAATACCGGCGGCACCGGCTACAGTTGTTCGGTGACCAACAATGTGGTGAACCTGCAGGCGACGATCGTCGGCACCGCTGCCAACGGCTTGCAGGTGCTGGCCTTCGGTCCGCCCGCCGCGGCCGGAGCCAATTCCACTGCCGCCTTCCATGTCACGACCGCCACCCTGGGTTACCAGGTATCGTCGATCAGGATCAACAGCGATCCCGCGAAGGCGCTGATCAGCGCCACCGTCACCGCCGACGGCAGCACCGGCAACACGGCGCGGATGCTTTGCGAGGCGATCAACTCGGGACCGAACCAGCTCACCTATATCGCCCGTTCCGGCGATGCGGCGGCGGCGGCGGCCAATACACTGGCCTACGGCACCTGCCAATCGCACGTCGACGCCTATGTCCAGATCAAACGGATTTCGGCAGACATGGTCGATAACGGCTTCCCGATCAGCATCACCGGCCCCGGAGGCGCGAGCACCACGCTCGGCCCACCGGGCGTTGCTGCCAGTTCCGGCACCATCCAGATCAACGCGACCAGCGGCGCCACCAGCATCAGCAACGTCACGCTGGACACCGATGGCGCCGGTGCCACCGCGCCGGTGAGCATTTTCACCGGCGGCACGCTGAACATTGCCGACGGCACGGCCACCACGGCGATCGCCGCCGCACTGGCGCCCAAGATCAGCGGCAGCGGCTGTACCGCGACGGCTTCGGGCAACATGGTCACCATCACCGGCTGCACCTGTACCGCGGCCTCCTGTCCCATCGTCGTGACATCGCCCAGCGCGGTGGCCACCGGTGTCATGAAGGTGACCAGCACCACCCATACCTATGGCGCCGACCTCGGCGGCATCCAGGTGGGTGCCACCAGCCTGGCGGGCCATATCACCTCGACCACCCTCGCCAATGGCACCTTGGTTAATACCAATGCATTGGCGCTGCAGGCGGCCATCAATGCCGGTACCGGTACCCATGGCTTCACCGCGGCGGCGCCGGTGGCCAGCGGCAGCGATCGCACCATTAGCATTACCGCGCCCACAGGCACGGCCTACAACGGGCAGTCGTTTTCCTTCCAGGACGGCACGGCCGCTGCTGCAGGCACGGCAACCAGCCCGCAGTGGAACTTCAGCATCACCGGCGCCAGCGCCGACAGCGCCATCATCGACTACCTCAGGTGCGGCACCTCCGCGGGCGGCAACACCTATTTCGCCAGTACCGATTCCAGCACCGGTACGGCCAACGCCTCGCTCGATCGCACCACGAATCTGGCAAACGGCCTCAATGGAGCCAACATCAACGGCTATACCTATAGCTGCACAGCCATCGGCGGCACCAGCGGCGACGACCAGCGCTGCCAGGTGACTGGCCCCACGGGGGTCAGCGCCTGCACCGGAGATCTGACCCTGACCAAGGCGGCGAGCATTGTCACCAAGAACTACGTCAAGACGGCGGCGGTGGCGAACTGTTCGGCGATCAGCCAGCCGAGCTGGCAGTTCCAGATTGGCGGCACCAATTCCGGCAGCGGCAACGATCGCTACATCAACACGATCAAATGTCCCGCCGGCGGCACCGACACCATTACCGCCAATACCGTACATACCGGCACCAGCACCACCGGCGATACGCGCCGCGGCAATCTGGGTACGGGCTTGCAGGCCAACGATATCAGCCCTTATGTCTATACGTGCGTCAATGACACCTCCAACAATCAGCTGAACTGCACGGTTACCACCACGGCGCCCTATGCCGCGGCTGCCTGCACCAACCTGAGCATCAGCGCGCACTCGGACATCAGCATCAACTACAACAATGCCGTGGTGCAGACCTGCTCGGCCCTAACTCCGGCGAACTCGGCGACCTGGCGGTTCGACATCGATTCTGCATCGGCCGACGGCGCGCTGTTCAATTCGATCATCTGCGGCGGCACCAACACCATCACCACCAACTCGGTCAACACCGGCACCGCCCCCAACTCCGTGGTGACCCGCATCAACACCCTGGTGACAGCGCTCGAGGGCAACGACATCAGCCCCTATGTCGTCAGCTGTACGCGCGCCACCACAGGCACGGTCCAGTCCGACTGTACGGTCGTCGGCCCCACGGGAGTCAGCGCCTGCACGTTTGCCGACAACGACTGCCCGGCGGGTTCGATGCGCGTCTCCTACCAGAACTCCATTCCCCTGTCGGGCGGCACGGTCGCGGCGGACGTGGGCGGTACGGCGCCCAACCGCTATTGCGTGCCCATGTTGCACAACGGCACGGCCGCTGGTGTCGCTGTCGATAACTATGCGCCCTATCTGTTTACCGTGACCCCCTTCGCCGGCGGTTCGCCGAGCCAGGGCACCACGGTCACCCCGATCGCGGTCACGGCGGTCGGCACCGTAGGCACCGACGTGTCGGGGCAGACCATGAGCAACGGCTCGGGGGTTTCGATCCTGACCATCCCGACCAATGCCACCGGCACAATGCCCAACGTGCTGACCATGACCGGCGGTTCCGCGGCCGATACCAGCGCCAACAACTGGAACAACGTCGGCATCTTCAAGCGTTTCGATATCGTGAACGACGGGCGAACCTTTAACCGCGCTTCGGGCCGCACCGACTGCACGGCGTCGACCTGCAACTACACGGAAGAAATGCAGAACTTCGCCAACTGGTATAGCTATTACCGCACCCGCATGCTGATGATGAAGTCCGCCACCACCCTGGCCTTCACCCAGCTCGACGGCAACTACCGCGTCGGCTACGACAACATCTGCCAGGCCACCGGTACCACGGTGAAGGAAGTGGTCGGACCATTTACCGGTGCGTCGCGAACCTCCTGGTGGACCAACCTGACCAGCGCCAGCCCAAGCTGCGCCACCCCCTTGCGTGCGGAGACCGCCAAGATCGGCCGCTACTATTCCGGCAGGCTGACCACGCAGGCCGATCCGATGGAGTATTCCTGCCAGCAGAATTACATGATTCTGGTGACCGACGGCTACTGGAACGAGAACGAGAGTACCAGCATGCGAACGGCGGATACGGCCACCGTCGACATCGCGAACCGGGACAATGCGATCGCTACCGCGGCGCGGCCCTTCTATGACGGCGCCCAGGCCTCGACCACCTGTCCCGCCATGGGCAGCGGCCGCGGCAGCACCGCCAGTTCCTGCCGCACCCTGGCCGACATCGCCTGGTACTACTACAGTACCGACTTGCGTACCGTGGCGTTCGGCAACGACTCGAACGGCGTACGCGACGTTTCGACCAACAATGTGCTGACTACCGCCGACGACAAGAATCAGGTGCAGCACATGAACTTCTTCGCCATGGGTCTCGGCATCGACGGAACCTTGGCCTATCGTTCGGATTACCAGACGGCGCCCACCGGCGACTACGCCGACATCGTCGCCGGCACGAAGAACTGGCCGGCCGTGGCCAATCTCGATCCGACCGCGGTGGATGACCTGTGGCACGCCACGGTCAATGGCCATGGAAAATATTTCAGTGCGCGCAATGTGCCCGCTGTGGTGGCAGGCCTGCGCGAAGCGCTGAACAAGATCGGTGCCCGGGTGGGTTCTGCCGCGGCGGCCGCTACCTCGAACCTGGAACCGGTGGCCGGCGACAACTTTGCCTACGTCGCGAGCTATGCCACGATCGACTGGACCGGCGACCTGCAGTCGCGCTCGATCGATGTGAACACCGGCGACGTGTCGAGTTCGACCGCCTGTACCGAGGCCGGCTCCGGCTGCCAGTGGTCGGCGCAGGGCAAGCTCGATCACGTGACCTGGTCCGCGCGGCGGATCTTTGTCGCACCGACGTCGGTCGCGCCCGGCGATCCGCTGCGTTTATTCACCTACGCCAATCTGTCCGGGACGGAGCGGGCCTACTTCAATCCCGGTGGCGGATCGCCCCTGTCCCAGTATGCCGCCCTGTCGGTCAGCAATCCGGCGGATATCTCAGCGAGCAACCTGGTGGACTTCCTGCGCGGCAACCGGGGCCTGGAGCAGGATGGCGACGTCAGTCATGCCCAGATCTGGCGCTTTCGCGCCCATCTCTTCGGCGACATTGTGAACACGCAACCGGTGTTCATGAAGGCGCCGAGCGGCAGTTACGCCGACTCCGGCTACGCCGAGTACAAGGCCAGCGGAACGGCCGCATCGCGCCGGCCGGTCGTCTTCGTTTCCTCCCAGGACGGCATGCTGCATACGATCAACGCCAATACGGCGGCCGTCACAGTGAGTGCCGCGACGGTCCAGCCGGGTGAGGAAATGTGGTCCTTCATTCCGAGCCAGGTGTTGCCGAGCATGAAGGTGCTCGCCGACGTGAATTACGCTCACCGCTACTTTGTCGACGGCCAGATTACGGTGGCCGACGTCGATTTCGGCGGTGGCAACTGGCATACCATCCTGGTCGGCGGCCAGGGCGCGGGCGGGACGTCCTACTACGCGCTGGATGTGACGGATCCGCTGAATCCGAAATACCTCTGGGAATTCACCGATCCGAACCTCGGCTATACCTTCTCCAATGCGACCGTCACCAAGCTGCACAACGGGCAATGGGCGGTGCTTTTCACCTCCGGCTACAACAACACGCTGTCCGGCGGCACGGGCGACGGTTATCTATTCGCTCTGAATCCGCAAACCGGCGCTGTCAAGTCCGGCTTCCCGATAGCCACCGGTGCCACATCGCTTCCCAGCAACCTCGGCAAGCTGGCCGCATGGGTCGATGATCCCGCGACCGACAACACGGCCCAGTACGTCTATGCGGGCGACTTGAATGGCGACTTGTGGCGCTTTGATCTCGATTACACGAACACGGGCAACGGTCATACCGGCGTCCAGGTGTTCAAGGTCGCACATCTGGAAAGTGGCGGCGTGCCTCAGCCGATCACCACCAAGCCGGAGTTGTCGGAATTTAGCGGCAGCCGCCTGATCTTCGTCGGCACCGGAAAATATCTCGAGACCACCGACTTGACGAATGTCGATGCCAACGCCTTCTATGCCGTCAAGGACACCATGGGTGCTCCCAATTTCATCGGCGGTATTTCCCAAGTCACTTGGAACCCGACGACGGACACGACCACGATCAATGTGTCCGGGGTCGCCACTACGGTGCCGATGTTCCTCGCGCGCAGGCTAATTTCGACCAAGGAGGATGGCACTGACATCACGTCAACGGAAAACGGTGTTACGCGTAGTGGACGCATGATCTGTGCGGGCGCGTCTTCCACGGTTACCGCCGCGGGAATCTGCAACCATGTCGATGGAACGTCGATGGACTGGAACATCTATGGCGGCTGGTACACCACCTTTCCCGATACCGGCGAGCGTATGAACGTCGATCCGAAGTTGGTGCGCGGTACGCTGGTGTTCGCCACCAACGTTCCGGCGGCCGACAGTTGCACCGTCGGCGGTCGATCCTGGGTCAACTTCCTCGACTATTCGACCGGACTTTCCGTACCCGGCTCGACCTTGGCGTCGATCAAGATCACCGATTCGCTGGTGGTCGGTATCACGGTGGTGAAACTGGCCTCGGGTGACTACAAGGCCATCGCCACGAAGTCCAATTACCAGCAGGAAACCCTCCAAGTGCCTATCAATCCTGGTTTCGGAGGGAGCACCCCCACTACGTATTTCGGCGGCAAGCGCGGTCTGTGGCGGGAGTATGAGGCCTATTGATGGTGGCGCAGAGCCACTGGAGCCACGCCGAATGGAAGCATGACGACGAAAAGCGGCTTCACGTCACGCTCGGCCTATCGGTCCTACTGCACGCCGTCCTGCTGCTGGCCTGGAAGCTGCCGCCGCAGGTCTGGAGGGCGGCGGACCACGCCGTCCTGACGGTAGTCCTGCGCGGGGCGGCGCCACTGGCGCCGAGCAGTTCGCCCGCTGTCGAGCAACTGCATGACGTGGCCGTGCTGGTGCAGAAGCATGCGGCACCAGCGGCCTTCTCGGTGCCGCCCAGGGAGCTTGCCAAGCCGGCAGTCGCGCCGCCTGCGGTGCGCCCGCAACCCGCGCCGGCGGTCAGCCAGGCCCGCGTGTCGACCCAGGCGACACAGGGCGCGCCCTTGAACCGGAACTCGTCTGTGGTCGGCGTCACGGTAACGCTGGTCATTGGCGCGGACGGCCGGATACGGCAGATGTTCTGGGACCAGCTGCCGGCCTTGACCGACGAGCAGTTCCGCCGCGTTGAAGCGGCAATGCGGGAAAAGACCTACGCCGCGGGGCGGACGCTGAATGAAGTCGTGGATGTGCGGGCCTTGCTCAAGCTGCCTCAGCCGCGGCCGCAAGAAAGCCCCGAGTCAGCCGTTCGGCCGGCCGGCGAGTAAAGGGGCATCCGCGGGACGCCGCGATCGCCGCAGCGCCACAGCCGACCGCATTGCCACGCATGGGAGCCTGCAGGTATAATTTACGGCCTTTCAGGACGCTGTTGTAGCTCAGTTGGTAGAGCAACTGATTCGTAATCAGTAGGTCGCCAGTTCGATTCCGGCCAACAGCACCACCA
>JAPLQX010000003.1 GCA_026399435.1 Rhodocyclales bacterium
AGTCAAGCCGCCAAAGGACTGGAGCGTGACACTACCACCCCAACCGCCGGAATTTCCCGACCCGATTGGAACGCTACCCTTGGCGCTGATCGAGGAGACATCAATGAAGCCAGCGTCCGCCCGCAGGTTGACGTTGCCACCGCTGTAGCCGTAATAGTTGCTGACGCCATCGGTGTTGATGCTGCCCAGCATGATGCTGTTGCCCGCATAGGCGGTAAAGGCACCGCCGTCGGTGGTGAAGCCGCCATAGGCGGTGATGGAGCCCGGCCTATTAACAACAGGAGCCATGCTGCCGTCCCAGCCGGCAACCAGAGTAATGGCGCCGCCGTAGGTTTTGACGGTCGCCGTGTCCTTGATGGAAATATCGTTGCGTGACAACAGACTCAGATTCGAATTTGCGCTCAACCGGCTTGAAGAACCGACCGCGATACCATTGCCGTCGATACTGCCCGCGTCGGAGTCAAACAGGCTGCCGATCAGCACACCCCGCGTGGCGCTGCCACTGACAGTGAGGCTGCCGCCGGAGCTGATGCTGACCGTCGCGCCATAGCTGGCGGACAGCGACCCGATCGCGACGCCGCTGCCATCGGCAATGATATCGGCATTACCGGTGGTGCGGATATTGACGTTGCCCGGGCCGTCGACCGACCCGATCAATATGGGTGACGATGTGCCGCTGCCGGCCTTGATGTAAAGCGCGCCGCCGATCTGCAGGTCGATCGCTCCGCCGTTCTTGTTGCCGATATAGGCGCCACCGGCAAATATGTCGCCGGCGCTGCTGGCGCCGCCGTACATGGCCAAGGTGCCCGTCGTGCTTATGTAAAGGCCCTGACCGCTGTCGTTGCTGATGCCTGCGCCGCCATAGCTTGCAGCATCACCGCCGGCGTTGATGGTGATCGACCCGCCGTAAATGTATTGGGCGCCCGATCCCTTGCTATAGATCCCGGCATCGTTGGAGAGATTGAAGATTTCGCCACCATAGCTCACGGCACCGCCACCGGTGCCGCCGGTCAGCGTGATGTTGGGATTGCCGTAGATGTACTGCCCGGCGCCCTTGTTGTTGACGCCAGCCCAGTTCTGGGTGCCGGCGCTGCCGCCGGTGACCGTAAGCGTCCCCCCGGCGACATAATCAAGCGTCTGCGCGCCGATGCCGTTCTCGATGGTCGCGCCGTTGCTGCTGCCGCGGCACAGATTCGGGTTGCCCGTAGCGCTCGCGCATTCATTGCTGTAATAACCGAGCACGCCTGTGCCGCCGCCGGCCTGGACATTGACCGTACCACCACCGTCGATCGTGATGATCTGGTTGCCCGAGCCCGTGTAGGAGTCATTGGAGACCCATTGACCATGCTGGATGCGCGCCTGGTTGTTGTAACTGCCGGCGCCGCCATAGACGGCTCCGCTGTTGTCGCCGCCACCCTTCAGTTCCAGCAGTCCGCCCGTGCCGGTAATATTGATCGCCTGATCGTGATAAGCCCGCAACTCTGCACCGTTATCGTGGCCGCTGACACCAGCCCACAGCTTGATGACATTGGCGGAAATGGTCTGATCGGCATCCGACCAAATACCGACGGAACCGCTGGACGTGCCGCCGCCATACATCGGGTTCGTGTTGTTGGCGCTGCCGGCCCGGAGCAGGATCTGGTTGACGACAGTGACGGTTTGCGAACCCGCGCTGTAGAGCATGGCGCCGGGGCCCTGTGAACCAGAAATATTGAAAATCCCGGTTGAACCGCCGTACAAGGTCAGGTTGTTCGCGCTTACAGACATCACACCATTCGACTGTATCCATGTACCGGTGCTGCTCGTGCCGGTATGTCCCAGAGTGATGTCATTGCCGGCGTGCAGATCGACATTGGAATTCGACATGATCCACGACGCGGAGATGTTGATGTTGCCCTTGCCTGAAATCACGTCCGAACCGTAATAAGTGGTGGCACCGTTCCAGCCGGCGAGCGCCTTGAAGCCACTGCCGACGTTGATGTTGCTGCCGGTAATGGTGACGTTACCTGTTGCGCTGCCACCGCCATAGGCGGCCAGCGTCAGGCTGCCGGAACCGTTGATGTTTACGCCATTGGCCGTGATGTTGCCGTTGCCGCTGCCCGCTCCATCGGTATGTATGATTACGCTGCCGTAATAGCTCAGCGCGTTGCTGACATCGCCGGCAAAGATCGTACCGACGTTACCGCCGTAACTGAATACACCTTCTGTCGTACCTGTACCTAAAAAATCCGTATCGGTCGTGCCGGCTGAAACGATGTCGATCGCGGAAGGGTCGAGCAGCCATATGCCGGCCTTTCCGTTGCTGGCGCCGACATTGACGCGCGCGCCCCTGGCATCGAGGAAGCGTTTGCCCGAGGTTTCGACGAAGCCGCCGTTGCCGCCCGCGCCGAGATGTTGCCGTAGGCGCGTGTCGTGTCGTCGGCCCAGACAATCACCGTGCCGCCATCGCCGACTCCTGTGGCATCGGCCTTGAGACTGGCCTTGGGCCCGAAATAAGTGATGTTGGCGTTCTGGATGTCCGGGTTCTTGCCCTGATAGTCGCCGCCGACCATGATCCTGCCGCCGCCCGCATTTCCGTTACCCGTGCCGCTGGCATCGATGCTGGCGTTGTCCATCACCGCGACGCGCTCGCCGAGAACTTCGACGCTGCCGCCCTTGGTGCCGGTGGTGACGATGCGACCGTTACCATCGACGTAGGCGTCCTGGCTGGCCTTGAGGAAGACCCGGCCGCCTTCGCTGACCACGCTGCTGGCATTGAGCTGACCGCTGTTCCTGACGATGACGCCGGCAATGCCTATACGGCCCGCCTCGGCGGTGATTTCGCCGAGGTTGGTGCTGTTCCCTGCGGCGCCGGTGATGTCGACTTTGACGCCCGGCGTGGCACTGTCGATCAGGCTGACCGTGGCGCCGGCGGCGAGAATGGTTTCGCCTTTCGGCGTGACGATGATGCCTTCGTTGGAGACATTGCTGCCGATCAGGTAGACGCTGCCGCCCGCGGGGGTGCGGATTTCGCCCTGGTTGATGACGTCCTTGGCGTTGCCGTCATTGACGAACAGGTGACGACCGGCGAGGAAGTCCTCGTTGCGGATGTTCAGGGTCGAAGCGACGAAGCCGGCGGTGTCGATGCGGGCACCGGCGCCGACCAGAATGCCGGCCGGGTTCACCAGCCAGACGCGGCCGTTGGAACTGAGGGTGCCGAAGATGACCGACGGGTCGTTCAGAACCCGATTGAGGACCGTGCTGGACGCCGCAGGCTGGGCAAAATGGGTGGTTTCGCCAGCCGTGATCGAGAACTTGTCCCAATTGATGATGGCGCCGTTGCTGTTGGTCACCGTGAGGACGGCGCCGGCCTGATTGAAGGTGGCGGTGCCGTTGACGACGGTCGGATTCAGCGGGTTGGAGAGCACCGGGCTGGTCACGAAGCAGAGAGCAACCGCCGCTACGCCAACACGCACCTGCGTGGATAACCGGGAATGACGCCTGGGGGAAGGATTCTTGTAGCTCATGGCACAAACTCCAAGGGCGGAACAGCCGCCCGCTCATCTTTAGCTTATAGCCCTAAAACCACTCTCTTGCGAGGGAAAAAATCACAGTCGGGACGAATCGGGACTCCGTTCAGAAACCGAAGGCGATGGCGAAGTGGCCGCGTATGTCGCCCGGTTTGGCTGCTTCGGGTGAATTTCCGGGAGTCGCTTGATGCCCTTCCATAACGCGGGCGATATCAAAGCGAACCGAAATGTCCTTCTTCAGGTTGTAGCGCAGGCCGACGCCGGCGGCGGCCACGTTGGCGCGGGCGAACCCCGTCGCAAGCGCGGCCAGGTTGTGTCCGCTCGCCCAATCGTAGAACACGACTCCCTTGAGCGAGCCTTCCACGCCAAACTTGGCGGCGTATTCCGGTGAATACACCTCCAGGTTAGCCACGTAGCCGCGATCGGTCGACACTGCCCGCTCCAGGAAACCACGCACGGAATTGCTGCCGGTCAGGCCGATTTGCTCTCCCGAAGGCAGTGGGTTATTCGCATACTGGCCGGTAAATGCGGCGCGCCCCAGCCACTCGCCGGAAATTGCGCTGGTATAGCTGCCGCCCAGGCGCAAGGCCGAAAAGGTATCGGTGGTCTGGCGGGTGGTCACGAAGGAATAGCGGTCGATGCCTGCCGGCCCCGGGAACTGGCTGCCCATCGGAAACAGGTGATGCATGAAGCCGACGTTGAAGTCGATCGCCTCACCGGGCTTCTGCCACTGCCCGCTGTAAGTCGCAGTGACGGGGCGAAGGGTGTACGGCGTGCAACTGGCGGTGACGCCGGGGGGTGTCGGAGTGCCGCCGACGGTACACCGCGAATTGATGTGCTTGTAGTCGAAGCCCATCACGAGCTTGGAGGTATATTCTCCGGCCCGCGGGAAAATGTGGTTGTAGCGCAAGCCAAACACCGAGCCCTTGCCGTTCAGGGCCAGCGTGCCTCCCGGTGCAAGCACGGAAGCCGGGGTATTGGTACTCGAATTGCCGTAAATCGCATCGATGCTGTCACCGATGGAATACAGTGGCAGGCGATAGCCGACGCTGTAGATATCGACCTTGACGCCGCCGGGCGCGTCCAGTGCGGTGGTGTAGGCCAGGGTCAGCACCTGGTCGCGGTTCGCGATGTTGGCGTTCTGGTAGGAAACGCCGAGCCGATGCTTGCCGCTGGCCTTGGTGCCGGTGTTGTCCAGCGTCAGGTACATGCGCTCGGGATCTTCTTCCTTGACTTCGACCTTTGCATCGACCTTGCCTTCTTCTTCGCTGACGCCGAGGGTGACTTCAACCTGCTTGGCCGGGTTCTCGTTGGTGAGCTGAACGTTTTCCGAAAGCTGGCGCATGTTGGGCGCCGTACCTTCCTTGAGGTCAGGCAGGCTGGCGCGCACATTGGCTTCGTCGAAATGCTTGTTGCCGACGATGGTGACCTTGCCTACCACGCCTTCGCTGACCTGCAAACGCACCACGCCGGTGGTGAGCTCCTGCTCCGGAACATAGACTTGCACCGTACCGTAACCAAGGCGGCGAAACTCGTCCTCAACGGCCTCGAGCGCCTTTTGCACATCGCCGTAACGCTTTTTCGGTCCGACAAAGGGTGCAACCAGTTGCGCGGCCCGGTCCGCCGGCAGGATAGTATTTCCTTCGATCTGAAAACGCACTATATCGAAGGTCGCATCCTGCGCCGTCGCGTGATTCAGCGATCCTGCCGCAAGAATGGTGGCGGCAGCCAAGAAATTGGCCATCGCTTTCGTCATAACCAGACCCCCAAGACAATCATTGGCACGTCAATCAATAGCTGAAGTTATTTCTGCTTCTTATGTAAAAGTTAGCAGAGTTTGGCTCCAACGGCAACGACCATGCCACGAAACCCCGCTTGGCACAAGCGAAAGCGTTGCGCACGGGCCACTCGCGGCAACCACCAAATTCCCCCGGCCGGGGCTCCTGCCCGTCACTGTGCCGGCGATCGATCGCGCGGCACGACGCGATGCTCCGGGGCGGGAAGAGTTCTCAGATTGTGGTCAAGGCGCAGCCGCAGCGTGTCCTGCTCGCCAGCCGGCACGCGCTCGGAGACGACGGGAGCCCTGCCCAGCCAAAACCCGGCGCCGACCCCGGCCAGCAGAGCCAGGGCCGCACCGGCAAGCAGACGGCGCCAGGCTGGCGCCGGGCTGCGGCTTGCGGGCGCCTCGTCTTCGCCCGCCGCAAGCCGTGAAGCCGATGGCTGCGCTGCGCCGGCCGCCTCATCTTCGGCAGCCAGACGCGACAAAGCCGCGGCTTCGGCGATTTGCTCGGCCCGCCACTGCTCGGCGGCCTGGTCCGCGGCGCGTCCTTCGGCGGCGGACCGCTCTGCCGCCAGCCGGGCCAGTTCTCCTTCCTTCCTGGCGCGGGCAGTCGCCGCAGATGCGAGTTCGGCGGCGGCGCGCTCGCGGCGCCCGGCCTCCGCCAATGCGCGCTGCTCTGCTTCGATTTGCAGGCCAACGGCGGCTTCGGCCAAGCGTTCGGCGTGCGCCTGCTGTGCGGTGGCCGCTTCTGCCTCGGCAGCCGTGCGCGCAACCAGCGCCGCACTGGCCTGCTGCTCGGCGGCGAGACGCGCGACAGTGGCGCGCCCTGCTTCGGCTTCCCGCTCAATGCGGCCATGAGCCTCCTGCGTCGCCTTTTCTTCTGCTGCCACACGCGACAAGGCCGCGGCTTCGGCGCTCTGCTCGACGCGCAATTGTTCAGCGGCTTGGTCGGCCGCGCGTCGTTCCACGTCGGCCCGTTCTTCGGCCAGCCGGGTCAATTCCTCTTCCTTCTTGATGCGGACCGCGGCGACGCTGGCGAGTTCGGCAGCAGCGCGTTCATCGCGCCGGGCATCTTCCAGCGCGCGCTGCTCAGCCTCTATTTGACGCCGCAGTTCGGCCATGGCCCGTCGCTCGGCAAACTCGCTGCGCTGGGCTTCAATCACCGCGCCCTGCTCTGCTTCGATTCGCGCCCGCAGCGTTGCGTCAGCGAGGCGCTCTGCCTGCTCCTGCTGTGCCGCCGCGGCCTCAGCCTCGGCCGCCGTGCGCTCGGCCTGCGCGGCGCTGGCCTGTTGCTCGGCGGCAAGGCGCGCAACGGCGGCACGCGCCGCTTCAGCCTCCTGCTCGGCGCGCCGACGGACTTCGCCGGCCGCTTCATTTTCAGCGGCTGCACGCGACAAGGCCGCGGCTTCGGCGACCCGTTCGACCCGCAACTGCTCGGCGGCCTGATCGGCCGCGCGTCCTTCGGCTTCGGCCCGCCCTGCGGCCAGCCGGGCCAACTCCTCTTCCGTCCTGGTCCGGGCCGCGGCGGCGCTGGCCAGATCGGCGGCGGCACGCTCGCGACGCCCGGCCTCCGCCACGGCGTTCTGCTCGGCTTCGATTTGCATGCCAAGGGCAGCTTCAGCCAGGCGTTCGGCTTCGACCTGTTGTGCGGCGGCCTCGGCCTCGGCTGTCACACGCCCGGCCTGCGCCGCGCCAGCCTGCTGCTCGGCGGCGAGGCGCGCGGCGGCGGCACGCGCGGCTTCAGCTTTCCATTCGGTACGACGCCGGGTTTCGCCGGCCGCCTCATATTCAGCGGCTGCACGTGACAAGGCCGCGGCTTCCGCGTTTCGCTCGACACCCAACTGCTCGGCGGCCTGCTCGGCCGCGCGTCGTTCGGCTGCGACCCGCTCCGCGGCCAGCCGGACCAATTCCTCTTCCTTCTTCACACGGGCTGCGGCAGCGCTCGTCAGTTCGGCAGCGGCAAGCTCGCGCCGTTCGGCCTCCGCCACAGCATGCTGCTCCGCCTCGATTCGCGCGCCGAGAGCGGCTTCAGCCTGACGTTCGGCCTCAGCCTCGGCTGCCGCGCGCTCAGCCTCTGCGGCGTTGGCCTGTTGCTCGGCGGCGAAGCGCTCGGCTAGGGCTCGCCCTGCTTCGGCGTCCTGTTCGGCGCGACGCCGGGCTTCCACCGCCGCCTCATCTTCCACCGCCGCACGTGCCCGCGCCGCGGCTTCGGCTTTCCGCTCGACACGCGACTGCTCTGCAGCCTGATCGGCAGCGTGTCGTTCGGCAGCAGCGCGCTTTGCGGCCATGAGCGCCAATTCCTCTTCCTTCCTGATCCGGGCCGCGGCGGCGCTGGCCAGGTCGACGGCGGCGCGCTCACTGCGCTGGGCTTCCGTAAAGCCTCGCTGCTCTTCCGCGATTCGAGCGCGTAGCTCGGCTTCGGCCACGCGTTCGGCCTGAACCTGCCGTTCGGCAGCACTCTCGCGAATCTGCGGTGCTGGCAGGCGCGGACGGGACATGTCCCGCGGCGCGTTCCCGGCGCAGCCGTTCCGCTTCCATCAATCCAGTCAAGAGTTTGCTCAAGCCCATGCTCCCGGTTCCGGTCTTAAGGCCGGCGTTGCGCGCCACGAAAGCTCCGTTTTAAAGCTTCCGGGTGGCACAGGCTACCCCAGAGCCAGCGCGTGCCGAAGGTAGAATAGGCCGATGGAAATGTCTCAAACCCGCGGCCAGACCCTGCTCGTTCTGACCAACCTGCCCGACAAGGCCAGCGCGGAAGCGCTGGCGACGGCGCTGGTAACCGAACGCCTCGCGGCTTGCGTAAACATTCTGGCGCCCTCTCGTTCGATCTATCGCTGGCAGGGTGCAATCGAAAGCGCGCTGGAAGTCCCGCTCCTGATCAAATCCACAACGGCGCGCTACGCGGCGCTGGAGGCAGCAATCCGCGCCCGCCACCCCTATGAACTTCCCGAGATCGTCGCGGTCCCAATCGCGCACGGCCTGCCCAGAATATCTGGCGTGGGTAGTTGACGAAACTCGCGCCGAAATCCTCCTCGAACCCGCTGACGGGAACCCTGTTTGATGCTGATCCGCCTGTTGTTCCTGCTGCTGTTCTCCCTGACTGGTCTCGCGCGTGCCGAAGAACCCCTCGCTCCCGAGCAGGCTTTTCGCTTCTCTGCGCGGGCGATCGATGCCAACACCATCGAAGCGCGCTGGCAGATCGTCGACGGCTATTACATGTACCGCGACAAGTTCAAGTTCGCACTGGACGGCGGCACGCTCGGGGCGGCCAAGCTACCGCCCGGAAAGATGAAGGAGGACGACCTGTTCGGCAAGGTCGAGACCTACCGCAAGGAGGTGGTGATCCTTTTGCCGGTGAAGGCCGCCGGCGCCATCACGCTGAAGGCCGTCTCGCAAGGCTGCTGGGACGGCGGCATCTGCTACCCGCCGCTCAACCAGGAAGCGAAGATCGAGCTGGCCGCGGCCGCCGGGACATCGCCGGCGGCGAGTGCGGCTCCGATCGCCGTAGCGCCAGCGCAGGCGCGCGGGGACATAACTTCTGCCAAGCCGGCCACGGCCACTCCCGCCGACGAAAGCTCGCGCATCGCGGGTCTGTTCAAGGGCGACAATCTGGCGCTGGTGCTGGTCAGCTTCTTCGGCTTCGGCTTGCTGCTCTCGCTGACGCCCTGCGTGTTCCCGATGATCCCGATCCTGTCCGGAATCATCGTCAATCATGGACACGCGGTGAGCCATCTGCGCGCCTTCGTCTTGTCGCTCGCCTATGTGCTGGGCATGGCCGTCACCTACGCCGCCGTGGGCGTCGCCGCGGGACTCTCGGGCACCTTGCTCTCCTCCGCGCTGCAGAATGCCTGGGTGCTGGGCAGCTTCGCGCTGGTCTTCGTCGTGCTCTCGCTATCGATGTTCGGCTTCTATGAATTGCAGATGCCGGCGGCGCTGCAGAGCCGGGTGTCCGACACGGCCAACCGCCAGGGCGGCTCGCTCTCCGCCATCGCGCTGATGGGCGCGCTCTCGGCGCTGATCGTCGGTCCCTGTGTCGCCGCACCGCTGGCCGGCGCATTGCTCTACATCGCGCAGACCGGCAACGCGGTACTGGGTGGCGCCGCACTGTTCGTCATGGCGCTCGGCATGGGCGTGCCGCTGCTGCTGGTGGGAGCTTTCTCCCGCTCGCTGCTGCCGAAGTCGGGGCCATGGATGGACGGCGTCACGAAATTCTTCGGCGTCATCATGCTGGCAACCGCCCTGTGGCTGGTTTCGCCCGTGATTCCGATGTGGCTGCAGATGCTCGGCTGGGCGCTGCTGCTGGTCATCCCGGCGATCTACCTGCATGCGCTCGACCCCCTGCCGCCGCACGCCCACGGCTGGCAGCGCCTGGGCAAGGGCCTCGGTGTCGTCCTGCTGCTCGGCGGCGCGGCAATGCTGATCGGCGTGCTCGGCGGCGCCCGGGATCCGCTGCAGCCGCTCGGCTTCCTGCGCGGCGCCACAGCCGCCGTATCGCCAGCGCCGACTTTCGAGCGCGTCGCGTCGGTGGCGGCTCTCGACAGCCGCCTGGCCAAGGCGAAAACCGCCGGCAAACCCGTGATGCTGGATTTCTACGCCGACTGGTGCGTGAGCTGCAAGGAAATGGAACGCTTCACCTTCGCCGACCCCAAGGTCGCCGCCCGCATGAAGCAACTCGTGCTGTTACAGGCCGACGTGACGGCGAACAGCGATGCCGACGCGACGCTGCTCAAGCGCTTCGGCCTGTTCGGCCCGCCGGGCATCATCTTCTTCGATGCCGCCGGCCGCGAACTGGTCGACCTGCGCATCGTCGGCTTCCAGCCCGCCGAAACATTTCTGCCTACCCTCGAGCGCATCCTGCGCTAATTTTCAGGAGTCCCCATGTTCACGGGCATCATTACCGCCGTCGGAAAAATCAGCCGCGCCCAACCGCTGGAAAAGGGCGTGCGGCTCACCATCGAGGCGCCCGGCCTCAAGCTTACCGACGTCGCGCTGGGTGATTCCATCGCGCATGGCGGCGTCTGCCTGACCGTGATCGCGAAGAAAAAGAACAGCTATCAGGTCGATGTCTCACGCGAAACCCTCGACTGCACGGTCGGTCTCGACGCGGCGGGAGGCGAGGTGAATCTGGAGAAAGCCATGCGCCTGTCCGACTTCATCGGCGGCCACCTGGTGTCGGGTCATGTCGACGGCGTCGGCGAAGTGGAGAAGTTCGAGCAGATCGGCGAATCGCACGAACTGGTCATCAAGGCACCCAAGGATCTGGCGAAGTACATTGCGCGCAAGGGCTCGATCACCGTCGATGGCGTGTCGCTGACGACCAATCGCGTCAAGGGCCGCAGGTTCTCCATCAACCTGATCCCGCACACCGTCGAAGTGACGACGCTGCGGCATCTCAAAGCTGGAAGCAGGGTGAATCTGGAGATCGACCTCATCGCACGCTACGTCGAGCGGATGCTGACGGCCGGCGCAGCGTAAAATGCGCGCCTTCCCAACTTTCATGTAGCAATAGTCCGGCGCGCCCGATGATGAAACACGCGAAAGACGAATTGAAGGCCCGCCCCTCCCATCCTCCCCTCACGGGGAGGCTTCTAATCAGTTCGCTTCGCTCGACTATCGTCCTTCGCTGCGAACGAGCTATTTCGTTAAGCTTGGTACATCAGCCATGAGCATCAGCCCCGTTCTCGATATCGTCGCCGACATGCGTGCCGGCCGCATGGTGATTCTGGTCGACGAGGAAGACCGCGAAAACGAAGGCGACCTCGTGCTCGCCGCCGACCATGTGACGCCCGAGGCGATTAACTTCATGGCCAAGCATGGCCGCGGCCTGATCTGCCTGACGCTGACCGAAGGCCGCTGCCGCCAGCTCGACCTGCCGCTGATGGTGCGCGACAACAAGGCGCAGCACGGCACCGCCTTCACCATGTCGATCGAGGCTGCGGAAGGGGTCACCACCGGCATCTCCGCCCAGGACCGCTCGCGCACGGTGCAAGCCGCCGTGGCGAAGAACGCCACCCCGACCGACATCGTCCAGCCCGGCCACATCTTCCCGCTGATGGCGCAAAACGGCGGCGTGCTGGTGCGCGCCGGCCACACCGAAGCCGGCTGCGACTTCGCCCAGCTCGCGGGCCTGGAGCCCGCCGCGGTGATCTGCGAAATCCTCAAGGACGACGGCACCATGGCGCGGCTGCCGGACCTGCTCGAATTCGCCCGGGAGCACAGCCTCAAGATCGGCACCATCCGCGACCTGATTCACTACCGCTCGGAAACCGAAAAGCTGATCGAATGCGTTGCCGACAAGCAGGTCGAATGCGCGCAAGGCAGCTTCCGCATGCGCGCCTTTGCCGACCGCAGCAGCGGCGACGTGCATCTGGCGCTGTCCTCCGGCGAGATCAAGACCGGCGAGGAAACCCTGGTGCGCGTGCATGAAGCCGTCTGCGTGCTCGACTTCCTCGACCACGGCAGCCGCGGCCATACCTACAGCGTCGATTTCGCCCTGCGCGCCATCGCGCAGCAGGGGCCCGGAGTGCTGGTGCTGCTGCATCGCGCCGAAACCGGCAACGCCTTGCTGGCGGCGCTCAAGACCGAGCGTACCGAGCGGCCGGCCTACACCTGGGACCCGCGCATCTACGGCATCGGCGCGCAGATACTGCGTGAAGTCGGCGTCGGCAAGATGCGCCTGATGTCGAGTCCGAGAAAGATGCCGAGCATGGCCGGCTTCGGTCTCGAAGTCACCGGCTATTTCACGCCGGGCGGGGAGAAAACGGCATGAGCGCCCCGCACGGCCGCCCGAAGGGGCGCCAGTCACCACATGGAGCCGCGCAGCGGCGAACCGCAGTCACCTCCTGCCTTGGGCAGGGGGTTGGGGGGAAGGGAATCAAATGACTATCCGCGAACTCGAACCCAATCTGGCCGGCAAGGGCTTGCGCATCGGCGTCGCCCAAAGCCGCTTCAACGAGGACATCGGCGAAGGCCTGCGCTCGGGCTGCATGACCGAGCTGGCGCGCCTCGGCGTGGCCGAAACAGACATCACCTTCACCACCGTGCCCGGTGCGCTGGAGCTGCCCCTGACGCTGCAAGCCATGGCGCAAAGCGGCCGCTTCGATGCGCTGGTGGCGCTCGGCGCCGTGATTCGCGGCGAGACCTATCATTTCGAGGTCGTCTCCAACGAGTCCGCGCGCGGCATCACCGACGTGCAGCTGAACACCGGCATACCGATTGCCAACGCGGTGCTGACCACCGAAAACGACGATCAGGCCCTGGTGCGCATGCTGCAAAAAGGCGCTGAAGCCGCGCAGGCAGCCGTGGAAATGGCGAACCTGTTGAAGGCCGTCAAGTAATGAACGGCGGCAAATCTCCGCGTCGGCGCGCCCGCGAGTTCATCGTCCAGGGCCTCTATCAATGGCAGGTCGGCGATCAGGATGCGGCGGCGATCCAGGTACAGGCGGAAGGCGTTGCCGGCTTCGACAAGGCCGACAACCCGCTCTACAGCACCCTGCTGGCCGAGACGCGGCAAAACGCCGAAGCGCTCAAGCTCGATCTCGCGCCGCATATCGACCGCCCCTGGAGTGAAGTCTCGCCGATCGAACGCTGCATCCTCTTGCTGGGCGCCTGCGAACTCAAGCTCCACCCCGAAACGCCCTATCGCGTGATCATCAACGAAGCCATCGAACTGGCCAAGACCTTCGGTGGCACCGACGGCCACAAGTTCGTCAATGGCGTGCTGGACAAGCTTGCGGCGACGCTGCGGGCGACGGAGATGAGAAAGCCCTGAGAGGTGCCGTCGGAATTCGAGATCATCGCGCGCTATTTCACGCGCGGCACCTCCCACACAGTTCTCGGCGTTGGCGACGACGGCGCGCTGATCGCGCCGACTCCCGGGCAGGAGCTGGTGATCTCCACCGACTTGCTGGTCGAGGGAACACACTTCCTTGCCGATGCCGACCCGGAAGCACTGGGCTGGAAAACCCTCGCCGTGAATATCTCGGATTTGGCCGCGATGGGCGCGCAGCCGCGCTGGGCGTTGCTGGCCGCCGTACTGCCAGCGCCGACTTCTGACTGGATCGAGGCCTTCGCGCGCGGCTTCTTCGCCTGTGCCGACAGCCACGACATCGACCTGATCGGCGGCGACACCACGCGTGGGCCGCGCGCCTTCTGCGTCACGATTCTCGGCGAAGTTCCCACCGGAAAGGCACTGCGCCGCGACGGCGCGCAAGTCGGCGATTCGATCTGGGTTTCCGGCAAACCCGGACGCGCGGCGCTGGGGCTGGCTCACCTGCAGGGACGAACCCGCCTTACCGAACCGGCGCTCACCGAATGCCTCGCCGCGTTGCACCGGCCGCAGCCGAGGGTAAAACTGGGCTTGGCGCTGCGCGGAATCGCCAACGCCGCGATCGATGTTTCCGACGGGCTGCTGGCCGATCTCGGGCATATCCTCGAACAGTCGGGACGCGCCGCGCGGCTGCAGATCCCCAACCTGCCCGTGGCCGGACTGGAGCGCGATTGCCTGCTGGCCGGCGGCGACGACTACGAGCTGCTGTTCACCGCCACGCCGGGGTCCGACAGTGGCATCACGGCCTTGGCCGGCAAGCTCAAACTGCCGCTGACACGCATCGGCGAAATCGTGGCAGGCCCTCCCGGCGAGCTCGTCCTGTGCGACGATGGCGGCAGCGTCATCACGCCCGCGACCCGCGGCTACGATCACTTTAGACAATGACGAAGCAGCCCCCGCCGCCAGTCAAGTTCCTGTTCCACCACCCCGCACATTTCATCGCCTGCGGCATGGGCAGCGGGCTTTCGCGTTTCGCTCCCGGCACGGCCGGCACGGCCTTCGCGTGGCTCACCTACCCGCTGCTGCGCCTGTACCTCGACAGCGATCTGGGTCTGGCGATCTTCCTTCTGCTGGCCTTCGCCGTCGGCGTATCGGCCTGCCAGATCACCGGGCGCGCGTTGGGGGTCGTCGATCACGGTGCCATCGTCTGGGATGAAATCGTCCCTTTCTGGGCGGTGCTGATGCTGACCCCACCCGAACTGCTCTGGCAGCTGGCAGCCTTCCTCTGGTTCCGCTTCTATGACATCGTGAAACCCGAGCCGGCCAGATTCTTCGACACGCAGGTAAAGAACGGCTTCGGGGTGATGATGGATGACGTCATCGCCGCCGGCTATACGGTGCTGACCATCGCCGTATTCAAGGCGTTTTTGCCGTTCTGATGGACGCCGATCTTGTCGCTCTGTCGGAAGCCGTTGGTTCGGCCGCATTGGCCAGAAGCGGCCAGCGCCGACTTTTGATCGCGACTGCCGAATCCTGCACCGGAGGCTGGGCGGCGCAAGTGATCACTCACACGAGCGGCAGCTCGGAGTGGTTTGAGCGCGGCTTTGTCACCTACTCGAATGAAGCCAAGACGGAACTCCTCGGCGTTCGTCCGGAAACCATCGAGAAGTACGGCGCGGTGAGCCCCGAAACAGCGGCCGCGATGGCTGAAGGTGCGCTGAAAAACTCCAAGGCGCTGATTACATTGGCTATTACAGGAATTGCCGGGCCGACGGGTGGCTCACCTGGTAAGCCAGTGGGCACCGTATGCTTTGCCTGGTGTCGGGTCGGCCAGACAGCGGATGCGGAAACCGCGGTTTTTGCCGGCGACCGCGAGGCAGTCCGCCGTCAGGCGGTGGTTCATGCCTTGCGTGGCCTGCTGCTACGACTCGACGCCAGGTAACAAACCCGTGCCGAACCCGGACAGCGCAAAAACTGTGCCATCCATGCCATAATCGAATCACAACTCAAGGATGCATTTAATGGACGACAACAAGAGCAAGGCCCTCCAGGCCGCCCTGGCCCAGATCGAAAAACAGTTCGGCAAGGGCTCCATCATGAAGATGGGCGAAGGCCTCGCCATCGACGACATCCAGACGGTTTCCACCGGCTCGCTCGGGCTGGATATCGCCTTGGGCATAGGCGGCCTGCCGCGTGGACGAGTGGTCGAGGTCTATGGACCGGAGTCGTCGGGAAAAACCACGCTGTGCCTGCACATCGTGGCTGAAATCCAGAAGGCGGGCGGAGTAGCGGCCTACATCGACGCCGAAAACGCGCTGGACCCGGGCTATGCCGCAAAGCTCGGCGTTAACGTACCCGACCTGCTGATCTCCCAACCCGACACGGGCGAGCAGGGCCTCGAAATTACCGACATGCTGGTGCGCTCGGGCGGCGTCGATTGCATCGTGATCGACTCGGTCGCAGCGCTGACGCCGCGCGCCGAAATCGAAGGCGAAATGGGCGACCAGTTGCCCGGCCTGCAGGCGCGGCTGATGTCGCAGGCTTTGCGCAAGCTCACCGCCAACATCAAGCGCACCAATACGCTGGTGATTTTCATCAACCAGATCCGCATGAAGATCGGCGTCATGTTCGGCAATCCCGAAACCACCACGGGCGGCAACGCGCTGAAGTTCTACGCTTCGGTGCGCATGGACATCCGCCGCACCGGCGCCATCAAGAAGGGCGACGAAGTCATCGGCAACGAGACCAAGGTCAAAGTGGTCAAGAACAAGGTTGCCCCGCCCTTCCGCGAG
>JAPLQX010000022.1 GCA_026399435.1 Rhodocyclales bacterium
AGGATGGCGTTATCGCTCATCGGGCGGCCATTGGTGCGCGCTCCGGGAAAGACATAAACCCCGGCGCCGGTCAGGGCGTGAAGTTCGCGCAGGGTCGCTACCGCTTGGGTTGCCAGCGGCACGATATGCTCGCTGTCGGTCTTGGTAACGTGATACCGCCATTCGGCGGCGTCGAGATCAATATCGGCCCATACCGCCTTGCGCAGTTCGCCGGGGCGCACGAATACCAGGGGCGCGAGACGAAGGGCACAGGCGACTGTCAGGGTGCCTTGGTAGCCGTCAAGGGTGCGCAGTAATTCTGCTGCCTTGGCCGGATCAGTCACCGCCGCGAAGTTTTCGGCCTTCACGGGGGGCAGGGCGCCTCGCAGGTCGGGCGCAATATCCCGTTCCGCTCGCCCGGTTGCGATGGCATAGCGGAATACTTGCCCGCAATTGGCAAGCGCCCGGTGCGCTGTTTCGAGTGCCCCTCGGTTCTCGATTCGGCGCACCACGGCCAGCAGTTCCGGTGCCTTGATTTCGGCAATGGGTCGGCCACCGATCCAGGGAAAAATGTCACGCTCGAAGCGCCGCAGGATGCGGTCGCCGTGATGCTCTGCCCAATTGGGGGAATACTTCCCGTACCACTCCCGCGCCACTACTTCAAAGCTATTCGCGGCGCGTTCCACCTTGGTCGCCTTGGTGGCCTTCCGGTGTTCGCCGGGGTCGATGCCATCGGCCAGCAGTTTCCGGGCATCGTCGCGCCGGGTTCTGGCGTCTTTCAATCCAACATCGGGATAGACGCCAAGGGAGAGCAGCTTTTCCTTGCCGTCGAATTTGTAGCGAAGTCGCCACCACTTACCCCCGGCAGGGGTAACAAGCAGGAACAGGCCGCGCTCGTCAAACAGCTTGGCAGGCTTCGTGCCGGGCTTGGTGTTGCGGACTGCGGTATCGGTCAGGGCCATTCTGGGGTAACTCCATTTCAGTTTTCGGGGTTACCCCTAAGAGTTACCCCTGTCTAAATACGGATGCTACCGGACGATGTTACCCCTTTCTGGACGATAAAGTCAATAAAAAACCCGCACTTGGCGGGTTTGAAGGATGTTGCTGGATCGTTTTAGATGCTTGATTGGTGGAGGCGGCGGGAATTGAACCCGCGTCCATAAGTGCGCCACATACAGTTCTACATACTTAGCCGCGTCATTTGATTTAACCCGCAACACGCCGACGGACAGGCTGGTTGCAGACGATTCGCTGGATTTTCGAACTGTCCGCTGTTAAGCGGCTAGAGCGAAACGCTCGTCGTTGGCAGTTAGTGCGTTCCAGATGGATTTACGAGGTACCCGGATCCTCGGTATGCCCTGCATGCTTTGTCACCCATGTCGAAGCCATGTCGCCCCCAAGATGGTGCAAATCAGATGGCGCCTGATCTGCGAATTGCAAGCGCAAGTTTAACGGTTTGCGGCGGCAAAGCCGAGAATATCTTGCGGCGATGCGGCAATCGCATCGGCGCCCCAACTCGCGGGAGGCTTGCCGGCCCCGAGATAACCCCAGGCGGCAACGATGGTGGTCATGCCTGCGACGCGGCCGGAGATCACGTCGCGCTCGTCGTCGCCGACGTAGATGCAGTCAGCCGCCGCGATTCCGATCACGGCGCTGGCGAGTTGCATGGGGTGGCCATGGGGTTTGGCGCGCTGGGCACTGTCGCCACAAACGATGCAGGCAGTACGCTGGCGCAGGCCCAAGCCTTCCATCAGGGGGATCGCAAAGCGCTGCGACTTGTTGGTGACGATGCCCCAAGGGATTCCCTGCGCTTCGAGCTGGTCGAGGTGTTCGGCCATGCCTTCGAACAGCCGGGTACCGACGCACAATGCTTCCTGATAGATGGCCAGAAACCGCTGCTGCAGTTCGAGATAGCCGGGATCGGCCGGGGTGATGCCGAGTCCGGCGCCGATCATGCCGCGCGCGCCGGAAGATACGTGCGGCCTGAGTTGATCCATGCCCAGGGGGGCACGCCCTTGTTCGAGTAGCAACTGGTTGAGCGCGCCGCCGAGATCGGGGGCCGTATCGGCCAGCGTGCCGTCGAGGTCGAAGAGGACTGCCTCAGGCATTGCGCCGTGCCCGGAGCAGGTAGTTCACATCGGTGTCGGCGCCGATCGACGCGTCGCGCTTGATCGGGTTGTAGCGCAAGCCGGTGATTTCCAGTACTTCCAGCCCCGCATCGCGACACAGGCGCGCGAGTTCTGCCGGCTTGAGGAAGCGCGTGTACTCATGGGTGCCGCGCGGCAAGAGGTTGAATACGTATTCCGCGCCGACCACCGCAAGCAAATAGGCTTTTGGATTGCGGTTGATGGTGGACAGGAACACCTGCCCACCCGGCTTCACCAGGCGGGCGCAGGCGGCCACCGTGCTGGCCGGATCGGGCACATGTTCGAGCATTTCAAGGCAGGTGACGAGGTCGAAACCCGCTGGGGTTTCCGCGGCCATGGCTTCGGCCGAGATCAGGCGGTAGTCGACGACCTGGCCGCTCTCGTAGAGGTGCAGGCGGGCAATGCTGAGTGCTCTTTCGGAGAGGTCGATGCCGGTGACCTGCGCGCCGAGGACGGCCATGCCCTCACTGAGCAGCCCACCACCGCAGCCGATGTCGATCGCGTGCTTGCCTTGGAGTCCCGCGTGGCCGTCGATCCATGCCAGCCGCGCAGGATTGATGTCGTGCAGGGGGCGGAATTCCGAGTTCGGGTCCCACCAGCGATGGGCGAGTTCCCCGAACTTGTCGAGTTCGCGCGGGTCGGCGTTGCTACTTGTATTCATGTTGGCGTCCCGGATGATCGTTGGATACCGTCCCCGTCCAAACGGACGGAGACATATCCTAGGATACCGTTCCCGCGCAGGGGCGGGGCATAAAAAAAGCCCTGCGGGGCAGGGCTTTTCCCGGAGTCAGGCGGTATTACTGAGCCTTGGTACCGATGACTTCGATTTCGACGCGACGATCAGGCTGCAGGCAATCGATAACCTTCTTGCTCTTCGGGCCCTTGCACTGATCGGCCTTGGTGATCGGCTGCTTCTTGCCCTTGCCTTCGGTGTAGACGCGGTTCGGTTCGAGGCCCTTGCTCACCAGATAGGCCTTGACGGCTTCGGCGCGCTTCTCGGAGAGCTTCTGGTTGTAGGCGTCGGTACCGAAGCGGTCAGCGTGGCCAACGGCGATGATCACTTCGAGCTTGATGCCCTTGATGTCGCCCGCGAGCTTGTCCAGCTTTGCCTTGCCTTCGGGGCGCAGATCTGCCTTGTTGAAATCGAACAGGGCATCGGCTGCGAGCGTTACCTTCTGGGCAGCAGGCTTGGGCGCAGCGGCGGCGGCAGCGGGGGCAGCCTTGGCCGGTTCGGCCATCGGTGCGGCCTTCTTCACCAGATCCGGATCGCATTCTTCCACGGCCATTGCCGGGGTCCAGTAGCCGGTACGCCAGCATAGGCCGGTACCGCTTTTGACTACACTGGCACGCTGGTCGATGACGTAACCGACGGTACCGGCGGTGTCGATCCCCGTCGTTTGGGCGAGGGCGGAAACGGAAAGTCCGAGCAGAGTGGCGAGCAGCAGAGAATGTTTGGCGCTATTGATCATGTTCCCCCCTTGTTGGGTTTAAGTGTGACGGAATTCGACGTTGCATCTTTTCCCTGACCGAGGCATGGCGTCAGGACGTCAGACGAGTATGCCACAAACCTGCGACGTCAAGCAATTCCGAAATGCTGATTTGCGCTGGAACGCCGTTGCTCATTACCAATTTACCCTCGACCCAGGTATGGGTGACCTGCTCGCGTCCGGCAACATATACCAGATGGGAGGCCGGGTCGAAGCAGGGCTGGATCAGCCATTCGTCGAGGCGCACGGCGCAAAGATCGGCCGCCTTGCCGGGCAGCAGCGAGCCGATTCGCCGGTCCAGTCCCAGGGCCCGGGCGCCTCCCAAGGTGGCCGCTTCCAATGTCCTGTGCGCGTCCAGTACCTCGGCATCCTGGCTCGCTCCCTTGGCCAGCAGCGCGGCATGGCGCATTTCATGGAACAGGTCGAGGCGATTGTTCGAGGCGGCACCATCGGTGCCGAGGCCGAAATTCAGGCCGCGCGACTGGATCGCCGACATCGGCGCGATGCCGCTGCCGAGCTTCAGGTTGGAACTGGGGCAGTGGGCCACGTGGCAGGCTTCACGCGCCAGCAGATCGATTTCGGTCGCCTCGAGATGCACGGCATGCACGGCGATCAGCTGCGGCCCGAGCAGACCGAGGCGGCGCAGCCGCTCGATGGGGCGCACCCCGTGCTGCTTGAGGCTTTCCTCGATCTCGTGGCTGGTTTCATGCAGATGGACGTGAACAGGTATTTCCAACTGCCCGGCGAGGGTGGCAATGGTTCGGAAGGTCTTGTCCGCGACGGTATAGGGCGCGTGCGGAGCGAGGCAAAAGCTCAGCAGCGGATCGTCCTTCGACGCGTCACGGATGGCCAGTCCCTTGGCCAGATAATCGTCGGCGTCGGCGGCATAGCGGGTGGGGAACTCGATCACGACGATGCCAAGCACGGCACGCATTCCGATTCGCCTGGCCGCTTCGGCGGCAGCATCGGGAAAGAAATACATGTCGTTGAAGGTGGTGATGCCGCCGCGCACCATTTCGGCACACGCCAGCAGGGTTCCGGCCCGCACGAAATCCGGGCCGGCGTGACGCGATTCGGCGGGCCAGATGCGCTCGCCAAGCCAGCGCATCAAAGGCAGGTCGTCCGCGTAGCCTCGCAGCAGGCTCATGGCGGCGTGGGTGTGGAGGTTGACCAGGCCGGGCAGCAACACCTGGCCTGGCAGATCGACGGTTTGCTGCGGGCGGAAGCGCTGCAGGGCTTCCTCATCGGGCAGCAGGGCCACGATCCGCTCGCCGCGAACCGCCAGGGCGTGCCCCGAAAGAGTGACACCCGCGGGTTCGATCGGAATGATCCACTCCGGCCGGATCAGGAGGTCGATGTCTTCGGGCACGGCGGCCGGAGCAGACGGTGGTTTCATGCGCTGATTCAACCAGATTTGGTGGCTGGGGACAACCTTCCGGGCTATCCGCACATGCTAAAATTGCCCTCTTTTACGCCATCGCCCCGCCGCAAGTCGGTCGCGGCAAGCCTACATGACCTCGTTCGCCAAAGAAACCCTGCCGATCAGCCTCGAAGAGGAGATGCGCCACTCCTATCTCGATTACGCCATGAGCGTGATCGTCGGCCGTGCACTGCCGGACGTGCGGGACGGTCTGAAGCCCGTCCATCGCCGCGTACTGTTCGCCATGCACGAGCTTTCCAACGACTGGAACAAGGCCTACAAGAAGTCCGCGCGCATCGTCGGCGACGTGATCGGCAAGTATCACCCGCACGGCGACACGGCCGTGTACGACACGATTGTGCGCATGGCGCAGGATTTTTCGCTGCGCTACATGCTGGTCGATGGCCAGGGCAACTTCGGCTCAGTCGACGGCGACAACGCGGCGGCCATGCGCTACACCGAAGTCCGCATGGCGCGCATCGGGCACGAGTTGCTGCTCGACATCGACAAGGAAACTGTCGATTTCGGCCCCAACTACGACGGTTCGGAGCACGAACCGCTGGTTCTCCCGGCGCGCATCCCCAATCTGCTGATCAATGGTTCCGCGGGTATCGCCGTGGGGATGGCAACCAATATTCCGCCGCACAACCTCAATGAGGTGGTGGATGCCTGTCTGCTCCTGCTGGCCAAGCCGGAAACGACCATCGACGAACTGATCAACATCATTCCCGCGCCCGACTTTCCCACGGCCGGGCTGATCTACGGTGTTTCCGGCGTCCGCGACGGCTACCTCACGGGCCGCGGTCGCGTGATCATGCGCGCACGCACCCATATCGAGGATTTGCAGCGCAGCGGGCGGCAGGCCATCGTGGTCGACGAATTGCCCTACCAGGTCAACAAGAGAACGCTGCAGGAAAAGATCGCCGAGCTGGTGCACGAGAAGAAGATCGAGGGCATCGCCCATATCCAGGACGAGTCCGACAAATCGGGCATGCGCCTGGTCATCGAATTGAAGAAGGGTCAGATGCCGGAGGTGGTGCTGAATCATCTCTACAAGCAGACGCAGCTGCAGGACACCTTCGGCATGAACATGGTGGCGCTGGTCGATGGCCGCCCGAAACTGCTGAATCTGAAGGACATGCTGCAGTGCTTCCTCGCCCACCGGCGCGAGGTCATCACGCGGCGCACGGTGTTCGAACTGCGCAAGGCGCGCGAGCGTGGTCACATCCTCGAAGGCCTGGCCGTCGCGCTGTCGAATGTCGATGAAATCATCGCCCTGATCAAGGCGGCACAGACCCCGCCGGAAGCCAAGCGCGGGCTGATGGCGCGCAGCTGGCGCTCGACCCTGGTGGAAGGCATGCTGGCCCGCGTGGCGGCAGAGTCTTCGCGCCCCGATGGTCTCGGCCCGGAGTTCGGCCTTTCTGCCAACGGCTATTTGCTGTCCGATGCGCAGGCCCAGGCGATTCTTGAACTTCGCCTGCAGCGCCTGACCGGGCTGGAGCAGGACAAGATCGTTGCCGAATACAAGGAGGTGATGGACCAGATCGCCGACCTGCTGGATATCCTGGCTCGCCCCGAGCGCATCACCACGATCATCGGTGACGAACTTGCGGCAGTGAGGGCGCAGTTCGGCGACGCGCGGCGTTCCGAAATCGTGCTCAGCACCGCCGACATCAATCTGGAAGACCTCATCGTCCGCGAAGACATGGTGGTCACGTTGTCGCATACCGGCTACATCAAGCGTCAGCCGCTGGCCGACTATCGGGCCCAGCGGCGTGGCGGGCGCGGCAAGCAGGCCGCGGCGATCAAGGAAGATGATTTCGTCGATCGCCTGTTCGTCGCCAACACCCACGACTACATCCTGTGCTTTTCCAGTCGCGGCCGCGTTTATTGGCTCAAGGTCTACGAAGCGCCTGAAGGGCAGCGCGCCTCGCGCGGCAAGCCGATCGTCAATCTGTTCCCGCTCGAGGAGGGCGAGAAGATCACCGCGATCCTGCCGGTCAAGGAATTCGACGAGGAGCACTTCGTCTTCATGGCCACTGGTATGGGTACGGTGAAAAAGACGCCGCTGACCAGCTTTGCCAATCCGCGCAAGGCGGGCATTATCGCCGTCGGGCTGGACGAGGGCGATCGCCTGATCGGCGTCGCGATCACCAATGGCCAGTGCGACGTCATGCTGTTCTCCGATGCCGGCAAGGCCGTGCGCTTTGCCGAGGATGACGTGCGGCCGATGGGCCGCGAAGCGCGCGGCGTGCGCGGCATGATGCTGGAAGACGGGCAGAAGGTGATTTCCATGCTGGTGGCGGACAGCGAGGACTATTCCGTGCTGACGGCGACCGAGAACGGCTTCGGCAAACGCACGCCGATTGCCGAGTACACCCGCCATGGCCGCGGCACCAAGGGCATGATCGCCATCCAGACTTCCGAGCGCAACGGCAAGGTCGTTGCGGCCGTCCTCGCCAGCCTGGGTGAAACCCGCGAGGAAATCATGCTGATTTCGACCGGCGGCGTACTTATCCGCACCCGGGTAACCGACATTCGCGTCATGAGCCGCTCGACCCAGGGCGTGACGCTGATCAATCTCGACGACGGCACCTATCTGGCCGGCGTCGAAAAAGTGATTGAAACCGAAGAAATCGAAGAATCCGAAGAACCTGATATCGAGGAGTGAGACAAATCATGGCACGCATTTTCAATTTCAGCGCAGGACCCGCAGCCTTGCCCGAGGCCGTTCTCAAGCAGGCCGCGGACGAATTGCTCGACTGGCACGGCAGCGGCCAGTCGGTGATGGAAATGAGCCATCGCGGCAAGGAATACATGGGTATCCACGCCCAGGCCGAAGCCGATCTGCGTGAACTGATGGGCATTCCCGCCAACTACAAGGTGCTGTTCCTGCAAGGCGGCGCGACGCTGCAGTTCGAGATGATCCCGATGAACCTGCTGGCCGGCAAGGCAGGTGCCGACTACGTGCATACCGGCGAATGGGCGAAAAAGGCCATCAAGGCCGCCAAGGCATTTGGCACGGTAAATGTCGTCGCCAGCAGCGAGGACGGCAAGTTCAGCTACGCTCCGGCGCAGAAGGACTGGAAGCTCGACAAGGATGCGGCCTACGTGCACTACACGGGCAACGAGACCATCGGCGGCGTCGAGTTTCACTGGACACCGAACACCGGGGATGTTCCGCTGGTGTGCGACATGTCGTCGAACATCCTGTCGAAGCCGGTCGATGTCAGCAAGTACGGCCTGATCTACGCCGGCGCGCAGAAGAATATCGGTCCGGCCGGGCTGACCATCGTCATCATCCGTGACGATCTGATCGGCAAGGGCGTTCCCACGCCGCAAACCATGCTCGATTACAAGACCCACGCCGAAAACGACTCGATGTACAACACGCCGCCGACCTATGGAATCTACATCGCCGGCCTGGTATTCCAGTGGCTCAAGCAGCAGGGCGGCCTGGCAGCCATGGAGAAGCAGAACATCGCCAAGGCCAAGATGCTTTATGACTGCATCGATGCGTCGAGCTTCTACGCCAATCCGGTGCGCAAGGAAGACCGCTCGCGCATGAACGTGCCCTTCACGCTCAAGGACGCCGCGCTGGACGAAGAATTCCTCAAGGGCGCCAAAGCCAAAGGCATGGTGCAGCTCAAGGGGCACCGGTCCGTCGGCGGCATGCGCGCCTCCATCTACAACGCCATGTCCGTCGCCGGCGTCGCTGCGCTGGTCGCGTACATGAAGGAATTTGAGGCGAGGTTTGGTAAATGAGCATGGCTGATCCTTTCAAGATACTGGTTCTCAACCAGATATCCCCGAACGGTCTGAAGCGTCTGCCGGCGGAGCGCTACCAGGTCGGCAAGGACGTCGCGCAGCCGGATGCCATCATGGTGCGCTCGGCCGACATGCATTCGATGGAGATTCCCCAATCGGTGCTGGCCATCGGTCGCGCCGGCGCGGGTACTAACAACATCCCGGTACCGGCGATGTCGGCGCGCGGCGTGCCGGTCTTCAGCGCGCCGGGCGCCAACGCCAATGCGGTCAAGGAACTGGTGGTCGCCGGCATGTTGCTGTCGGCGCGCAACATCGGCGGCGCGATGAAGTTCGTCGCCACGCTCGATCCCGCCGATCCGGCCATGGAGAAGAAGGTCGAGGACGGCAAGAAAACCTTCGCCGGCTTCGAACTGGCGGGGCACACGCTGGGCGTGATCGGCTTGGGCAAGATCGGCTGTCTGGTGGCGGACGTGGCGATCAAGCTGGGCATGAACGTGCTCGGCTACGATCCCGAGATCACCGTCGACGCGGCCTGGAGCCTGCCGTCGCAGGTGAAGAAGGCCAACAGCGTGAGCGAGGTGCTTAAGAACGCCAACTTCATCTCGCTGCATGTACCTCTGGTCAATGCAACGCGCAAGATGATCAACGCGGAAATGCTGACGCACACCAAGCATAACGCCGTGCTGCTGAACTTTTCCCGCGACGGCGTGGTGGATGAGGCGGCAGTGCTTGCCGCGCTCGATGCCAGGAAGCTCGGCGCCTATGTTTGCGATTTCCCCAGCCCGCACGTCAACACCCATCCGCACGTCATCGCCCTGCCGCATCTGGGCGCCTCGACCGGCGAGGCGGAAGAGAATTGCGCGATCATGGTCGCCGACCAGCTGCGTGACTATCTGGAAGACGGCAACGTGCAGAACGCGGTGAACTTTCCCAACATGGTCATGCCGCGCGAGTCGAAATATCGTGTCGCTGTGGCCAATTCGAACGTGCCCAACATGCTGGGGCAGATCTCCACGGCTATGGCCAAGGCCGGCCTGAACATCCACAACATGATGAACAAGTCGAAAGGCGAGGTTGCCTACACCCTGGTCGATGTCGAGAGCAAGGTACCGAAAGAGGTGATCGACTCGATCGCCGGAATCGAGGGCGTGCTTGCGGTGCGTTACCTGCCGCACGAAGGCTGATGGCTGACGAAAAGGAAGAACTCAGCCGTCTGCGCGAAGGCATCGACCGCGCCGACAACGAGATGTTGCGCCTGCTCTCCGAGCGTGCGCAGTACGCGCATCGCATCGGCGAAATCAAGCAGGGCAACGTCTATCGGCCGGAGCGCGAGGCCCAGGTACTGCGCCGCCTGGTGGCAGCCAATCCCGGCCCCCTGCCGGATGCGGCCGTGCAGCGGATATTCCGCGAAGTGATGTCGGCCTGCCTGGCGCTGGAACAACCCTTGCGCATCGCCTATTTCGGCCCGGCCGGCACCTTCACCGAAAGCGCAGCCAAGAAGCACTTCGGCTCCGCGCCTACCTTCTCGCCTTTTGGCGCGATTGACGATGTGTTCCGCGCCGTCGAGTCGGGCAACGCCGATTACGGCGTCGTGCCGGTGGAAAACTCCACCGAAGGCGCCGTGAGCCGCAGCCTCGATTTGCTGCTGACCTCGCCGCTGATGATTTGCGGCGAAGTGATGCTGCGCATCCACCAGAATCTACTGTCCAAGGCGGACTCCATGGAGGGCGTCAAGCGTCTTTACTCCCATGCCCAGTCCCTGGCGCAGTGCCACGAATGGCTCAACCGGAATCTGGCGGGCTTGCCGCGGGTGCCGGTAGCCAGCAATGCCGAGGCGGCCCGCATGGCTGCCGAAGACCCGGAGTCCTGCGCGATCGCAGGGGAGGGCGCCGGCGTGCTGTACGGCCTCAAGCAACTGGCGTCGAACATCGAGGATGACTCGAACAACACCACCCGCTTCCTGGTGCTGGCGCAGCACGATGCCGGCCCTTCGGGGCAGGACAAGACGTCCTTCGTCTGTTCGGCACAGAACAAGCCGGGCGCGGTGCACGATCTGCTGACGCCCCTGGCCGATCATGGCGTCTCGATGAGCAAATTCGAATCACGGCCGGCGCGCGGTTTTGGCGGCAGCCGCTGGGAATACGTGTTTTTCATTGATGTCGAGGGGCACCGGCAGGATGCCGCCGTCGCTGCTGCGCTCGACGATCTTCGCGGCAGGGCCGGCTTTGTCAAGGAACTCGGCTCCTACCCCCACGCCACGCCATGAGGAAGCCATGAGCACAGCCGATCTTGCGCCCGCCTATATCCGCGCCATCTCGCCCTACCTGCCGGGCAAGCCGATTACCGAACTGGCCCGCGAAATGGGGATTCCGGTCGACAGCATCGTCAAGCTCGCGTCCAACGAAAATCCTCTGGGCATGAGTCCGCTGGCGCGCGCCGCAATGGAAAAGGCCGCCGCCGGGATCGAGCGCTATCCGGACAACTTCGATCTGACCCGGGCGCTGGCCGAGCGCTATGGCCTGGGCATGAACCAGATCGTGATCGGCAACGGCTCCAACGACGTGCTCGACCTCGCCGCGCGGGTGTTTCTCTCGCCGGGGCGTTCGTCTGTGTTTTCGCGTCATGCCTTCGCCGTCTATCCGCTGGCAACCATGTCGGCGGGCGCCGAATGCATCGCGGTTCCGGCCAGGGAGTTCGGCCACGATCTCGATGCCATGCGCGCGGCGATTCGTCCGGATACACGCATCGTCTGGATCGCCAACCCGAACAATCCGACCGGCAACTTCCTGCCCTACCCGCAGATCAGGGCTTTCCTGCAATCCCTGTCGCAGGATGTGGTCGTGGTGCTGGACGAGGCCTACAACGAATACCTGCCGCCGGCCGATCGCGCCGATACCGTCGCCTGGCTCAAGGATTTTCCCAATCTGCTGATCACCCGCACCTTCTCCAAGGTGTACGGCCTGGCCGGCCTGCGCATCGGCTATGGCCTTGCCTCGGCGGAGGTTGCCGACCTGCTGAATCGCGTCCGCCAGCCGTTCAACGCGAACAATCTGGCGCTTGCCGCTGCCGTCGCGGCACTCGATGACCACGTCTTTCTTGCGCAGAGCTACGAGTCCAATCGTCGCGGCATGGAACAGATTCTCGCCGGCCTGAAGCGGCTGGGGCTGTCGCACATTCCTTCGCACGGCAACTTCATCACCTTCAGGGTTGGTGATGCGGCCGGCGTCAACCAGCGCATGCTGAAGCAGGGCGTGATCGTCAGGCCCGTCGCCAATTACGGAATGCCTGAGCACTTGCGCGTCACTATCGGCGTCGAACGCGAGAACACGCGCTTCCTTGAAGCCCTGGAAAAGGCGCTGGCCTGATCGATGCATTTTGACAAGATAGTCGTCTGCGGCGTCGGACTGATCGGCGGCTCGTTTGCGCTGGCACAGAAGTCGGCGCTGGCGACACGGCGAGTGGTCGGCATGGGACGCACCCGCGCGCCACTGGAGCAAGCCCTGAAGCAGGGCGTTATCGACCAGATTGCCACCGACTGGGCCGCTGCCTTGGATGGCGCGGACCTCGTGCTGCTGGGCATGCCGGTCGGCCAGATGCCGGCGGTGATGGCAGCGCTGGCGCCGCACCTCGGTCCAAAAACGCTGGTGACCGACGGCGGTAGCACCAAATCCGACGTGGTCGCGGCGGCACGTGCGGCCCTCGGGAAGAAGATTGCCCAGTTCGTCCCCGGCCATCCGATTGCCGGTGCGGAGAAAAGCGGCGTAGGCGCGGCGACGGCCGACCTCTATCGTGACAAGCGCGTGGTGCTCACGCCCCTGCCGGAAAACACCCCGGAGGCAGTCAGCCGCGTGCGTGCGGCCTGGGAGGCCTGCGGCGCCAGGGTGTCGCAACTCGCGCCGGACGAGCATGATCGCGTTTTCGCGGCGGTAAGCCACCTGCCGCATCTGCTGGCGTTTGCCTTGGTGCATGACCTTTCCAGCCGCGACAACGCCGATCAACTGTTCAGTTTCGCTGCCGGCGGTTTTCGCGATTTCACGCGCATCGCCAGCAGCCATCCGGAAATGTGGCGCGACATCTGCGTCGCCAATCGCCACGCCCTGCTGCAGGAACTCGATGCCTACATGGTCGAACTGATGCGCACTCGCGTGCTGCTCGCCGGAGGTGATGCGGCCGGCCTGGAAGCCTTGTTTTCGACAGCCCGCGCGCGACGCGATGCGTGGCTGGATTCCCTTTCGCCACCGGGTGAGTAATGGATAGCCTGACCCTGCCGCCCTTGCGCGTGGCCTCGGGCAGCGTTCGTCTGCCCGGCTCGAAAAGCATTTCCAACCGCATGCTGCTGCTGGCGGCATTGGCGGAAGGCACGACCGAGATCCGCGATCTGCTGGATTCCGACGACACCCGCGTGATGCTGGCCGCGCTGCAAAAAGTCGGCGTTGGCGTTACGGCGATTGGCAGCAACGTCTGGCGTGTCGAAGGCTGCGGAGGCGTTTTCCCGGTCAAGGACGCTGACCTCTTCATGGGCAATGCTGGTACGGCGATTCGTCCGCTGACCGCGGCGCTGGCCCTGTCGGGAGGCCACTATCGACTCTCCGGCGTGCCGCGCATGCACGAGCGGCCGATCGGCGATCTGGTCGACGGCCTGCTGCAGATCGGCGCCGATGTGCGCTACACGGGCAACCCCGGCTTTCCGCCGCTGGCCATCCACCCGGCCAGCGTCAAGCTGACGGCTCCGATCCGGTTGCGGGGCGACGTGTCTTCGCAGTTCCTCACCGCGCTTCTGATGGCTTTGCCTCTCACTGGCGCAGCGGCGGTAATAGAGATGACGACCGAACTCATCTCGCGGCCCTACATCGAGATCACGCTGAACCTGATGGCGCGCTTCGGCGTCAAGGTCGAGCGGGAAGGCTGGCAGCGTTTCACGATTGCGGCGGGCCAGCGCTATCGCAGCCCCGGCGTGCTGCATGTCGAAGGCGATGCCTCGGCCGCCTCGTATTTCCTTGCGGCCGGCGCGATCGGCGGCGGCCCGGTGCGGGTCGAAGGTGTGGGCCGCGACAGCATCCAGGGTGATGTGCGTTTCGCCGAAGCGCTCGCAGCGATGGGCGCACGCATCGAATGGGGCGAGCAGCACATCGAGGCGCGGGCGCCGGCAACGGGCAACCTGAAGGCTTTCGATCTCGACCTCAATCACATTCCCGATGCGGCGATGACGCTGGCAGTGGCCGCGCTGTTCGCCGAAGGCCGCTGCGTCCTGCGCAATATCGCCTCGTGGCGCGTCAAGGAAACCGATCGCATCGCGGCGATGGCAACCGAACTGAGGAAGCTCGGCGCGACAGTGGAGGAGGGCGCTGATTACATCGCCGTTACCTGCCCGCACAGCGGAATTCCAGGTACGCAGAGCGGAGCCGAGCCGACTCTTGTACCGGGCGCTGCGATCGACACCTACGACGACCACCGTATCGCCATGTGCTTCTCACTGGCGGCGCTCGGCGGCGTGCCGGTCACGATCAACGATCCGCAGTGCGTGAACAAGACCTTTCCCGACTACTTCGACGCCCTGGCTGAAATCACGGCGCCGGTGATTGCCATCGACGGCCCCTCGGCCTCGGGCAAGGGCACTGTGGCCGAACGCGTCGCCGCAGCCATGGGCTACCACTATCTGGACAGCGGCTCGCTGTATCGGTTGACCGCGCTGGCGGCCCTTCGGGCCGGAGTGGCGCTGGATGACGAAGCCGGCGTGTCGGTGCTGGCCGCCAGCCTGCCGGCGAGCTTCGAGGGCGGCCGGGTGCTGCTCGCCGGTGACGACGTGACCGACGCCATTCGCAGCGAAGAAGCCTCGGCGGGGGCCTCGAAAGTGGCGGCATTGCCGGCGGTGCGCGCCGCGCTTCTGGCCCGCCAGCGCGCCTATCGCCGCTTCCCCGGACTGGTCGCGGACGGGCGCGATATGGGCTCCGTGGTCTTTCCCGCCGCAGCAGCCAAGGTGTTCCTCACGGCTTCCGCCGCAGCGCGTGCAGAAAGACGCTATAAACAGTTGATCGGAAAGGGGATGCCTGCTAACATGCACGCCCTTTTACAGGATTTGCAGGAACGGGATGCACGCGACGCCCAGCGCAGCGTGGCACCCCTCCGGCACTGCGACGATGCGGACTTGGTGGATACCACCGAGATGAACATCGAAGCAGCAGTGGCGGCAGTGATGACTATCGTCAAGCGGCAGCGACTATGAATACGGCATAATGAAAGTTTCAAGGAAGCATTGCAACAAAGGTGTCGCAGCGGCCGCCCGGCTTCTGCGGCGAACAGCAACCAACCCGTCACTCCGGTGACAAACATCCGTAAGGTCCCTAACTCAATGTCTACTGCTGCTATTGCCGAAGCTTCACAAGCTTCACCCATGGAGAGCTTTGCCGCCCTGTTCGAGGAAAGCCTCCAGCGCCAGGAAATGCGTGCCGGTGAAGTCATCACGGCCGAAGTTGTCCGCATCGACCAGAACTTCGTGGTCGTCAATGCCGGTCTCAAGTCCGAAAGCATGATTCCCGTCGAGGAATTCCACAATGAACGTGGCGAACTCGAAGCCAAGCCGGGCGATTTCGTCCTGGTGGCGATCGAGATGCTCGAAGACGGTTACGGCGCAACGCGCCTCTCGCGTGAAAAGGCCAAGCGCATCGCCGCCTGGAACGATCTCGACAAGGCCATGGTCGACAGCGCCCTGGTCAAGGGCCTGATCACCGGCAAGGTCAAGGGCGGCCTGACCGTCATGGTCAATGGCATTCGCGCCTTCCTCCCCGGCTCGCTGGTCGATACCCGTCCGGTCAAGGACACGACGCCTTTCGAAGGCAAGGAATACGAATTCAAGGTCATCAAGCTCGACCGCAAGCGCAACAACGTGGTGGTTTCGCGCCGCGCCGTGCTCGAGGCCAGCATGGGTGAAGAGCGCCAGAAAC
>JAPLQX010000034.1 GCA_026399435.1 Rhodocyclales bacterium
GAACGGGTGGGCCGTGCGCGGCGAAGGCAACGAGCGCGACACCTCGCATCACAACACCCAGGCGGAAGCCGAAAGGGCGGCACGTGAAATTGCGATCAACCAACAGGCCGAAGTTCTTATCCACGGCGAAAACGGCCAAATCCGCGAGCGTAACAGCTACGGGAACGACCCGTTCCCGCCTAAGGACTGAAACGCCTATTCAATCAACCTGGAGACAAAAATGTCCGACAACCTGAATATTCGGCGTCCCCTCGACGCCAAGAAGATCAACGTCAACGAAGCTTGGGAACTCGACTATTGGACCAAGACGCTGAATGTCAGCGCCGACCGACTGCGCCAAGCCGTACGCACGGTAGGGCCGATGGTCAGCGACGTCAAAACGCACCTCGGCATCCGGTGAGCCTTCCTACACAGAGTTGAGAGGCGGTCATGTCCAGAGAGCTGTTTAGGGAGGGCGGCGAGCTGAACGCGACTCGTGTTGGCCCAGACCAATACGAGATGAAGATCGCAATTCCCCGTGACGCCGATGGACGTATGGGGCGGGAATGTCATGCGACAGATTGCTCTCCGGCATACTTCAAGGTCACACCCGGGACCGGAATCGTGGAGGGACAAGTGGTGGCCTACTGCCCGTATTGTCGCCACCAAGACGAGCCGAACAACTTCTTCTCGTCGGATCAGCTTCGCTATGCCAAGGATCTTGCGATCCGCGAAGCGAGTGAAGCGGTCACGGGAATGTTCAAGGATGCTTTAGGGCTCGACTCGTCTGGACGGCGAAAATTTGGGGGCGGCTTCGTCTCGGTCGAGATGAGTTTTAAGGAAGGGCAGAAGCCGCATGTTCACAGGCCCTTCGAAGAGGAGGTTCGCCGAGATGTGATCTGCCCGAATTGCGGTCTGGATCAATCGGTGTACGGCCTGGCGACTTGGTGCGCCGACTGCGGCAAGGACATATTCCTTACGCATGTCGAGGCGGAGGTCGCGGTTATCCGCGCCATGCTGTCGGACGTGGAGAGGCGCCGCGAACAGTTGGGTGGACGAATCGCTGCGAGGGACATCGAAAATTGCCTCGAAGACGTTGTCTCGATTTTCGAAGCAGTATTGCGAATACTTGCCAGGCGGCACCTCTTAAGCGGAGCGATGAGTACGGAAGAGGTTGATAAGTTCTTCAAGAAGGCTGGCAATGCTTTCCAGAACCTGAAGCGGGCAGAGGAAATATTTCAGCAAGAACTGGGTATCGGGCTCCTAGGATGCCTGTCCGAAGCGGAGTCCATGCGGCTGAGCAGCGCTTTCGATAAGCGCCACCCCATCACCCACAACTTGGGAATTATTGATCGAAAGTACTTGGAGCGTGTCCGATCAGCTGAGGACGAGGGTAAGGAGGTCTTGGTATCAGTGGACGAAGTTGAGGCTGCTATCGCGGCCTCGCTGAAGGTGTTTGGTTGGGTACACTCCACGCTCTTCCGAGACGCCCCTAATCCGTAAGGGTGGAATATCGTCAGTCATCAGATCGTCCCGATGGAAGACAGTCCCAAGAATAAACGTTCCGGGCAACTTCGGAGCCATAACCGTTCCAAACCGGAACGGTTATGGCTCTAGGGACATGACAAACCTTGCCAGACAGGACAGTGGTGCGCTCGGCGGGGATCGAACCCACAACCCCTGGCTTCGGAGGCCAGTACTCTATCCATTGAGCTACGAGCGCACTGTGGATCGGCCCGAATGACCGAAGCGCATTTTACAGCTGCCTCGCGCGGGATTGGCTATACTTCGCCAAAATTCAGTCAACCAACAGGATCATTCATGTCTGCAACTACAGATTCCGAATTCAGCATCCAGAAAATCATGTCCTGGGGCCTGGTGATTGCCCTCGGCGGCGTTGCCACAGTATTGACGCTGGTGTCGATCGCAAGTGCGGCGAAGGGCAGCAAACCGGGCGACGAAGAAGGCGCCAACAGTCGCATCGCACCTGTCGCCCGGGTCGAGATGGCTGCTCCGTCCGCAGGGGCTGCTGCCGGTAATCGCAGCGGCGAACAGATCTACAAGGCCGCTTGTACCGCCTGTCATGAAGCCGGCGTCGCCAACGCACCCAAGCTGGGCGACAAGGCCGCCTGGGCACCGCGTCTCGCGCTGGGGCTCGATGGCCTGTTGAAGTCAGCGATCGCCGGCAAGAATGCCATGCCGCCCAAAGGCGCTTCGGATGCCAACGATACCGAACTGGCTCGCGCCATCGTCTATATGGCGAACAAGGCCGGTGCCGGCTTCAAGGAACCTGCCGCAAAGTAATTCACGGGCGTTTGACCTGCAAGCAAAAGGGACCGCGAGCGGTCCCTTTTGCTTTAGCGCTTGCCGGCGAGCATGGCCCGCAACTGGGATGCCTTGGCGCGGGCTGTCTCGGCGTCCGGCACGGTATTCCCTCGCTCCAGGGCTTTCTGCGCCTCCTCGCCCATTTCGGCGATGAAACGCGAGGGCTCGCGCGGCATCCATTCCCGGCCCTGCTTGCGTTTCTCGCACCATGTAACGGTCAGACTGGCCTGCGCGCGTGTGATGCCGACATACATCAGGCGGCGCTCTTCTTCCAGTTTTCCCGGATCGAGCGAGTCGCGATGCGGCAGCAGGCCTTCCTCTACGCCGACCAGAAACACGTGGCGAAATTCGAGACCCTTCGCCGCGTGCAGGGTGGCTAGCTGCACCGCATCCTGCTCGCCCTCGTTCTTGTCCAGCATCGACAGCAGCGCCACGGATTGCGCCAGTTCGAGCAGGGTCTTGCCTTCCTCCTCACCCTTGCGTCCCAGCCATTCGATGAAGTCGCAGACGTTGGCCCATTTGACTTCGGCCTCGCGCACCTCCAAGCCTTCGAACAGCCAGCTCTCGTAACCGATGGCCTTGATCAGGTCGTTCAGCACCTGCCCGGCCGGCTCCTTTGCCGCGCGCGCTTCGATGCGATTGATGAAATCGCCGAATTCGCGCAAGGCCGTGCGCTGCTTGGTGTTGAGGTCGGCATCCAGACCGGGAGCGTAAATGCCGGCGAACAGGCTCTGGTGGCTGCGCCCGGCCGCCCGGCCGAGCCCCTCCAGCGTCGTGCCGCCGATGCCGCGCTTCGGCGTGGTCACGGCACGGATGAAGGCCGGATCGTCGTCCTGATTGGCCAGCAGACGCAGATAGCAGGTGATGTCCTTGATTTCGGCGCGATCGAAGAAGGATTGGCCGCCCGAGATCACGTAGGGAATGCGCTGGGCGCGCAACTGCTGTTCGATGATGCGCGCCTGATGATTGCCGCGATACAGGATGGCGTAATCGGAGAACTTGCTGCGCCGCTCGAAGCGATGGGCGGACAGGCGCGAGCCGACCCATTCCGCTTCGTGATCGCCGTCGCGACAGGTTTGGACATGGATCGCGTCGCCCTGGCCGTGTTCCGACCACAGCTTCTTGTCGAACAGCTTGGGGTTGTTCGCGATCAGCGTGTTGGCGGCATCCAGGATGCGCGCGGTGGAGCGGTAGTTCTGCTCCAGCTTGACCACCTTCAGGCTCGGGTAGTCGTCCTTCAGCAGGCGCAGGTTCTCGCTGTCGGCACCGCGCCAGGCATAGATCGACTGATCGTCGTCACCGACCGCGGTGAAAGAGTCGCGCCCCTGCGTCAGAAGCTGTACCAGGCGGTACTGGCCGCGATTGGTGTCCTGGTACTCGTCCACCAGCAAGTGCCAGATCCGGCTGCGCCAGCGCTGTGCGACGGCGTCATGCTCTGTGAACAGCGTCACCGGCAGGCGGATCAGGTCATCGAAATCCACCGCCTGATAGGCGCGCAGGGTGCGTTCGTAGTCGGCATAGAGCTTCGCCGCAGCCGCCTCGATCTCGTCGGCCGCGTCCTGCAGCGCCGCTTCCGGATCGATCAGCATGTTCTTCCACAGCGAGATGCGCGACTGCAGGGCGCGCAGCCGGCCCTTGTCGATATTGCCCGCGAGTTCCTGGAACAGCGCCGTGGTGTCGGCCGCGTCGAGTATCGAAAAGCCCGGCTTGAGGCCCACCGCAGCGGCCTCCTGGCGCAGGATGCGCACCCCCAGGGCATGGAAGGTACTGACGATGAGGCCTTCGGCGCGGCCCCCGATCAGCTTGCCGACGCGCTCCTTCATCTCTTTCGCCGCCTTGTTGGTGAAAGTGATGGCGGCGATATGCGAAGGCGCGATGCCGTAGTCATCGACCAGCCAGGCGATCTTGTGCGTGATGACGCGCGTCTTGCCCGAGCCGGCGCCGGCCAGCACCAGTAGCGGGCTTTCGAGGTGGTGCACGGCCTCCTGCTGGGCCGCGTTGAGTTTGATCATAGGTGAATGTTTCGCCGACGCCGTTACCTGCCCGCGAAGCGGAATCCCAGGTACGCAGAGCGAGCCAGCGCCGACAGGTCTATTTGAGGGCGCCGAAGACCTTTTTCGCCAGATTGCCGGCCGCACCGGCGGGGTCCTTGCGAATCGCCTTTTCCTCTTCGGCAATCATCAGGTAAAGGCCGTCGAGCGTCTTCTGCGTAACGTAGTTCTCCAGATGGGCATCCTGCTCGCGCACCAGCCCGAACTTTGCGGCCTTGCCGGCGAGCTGGTCGTACTTCTCCGCCAGCTTGACCTTGGCCATGGCCTTCTGCACCACGGGCTTGAACTTCTCCGCCAGGGGGCTGGAGGTGGTCCGACGGAAATATTGCGTCGCCGAATCCTCGCCGCCGGACAGGATGCCCTTGGCATCCTCCACCGACATCTGCTTGATCGAATTCACCAGCAGGGTCTTGGCTTGCGGCACCGCTGCTTCGGCCGCGCGGTTCATCGCGATGAGCAACTCATCCGCCTGCTTGCCCATGCCGAGCCCGCGCATCAGGCCCTCGACCTTCTGCACGCTTTCCGGCAGCGGAATCCTGACTTTCGGATTGCCCAGAAAGCCATCCTGCTTGCCGAGCATTTCGACGGCCTTGCCGGCGCCCTGGGTCAGCGCTTCCTTGAGGCCGCCGCTGGCGTCCTTGCCCGAAATGTCGGCGAGCGAAAGCGCATGGGCGGAGGCCGCAAGCAGCAGGCCGGCCAGCAGGGTCACGAAAGAGCGCATGTCAGGATCTCCCTCGTCAGCTCTTGGGCCGCAGTTCGCGGCGCAGGATCTTGCCCACCGGCGTCTTCGGCAGATCGGTGCGGAACTCGATGTATTTCGGCCGCTTGTAGCCGGTCAGCTGTTCCTTGAGGAAGTCCTGCACGGCGCTCTCGGTGAGCGCCGGGTCTTTCCTGACGATGAACAGTTTCACCACTTCGCCCGAATGTTCGTCAGGTACGCCGATCGCGGCAGCTTCCAGCACGCCGGGGCAATTCATGACGACTTCCTCGACTTCGCTCGGATAGACGTTGAAGCCCGAGACCAGCACCATGTCCTTCTTGCGATCGACGATGCGGGTTGAACCGTCGGCATCCATCACGCCGATGTCGCCGGACTTGAAGAAGCCGTCGGCCGTCATGACCTTGGCCGTTTCGTCCGCCCGGTTCCAGTAGCCGGCCATCACTTGCGGTCCGCGAATGCAGATCTCGCCGGCCTCGCCGAGTGGCATGTCCTTGCCGTCCTCGTCGCGGATGACGATTTCGGTCGAGGACACGGGCAAGCCGATGGTGCCGGTGAATCCCTTGAGGTTGGCCACGTTGCAGGTCGCGACCGGCGACGTTTCCGACAGCCCATAGCCTTCGACAATCGCGCTGCCGGTCAGTGCCATCCACTTTTCCGCGACCGCGCGCTGGGTCGCCATGCCGCCGCCGAGGCTGATCTTCAGGCTGGAGAAATCCAGTTTGGCGAATTCCGGATTATGCGCGAGCGCATTGAACAGGGTGTTGAGGCAGGGGAACACATTGAACTTGAAGGTCGACAGTTCCTTGACGAAACCGGGTATGTCGCGCGGGTTGGGGATCAGCAGGTTGCAGGAGCCGGTGCGCATCCCGATCATGTTGCAGACCGTCAGCGCGAAGATGTGATAAAGCGGCAGCGCGCAGACGAAGTTGTGCTGCACGTCGGTGTGGGTGTTGATCGCCGGCTGCATCCATGCCTCGACTTGCAGCATGTTGGCGACAATGTTCCGGTTGAGCAGTGTGGCGCCCTTCGACACGCCGGTGGTGCCTCCGGTGTATTGCAGAAAGGCGACATCCTCCCGCGTTCGCGTCGCCGGCTTCAGCGTGAGCGAACCGCCCTGCGCCACGGCAGCGTTGAACCGCAGCGAACCCGGCAGTGAAAAGTCGGGCACCATCTTCTTGACCTTGCGCACGACAAGATTCACCAGCGTGCCCTTGAGCCCGCCCAGCAGGTCGCCCATGGCAGCCACCACCACATGCTTGACCGGCGTGTTGGCGATGACCTTTTCCAGCGTCGTGGCGAAGTTCTCGATGATGACAATCGCCTCGGCGCCGCTGTCCTTGAGCTGGTGCTCGAGTTCGCGCGGCGTGTACAGCGGATTGATGTTGACCACGACATAGCCGGCGCGCAGCACCGCCGCGACGCAGACCGGGTATTGCATGATGTTGGGCATCATCAGCGCCACGCGAGCGCCGGGGGCCAGCCCGCGCGACTGCAGCCAGGCGCCCAGATTGCGCGAGACCGTGTCGAGCTGCGCATAGGAAATCGACTTGCCCATGCAAACGAAGGCGGTACGCGCGGCGTACTTCTTCATTGATTCTTCGAGCACCTGCGACACGGTCTCGTATTGATTGACGTCGATTTCGGCAGGCACGCCGGCGGGATACTGCTTGAGCCACAGCTTGTCCATTTAAGTCTCCTCCGTTTTGTTGTCTGCCATTATTGCATTTGCCATCCCTGCCGTCAGCAGTGTCATGGGCCGGCCGGAGTTTGGTCGTCCCTCGTCAAAAATGGGAATGCGGGAGCACGCTGGTATCGGCAGCCGATACCTTTCGTGGCAAGCAATGCGCCTTTGCCGGCTTTGGTTTACCTTGTCGCGGGCAGGACGCATTCTGGGGTCGTCATCACTCAGGAGAACACCATGAAATTAGCATACCGACATCTTCCCCTCGTCGTCACCGCCCTGCTGGCGGCAGCGGCGCTGTTCCACGGCCCCATCGCCCAGCCGGCCGGCTATCACGACTTTGCCGATCAGAAAATTGTATTCGGCATTCCCCATTTCGCGGACGTGATCTCCAACCTCGGATTTGCCGTGGTGGCCGTTTGGGGCTGGATCAAACTCGCGCCAGCAAGACGGCATCCGGATATCCAATCGGGCTGGGCCGGCTACCGCCTGTTCCTGATCGGATTGTTTCTGACCGCCCTCGGTTCGTCCTGGTACCACCTTGCGCCCGACAATGCCAGCCTGGTGTGGGACCGTTTGCCGATAGCCCTGGCCTGCGGCGGCCTGCTGGCCGGCGTCTGGGGCGACGTGCGGCAGCAGGAGAGTCGCGGACTCGTGGCCGGCCTCGCGCTCATTGCAGTCGCCAGCGTCGGCTGGTGGTATTTCACCGACTTGTCCGGCAACGGCGACCTGCGCCCCTATTTGCTGCTCCAGGGCCTGCCGATTCTTCTAATTCCGCTATGGCAGTGGATCTACAACACGCCTGGTCCCGACCGGTTGGCCTTTGGCGCCGCCCTGGCACTCTACGTCATCGCCAAATTCGCTGAACTCAACGACCACGAAATCGCAGCCGCACTTGGCGGTCTCACCGGCCATACGCTCAAACATCTGCTCGCCACCGCCGCGGCCGGATTGATCGTCGCACGGCTGGTGCGTCGGATTCATGCGCCGCGCACGACGCAGCAACTGGTGCGCCTTTAGATCAGCCCGATGGCTTGCGCCTGTGCATGTCCGCCAACGCGGCCATCAGCCAGGAACGCATGCCGATGACGATGGTGTAGGGGCGCCGCTGGTCCGGCGGCAGTTTCTGGTCGGCAAGATGCTGATTCGAAAAATCCTGCCCGACACGCATCAGGCGCTCGCGGAAAGAATTGGCCAGGCCGCGGCCGATCTCGCCGTGCACCACCATCAGCATTTCCGATTCGCCGTCGAAGCCGCCGGCGAAGTAGTCGTGCAGCACTTCCTTGCGGAAGAACTCCATCACCGGGCCCTGCGGCAACCAGCGAAAGCCCTTGGCCACCTTGAGTCGATAGCGGTTGCCGGGGCGCAGATCGATGATGCCGATTCGATCCAACTGCGTCAGGGCGCGTACCAGTTTGACCTCGGTCAGTTCATAGGTGGCGAGAATTTCCTCGGCCGGCACCTGGCTGATGACGCAGATCGCCACCACCAGCAGCGTGCGGTCGGCAACGACCGCCTTCTCCTGCGCCAGGGTCAGCTCCAGCATCAGGGGCGCGGTATCGGCAACGCGGCGGGCGAGGTCGGCGAAGTCCAGGTTGATGATGCGGCAGATGTCGTCGATGCGCGACACCGGCATGTCGCCATCTTTCGAGAACATCCGCTTGACGCTCGATTCGGCCATGCCGAGGCGTGCGGCGACCGCAGCATAGGTGACGCCGGCGGTCTTGAGTTCGGTCTTGAGAAGCGCAATCAGATCGGCAGTGGTGCTCATGACGGTGGCAATCTCGTGGAAAAGTATCTGCTAACGATACTACAGGTCGTGATAAATGACACATCGCCCCCTTTGCTTGTACCGATGACATGCCACACCCATGATGAGCCCGTCATTCGACACAACAAACAAGGAGAACATCATGGAAAACACGGTTCGCATTGTTCAACGCGACACAAACGCCTGGCGCATGCAGGCATGGATTTCCTTCGGCATCGCCATGGCGGTCTGCGGCACCGGCCTGGCCTGGCTTCCGGGCGGGGATCTTGACCGCGCTTTCATGGTCATGGGCTACTTCTTCTGTCTTTCGGCGGCCTTCGTGCTGTCCAAATATGTCCGCGACAACGCCATCGCCCCCTCCGACACGCCGCTGTGGGCCATGGTGGTCTGGGGCGGGTTCGCCCTGTCAATGGCGCTCACCGGCTGGGGCCTGGGGCGCATGGAAATCAACCCGACCTGGAAGGCCTATCTGGTGGTGAGCTGGCTCTACCTGATCTCGTCGGCCTTCACGCTGGCCAAGACCCTGCGCGATGCCTACGAGGCCGACCGGCTCGAACGCGGGCAGGACCCCGGCCTTGTACTGCCCGCAAGCGAAACCGCAATCCACGCAACCGCGAGCCACTAATCCTTTCATCCACGAACCAGGAGAACTCTCATGACACACAGTTCCTCCCGCCGCCGCGCCTTGCGCACCCTGATCGGCCTGTCCCTGGCCCCCGCTGCCGCGCTGCTGGCTACGCCGAGCCGGGCACATGGCGGCGCATCCGACGCCAGCGCCTCATCCAGCCTTTCGCTCTCGCTGCCGGTCGCCATACTCAGCGCCGCGCCCGTGATGATTCTCAGCGCCGGCGCCATGCTCACCGTGGTCGCGGTCGAGGCTTCCGCCACGGGCACGGTGTGGCTGCTGCGTCGCGTCTCGGACGGTGCCACCGCAAGCCTGCGCTTTTCGGGCGAAGCCGCCGCCGCATCGTTGGTGGTGGCCAGCACCGCGATTTCCGTCACCGCCATCGCCGCTGGCTGGTTGCTCTCGGTCACCGGCGAAGTGATCTGCCTGGTGCCCAATGCCCTGGGCGAGTCGCTGCTCTACAACGAGAGGATCCGGTGATGAACATCCTGAACAGCCTGATGCGCAGCCTGCACCGAACACTGTGCGCCGCTATGGCCGTGGCGACGCTGGCCGGCGTCGCTGGCCTGGCCCTCGCCGGACAGAACTGCGAGCCGCACCGGCCAAGCCTGGATTCGATCCGGCGCGACCTCGCACTAGCGACAAGCGTCGCCCAGCAGCTCGACGAGATGGCACAGCGCGATGGCATCAAGGTTTTGCTGATTGCACGCGCCGGGCAGGATCTCAGCCAGTACGGCCTGCGCTATTCGCATCTCGGTATCGCCTATCGCGACGACGCGGTACTCAATGGTCGTGGCGCCTGGCGCGTGGTGCACAAGCTCAACCAGTGCGGCAGCAGTCAAAGCACGCTCTATCGGCAGGGATTAGCCGAATTTTTCGGCGACGGCCTGTACGCACATGAAGCCGGAGTGGTGGTGCTCAAGCCCGCCACCGCGGCGCGCCTGCCGGAGCAACTGAAGGATGACGTGATGCTGACTGCGCTGCACGAACCCCGCTACAACATGCTCGCCTACCCGTGGTCCGGACCCTATCAGCAAAGCAACCAGTGGGCGATCGAAACGCTGGCGATGCTGGCGGATCCTGCCGTCGCCAACCGCGCGGCGGCCCGCGACTGGCTGCGTGACCGCGACTACCGGCCGACGACCTTGCAGATTTCTTCTCTGACGCGCTTGGGCGCGCGCGTGTCGTCGGCCCACATCAGCTTCGACGACCACCCTTTCGGGCGGCGCATGGCCGGGCAGATCGACACCGTCACGGTTGATTCCGTGTTCGCCTGGATGGAGCGCTCCGGCCTCGGCGGCGCGCCGCTGCGACTGCGTACGCTGCCGGTCGATCGTCCGCAGCGCCGCGCTCCCATCGATACCTGAGCCGGCTTTAATGATTCTCGCCATCCGTCATTCCTGCGACAATATGACATCGCTCTGCAACACCCAAACGAAACGCCTTAAGGAATTTCCCCGATGAGTACTCAATCCGACCTGCTGCGTGCGCGCCGCTTCGCCCCGCTGTTCGTCACCCAGTTTCTCGGCGCGCTGAACGACAACGTGCTGAAGAACGCCATGGTCGTCCTGCTGACCTTTCAGGCGGCAAGCTGGACCACGCTGAAGCCTGAACTGCTGGCCAACCTTGCGGCGGGAATCTTCATCCTGCCCTTCTTCCTGTTCTCGGCGACGGCGGGACAACTGGCTGACAAGTACGACAAGTCACGCCTGGCGCAGATGGTCAAGCTGCTGGAGATCGGCATCGTTCTCGTCGCAGGTGCGGGCTTCGTCCTGCACAGCATCGCGGTGCTGTTTGTCGCCCTGTTCCTGCTGGGGCTGCATTCGACGCTGTTCGGCCCGGTGAAGTACGCGATCCTGCCGCAGCACCTGAAGAGCGAAGAACTGGTCGGCGGTAACGCGCTGATCGAGGCGGGCACCTTCATCGCCATCCTGGTCGGCACCCTGCTCGGCGGGCTGCTCGCCGGCAGCAGCAGCGGTACGGCATGGATCACCGGCGCCGGACTTGCCGTTGCAATTGCCGGTTACATTGCTTCGCGTTCGATTCCAGCCGCCGTGCCACCAGCGCCGACTCTTGTCATCAGCGCCAATCCGCTGACCGAGACCTGGCGCAACATTCAGTTCGCCCGCGAGAACCAGACCGTCTTCCTTTCCATCATGGGGATATCGTGGTTCTGGCTGTTCGGCGCTCTGTTCCTCGCCCAGTTTCCCGCCTACACCAAGAACGTCCTCGGCGGCAGCGAGACCGCGGTGACCCTGCTGCTGGCGACCTTCACCTTCGGCATCGGCATCGGCTCGCTGCTCTGCGAAAAACTCTCTGCGCGCCGCGTGGAGCTGGGTCTGGTGCCGCTGGGTTCGATCGGCATGACAGTCTTCGCCCTCGATCTCGCCCTCGCCTCTCCGGCCGCGCCTTCGCCAGTGCCGCTGGGCGCGCTGGCACTGCTCGAACTCGGCACGACCTGGCACGTGCTGATCGACCTGGCCCTGCTCGGCATCTTCGGTGGCTTCTTCATCGTGCCGCTATACGCCTTGGTGCAGCAGCGCTCGAACCCGGAGCACGGCGCCCGCATCATCGCCGCCAACAACATCATGAATGCCCTGTTCATGGTGGTCGGCGCGCTCTGCGCCGCCGGCATGCTGGCCGCCGGCCTGACCATCCCGATGCTGTTTGCCGTGGCGGCGATCTGCAATGCGGCGGTGGCGCTGTTCATCTACGACCTGGTGCCCGAATTCCTGCTGCGCTTCGTCGTCTGGATGCTGATCCACAGCGTGTATCGCCTGCGCGTGCAGGACCTCGACCAGGTGCCGGACGAGGGCCCGGCGGTGATCGTCTGCAACCACGTCAGCTTCGTCGATGCGCTGGTGATCATGGCGGCCTGCCGGCGTCCGATCCGTTTCGTCATGGACCACAACATCTTCCGCTGGCCGGTGCTCAGCTTCGTCTTTCGCACCAGCAAGGCCATCCCGATTGCCTCGGCCAAGGAAGATCCGGCAATGATGGAAAAAGCCTTCGAGGAAGTCGGCAAGGCGCTCGATGCCGGCGACCTCGTCGGCATCTTCCCCGAGGGCAAGATCACCGCTGACGGCAGCATCAACCCCTTCCGCCCCGGCATCACCCGCATCCTGCAGCGCAACCCGGTGCCCGTGGTGCCGATGGCCCTGCGCGGCCTGTGGGGAAGCTTCTTCTCGCGCAAGGACGGCCCGGCGATGACTCGTCCGTTCCGCCGCGGCGTGTTTTCCCGCATCGAACTGGTGATGGGCGCCGCCGTACTGCCTGCCGAGGCGCTGTCCGAGCGACTTCAAATGGATGTCGCCGCCTTGCGCGGCGACCGCCTGTAGGGAGCATGTCATGTGGCTAATCGGTGGATTGATCGGTTTCATGCTGGGGGCAGCGGCAGGTCCCTCGTTCTGGTTTGTCGGCGCGCTGGCTGGTGGCTTCATCGGCGCGTGGATCGGGCGGCAGCGCACCAACGACTCCGAGAGAGATTCCGCGCTGACAGGCCGGATAAGCCGGCTTGAGGAGGAGGTGGCGGACCTGCGCGATGAAGTCGCGAGGCTTCGCTGCAGTCCATCGGTGAACGCGGCAAGGGAAATGGCGCCCGAGCCTGTCGCCGAGGTGTCGGCGCCGAATGCGATCGACACCCCGGTCAGCATCCCGTCCACTGTTGCGGCGAGGCCCATGCCAACTGCGCCGGCAAGCATTGCGGAAGATCTCGACACACCCGAGCCCGCGATTCCCAGATCGCAACCGATCGAAATGCCGGAATGGATGTCGCGCTTCTGGGCCGGCAATCCGCTGGTCAAGATTGGCGTCATCCTGCTCTTCTTCGGAGTCGCCTCGGGACTTCGGCTGGCCGCCGAATATGGATTCTTCCCGATCCCGGTGCGGCTGTTGCTGGCCGCCGCCGCCGGCATCGGAATCATCGCCTTTGGTTTCGTCAAGGTCCGCAATGAGGAGCACCGGGCATTTGGCCTTGCGCTGCAGGGCGGCGGATTCGCGCTTCTTTACCTGGTGATCTACTTCATGCTGACGCGTTACAGCATGATCGGACAGCAGGCAGCCTTCTTCCTGTTTGCCGTTCTCGGCGTTACCTGCGTCAACCTGGCCGCGAAACAGGATGGTCCGGCACTGGCGGTGCTTGGACTTTCGGGCGCCTTCCTGGCGCCGGTGCTGGCAGGTGGTCGCGCCGACACCCCGTTGCCGCTCTTCAGCTATTTCGCGTTGCTCAATGCCTTCATCCTTGGCGTCGATTGGTTCAAGTCCTGGCGAGTGCTGAATATCGTCGGCTTCGTCTTTACCCTGGCGATCGGCATGGCTTGGGCGATCGACGGTTATCAGGAGCGGCACTACCTGATCACCCAATCCTTCCTAGTGCTGTTCCTGGTCGCCTATTCGGTTATGCCGGTACTTACCGCGATCTTCCGCGCTCCGGGCTTGAACGGCTGGCGTGACGGGATGTTGCTCTTCGGTACGCCAGTGGTAGGCAGTTTCCTCCAGGCCCGGCTGATGGAGGGGGTTCCCTACGGCAACGCATGGAGCGCCCTGATTGCGGCGGTCTGGTACATCCTCCTGTGGGCCACGCTCTATCGACAAAATGATTCCGAGAACGAGATCGTCGAGCGCAGCCATCTGGGTCTGGCGATCGCGTTCTTCACGCTGTCGATTCCGCTGGCCTTCGGCGCTCAGGTCACCTCGGCCCTGTGGGCGATCGAAGGCAGTGCCGTGCTCTGGTACGGAGTGCGCACCCGGCGCCTCCTGCCGCAACTAACGGGTCTGCTGATGCAATGTGCCGCCGGCGTGGCGCTGGGCCTCGGCTGGAACGAATTGAGGCATGAGTTTCCGGTGGCGAACGACGTGGTGCTCGGCGGCTTCCTGCTGGCACTGGGAGGCTTTGCATCGGCCCGGATGCTGCGATCGCTCGGACAGAATGCCTACGTCGCACCGCTGATTCCCTTTGTCTGGGCCATGCTGTGGTGGCTGGGTATCGGCCTGGGCGAAATCCATCGCTTCGCCCCGGAATCGCTGTATGCGAGTCTCGGCCTGCTGTATCTGATCGCGACGGCCCTAGCCCTGGAAGGCGTGGCGATCTGGTGGTCGTGGCCGCAGATACGTGCGGCGGCCCTTCTGCTGCTCGCCGCGATGTGGGTGGCGCCGATGCTCTCGATCGATCATGCAGGCCATCCGCTGGCAGGCCTGATGATCCTGATGCTGCCAGCGGCCCTGGCAGTGCACTACTGGCTGCTACGGCGACATGAAGCAAGCGGCAGTGTCGATTTCGAGGCCCCGCGGCATCTCGGCACGTACTGGCTGGTATTGGCGGTCCTGCCGCTGGAACTGACATGGCAGAGTAGTCGCTGGGCACCAGCCATCCATTTGTGGCCCTTCGTGATCTGGTCCCTGACCATGGCCGGCGGGATCGGGCTGGTGGTGTCGGGCGCAAAACGTGGAATATGGCCGTTTGCCCGATCGGAAGGACACTACATTCCAGAGGGTGCCATGCTGCCATTCCTCGCGCTGGTGGGCCTGCTGCCCTGGGCGGCGTTCCACCTGTCCGGTGACGGTACGGGCCTGCCCTACCTGCCTGCGCTCAACGTGTTCGACCTGACGCAGCTGGCGGGGCTGGGGGCCATGCTGGCGCTGATTCGGGCAGGTGATCGCGCCCACGAAAATTCTCTGCGCATTATCGTCGCCGGTATCGCATTCATCTGGCTATCGAGTCTTGCCGCGCGCATCGCCCATGCCTGGGGTGGCGTACCGTTCGAGTTGACGGCGATGATGCATTCGACCTTGTTCCAGATGCTGCTGACACTGTTCTGGACCGTCACCTCGATCGCCACCATGATCCTGGCCTCGCGCCGCGGCAAGCGCGAACTGTGGTTCGGCGGCTTCACGCTGCTCGGTGTCGTGGGCGCCAAGCTCCTGCTTTTCGACGCGGCCGGACGCGGCACCTTGATGTGGACCGGAACCCTGATCGGGGTTGCCGTGCTGGTTCTGGCCGCCAGTTACTTTGCACCGCTGCCGCCCAAGGGCAGCGAAGTCGCGGAGTCGAGTTGAGCATGGATCGACCGACGATCGACGCCCGGAGTGGTGCGAGGTCTGGAGAACAGAAATTGCAAGCGCTATTCGTCCACGGCATGGGTCGCTCGCCACTTTCAGGATGGCCTTTGCTGTGGCGCCTGAAACGTGCCGGTCTGAAGACGAGTACGTTTGGCTATGCCGTGACGATCAGTGATTTTTCGGAGATCGTGGATCGACTGGTGTCCCGAATGGAACAGCTGGCGCGGCAGGGAGACTACATCCTGATCGGTCATTCACTGGGCGGCGTGCTGTTGCGGGCAGCGACTGCCAAACTTCAACCGGAGACTCATGCACCCCAGCGCCTTTTCCTGCTTGGATCACCGATTCAGTCAGCCCGACTGGCGCTGCGCCTGCGATTCAACCCTATCTTCCGGGCTTTGACGAGAGATTGCGGCCAGTTGCTTGGCTCCGGGCGAAGAATGCGGGAAATCGAGTCAACGGACATACCCGTTACCGCAGTGACAGGGGTTCGCGGGGCTCCGGAAAAGTTTGGGCTGTTCGGCCATGAGCCGAACGACGGGATCGTCTCGGCCTCCGAGACATCCGCGGAATGGATCAGGGACACTGTCGAGCTACCTGTTGTGCATACCCTGTTACCGTCCAGCCCGCGTGTTGCCGATACGATTCTTGAGCGCTTGAAATCTCCTGCACCCGCACTAGGCTGAGGGCACGCCGCGCTCCTGAAGCGGTTTCCCTACGATGCGGGGAGGGAAGATCGCCGTACCACCAGCGCCGACTTTCCGGATCGCTCTCAGGTCACTCCGGCGCCATGCGCTTGCAGGTCGGCATGGTAGCTGGAACGCACCAGCGGTGCCGATGCGGCGTGGGTGAAGCCCATCGCGGTCGCTTCGCGTGCGTACATGGCGAAGATATCTGGATGCACGTAGCGCAACACCGGCAGATGGTGGCCGGAGGGCGCGAGGTACTGGCCGATGGTCAGCATCTCGACGCCATGGGCACGCAAGTCGCGCAGGGTGTCGAGAATTTCTTCGTCGGTTTCGCCCAAACCCACCATCAGGCCCGACTTGGTCGGGATGCCCGGCCGCAGCGCCTTGAATGCCATCAGCAGCTGCAGCGAGTTTTCGTAGTCGGCGCCGGGGCGCGCCTGTTTGTAGAGGCGCGGCACGGTTTCCATGTTGTGGTTGAACACGTCCGGCGGGGTTGCGGCGAGGATGTCGAGCGCTATATCGAGGCGACCGCGAAAGTCGGGCACCAGCACTTCGATCTTCGTGCCCGGCGACAGCGCGCGCACTTTCGCGATGCAGTCGGCGAAGTGCCGGGCGCCGCCATCGCGCAGGTCGTCGCGGTCAACGCTGGTAATCACCACGTACTTGAGCTTCATCGCCGCGATGGTGCGCGCGAGCTTCTCCGGTTCTTCGGCATCCGGCGGCAGCGGCTTGCCGTGGCCGACGTCGCAGAAGGGGCAGCGGCGGGTGCACAGGTCGCCGAGAATCATGAAAGTGGCCGTGCCATTGCCGAAGCACTCGCCGATGTTGGGGCAGGTGGCTTCCTCGCACACCGTGTGCAGCTTGTGTTCGCGCAGGATCTGCTTGATCTCGCCGAAGCGGCCCGCGCTGTTGCCCGCCTTGACGCGAATCCAGTCCGGCTTCTTCAGTACCGTAGTGGCCGGCACGATCTTGATCGCGCTCTTGCCATATGCACGGGCCGTCTTCGCCTCGCCTTTTTGCTTCGTCGTCATTTCTTTTCGTCCAGTTGCCGAGCCAGATGCTGCGCGAGAGCCTCGCCCACCTTCGCAGTATCCCGCTCGCCGCCGCAGTTTGGCAAATGATCGCGCAGTTGCGTTACCGCCATGCCCTCGTACCCACAAGGGTTGATGGCGCTGTAAGGCGCCAGATCCATGTCGACGTTGAGCGAGACGCCGTGATAGCTGCAGCCGTGCTTGATGCGCAGGCCCAGCGCCGCTATTTTGGCGTGGCCGACATAGACGCCGGGGGCTCCGGCAAGGCGCGCCGCGGTGACACCGTAGCCGGCCAGCAGGTCGATCACGGCCTGCTCTATGCGCTGCACCAGGCCGCGCACCGTGAGCTCGCGCCGTCGCAGATCGAGCAGCAGGTAGGCCACGACCTGGCCGGGGCCGTGGTAGGTGATCTGGCCGCCGCGATCGATCTGCACCACCGGAATGCCGATGTCCCTGAGCAGGTGCTCCGGCTTGCCCGACAGGCCCTGGGTAAATACCGGCGGGTGCTCGCAGAGCCAGAGTTCGTCGGCGGTGTCGTCACCACGGGCGGCAGTGAACTCCTGCATCGCGGCGAAGGTCGCCGGGTAGTCGACGCGGCCCAGCCGCCTGATGACCAGCGAACCCGTCATAACACCACTTTCACCATCGGATGAGCAGTCAGTTCGCGATAGAGAGAGTCGAGCTGTTGCTGCGAAACCGCGCGTACCGTACAGGTCAGAGACAAATAGTTGCCGGCCTTGGAAGGGCGCATCTCCATCGAAGCGGTGTCGAAATCGGGTGCATGTTTGACCACCACTGCCGCAATCGTCTGGGCAAAACCGGCGTCGTTCGCACCCATGATCTTGAGCGGGAAGTCGCAGGGAAACTCGAGCAGCGTCGGGCCGCTCATGGTGCCGCCCGCATCACCTTCGCCTTGAACTCCTGATACCAGGCATACATCTGCGCGAATACCGGTCCCGACGTACCGCCGGCACCGACTGTGCGGCCGTCGAGTTCGACGATGGGCAGCACTTCCTTGGTCGATGAACACATCCACAGTTCATCGGCCGCGCGTGTCTCGGCCTCGGTGATGTCGCGCACGTCGTGCGCCAGGCCGTGTTGCGCGGCAAGTTCCAGGATGACGTCGTAAGTGATGCCGGGCAGCATCAGGTGGTTCTTCATCGGCGCCAGCAGCACGCCGTTCTTCACGACGAAGATGGAGGATGCCGAACCTTCGGTGAGAAACCCGTCGCGGAACAATACGGTTTCGACGCAGCCGGCGGAAACAGCGAGCTGGCGCAACAGGCAGTTGGCCAGCAGCGAGGTGGTCTTCAGATCGCAGCGCAGCCAGCGGATGTCGGCCGCGGATACGGCGGCGATGCCCTGCTCGCGCTGATTCGCCGGCGGCGTGTTCATCGCTTCCGCTAGGATCACCGCGGTGGGCGTGATCTGCGTCGGGAAAGCGTGGTTGCGCACGGCCATCGGCCCGCGCGTGACCTGGATGTAGATCGACTGGTCTTCCCACTCGGCCTCGCGCGCCAGTTGCGTGATGAAGGCTATCCACTCGTTCAACCGATACGGATTGGCGAGCTGGATGCCGTCCAGGCTGTGCTGCAGACGAGCCAGATGCTGTTCGAGGCGGAAGGGCTGGCGCGAATACACCGGGATCACCTCATACACGCCGTCGCCGAACAGAAAGCCGCGATCCATGACGGAGACGCGGGCTTCTTCGGCGGCCAGCCATTGCCCGTTGAGAAAGACCCTCGCCGTCATTGGAAGAACAGCCGCAGATCGTCCCACAAGCGGCCGAAGAAGCCGGCCGCGGGAACCGCGGTCTGCGCGACGACGGGATACTCGCCCCAGGGTTGACCTGCCACCGAGAGCTTGAGCGTACCGACCGCGGCGCCTGCAGCGACAGGAGCGATCAAGGGCTGCCGGCTGACCAGCTGCACCGTGAGCTTATCGGCCATGCCGCGCGGCACCGAGACCACGAAATCCTCGGCAAAGCCAGCGCCGACCAGGTTTTGCGCACCCTTGAACACCTTGAGCTGCGAAATCGCCTGCCCCTTGTCGTAGAGCTTTACCGCATCGAATCCGGTGAAGCCCCAGTTGAGCAGGTTCAGCGAATCGCGGGCACGGGCTTCTTCCGAGGCAGTGCCGAGCACGACGGAAATCAGCCGCCGCGGGCCGCGTTTGGCGGTGGCGATCAGGCAGAAACCGGCCGCATTGGAATGCCCCGTCTTCAGCCCGTCCACCGTCGGATCGGCCCACAGCAGGCGGTTGCGGTTGTACTGGCGGATGCCGTTGTAGGTGTATTCCTTGGTCGCATGCAGGGCATGGGTTTCCGGGTGGTCGCGCATCAGCGCGGCGGCCAGCCGGGCCAGATCGCGCGCCGTGGAATAGTGGGTCGGCGCCGGCCCTTCGAAGTAGCCGCTGGCATTCAGAAAGTTCGTGTCCTTCAGGCCCATGCGCTGCGCCGTGCGGTTCATCATCGCCGCGAAGGCGTCCTCGCTGCCGCCGACGGCTTCCGCCAGCGCCACCGACGCGTCGTTGCCGGACTGGATCACCATGCCCTTGAACAACTCGTCGACGCTGACGCCCTTGTTGACCGGGACGAAACTGCGCGAGCCCTGGGTGCGCCAGGCGCGCTCGGACACCGTGACGGGCTGCTGCAGCGACAGCGTCTTCTGGGCCAAGGCGTCGGCGACCAGATAGGTGGTCATCACCTTGGTCAGGGAGGCGGGTTCGAGGCGCGTGTCGGCCTCCTGCGCGGCCAGCACCTGGCCGGTCGCGTAGTCCATCAGGATCCAGGCCCGTGCGCTCAGGGTCGGCGCGGGAATCGGCTGGGCGTAGCTGGCGGCAAAGGGCAGCAGCGCCAGGAAAAAGGCAAGAAATCGCATCGGCAAATCGTGGGGGAAAGGAATGTGAATTATACGGCTGGGCCGGCAAGCTCCCTGCGGCTAGCGCTGCACGACGACCGCCGACATGCCGAAACTTTCGCGCAGGCGCCCTCCCGCCAGCTGCGCGGCAGCAGCGTCGGGCCACGGTCCGAGCTGGACGCGGAACAGCTTGCCGGCGGACTGGACCACCAGCTTTTCGGCCAGATTGCCCAGTTCGCGGGCCAGCCGCGCCCGCAGCGCCTCGGCGTTGTCGCGGTTGCCGAAGGCGCCGAGCTGCAGAAAGTGGCCGCGCGCATCCTGCACCTGCGGCAGAGGCGGTTCGGGCTCGGCGGCGGCCATCGCCGCGATCGGATCCTCGACAACAGTCGGCGCTGGCGCGCTTTGCGTGCCTGGCTCTCCCCTTCGCGGGACGGCAACGGCGAGCGTCTGCCCGGGCAACACGCTTTCGACCTCGACCACGGTACTGCCCGTGCCGATATAGCCCAGCTTGTACGCCGCGGTCCACGACAGATCGATCAGCCGGCCGGAATGGAAGGGGCCGCGGTCATTGACGCGCACCACCACCGATTTGCCGTTGGCCGGATTGCTGACGCGCACATAGGACGGGATCGGCAGGGTCGGATGGGCTGCGGTCATGCCGTACATGTCGTAGGGCTCGCCGCTGGAGGTCTTCTGCCCGTGAAACTTGCGCCCGTACCAGCTGCCGATGCCGCGCGCCTTGTAGGGCGTGACGTCGCGCAGCGGAACATAGTCGCGCCCCAGCACCGAATACGGATTGTTGGCGAAACGATGCAGCGGCTCGACTTTCGGTATCGCGTCGGGAATGGCCTCGATGTCTTCCGGCGGTTTGTCGCCGGGACCGTCGTCCTTGTAGAAGCCGCCGCTGTACTTGATCGCCGGCGCCGGCTTCTTTGCCTCGGTCTTGAAAGTCGGCGCTGGCGGTACGGCGACAGCGGGTGTCTCGGCCCGATCGATGACCGGGCGCGGCGCCTGCGTGCCGCAGGCAGCGAGTGCCAGCGCCAGCAACGGTGCGAGGATATGCCGGCCGAGTCTTGCCGCCGGGCCGCCCCAAGGCAAGACGTCGCGTTCGCGGAGCGAACATCGGCACCGTCTTTCGTTCGAAGCGCCCCGTGACAACCGAGCGCAGCGAGCTTGCGAACTCCCCCTCGCGAGAGGGGGTTGGGGGGAGCGGGTGTTCACTTCTGCACCAGCATGCGATTGCCATGAATCGACATCAGTATCCCGATGCCGATGAACAGCGTCACCAGCGCCGTGCCGCCGTAACTGACCAAGGGCAGCGGGACGCCGACCACCGGCAGGATGCCGGAGACCATGCCCATATTGACGAAGGCGTAGGTGAAGAAAATCATGGTGACGGCGCCGGCCAGCAGGCGCGAAAACAACGTGGCCGCATTCGCCGCGATCATCAGTCCGCGACCGATCAGCATTGCGTAGAGCCCAAGCAGAAGCAGATTGCCGAAAAGGCCGAACTCCTCGGAGAACACGGCAAAGATGAAGTCGGTATGGCGCTCGGGGATGAATTCCAGTTGTGCCTGGGTGCCGGCCCGCCAACCCTTGCCGAAGATGCCGCCGGAACCGATGGCGATGGTCGACTGGATGATGTGGAAGCCCTTGCCGAGCGGATCCTTCTCCGGATCGAAGAGGGTGATGATGCGATTTCTCTGGTAGTCGTGCAGCAGATTCCACGCCAGGGGGGCGGCGGCGGCGGCGGCGACAGCCATGCCGACCAGTATCTTCCACGACAGCCCGGCGAAGAAGATCACATAGAAACCGGCCGCCAGAACCAGGATCGCCGTGCCCAGGTCCGGCTGGCGCGCGATGAGCGCCACCGGCAGCAACAGCAGCACGGCCGCAATGCCGTAGTCGCGCAGACGCGGCATCGCTTCGCGCTTCTGGAAGAACCAGGCGAGCAGGAGCGGCATGGCGATCTTCATCAATTCGGAGGGTTGCGCGCGCATGAAGCCGAGATTGAGCCAGCGTCGCGCCCCCTTGGAGACGTCGCCGAACAGGGCCACGGCGATCAGCAGCAAGATGCCAACCAGATATACCGGCACCGCCAGATGCATCAGGCGCTGCGGCGGAACCTGCGCCATGAAGCGCATCACCACCAGGGCGACGGCAACATTGAGCAACTGCGCATTGAGTCGTTCGGGCGAAGCGCTGCCCATCACGCCGACAGCCAGCAGCAGCAGCAATCCGGCGATCACCATCAGCGGCAGATCGATCGGCGCGACCAGCCGCTGCACCAGGTTGCGAATCATGCCGAGACCGATTCCGGGATTCATTCCTCGTCCTCTTCGACGGCTGCTTCATCCGGCTGCGCCGGCGCCTTGGGGCGCTTGCCGAGCAGATAGTAGTCGAGCACCAGGCGCGCGATCGGGGCCGCGGCCTGGGCACCGAAGCCGCCGTTCTCGACCAGAATGGCCAGCGCGATCTTGGGGTCCTCCGCGGGAGCGAAAGCGATGAACAGGGCGTGGTCGCGCAACTCTTTCTTGACCCCGCCCGCCTTGTACTCCGCGCCTTTGAGCGAATACACCTGGGCGGTGCCGGTCTTGCCCGCGGAAACGTACTCGGCACCGGCGAAGGCGCGCGCGCCGGTGCCTTCCTTGTTCACGCCGATCATGGCATTCCTGATCACGTCGATATGTTCCAGCTTGAGTCCCAAATCCCGTGTCGGCTTCGGCTCGACCTCGGTCCGCTTGCCGGTCCGTGTGTCGGTAATGAACTTCACCAGGTGCGGTCGAAACACCACGCCCTTGTTGGCCACAATTGCCGTGGCCTGCGCCAGCTGGATCGGCGTATAGGCGTTGTAGCCCTGACCGATGCCGATCGAAATAGTTTCGCCGGCATACCATTTCTGCTGCTCCGGCTTCTTGAAGCGCTTTCTCTTCCATTCCTGCGAAGGCAGCACACCTTCCGATTCGCCATCGATATCGATCCCGGTGCGGCTGCCGAGACCCAACTGGCCCATGAAGCTGGAGATGTTGTCTATCCCCATGTCGTTGGCCAGCATGTAGTAGTAGGTATCGCAGGACTGCACGATGGATTTGTACATATCCACCATGCCGTGGCCGCCCTTCTTGTCGTCGCGAAAATGGTGGCCGCCGAAATTGAAGAAACCGGGATCGGAAATCACCTGCTCCGCACGGCGCTTGCCCAGCGTCAGGGCGCCCAGCGCCATGAAGGGCTTGAAGGTGGAGCCCGGCGGATAGGCGCCGTTCAGGGCGCGGTTGACCATCGGCTTGTCCGGAGATTCGTTGAGTTCCCTCCAGTTCTGCGTGTCGATGCCATCGACGAACAGGTTGGGATCGTAGTTGGGCACCGCCACCAGCGCCAGAATGCCGCCGGTGGAGGGTTCTATAGCGACCAGCGCGCCCCTGCGGTCGCCGAAGGCCAGCTCGGCGATGCGCTGCAGCTCGGCATCCACGGTCAGCGTCAGGTTGTTGCCGGCCACCGGCGCGGTGCGGGCCAAAGTGCGCACAGCGCGGCCGCCGGCATCGACCTCCACCTGTTCGAAGCCGGTACCACCATGCAGGTCGAATTCGTAATGTTGCTCCAGCCCGGTCTTGCCGAAGTGCTCGGTGCCGCGATAGTTCGCGTCCTGTTCCTTTTCCTCGATCTTTTCGAGGTCCCTGTCGTTGACGCGCCCGATGTAGCCCAGCATGTGCGAGGCGAAGGCGCCCCCCGGATACTGGCGAAACAGGCGCGCCTTGATGTCGACGCCGGGGAAGCGATAGCGGTGGGCGATGAACCTGGCCACCTCCTCATCCGTCAGCCGGGTCCTGATCGGCAGTGACTCGAAGTTGCGGCTTTCTTCCAGCAGCTTCCTGAAGCGCTTGCGGTCCTTGGGCTGGATGTCGATGATGCCGGCCAGGCCATCGATGACCTGCTCCAGATCGCGGGTCTTGGACGGCGTGATTTCCAGCGTGTATGCCGAATAGTTGCGTGCCAGCACCTCGCCATTGCGGTCGACGATCAGGCCCCGGTTGGGCACGATGGGCACCAGCGAAATGCGGTTGTCCTCGGCGCGGGTCTGGTAGTAGTCGTGCTGGACGATCTGCAGCCAGACGAAGCGGATGAACAACAGGGTAAAGCAGACCAGCACGAAGCCGCCCGCCACGGCCAGCCGCGAACGGAAGCGCTCGAGTTCTTCCTGGGGATTCTTGAATTCCATCCGGGTCTAAATTGGTCGATGGACGTCTTTGTCTTCCGGCCGGAACTGTGGAATCAGGAGCAGGTAGGTCACCGGGTGCCAGAGCAGCGCCGCGGTGAAGCTCGACAGAAACCACAGCACGCCCGGAAACTCGGCGCCACTCACCATGCGCGCGACCATCATCACCAGCTGCATGCCAAGAAACAGGGGCAGAACGTGCAAGGCCTGCTGCGACAGAGGAAACCACAACACCCGTCGCGACAGCCCGGCGGCCGCAAATGCAAGCAGCACGTAGGCCAGTGCATGCTGCCCCATCACGCTGGCATCGGCCACGTCCATTGCCAGGCCGAGCACGAAGCCGGCGGCCATGCCGACTTTCAGCGGCTGATGAACGCACCAGAACGCCAGCACCAGCGCCACCCAGTCGGGAATGCCAGGCAGGCGCCCGAAAGGAATCAGATTCAGCAGCAGGGCGAGAAAGAGCGTCACCACGATGAACCAGTTTCTGACCGGCAGCAGGATGCGGCGTGAGGCGTGGGTGGGTTGCATTCAGTGTACCTTCTTCTTGACCCGCTTGCCGCGGCTCGGCTCTTCGGCTGCCGGCACATCGTCAGGCTGTGGTGGCAATGCCGTGCGAGCGCCGAGCACCAGGGCCAGCCCATGGCGTTCGACACCGGCCAGCGGTGCGCAGGTGATGCGCGCGAAGGAGTAGGCGCTATCGCGGTCGATCTTGACCACTTTGGCCACCGGCAGGCCCGGCAGGTAAACGCCGTCGAGCCCCGAAGTCACCAGGATGTCACCGATCTGCACCTCGGCGTTCGCCGCCAGGAAGCGCAGTTCCATCATGCCGGCGCCGGCGCCGGCCAGAATGGCGCGCAAGCCGTTTCTCTGCACCTCGACCGGAATCGCCTGCTCCTTGTCGGTCAGCAGCAGCACTTCCGCCGTGAGCGGAAACACCCGCACCACCTGGCCGATGATGCCGACATCGTCCACCACGGCCTGCCCTGCGCCGATGCCATGCTGGATGCCCTTGTCGATGATCACCCGGCGCGAGAACGGGTCGCGCGCCGCATAGAGAATCTCGGCAATGCGTCCTTCGACCGGCAGACGCGCGCGCATGTCGAGCAGGGCGCGCAGCCGCTTGTTTTCCTGCTCGAGATGCTGCTGGCGCAGGAGCAGATTGGCGGTGCCGAGCTGGCTGCGACGCAACTCCTCGTTTTCCCGCAACAGGGTCGATTGCCGCGTCAGGTAGGCGCCGAAGTCACCGGCAGCGTCGATCGGCATCCAGGTGATGCGCTGCAGGGGCCAGGCCACCGTGGCTACCGCCAGTCGCGCCCATTCCAGGGTATGAAAGCGCAGATCGGCGATCAGCAGGATCAGGGAAAGCGAGACGAAGAAGACCAGCCGCACAAGCGGCGCCGGACCCCGTTTGAAGAAGGGTGGCGGAGCATGGCCAACGACTGACATCAAGGCAGGTGCGCCCTCAAAGGCTGTGAAGAAAAGATGGAACCCGCTGGTATCCCGCGCGCAAGGCCGCGGGGGCAGCTTGCAAGCTACACGGGGCGGGGCTTACTCGGTGGCAAAAATACTGCCAAGTTTGTCCATCTTTTCAAGCGCCAGGCCTGAGCCGCGGGCGACGCAGGTCAGCGGATCGTCGGCGACGATCACCGGCAGGCCGGTTTCTTCGGTCAGCAGGCGATCCAGATCGTGCAATAGCGCACCACCACCGGTCAGTACCAAGCCCCGTTCGGCGATGTCCGCGCCCAGTTCGGGCGGGGTTTTTTCCAGCGCATCCTTGACCGCCTTGACCACCTGGTTCAGCGGTTCGGAGAGCGCTTCGAGCACCTCGTTGGAGGAGATGGTGAATTTGCGCGGAATGCCCTCGGCGCGATTGATGCCCGAGACCTCCATCTCGCGCACTTCGGCGCCGGGAAAGGCCGAACCGATCTGCTTCTTGATGTTCTCGGCGCTGTTATCGCCGATCTGCATGCCGTAGTTGCGGCTGATGTAGGAGATGATCGCCTCGTCGAACTTGTCGCCGCCGACGCGCACCGAGTTGGCGTAGACCATGCCGCCGAGCGAAATCACGCCCACTTCGGTGGTGCCGCCGCCGATATCCACCACCATCGAACCGGTGGCGTCCGATACCGGCAGCCCGGCGCCGATTGCGGCGGCCATCGGTTCCTCGATCAGGTACACCTGCGATGCGCCGGCACCGAGCGCGGATTCGCGGATCGCGCGCCGCTCCACCTGAGTCGAGCCCGAAGGCACGCAGATAATGATGCGCGGGGACGGCGAGAACAGGCGCGACTCATGCACCCGCTTGATGAACTGCTTGAGCATTTGCTCGGTTACCGTGAAGTCGGCGATCACGCCGTCCTTCAGGGGGCGAATGACCTGGATTTCCTTGGGATTGCGACCGATCATGGTCTTGGCCTCGCGGCCGACGGCTTGAATGGTCTTCTTGGCGTTGGGGCCGCCTTCGATGCGAATCGCGACGACCGAGGGTTCGTCGAGCACGACACCCTTGCCGCGCACGTAAATCAGCGTGTTGGCGGTACCGAGGTCGATGGCAAGATCGTTGGAAAAATAGGAGCGGAGAAAGCCGAACATCGTGGTTCCAGTGTTGAAGCCCGCCCTGAGAGGGCTGGGGTAAAAACGAAGTTTCAGTGAAGGCTAACGCCGGTTTTATCGGCGTTAAGCGTAGCGGCCGTAGCTAAAAGGTCGCTTATAATACCCTATCGCGCCGGGCAACACAGCACTGCGCAGGCCTTGTTTCACGCGGCTCCAACATCACACACCCCCCATTTGTCATCATGTCCCTGAACCTGGAAGACGTCGCCCGCATCGCCCGGCTGGCACGAATCGAACTCTCCGCCGCCGAGCGCGAAGCCACGCGCGACCAGTTGAACGACATCCTCGGCTTCATCGAGCAGTTGCAGGCCGTTGATACCACAGGCATCGAGCCGATGGCCCATGCCGTAGACGTGGTGCAGCGCCTGCGTCCCGACGTCGTCACCGAAACCGATCGCCGCGCCGATTTTCAGGCCGTGGCGCCGGAAACGGAGGCCGGGTTGTATTTAGTACCGCGAGTTGTCGAATGAGCGACTTGATCAATTCATCGCTGCGCGAGCTCTCCGCCGCGCTGGCAACGAAGAAGGTTTCTGCCGTCGAGCTGGCAACGCTGTTCCTCGACCGCATCGAGAAGTTCAATCCCCCTCTCAATGCCTTCATCACCACCGACCGTGAAAGGACGCTGGCCCAGGCGCGGACCGCTGACGAGCGACTGAATACCGGCGCCGGCACCCAGCTGACCGGCATCCCCTTGGGGCACAAGGACATTTTCTGCACCAAGGGCTGGCGCACCAGTTGCGGCTCGCAGATGCTGGCCAATTTCGTCTCGCCCTACGACGCCAACGTGGTCGAGAAGCTCGCCGCCGCGGGCATGGTGACGCTGGGCAAGCTCAACATGGACGAGTTCGCCATGGGCTCGTCCAACGAAACTTCGTACTTCGGGCCGGTCAGGAATCCCTGGGATGTTTCCTGCGTGCCCGGCGGTTCCTCGGGCGGCTCGGCGGCGGCCATCGCGGCACGCCTGACACCGGCCGCGACCGGCACCGATACCGGAGGCTCGATCCGCCAGCCGGCGGCCCTGTGCGGCCTCACCGGCCTCAAGCCGACTTACGGCGTGGTGTCGCGCTACGGCATGATTGCCTTTGCCTCCAGTCTCGACCAGGGCGGACCGATGGCGAAGAGCGCGGAAGACTGTGCGCTGCTGCTGAATGCCATGGCCGGCTTCGACACCCGCGATTCGACTTCGCTGGAGCGCCCCACAGAGGACTACGGCCGCGACCTGGAAAAACCGCTGGCCGGCCTGAAGATCGGCCTGCCGAAAGAGTTCTTCGGCGTAGGCATGGATGCCGACGTGCGCGCCGCGGTCGACGCCGCACTGGCCGAGTACCGCAAGCTGGGCGCCACCACGGGGGAAGTGCAACTGCCAAACTCCGGCCTGTCGGTGCCCGCCTATTACGTGATCGCCCCGGCCGAGGCCAGCTCCAATCTGTCGCGCTTCGACGGCGTGCGTTACGGCTATCGCGCGCCGGAGTACAACGATTTGACCGAGATGTACTCGCGCAGCCGGGCGCAGGGCTTCGGCGCCGAGGTGAAGCGCCGCATCCTGATCGGCACCTACGTGCTGTCGCACGGCTACTACGACGCCTATTACCTCAAGGCGCAGAAGATTCGCCGTCTCATCGCCGCCGACTTTGTCGAGGCCTTCAAGCAATGCGACGTGATCATGGGCCCGACCTCGCCTTCGGTGGCCTTCGCCTTCGGTGCCAAGAGCGCTGACCCCGTGCAGATGTACCTGTCGGACATCTACACCATCTCCACCAACCTCGCCGGCCTGCCGGGCATGTCGCTGCCCTGCGGCTTCGGCAACAACAACATGCCGGTCGGCTTGCAGATCATCGGCAACTGGTTCGGCGAGGCGAAGATGCTCAACGTCGCGCACCAGTACCAGAAGGCTACCGACTGGCATACGCGGATGCCGGAGGGCGTGAAATGACGCGCACAACCCAGTGGGAAGTCGTCATCGGACTGGAAACCCACGCCCAGTTGCAAACCAAGTCGAAAATATTTTCGGGCAGCAGCATCGCCTTCGGCGCGGAACCGAACGTGCAGGCCAACGCAGTGGACATCGCGCTGCCCGGCGTGCTGCCGGTGCTCAACCGCGAAGCCGTGGTCTGCGCCATCAAGTTCGGTCTTGCCGTGGGTGCCACGATCGCACCGCGCTCGGTCTTCGCCCGCAAGAATTATTTCTACCCCGACCTGCCCAAGGGCTACCAGATCAGCCAGTTCGAGATCCCTGTGGTTCTGGGCGGCGGCTTGCACATCCGGGTGGGCGAAGCGGAGAAGTTCGTCCACCTGACGCGCGCCCATCTCGAAGAGGATGCCGGAAAATCGCTGCACGAGGATTTTCACGGCAGGACCGGCATCGACCTGAATCGCGCCGGCACGCCGCTGCTGGAAATCGTCACCGAGCCGGAGATGCGCTCGTCCGCCGAGGCGGTGGCCTACGCCAAGGCGCTGCATGCGCTGGTGCAGTGGATCGGCATTTGCGACGGCAACATGCAGGAAGGATCGTTCCGCTGCGACGCCAACGTTTCGGTGCGCCCGATGGGACAAAAGGAATTCGGCACGCGGCGCGAAATCAAGAACCTCAACTCCTTCCGCTTCATGCAGCAGGCGATCGACTTCGAGGTGCAGTGGCAGATCAACGAGATCGAGGAAGGCCGCTCCATCCAGCAAGCCACCGTGCTGTTCGATCCCGACACCGGCGAAACACGCTCGATGCGCAGCAAGGAAGACGCGCACGACTACCGCTACTTCCCCGATCCCGACCTGCTGCCGCTGGAAATCACTCCGGGCTGGATCGATGAGGTGAAGTCAGGCCTGCCGGAACTGCCGCAGGCCATGAAGCAGCGCTTCGAGACGGATTACGGCTTGTCCTCCTACGACGCGGCCACACTCACCGCATCGCGCGAAATGGCCGCCTACTTCGAGGTGGTGCTGGCCCTGGCCGGCCGCGAAAACGCCAAGCCCGCCGCAAACTGGGTGATGGGTGATCTGGCGGCCCGGCTCAACAAGGACGGGCTCGAGATTGCCGCCGCACCGCTCTCAGCGCAGCAACTCGCCGGCATCATCTGCCGCATTGCCGACAACACGATATCCAACAAGATCGCCAGGGACGTCTTCGAGGCGCTCTGGACCGGTGACGGCAAGGATGCCGACGCCGTCATCGAAGCGAAGGGCTGGAAGCAGATCACCGATACCGGCGCGATCGAAGCGCTGGTCGACGAAGTACTTGCCGCCAATCAGAAATCGGTCGAGGAATATCGCGCCGGCAAGGAAAAAGCCTTCAACGCGCTCGTCGGGCAGGCCATGAAGGCCACCCGCGGCAAGGCCAATCCGCAGCAGGTCACCGACCTGCTGAAGAAAAAACTCGGCGCCTGATTACTTCTTCGCGGTGGGTTGTGCCGCCGGCGCCGCAGAAGCCGGTGCCGCTGCAGGCGCAGCAGCCGCAGGTGCTGGCGCCGATGCCGGCGCGGGCACAACTTCCATCGACTTCTTGCCGGTCAGTTCGAGATAGCGCTTCTTCTCATCGGCGAAGCGGCTGCGGACTTCTTCCATCTCCTTGACCTTGGAATCCACGGCCGCCTGTTGCGCCTTGATCTCCTTCTCGTTGTCGCGGATCTCGGCCTTGACTTGGTCAGGCAGCGGCTTACCCTTGTAGAACTCCTTGTCGCCCTCGAGCTTCTTTTTCTTCTTGTTGGCTTCCTCAAGCCGCTGCTGGGCCTGCTTCATGTTCTTGTCCACTTCGGCCAAGGCGCGATCCCGCGCCGAATTGATATCCTTTTCGCTGGAATAAGTTGCCAGCAAGGCCAGCGTGCGGCGGCGCTCCTCCGCGGCCTTCTTCTTGTCGGCTTCCTTCTTTGCCGCCTCGGCATCGCGGCGCGCCTGCTGCTCCGCGGTCAGCGGGGCTTCGACCGTTTTTGAAACAAAGCCGCGATTGTCGCGCTCTTCATAGGCCCGACCCTGGCATTCGGTGGGCAAAAAATCGCCGCAGACCTTGCGCCCCTTGACGTCGTCACAGCAATAGATGCGCGTCTGGGCGGCAGCACCCAGGGCAAGCGCAGCGGAAGAAGCAAACAACAGGACGGAAATCAGGCGCATGGGGAGTCTCCCTGAAGGGTCATGGGCATCAGTCGATGCCGTAACGAGCGCGGTAATCGCGCACGGCAGCAAGCTTGTTTTCAAGTTCCGGCTGGCCGGAAAGATAATCGATCAGGTCGGTCAGGCTGGCGACGCTGATCACGGGAATACCGTAATTCCGTTCAACTTCCTGCACGGCAGAGAGATCGCCCTGACCCCGTTCCTGACGATCGAGCGCAATCAGCACCGCCGCCGGCGTCGCCCCGGCAGCACGGATCAGATCCACCGATTCACGCACCGACGTTCCCGCCGAAATCACGTCATCGATGATCAGCACGCGGCCCTTGAGCGGCGCGCCAACCAGCGTGCCGCCTTCGCCGTGATCCTTGGCTTCCTTGCGGTTGTAGGCGTAGGGAGTGTTGTGCCCGAGGCCTGCCAGCGCCATGGCCGCGCCGGCAACGAGCGGAATTCCCTTGTAGGCTGGCCCGAACAGTACATCAAACCCGACCCCTGCAGCCAGAACGCGGCGTGCGTAGAAATCGCTCAGGCGGGACAGGGAAGCGCCGTCGCTGAACAGACCGGCATTGAAGAAATAGGGACTCAGGCGCCCCGCCTTGGTCTTGAATTCGCCGAAGCGCAACACACCCAGTTCGCAGGCGAAGGCGATAAACTCGCGGCTCAGCTCGCTGGTGACGGCGCTGTTGGCAGTTAAGGCGACGTTCGCATTCATCCAAGACATTCTACATGCTCACGCACAAGCTCCGAATACTCAGTCTGAATCTTAATGGTATCCGCTCCGCCGCCGGCAAGGGGCTTTTCGAGTGGCTGGCGACGCAACAGGCCGACATCGTCTGCGTCCAGGAACTCAAGGCGCAAATGCCTGATCTGACCCTCGCCTTGCGCGAGCCGACGGGTTTCACCGGTTGCTTTCACGCGGCGGAGAAAAAGGGCTACAGCGGGGTCGGCATCTACTCCCGGCAGGCACCTGACCGCATCATCGAAGGTTTTGGCAATGCCGAGTTCGACGCGGAAGGGCGTTACCTGCAGGCCGATTTCGGCAAACTCTCGGTGGTCTCGCTTTACCTGCCTTCCGGTTCAAGCTCGGACGAGCGCCAGCAGGCCAAGTTTCGCTTTCTCGAGCAGTTCCGGCCGCAACTGGAGCGTCTGGCGCACGAAGCCCGGCGCGACGGACGCGAAGTCCTGCTCTGCGGCGACTGGAACATCGCGCACCGGCCGATCGACCTCAAGAACTGGAAATCCAACCAGAAGAACTCCGGCTTTCTGCCCGAGGAGCGCGCCTGGCTGTCTGACGTATTCGACGAACTGGGCTGGGTCGATGTGCATCGCCGGCTGCTGCCGGAGGCGACCGGCGAAGCCTACACGTGGTGGTCGAACCGGGGTCAGGCCTGGGCCAAGAACGTGGGTTGGCGCATCGATTACCAGATCGCCACGCCGGGCCTGGCGGCGGCAGCGCGTCATGTGACTGTCTACAAGGACCAGCGCTTCTCCGATCACGCGCCCCTGACGGTCGATTACCATCTGGCGCCTGTATGACATAGATCATTGCGGCTCAGCGATAAAATCGGTAGCCTTTAACCCGTAGTCATTCAATTCAGGAGAAAACCATGAGCGACATGAGCGATGTCACCAAAGACAAACTGATTGCCGACGTAAGACTGGTGATTGCCGATACGGAAGAATTGCTGCGCGCCACGGCCGGGCAGGCAGGCGACAAGATCGCTGATATCCGCGCCAGAACGCAGGACCGGCTCGCCGCCGCCAAGATCAAGCTGAGCGAAGCCGAGGCCGCCCTTGTGGACAGGGCCAAAGAAGTTGGCCGCGTCGCCGACGATTACGTGCATGACAATCCCTGGCGTTCGGTGGGTGTTGCGGCTGGTTTCGGTTTCATCGTCGGCCTGCTGATCGGCCGTCGCTGAACGCAGTCATGGGTGATGGAGCGGGCAAGGTGCCCGACCAGCGTGGCTTGTTCGCTTCGGCCAAGGGCTTGCTTGGTACCGGCGTCACCCTGATCCACAATCGCCTCGAACTCCTCGGGGTGGAACTCGCCGAGGAACGGGTTCGGCTGGTTTCCATGCTCGCCTACGGCGGGGGCGCGTTTCTATGCATTGCGGCAGGCCTGATTTTTCTCGCGATCTTTCTCACCGTGTTGCTATGGGACAGCAACCGGTTGCTGGCATTGGGGATTTTTTCCGCACTTTTCCTCGGTGCCGGCGTCGCCAGCCTGATGCTGGCGATGAGCTTGGGGCGATCAGGCTCGAAACTGTTTTCAGCCAGCCTCGCCGAACTGCGCAAGGATCGCGACGCGCTCTCGGCCGGTAGCGTCACAAAACCGCAGTGAACTCCACTACGCTGGAACTCGCGCTGAAGAAACAGCGACTCCAGATCGCCAGCGACACCCTGCGCGCCGAGTTTGGCCTGTGCGCGGCGGGACTGGCTCCCGCCTTCAGCGGAGCGGATTGCGCCGTCGAAGGCGTCCTCTGGCTGCGCCGCAACCCGCAATTTCTCATTGCCGCCGGTGTCGCGCTGGTCGTCATCCGGCCGAAACGCTCCTGGCGCTGGGCGCGGCGGGCCTTTGTCGGGTGGCAGGTGTGGCGGAAGCTAAACGATTTTCTGGAACACCAGCGGCCGTCTCCCCTCCTGCAACGGCAAACCCTGAACCGACGCTGAGCGCCGCAAAGCCGCCGCTTTCTCTCCGTTGCTGTCTGGCGTGCAGCAAACTTGCGCCAGCAGACATCTGTTGCACTCGACCCTGCGGCACAAAGACAAACGGCCCCCATCGCTGGGAGCCGCCTGAATACTGGTGGTGATGAGTGGACTTGAACCACCGACCCCCGGATTGTGAAGCCAAGTCTAGAAGCCTGTCGCATCAATGGCTTGGGCTGGTTTCAGTTCTACAAGCGGCCACCGCTGATGCCTCGTAAACCCGCGCCGTAGCGAGGGGTGATTCGGGATTGTAGAAGACGCTTTGGCCGGCCTGTTGTGAAAGCGAGCTTTCGAACACTGGATAGCTTTGAAAGAAATTGACTTATTTTTTTCAAAGCCTAGAATCTTTTGAAAGTATCCTTAACTCGCTCCCATAACGCAATGAATCCGAACGATTTTTCTGCAGCCAAAAGTGGGCGCCTGCTGAACGCACCGCAGGGATATCTAGCCTTCGTGCCGAACTCCTTGCCGCCCCCCATCAACATCGACATGGAGCTTGCGCTTGCGCTGTCGAAAGCCGATGCAGCGTTGTCGGAACTCTCCGGCCTTGGTGGCCAGTTGCCAAATCCTCACCTGCTGATTTCCCCATACATCCGCCGTGAGGCGGTGCTTTCATCGCGCATCGAGGGGACCAAGGCCAGCCTTTCCGATCTGCTGATCGACGAAATCGAAGACGACAACTCCAAGCGCTCCGTCAATGCCGACATTCAGGAAATCAGGAACTATACCTACGCCCTGGAGCATGGCGTCACGCTGCTCCCTGAATTGCCCCTGTCGCTCCGGCTGACCCGAGAGATTCACGCCAAGCTCATGACGGGAGTGCGCGGGGACAAGGCTACACCCGGCGAATTTCGCCGCACGCAGAACTGGATCGGACCCGCGGGCAGCACCCCCATGACCGCCGCTTTCGTGCCGCCGCCCGTAGTGGAAATGCACGAATGCCTGGATGAATGGGAGAAGTTCCTTCATGTCCACGATGTCATCCCGGACTTGATCCAGTGCGCCATGATGCATATCCAGTTCGAAACGATCCATCCCTTCCTCGACGGCAACGGGCGTGTTGGCCGGCTCCTGGTGACCTTCTTCCTTCTCGAACGCAAGCGGCTTTCACAGCCCCTGCTCTACCTGTCCGCCTTTATCGATGCCCACAAGAATGACTACTACGACCTGCTGCAGCGCGTGCGTACCCATGGCGACTGGATACCGTGGATCCGCTTCTTCCTCCAGGGCGTCACCGAGACTGCCACCGCAGCGGGCACGCAAGCCAAGGAACTGCACCGATTGCGGGAACAGTACCGCGCCCAACTGCGAGACAAGCCCAACGCGCTCGTTCTAATCGACAATCTGTTCATCAATCCCTACATGACCATCGGGCGAGCTGCAAAGATATTGGGGAAAACACACCCCACGGCCAAGGCGACGATAACCGCCATGGAGGAAGGCAAGATTCTCCGCGAGATGACCGGGCGACAGTGGGGGCGGTTCTATGTCTGCCAGCCCGTCCTTGACGCGCTCGACAAACCATTCGCGTAGCACTAGAGCGTAGCGGCAAAAGGTCGAGCCACAAAAACAAGCGGCTCCCATCGCTGGGAGCCGCCTGAATACTGGTGGTGATGAGTGGACTTGAACCACCGACCCCCGGATTATGAA
>JAPLQX010000047.1 GCA_026399435.1 Rhodocyclales bacterium
ACGGGATCGGACTCGATCCTCTGGTCCATCCTGCTGGTGCTGGTGGTGCCGGCGCTGGTGGCCCTGGTGTTCGGCTTCTTCGCCTTCCGCTCGCGCATCAAGGGCGTGTACTTTTCGATCATCACCCAGGCGATGACCTTCGCCGCGATGCTGTTCTTCTTCCGCAACGAAACCGGCTTCGGCGGCAACAACGGCTTCACCGACTTCAAACGCATCCTCGGCCACAGCATCACCTCGCCCGAGATGCGCGTCAGCCTCTTCGCGCTGACCGCACTGATGCTGCTGGCGACGCTGGTGCTCGGCCGCTATCTGGTGACATCGAAACTCGGCCGCGTGCTGGCCGCGATCCGCGACGCCGAATCGCGCGTCATGTTCATCGGCTACAACCCGCTCTACTACAAGCTCTTCATCTGGACCCTGTCGGCGCTTCTGTGCGGCATCGCCGGTGCGCTCTACGTGCCGCAGGTCGGCATCATCAACCCAGGCGAAATGTCGCCCGCCAACTCGATCGAGATCGCGATCTGGGTCGCGGTCGGCGGCCGCGCCACGCTGATCGGCCCGGTGATTGGCGCCTTCATCGTGAATCTGGCGAAGAGCTTCTTCACCGTCGCCTTCCCCGAGTACTGGCTGTTCTTCCTCGGCGCGCTGTTCGTCGGCGTCACGCTGTGGCTGCCGGATGGCGTGGTCGGCCTGTGGCGCAAACTGCGCGACAAACGCAAGCAGGGGAGTGCGGCATGAGCGCGCCCAGCATCCTGCTGTTGCATGAGGTGACGGTCAGCTTCGACGGCTTTCGCGCGCTGAACGAACTCTCGCTCGACATCGAGGTCGGCGAACTGCGCTGCATCATCGGCCCCAACGGCGCCGGCAAGACCACCATGATGGACGTCATCACCGGCAAGACGCGGGCCGATCGCGGCAAGGTCATGTTCGATCAGAACGTTGATGTGCGCCGCATGGCGGAAGCCGAGATCGCGCATCTGGGCATTGGCCGCAAGTTTCAGAAGCCGACCATCTTCGAGAACCTGACGGTGTTCGAGAACCTCGAACTTTCGATGAAAATGGACAAGCGCGCCCGCACCAGCCTCTTCGCCTGGCTCGACGACGATGCGCGCGACAAGATAGCCGACACCCTGCGCCTGATCCGCCTCGACGGCGAAGCGGACCGGCAGGCCGGCCTGCTCTCGCACGGCCAGAAGCAGTGGCTGGAGATCGGCATGCTGCTGATGCAGGACCCGAAGCTCTTGCTGCTCGACGAGCCCGTGGCCGGCATGACCGACGACGAAACCGCGCGCACCGGCGAGCTGTTCAAGTCGCTGGCCGGCAAGCATTCCCTGGTGGTGGTCGAGCACGACATGGCCTTCATCGAGCAGTTGGGCGGCGTGGTCACCGTGCTGCACGAAGGCTCGGTGCTGGCCGAAGGCGACCTCGCCACGGTGCAGAACGACCAGAGGGTCATTGAAGTGTATTTGGGCCGCTGACCATGCTCAAAGTCGACAAACTCAACCAGTACTACAGCGGCAGCCACATCCTGCGCGACGTTTCCTTCGAGGCGCCGATCGGCAAGGTGACGACCGTGCTCGGCCGCAACGGTGTCGGCAAGACCACGCTGCTGAAAGTCCTGCTGGGTCTCGTGCCATCCCGGACCGGCAGCATTTCATTCGAGGGCAGGGACCTCACGCGTGCGCCCTCGCACGAGCGGGTCAAGGCCGGCATCGGCTACGTGCCGCAGGGGCGCGAGATCTTCCCGCGCCTGACGGTGCTGGAAAACCTGCAGATGGGCCTTGCCACGCGTCCCGGCGGCACACCGATTCCCGAGCGAATCTTCGAGATGTTCCCGGTGCTGAAGCAGATGTTGAAACGCCGCGGCGGCGATCTTTCCGGCGGCCAGCAGCAGCAGCTCGCGATCGGCCGTGCCCTGGCCTTCGGCCCGCGCCTGCTGATCCTCGACGAGCCGACCGAAGGCATCCAGCCCTCGATCATCAAGGACATCGAGCGCGCCATCCGCACGCTCGCGGCCGAGGGCAACATGGCCATCCTGCTGGTCGAGCAGTACTACGACTTCGCCGAAAGCCTCGCCGACCAGTATTTGGTCATGGAACGGGGCGAAATCATCAAACGCGGTGCCGGCGCCGACATGGCGGCAGACGGGGTCAAGGAACTGCTGGCGGTATGATTCGGCCATGCAGGTCACCGAACCGATTTCATCTCCCTGGCAGGCTTCGCTCGCACTCGGCTTCGCCCGTCGCGACGACTCGACGATCCTGGCCCGGCGCGAGCATCGCGGTCCACTGCGTGTGCAGAAGGCGCTCTATCCCGAAGGTCCGGGCATCTGTCACGCCATCGTGTTGCATCCTCCCGCTGGAATCGCTGGCGGCGACCAGCTCGACATCCGCATCGAGGCCGATGCGGCATCTCACGCGCTGCTGACCACGCCGGGTGCCGGCAAATGGTATCGATCCAGCGGAGCGCAATCGTCGCAGCAGGTGCATCTGAAAGTCGGCGCTGGCGCCACGGTGGAATGGTTGCCGCAGGAGAGCATCGTGTTTTCCGGCGCCCTGGCCGACATGCGCAGCACGATCGAACTGGACCCCGGTGCCCGTTTTACGGGTGTGGAAACGATCTGCTTTGGCCGCCGTGCCAGCGGCGAGACTTTCGAGCGTGGTCGGCTGCGCTTGGCCACGGACATTCGCAGCGAGGGCCGGTTGCTGTGGCGCGAGCGCGGTGTGATCGACGGCGGTTCGCCGCTGCTCGCTTCGCCGATCGGGTTGGCGGGATTCAGCGTCTGCAGCACGGTGCTGGCGGCGGGCGTCGAGCTGACACCGGAAACCCTTGCGGCCTGTCGTGCCGCCGGGTCGAGCGAGGCCGGCGCGCAGCGGGGCGTCAGCGTGCTGCCGCAACTGCTGGTCGGCCGTTATCTCGGCCACTCGGCGGAAGCCGCGCGCGAATGGCTGCTGCAGCTCTGGTCGGCACTGCGCCCCGCAATGAGCGGACGCGAGGCGATCGCGCCACGCATCTGGAATACCTGAAGGAGGCTGTATGGAACTGACACCGAGAGAAAAGGACAAGCTGCTGATCTTCACCGCCGCGCTGCTCGCCGAACGCCGCAAGGGGCGCGGGCTCAAGCTCAACTACCCGGAAGCGGTGGCCTTCATTTCCGCCGGCATCCTCGAAGGCGCGCGCGACGGACAATCAGTGGCCGAATTGATGAGCTACGGCGCGACGCTGCTCAAGCGCAACGAGGTCATGGAAGGCGTGCCGGAGATGATTCCCGACATTCAGGTCGAGGCCACGTTCCCCGACGGCACGAAGCTCGTCACTGTCCACAATCCGATCGTTTAAGGGGCCGCGATGATTCCAGGCGAAATGAAAATCGAAGCCGGCGAAATCGAACTCAATGCCGGCCGCCGCACGCTGACCATGAAAGTCGCCAACACCGGCGACCGTCCGATCCAGGTTGGCTCGCACTATCACTTCTTCGAGACCAACGAGGCCTTGTCCTTCGATCGCGCGCAGTCGCGCGGCATGCGGCTCAACATCGCCGCCGGTACGGCGGTGCGCTTCGAGCCGGGACAGACGCGTACCGTCGAGCTGGTCGACTACGCCGGCGAGCGCAAAGTTTACGGTTTCCAGGGCAAGGTGATGGGAGCGCTGAAATGAAAATCTCCAGACAAGCCTATGCCGAAATGTTCGGTCCGACGACGGGCGACCGCGTGCGCCTCGCCGACACGGAACTCTGGATCGAGGTCGAGAAGGACTACACAATCCCCGGCGAGGAAGTGAAATTCGGCGGCGGCAAGGTGATCCGCGACGGCATGGGCCAGGGCCAGAAAATGTCGCGCGATGTCGCCGACACGGTGATCACCAACGCCCTGATCGTCGACGCCGTGCAGGGTATCGTCAAGGCCGACATCGGCTTGAAGGGCGGCATGATTTCCGCCATCGGCAAGGCCGGCAACCCGGACGTGCAGCCGGGCGTCACGATTGCCATCGGCGCCGGCACCGAGATCATCGCCGGCGAAGGCATGATCGTCACCGCCGGCGGCATTGATTCACACATCCACTTCATCTGCCCGCAGCAGATCGAGGAAGCCTTGATGTCGGGCGTCACCACCATGCTCGGCGGCGGCACCGGTCCGGCCACCGGCACCTTCGCCACCACCTGCACGCCGGGGCCGTGGCACATTCATTCCATGCTCGCCGCGGCAGAGGCCTTCCCGATGAACCTCGGCTTTCTCGGCAAGGGTAATGTCTCGCTGCCTGGGCCGTTGCGGGAACAGGTCGCCGCCGGCGCCATGGGGCTCAAGCTGCACGAGGACTGGGGCACCACGCCGGCCGCGATCGACAACTGCCTCTCGGTGGCCGACGAAATGGACGTGCAGGTGGCGATCCATACCGACACGCTGAACGAGTCGGGTTTCGTCGAGGCGACGCTGGCCGCCTTCAAGGGCCGCACCATCCACACCTTTCACACCGAAGGCGCCGGCGGCGGCCATGCGCCGGACATCATCAAGGCGGCGGGCCTGCCCAACGTGCTGCCCTCGTCGACCAACCCGACCATGCCCTACACGGTGAATACCATCGACGAGCATCTCGACATGCTGATGGTCTGTCACCACCTCGACCCCGCCATTGCCGAGGACGTCGCCTTCGCCGAATCGCGCATTCGCCGCGAGACCATCGCCGCCGAGGACATCCTGCACGACCTCGGCGCCTTCTCCATGATGTCGTCGGACTCGCAAGCCATGGGCCGCGTCGGCGAAGTGCTGATCCGCACCTGGCAGACCGCGCACAAGATGAAGCTGCAGCGCGGCGCGCTGAAGGAGGACACGGCGCGCAACGACAACCAGCGCGTCAAGCGCTACATCGCCAAGTACACCATCAACCCGGCCATCACCCACGGCATCGGCCACGTGGTCGGCTCCATCGAGGTCGGCAAGCTGGCCGACCTCGTGCTGTGGAAGCCGGCCTTCTTCGGCGTCAAGCCGAGCCTGATCCTCAAGGGCGGCATGATTGCGGCGGCGGCCATGGGCGACCCGAATGCCTCGATCCCGACGCCGCAGCCGGTGCATTACCGGCCGATGTTCGGCAGCTATGGCCGTGCGCTGAAGACATCGCTGACCTTTGTCTCGCAGGCCGCGCTGAAGAATCCGGCGGTCGCCGCGCTGGGCCTGGACAAGCGCCTGGAGCCGGTGAAGAACTGCCGCTGCATCACCAAGGCCGACATGATTCACAACAGCGCCACGCCGGTGATCGAGGTCGATAGCGAAACCTACGCCGTGCGCGCCGACGGTGAACTGCTGGTGTGCGAGCCGGCCAAGACGCTGCCGATGACGCAGCGCTATTTCCTGTTCTGAGATGCTGCTCATTGAACAGCGCGCCGCGGTGGGCGCCGTGGCCACCGAACAGCTGCGACTTCCCTTCGAGGTCCGCTGCAAGAGTCGTTTGCGTGCGCGATTGGCATCCGGCGCGGAATGCGGTTTGTTTCTTCCGCGCGGCAGCGTGCTGCGGGGCGGGGACATGCTGCTCGGCAGCGACGGTCGGGTAGTCGAGGTGATCGCCGCGCCGGAACTGCTGATGGAGGCGGCGAGCAGCGACCCACTGCAATTGGCGCGCGCCGCCTATCATCTGGGCAATCGCCATGTCGCGGTGCAGCTCCTGCCCGGCAGCCTGCGCTTCGCAAAGGACCACGTGTTGGGTGAGATGGTCCAGGGCCTCGGTTTGCCGGTGACGGAGATCGAAGCGCCCTTCGAGCCGGAAGCCGGCGCCTACGGAGCGCACGGCGGTCATGGCCACAGCGCCGACGGCGAGGGTGAATCTACCCAAACGCGACCGCGCATTCACGATCATTTTCAACGGCCATGAGCCTCGCCCGCCTTCTGCAACTCGCCAGTCCCGCGCTGCCGGTCGGCGCCTACACCTATTCGCAGGGTCTGGAGTGGGTGGTCGAAGCCGGCACGGTGAAAGACGAAGCGACGGCGCTGCGCTGGATCGCCGATCAGCTCGAATGGAATCCCGGCCGCTACGAAGCGCCCTTGCTGGTGCGCATGATGGCGGCGTGGAACGCCGGCGACACGAATGCCGCACTCGAACTGGACGCGGAGTATCTGGCGACGCGCGAGACTGCGGAACTGCGCGCCGAAACCCTGCAGATGGGTTATTCGATGAAGCGCCTGCTGCACGAGCTGGGCGACTTTCCGCAGCCCTTGCTCGACGCAATCGCCGTCCCACCAACTCCGACTTTCCTCTACGTCTGGTCGGCCGCCGCGGCAGCGTGGCAGATTCCGCCGCAGGACGCACTTACCGCCTGGCTCTGGAGCTGGGCCGAGAACCAGACCATGGCCGCGCTGAAAGCCGTGCCGCTGGGCCAGGCCGCGGGCCAGCGCCTGTTGCAGGAAATCGGCCGCCGCCTGCCGGTCGTCGTCGAGCGCGCGCTGACGCTCGCCGACGCGGAGTATTCCAACTTTGCACCGGGCTTCGCCATTGCCTGCTGCAATCACGAAACCCAATACACGAGGCTCTTTCGCTCATGAAGCAGGCACTGAGAATCGGCATCGGCGGCCCCGTCGGTTCCGGCAAGACCGCCCTGACCCTGGCCCTGTGCCAGGCCTTGCGCGAACGCTACAACCTCGCGGTGGTGACCAACGACATCTACACCGAGGAGGACGCCCAGTTCCTCGTCCGCAACCAGGCCCTGGCGCCGGACCGCATCATCGGCGTCGAAACCGGCGGCTGCCCGCACACGGCGATTCGCGAGGATGCCTCGATCAACCTCGAAGCCGTGGACCGCCTCAACCGGCGCTTTGCCGGGCTGGACATGATTTTCATCGAAAGCGGCGGCGACAATCTGGCGGCCACTTTCAGCCCCGAGCTTTCCGACCTGACGCTCTATGTCATCGACGTCGCGGCGGGCGAGAAGATTCCGCGCAAGGGCGGGCCGGGCATCACCAAGTCCGACCTGCTGGTGATCAACAAGATCGACCTCGCGCCGATGGTCGGCGCATCGCTGGAGGTCATGGCGACCGACGCCAAGCGCATGCGCGGCGAGCGGCCCTTCATCTTCAGCAATCTCAAGACCGGTCAGGGCCTGCCCGCGATCATCGACTTCATCGAAAAGCAGGGGCTGATGAAAGTCTGAGTCGACGCGCCATGTTCGACTTCCTGGCCGATGATGACGCGGTCTGCAGACCTGCGCCGTAGCATTGGGGCGCAGGACGCGCTGCAGGTCTTCGACGCCTGGACGGGAGAAGTGATAGTGTTGCGGCCACAACAATTCTCAGGAGGATCGATCATGAAAATTCGCACATTGTTCGTCGGCCTTGCCGTGGCGGCCTGCTCGGCATTGGCGCTGGCCCAGGCACCGATCGTGATCAAGTTCAGCCATGTGGTGGCGGCCGACACGCCGAAGGGCAAGGCATCGGAGTTCTTCGCCAAGAGGGCCGCGGAACTGACCAAGGGCAAGGCCAAGGTCGAGGTCTATGCCAACAGCGCCCTATACAAGGACAAGGAAGAAGTCGAAGCCCTGCAGCTCGGCGCGGTGCAGATGCTGGCGCCCTCGCTGTCCAAGTTCGGTCCGCTCGGCGTCAGGGAATTCGAGGTGTTCGACTTCCCCTACATCTTCGATGACTACACCGAACTGCACAGGATCACGCAGGGGCCGATCGGTGCGGCCCTGCTGGCCAAGCTGGAACCCAAGGGTATCAAGGGGCTGGCGTTCTGGGACAACGGCTTCAAGTCTTTCTCGGCCAATACCCCGATCAGGACGCCGGCCGACCTCAGTCGTCGAAGGTGCTGGAGGAGGAATACCGCACGCTGGGCGCGCTGCCGCAGGTGATGGCCTTCTCCGAGGTCTACCAGGCGCTGCAGACCGGCGTGGTCGACGGCACCGACAATCCGCACTCCAACCTGTTCACGCAGAAGATGCACGAAGTGCAGAAGCACATGATCATCACCGACCACAACTACCTCGGCTACGCGGTGATCGTGAACAAGAAGTTCTGGGACGGCTTGCCGGCCGACGTGCGCGGCCAGCTGGAGCAGGCCATGAAGGAGGCCACGGTCTACGCCAACACGATCGCCAAGGAAGAAAACGACCACGCGCTCGAAGGCGTCAGGAAGAGCGGCAAGACGACGATCTACGTGCCGACCAAGGAAGAGAAGCTGGCCTTCAAGAAGGCGATGGCGCCGGTGCACATCAAGATGGCCGACCGGGTCGGCAAGGAGCTGCTGCAGTCGATCTACAAGGAAACGGGCTTCGATCCAACCAAGCTCTGATTGACGGGAGTCCGGCCCCTGGCGCAGGCTCCGTGTCTGCGGGCCGGTTCGCTTCAGGCCGGGGCGGTGCCGAAAACGAAGGCGTCGAGCGCCAGTGCGCCCAGCTGGGAGTCGCGGTAGGCGGTGCGCACCGTGGCGTTTTCGCCGGCGGCACCCAGCGCCACGTAAAGCGGCAGCAGATGTTCCGGTGACGGATGGGCACGCGCGGCGTGCGGCGCCTGCCGGCGCCAGTCGAGCAGCGCCGGCACATCGTGCCGCTCCAGCGCGTCGACGAACCAGTCGCGGAATTCGCTGACGTAGGGCAGGGTCTCGCCATCCGCCGCGTCGGCGACCATGTCGCGCAGGTTGTGCGTGAGTCCGCCCGAGGCGAGAATCAATACGCCGCGTTGCGTGAGCGGCTGCAGCATCTGCCCGAGTCGATAGTGATTCTCGGCAGATGCCTGCGGCATTACGGCCAGCTGGATCACCGGGATATCGGCCGCCGGATACATGGCACGCAGCGGCGACCACGCGCCGTGGTCCAGTCCGCGCTCGCGGTCGATATGGATGTCGGGAACCAGCGCAGCCACCTCCGCAGCCAGCTCGGGTTCGCCGGGAGCCGGATAGGCGAGTTCGTAGAGCGGCCGCGGAAAGCCGTAGAAATCATGAATCGTTTCCGGCCGCACGGCGGCGCTCACGGTGGGCACTCGCGTGTTCCAGTGCGCCGAGACCGCGAGAATCGCCCGCGGTCTCGGCAGCTCTTGCGCCAGCGCCCGCCACGCCGGTCCGGCGCGGCCGGGCTCCAGCAGCAGCATCGGCGAGCCGTGGGAAATGAACATGGGTGGAATGAAGTTCATGACCGCAGTCTAGCGCTGCGCGCAAGCTCCCGTCAGCCATGGGCACAGAACACATTGTTCCGCGCGGCGCAACGGCGGGTGCTACTTCCGCTGGATCAGCTCGATCTTGTAGCCGTCGGGATCTTCGACGAAGGCGATCACGCTGCTGCCGCCCTTCATCGGGCCGGCCTCGCGCGTGACCTTGCCGCCGCGCTGGCGGATGGCGTCGCAGGCCGCGTAGGCATCGTCGACCGCGAGCGCGATGTGGCCGTAGCCGGTGCCGATCTCGTAGCGATCGACACCCCAGTTGTGGGTCAGTTCGATCACGGCGCCGTCCTTCTCGTCCTCATAGCCGACGAAGGCCAGCGTGAATTTCCCTTCCGGGAAATCGTTACGCCGCAGCAGGCGCATGCCAAGGACATCGGTATAGAAGGCCAGCGATTTGTCGAGATCGCCGACGCGCAGCATGGTGTGCAGGATTCGCATGATCGTTTCCTTCATCCGTAGCGGCGAGGTCAGCGTCTCTTGCAGGCCCGCCTGCTATGCAGGGGCTTCATCAGAGTATGGGCAGGGAGGCGGCGCGTTGCTTGAGCTCGGTACGGGCCGCTTTCCACTCGGGGTAGAGCGAGCCGACCACGTCCCAGAAGCGCGCGCTGTGGTTCATTTCCAGAAGGTGGGCGACTTCGTGGGCGACCACGTAGTCGCCCAGGTGCGTCGGCATGTGGATCAGCCGCCAATTGACGCGGATGCCGCCGTCCGTGCTGCAGCTGCCCCAGCGCGTATGCGCCGAAGACAGTGCGAGCTTGGGCTGGGTCAGATCGAGCTGGCCGGTGAAGTAAGTCAGGCGTTCGCCGAAATGGGTCAGCGCCCGCTTCTGCAGGGCGCGAACAGCCAGCTGGGCCAGGTCGGCTTCGGGCCGAGCTTCGAGGACCAGCAGGTTGGACACCCAGCGCACCCGGTTGGCGCCCGGGAGGACGCGCACCTCGGCATCGCCGTCGAGCAGCGGCACGCGCGCGCCATCCTTGATCGTAAGGTGGCGCGGTTGCGTCGCATGCGCGAGTTCGCCGAGCTTCTTCAGCACCCAGTCGGCGTGTCCCTGGACGAAAGCTTCGATCTCGGTCAGCGCGATGCGATGGGGCGCGCCGATGCGCAGTCCGCGCTCGTCGATGGTCATCGACAGGCGTTTGGCGCCGCTCTTCAGCCGATAGTCGATGATGCGGCCGCCGATCAGCAGATGGCGCGTTTTCGCCTCGGGCGGCGGCGAGGGCAGGCGGAATAGCTTGAGCTGTTCGAGAAACATCTGTCGGTTCAGTTTGCGGCGAACGGGGTGCCGAACAGATCGAAACCTCCGCCTTCCGGCGGCAAGGCGGCAATGGCGCGGGCGATGGCCTGCTCGATGACGGGCATGGGCTGTTCGATCAGGCGCCAGTTGCAGCGCAGGGAGTCTTCGTTCTGCACCTCGACCCAGTGACCGCGTGCGGCGAAGGAGAGCGCGAGGCGCGGTGCTCGCCGTCCCGCCAGCGCCGGCGCGGTGCTTCCCTCCAGGAACTTCTGTTCGATAACGTGTTGCAGAAGTCGCTTGGCTTCCTCGCGCAGCCAGGCTTCGGCCCGGTCCTGAATCTGGCGCGGCGTGGCCTGGGGCGGCAGCGGCAAGTCGAGCGTGTCGCCTTCACGCAGCGCTTCCTTGTGGCGGGTGCCGAGTACCAGGCGCAGGCTGCCGCCGAGGAATGCCAGCGTCGCGCCATCGTGCCAGCGACTGGCGGGATCGGGTCCGCTGCTGTCGAGCTTGAGCGTGAATTGCGGGCTGCGGCCCGATGCAATGCTCATGGCGAAACCTCATAAAGTTGCGGGCTGATGCGGCGCATTTCGGCTTCGATCCAGGCCTCGGCCTGGTTCGTCACTTCGTTCGCCGTGAGTCCGGTCGGATCGATGGCCGGGCCCACGCTGACGGTGGCGATGCCGGTGCGCTTGAACAGGGCGTTGCGGCCCCAGAACTCACCCGAATTGAGCGCCACGGGAACCACCGGCGTGCCGGTCTCGACGGCAAGGTGCGCGCCGCCGATCTTGTAGCGATTCTTTGAACCGGGCTGCGAGCGGGTGCCTTCCGGGAAAATGATCACCGTGTAGCCCTTGTCGAGACGATCCCGGCCCTGATCGACCAGCCGCTTCAGGCTGGACCGGCTGGCGTTGCGATCGGTCTCGATCATCGGAATCGAGGCCAGCGCCCAGCCGAAAAACGGCAGGTACTTGATCTCCTTGCGCCAGACGAAAACGGTGTCCTTGAACACCTCCTGCAGCATGAACGTTTCCCAGGCCGATTGATGCTTGGCCAACACGATCGAGGCGCGGGCGGGAATGTTTTCGGCGCCGACCAAGCGGTAGGGAATGCCGAGCACATGCTTGATCAGCCAGATCGTGAAGTTCACCCACGGCACCACCGTCTGTCGTCGCATGTGGTGCGGCAGGGGGCGGCAGAGGATGACCCCCAGTGTGTAGGGCGGTGTCACCACCAGCAGGATCAGCAGGAACAGCAGGGAACGGAATACGGCCATCAGTCTGCAGCTCGGAGCTTGTGGATAAATCGTAGCGAGCGGGCCGCAGCGGGGTGCGGCCGGAGCGCAGCTACCGGAATGTACGTCGTTGTACATGAGGATAGCGAGCACCGCCCAATCCCCGATCCGGTTCGCGCAGTAGATTTATACATAAGCTCAGCGGGTGATGTGCGCGACGGCGGCTGCCAGATCGGGAAACACCAGCGTATCGGGCGGCAGGGCAGGATCATCGACGGTCTTGCGGCCCTTGCCGGTCAGCACCAGCATCGGCTGCGCGCCGACGGTGGCGGCAACCTGCAGGTCGCGCAGGGAATCGCCTATGGCCGGCACACCGGCGAGGTCGGCATTGAAGCGTGCGGCAATCTCGCGGAACATGCCGGGCTTCGGCTTGCGGCAGTCGCAGTTGTCGGCATTGGTATGCGGGCAGAAGAATATCGCGTCGATGCGCCCGCCGGCCTGGGCCAGCGCTTTCAGCATCTTGTCGTGAATCGCCATCAGCGTGTCCGTCTCGAACAAACCACGGCCGATTCCCGACTGGTTGCTCGCCACGACCACGCGATAGCCGGCCTGGTTGAGCCGGGCGATTGCGGCAAGACTGCCGGGGATCGGCTTCCACTCGTCCGGCGATTTGATGTACTGGTCGGAGTCGTGGTTGATCACACCGTCGCGATCGAGAATGACAAGTTTCATGATTCCATTTTCCCCAAGGTGAGCAGGGCGACACGGCGAAACACGGACGCAAAAGAGGCTTTGTTTGTCACGCCGCGCTGCTCTGCCCGCCCCGACTAACTGGAAAGCTTCGAAATATCGGCGACCCGGTTCATCAAGCCGGCAAGGCGCGACAGCAAGGCCAGCCGGTTGCTGCGAATCTTCGCGTCCTCGGCCATCACCATGACGCCGTCGAAGAAGGCATCGACCGCACCGCGCAATCCGGCCAGGGCTTTCAGCGCGGCGGTGTAGTCGGCTGCGGCGAGTTGCGCTTCGATGCCCGGCGCGGCGGCCTCGACCGCAGCGAACAAGGCTTTCTCGGCGTCTTCCTGCAGCAGCGCGGGGTTGACCGCCGCACCTGCTTCGCCTCCCGACTTCCTCAGGATGTTCACGATGCGCTTGTTGGCGGCTGCCAGGGCGTCGGCTTCGGGCAGCGCGGCGAATGCCTTGACGGCAGCCAGCCGTGCCGGGACCTGGTCGATCCGCGCCGGGTCGAGCGCGAGGACGGCATCGACGGCTCGGTGATCGTGCCCTGCATCGCGCAGCATGTTGCGCAGGCGCTCCTTGAAGAAGTTATGCAACGCGGTATCCCCTGGTGGGACGGCGCTGGCGCTACGCCAATCGCCGGTGAACAACTCGGACGCGAAGCCGGCGGCGGCAGCGTCGATCAGTTCCGGCAGCGACAGCGGCAGCGGCGTTTCCATCAGGATGCGCAGCACGCCGAGCGCGGCGCGGCGCAGGCCGAAGGGATCCTTGTCGCCGGTGGGAATCTGGCCGATGGCGAAGAAGCCGATCAGCGCATCGAGCTTGTCGGCCAGGGCCACGGCGCAGGCAACGCCTCCGAGCGGCAGCGCATCGCCGTTGAAGCGCGGCTGATAATGGCTCTGGATCGCGTCGGCGACGGCAGCCGGCTCGCCATCGGCCAGCGCGTAATAGCGGCCCATGATGCCTTGCAGTTCGGGAAACTCGCCGACCATGTCGGTGACCAGGTCGGCCTTCGCCAGCAGGGCCGCCTGTTCCGCCTGCATCGGGTCGGCGCCGATGCGCTGCGCGATGGTGGCAGCAAGCTTGACCAGGCGATCGACGCGCTCGCCCTGGGTGCCCAGCTTGTTGTGATAGACCACCCGCGACAGCTTGCCGATGCGCGCCGAGAGCGGCGTCTTCTTGTCGGTTTCGAAGAAGAACTTCGCATCCGCCAGGCGCGGCCGGACCACGCGGGCATTGCCGGTGATGATGTTGGTCGGATCCGCCACCTTCATGTTGGAGACGACCAGGAAGCGATTGGTCAGCTTTGCACCGCTTATGCCAACTGCGCCCGCGCCGTCCATCAGCGGAAAATATTTCTGGTTCGCCTTCATGGTCAGGATCAGGCATTCCTGCGGCACGGCGAGAAACTCGGGCTCGAAGCTCGCCTCATACACGGCAGGGAATTCGACCAGCGCCGTGACTTCATCGAGCAGCGCGTCGTCGCGCAACCAGGTTCGCGTTCCTGCGGCGCGATCGAGTTGTTCGATGATCATCGCTCGGCGCTTGTCGAAGGAGGCGATGACGCGGCCCTCTTTCTCCAGAATCGCTTCGTAGTCGCCGGCGCGCGGAATGTTGATCACGCCGACGCTCATGAAGCGGTGGCCGCGCGTGATATCCCCGCTGGAAACGCCGAGTACCTGTCCGCGAATCGTTCGGGCGCCATGGATCAGCATCAGGCCATGTACCGGTCGCACGAATTGCGCTTCGCCGGCGCCCCAGCGCATCAGCTTGGCGACCGGCAATTTCTTGAGAGCGGCTTCCACCATCTCGGCAAGAGTCTCGTCGATGCGTCCGCCCTTCTTGCTCATTCGTGCGACGAAATAGTCGACCTTGCCGTCGCTCACTTTTTCCAGTTGCGCGAACTCGACCCCGGCGGAGCGCATGAAGCCTTCGAGGGCCTTGGTCGGCGTACCGTCGGCGCCGACTCCTGAGGACACAGCCGGGCCCTTTTTCTCGATCACGCGATCGGGCTGGCTCTCGAGGCAATCGTCGAATTGCATCGCCAGCCGGCGCGGCGTGGCGAACCAGCGCCCCTCGTTGCCGGCCTCGATGAAGCCGGCCGTCGCCAGCGCCTTTTGCATCTGTTCGCGGAACGACAGGCCCAGTTTGGCCAGCGACTTCGGCGGCAACTCCTCGGTGAGGAGTTCGATCAGCAGCATGGTTTTCATGCCGTGGCTCTCTTCAGCATCGGGAAGCCGAGCCGTTCGCGCGAGTCGTAATAGGCCTGGGCAATCTCGCGTGCCAGCGCACGCACGCGGCCGATGTAGGCGGCGCGTTCGGTGACGGAAATGGCGCCGCGCGCATCGAGCAGGTTGAAGGTATGCGAGGCCTTCATCACCATCTCGAAGCCCGGCAGCGGCAGGTTAAGGCCGATCAGGCGCTTGGCCTCGGATTCGAATTTCGAGAACTGCGCGAACAGCCAGTCGACGTCGGAGTGTTCGAAGTTGTAGGTCGACTGTTCGACCTCGTTCTGGTGATACACGTCGCCGTAGCTTATTTTCCAACCGGGGCCGGACGCCCAGACCAGGTCGAAGACGTTTTCGACGCTCTGCAGATACATGGCGAGGCGTTCGATGCCATAGGTGATCTCGCCCAGCACCGGGCGGCAGGGAAGCGATCCGACTTCCTGGAAATAGGTAAATTGCGTGACTTCCATGCCGTTGAGCCAGACTTCCCAGCCCAGCCCCCATGCGCCCAGCGTCGGTGATTCCCAGTCGTCCTCGACGAAGCGGATGTCATGTTCGGAGGTGTTGATGCCGAGCGCGCGCAGGCTGTCGAGATAGAGTTCCTGGATGTTCGGCGGATTGGGCTTCAACACCACCTGGTACTGGTAGTAATGCTGCAGGCGGTTCGGGTTCTCGCCGTAGCGGCCATCCTTGGGCCGCCGCGAGGGTTGCACGTAGGCGGCGCGCCACGGCTCGGGGCCGATCGAGCGCAGAAAGGTGGCGGTGTGGAAGGTGCCGGCGCCGACTTCGATGTCATAGGGCTGGAGCAGGACGCAGCCCTGTTTGTTCCAGAAGTCCTGCAGGCGCAGGATGACTTCCTGAAAAGTCGGGCCGTGGCCGGCTTTCAGTGAAGACTCATGAGCGCGTGCGTGCGTGACGTCGGAACTAAACGTGGGTTTTTGGTTCATCGGGAAACCCCGGAAATTCTCAAGAGCGGCGATTTTACAGGGTTTCCACGACACGCTTGAAGCCGCCGGCTCAGCCGCAGCCGCTTCCGGTATCATCCGCGCCAGTGCAACGATTGGCCAAAGGAGTAGTACCGTGGATCATCAAGTCAGCGTGGTGTTGAAGAACGGGGAGCGTTTCGATTTCCCATTGGGGGCGGAAGATCTGGCCGCTTTCGAGCCCGCCGCCGCGCGGCACTGGATCGCCGAGGCCTTCCTCAAGGCCGGGCTGGAAACCCCGAATCCGATGGGCAAGCTGCTGCTGGTCGACCAGATCCTGCTGCTTGCGCTGAACTTCAAGCCCGCCGATTACAACCCGCTGACGCCCGAGGCACGCCGCTTCCTGTGCGCCGCGCTGCAGGCCATCGGCCGCCCGTCCCTGACGATCGATCTGGCCGCCTACAAGCTCTGAGCGCGGCGGCGAACTGCCGTAAGGCAGGCGCCGATCGCGATCAGCAGCGCCAGCAGATTGCCCCAGCGGGCATAGGGCGTCAGGCCGCTGCGCCCCTGGGCTTGCACCACCAGCGCGTCGGTGACGAAGGGCGGCAAGGCGGCGACGACGGTGCCATCGGCACCCACCATGGCGGTCATGCCGGTGTTGGTCGCGCGCAGCATCACGCGGCCGGTTTCGATGGCGCGCAACTGGGCGATCTGCAAATGCTGCGGCTGTGCCAGCGAATCGCCAAACCACGCGGTGTTGGACATATTCACCAGCAAGGTCGCTGCCGGCAAGGCGCCCAGCAGTTCCTCGCCGAACAGATCTTCGTAACAGATGTTGGGCGCGATGCGCTGTCCGGCCACGTTCAGCGGTTGCTGGCGCGCCGGGCCGGCGGTGAAGTCCGACATCGGGATGCGCGCAAAGCGGAAGAACCAGGCAAAGCCCGGCGGCGCATATTCGCCGAAGGGCACCAGGTGTCGCTTGGCGTAGGCAGTGGCAGCGAGTTGCGGAGTCAGCGTGACTGCGCCGTTGGTGTAGCCGCCGTCGCTGGTGCCGATAGCGACGCCGATCAATGCGTCGCCGTGGCTTGTCAGGCCGCGCAACACGTCGCGGGGAACTTCATTGAAATACAGCGGCAAGGCCGTTTCGGGCAATACCGTAAGCGTCGCCGGGTGAGCCCTGGTCAGGCCCAGATAGGTGTCGATGGACAGCGGCAGTCGCTTCGGGTCCCACTTGAGACTTTGCGGCACATTGCCCTGCAGCAGACTGACCGTTACGGGAGCGCCGACCGGCCGCGTCCAGTCCATGGTGCGCAGCAAGCCGCCGAGGCCGAGCAGCAGAAGTATGGAAGCCCATGCTCCCGGCTTGCGCCAGCCGGTGACGCTCATCTGGCCGCCAAGTCCGCCGATCAGGGCGACGATGAAGCTAATGCCATAAACGCCAAGTACCGATGCCCAGCCGGCCAGCGGGCTCGGCGGGCTCTGCGAGTAGCCGACGGCCAGCCAGGGGAAGCCGGTGAACAGGGCGCCGCGTAGCCATTCGGCAAGCGTCCACAGCCCGGCGAAGAGCAGGGCATCGCGTGGAGCGTTGCGGCGCCAGCGGAGGAACAGGCCGCCCGCCAGCGCCGGAAACAGGGCGAGATAGAGGCAGAACAGCAGCGTCGCCGCAGCTGCCAGGGGCGGCGCCATGCCGCCGAATTGCGAGAGGCTGACGTAGATCCATGACACGCCGAAGAGGAAGCAGCCGGCGCCCCAGGCCAAGCCGAGCCGCATTGCTTCACGCGCGGTGGTCGCCTTGCGCCAGAGCAGGAACAGGCCGCCCAGCGCAAGAGTCGGCGCCGGCCATACGGCGAAATGCTTGTCGAAAGGCGCAAAGCCGAGGACGCAGAACGCGCCGAGAGCGGCGGCGGCAAGCGTGGCAACGGCCGGTCGCCGCAGTGTCATTCGTCCGCGGGGTGGGGCGCTGACAGCGGCAGATCCTTTTGCGGATCGACCAGAAGGGTATGCACGCGGCGGCTGTCGGCACGCAATACCTGAATGCGCAGACCGCCGGCGCTGACGACTTCGTTGCGCTTGGGCAGGCGGCCAAGCTGGTGGATTATCAGACCGCCGACGGTGTCGAAATCCTCGTCGGGAAATGCGGTGCCGAACGCGGCGTTGAAGTCGGCAATTTCGGTAACGGCCTTGACGCGATAACGCCCGGTGTTGTCCTTGACGATGTTGTCGGCCGTTTCGTCGAAGTCGTACTCGTCTTCGATGTCGCCGACGATCTGCTCCAGCACGTCCTCGATGGTGACCAGCCCGGCCACGCCGCCGTATTCGTCGACCACGATCGCCATGTGGTTGCGCGAGGCGCGGAATTCCCGCAGCAGCACGTTGAGCCGCTTCGATTCGGGGATGAATATCGCCGGGCGCAAGGTGTCGCGCAGGTCGAATTCCTTGCCGGCGAAGTAGCGCAGCAGGTCCTTCGCCAGCAGTATGCCGAGCACGTCGTCCTTGCTTTCGCCGATGGCGGGAAATCGCGAGTGCGCGGTTTCAAGCACGATCTCGACGATCTGCTCCGGCGCGTCGTTGATGTCGACCACGTCCATCTGCGCGCGCGGCACCATGATGTCGCGTACCGCCATGTCGGCGACCGAAAGCGCGCCTTCGATGATCGACAGCGCATCGGCGTCCATCAGATGGCGCTCGAATGCGCCATGGAGCAATGCAAGGAGTTGTTCGCGGTCCTCGGGTTCGCGCAGCAGCAGCGCGGAAAGCCGTTCTATCAGACTGGGTCTACTGGAAGGGTCCATGCTTAACCGTAGGGATCGGGGTAACCAAGAGCATCCAGGATTTCTCGCTCACGCGCTTCCATGCGTTCGGCATCATCACTGCCGGTCTCGTGGTCATAGCCCTGCAAATGCAGCATACCATGCACTACCATGTGAGCGAAGTGGGCTTCGGCTGCCTTGCCTTGTTCGTGCGCCTCGCGCTCCACCACCGGCAGGCAGAGCACCAGATCGCCGCAGATTCGCTCACCGGATTCGTAAGGAAAGGACAGCACGTTGGTGGCGTAATCCTTGCCGCGATAGTCGCGATTGAGTTGCAGTCCTTCCTCCGCGCCGACGAAACGCACCGTCACTTCCGCAGGCGCGGCGCAGGCCGCGCGGACCCAGCGCCGAAGCTGCGGGCGAGTCGGGGCTGCGGCCTTGCCGCCCGGATACTGAATTGAAAGGCTCAACTCAGACAGGCGGGGCCGCGCTGTTTTTCTCATAGGCATTGACAATGCGAGCGACCAGCGGGTGGCGCACCACGTCGGACGCGTCAAAGTCGGTGAAAGCCAGGCCGCGCACATCGGCCAGGATACGACGCGCTTCAACCAGTCCGGACTTCTGCCCGCGCGGCAGGTCGATCTGGGTCACGTCACCGGTGACCACGGCCTTGGCGCCGATGCCGATGCGGGTCAGGAACATTTTCATTTGTTCGGGCGTGGTGTTCTGCGCTTCGTCGAGAATGATGAAGGCATGATTCAGCGTGCGTCCGCGCATGTAGGCCAGCGGCGCGATCTCGATGTTCTGCTTTTCGAACAGTTTGGAGACCTTCTCGAAACCCATCAGGTCGTACAGCGCATCGTAGAGCGGTCGCAGATAGGGATCGATTTTCTGCGCCAGATCGCCGGGCAGGAAGCCGAGCCGCTCGCCGGCCTCGACCGCCGGCCGGGTGAGGACGATGCGGCTGACCAGGTCGCGCTCGAAGGCATCGATGGCGGAGGCGACTGCGAGATAGGTCTTGCCGGTGCCGGCCGGGCCGATACCGAAAGTGATGTCGTGGTCCTGGATGTTGCGCAGGTACTTTGCCTGATTCGGGGTGCGGCCATGCAGATCGGTCTTTTTCGTCAGCAATCCGGGATTCGGCAGCGCCTCTGCGTTGCGGTTGCGCGTGATTTCGATCAGGCCGAGTTGGAGTTCGTCGATCGACAGGGGTTCGTTCGCCTGTTCGTAGAAGTGCTGCAATGCCCGGGCGGCCAGTCGCGACTGCGCCGGTTCGCCGCTGATCCGGCAATGCTGGCCGCGCCGGCTGATGGTGACATCGAAGGCCGCCTCGATCTGGCGCAAGTTCTCGTCCAGCGCGCCGCAGAGGTTTTGCAGCCGCGCATTGTCGAGCGGTTGCAGGGAAATGGTCAGCGGACGGGGCGAAGTGTTCGGCGATTTGGTCAGGGTATCTGCTCCCGGCAATCGATCTCTCAAGCCTGAACGCCGGCTTCGGCGACTTCGGCAAGCTTGACCACCTCGCCGCGCAAACTGTGAGGCAAGGCGGCAGTGATCGTCACATCGATAAAGCCGCCAATCAGGCGTTCGTGTCCGGCGAAGTTGACCACACGATTGTTGCCGGTGCGTCCGGCCAGTTCGCTGGCATCCTTTCTTGCATGGCCTTCGACGACGACGCGCTGGGTCGAGCCGACCATTGCCTGGCTGATTTTCAGTGCCTGCGCTTCGATGGTCTTCTGCAAACGCATCAGCCGCCGTATTTTTGTTTCCTGCGGCGTGTCGTCGGCCATGTCGGCGGCCGGTGTGCCGGGGCGCGGGCTGTAGACAAAGGAGAAGCTGTTGTCGAAGTTGAGTTCCTCGACCAGACGCATGGTTTTTTCGAAGTCCTCCTCGGTTTCGCCGGGGAAGCCGATGATGAAGTCGGAAGAGAGGGAAAGATCGGGCCTTGCCGCCTTGAGCTTCTTCACCAGCGATTTGAATTCCAGCACCGAATAGCCGCGTTTCATCGCTGCCAGAATCCTGTCGGAGCCGGACTGTACCGGCAGGTGAAGATGGGAGACGAGCTTCGGCGTGGTGCGATAGATGTCGATCAGCCTTTGCGTCATCTCGCGCGGATGCGAGGTGGTGTAGCGGATGCGCTCGATGCCTTCCATGGCGGCCAGGGTCTCGATCAGGAAGGCGAGGTCGGCGGTCAGGTCACCGCTGTCGTCTTCATCGGCAGCACTGCCGAATGCTCCTCGATAGGCATTGACGTTCTGCCCCAGCAGCGTGACTTCGCGCACGCCGCGAGCGGCCAGGCCAGTGATTTCCGCGACGACGTCGGCCAGCGGGCGCGAGACTTCCTCGCCGCGCGTGTAGGGCACGACGCAGAAGCTGCAGTACTTGGAGCAGCCTTCCATGATCGAGACAAAGGCCGAGGTTCCCGTCACTGTGGCGGGGGGCAGGGCGTCGAACTTCTCGATTTCGGGGAAGGAGATGTCGACCTGCGCCTTGCCGCTGGCGCGGCGTGCGGCGAGCATTTGCGGCAGCCGATGCAGGGTCTGCGGGCCGAAGACGAGATCGACATAAGGGGCGCGGGCGACTATGGCCGCGCCTTCCTGGCTGGCGACGCAGCCGCCGACGCCGATCACCAGATTCGGGTTCAGCTGTTTCAGGTGCCTGACCCGGCCAAGGTCGTGGAACACCTTCTCCTGCGCTTTTTCGCGCACCGAGCAGGTGTTGAACAGGATGATGTCGGCTTCCTCGGGCTTGTCCGTTTTGACCGCGCCGTCGCTGCCGGCCAGCACGTCGGCCATCTTGTCGGAGTCGTATTCATTCATCTGGCACCCGAAGGTGCGGATGAACACTTTCTTTACCATCGTCGGTAGCAGGAAGAAATTGGGAAGAGTCAAGATTATAGAGCCGCCGCAGCGGGCGCCTGTTTGCTACCATCGGGGCGATGAAAACGAAGTTTCAGAGCAGGCTAACGCCTGCCCCATCGGCGTTAAGCGTAGCGGCCGCAACTAAACCTGCAGTCGTTCTTCTCTCCGGCGGTCTTGATTCCGCCACGGTGCTGGCCCTGGCGTGCGAGCAGGGCTTTGCCTGCCATTGCCTGTCGCTTGATTACGGGCAGCGCCATGGGGCCGAGCTGCAGGCGGCTGCGCGCGTGGCCGCAGCTCTCGGGGCCGCCGCCCACCGCGTGTTGAAGCTCGATCTCGGCCAGTTGGGCGGTTCGGCGCTGACCGACAGTTCGATCGCGGTGCCGACCACCGGTGTGAAGCCGGGCATTCCGGTAACTTACGTGCCGGCGCGCAACACCATCATGCTGGCCCTGGCCCTGGCCTGGGCCGAGGTGCTGGGCGCCGGGGACATCTTTGTCGGCGTCAATGCCGTTGACTACTCTGGCTATCCGGATTGCCGGCCGGAATTCATCCGCGCTTTCGAGGCGCTCGCCAATCTGGCGACCAAAGCGGCGGTCGAAGGCAGGCCGCTCAAAGTACACGCACCGTTGATCGACATGAGCAAGGCGCAGATCATCGAGCAAGGCGGGCGGCTGGGCGTCGATTACGGGCTCACGGTGTCGTGCTATCAGGCCGACAAGGAGGGGCGCGCCTGTGGTGTGTGCGACTCCTGCCGGCTGCGCAGCCAGGGTTTTGCCGTCGCCGGCCTGACGGACCCGACCCGTTACGCCGGTGGCAATTGATTGCCATTATTCGGGCGCAAAGAACACTGATTCTGCGTTCCGGCCGTTATTCTAGAATTGCCGGTCGTACAAAGAGTTAGCCACGTTTAGCCACACTCAGGGCTTGGAGGAGATTCATGGAATTCACTATTCATCTGCAGATTCTGGGCATTATTTTCGTCACCGGCATCATCATGGGGGCGGTAGCCAACAAGACCGACTTCTGCACCATGGGAGCTGTTTCGGACTGGGTGAACATGGGCGACACGGGGCGTTTGCGGGCCTGGATGCTGGCCATTGCGGTGGCTACGCTCGGCGTTGTGGTGCTCGAGGCGTCGGGCAAGGCGGTCATCGGCATCAGCACCTTCCCGCCCTACCGGACCCCCAATCTGGCGTGGCTGCGCTATGTGCTGGGCGGGCTGATGTTCGGCATCGGCATGACGCTGGCGTCCGGTTGCGGCAACAAGACGCTGGTACGCCTCGGTGGCGGCAACCTGAAATCCCTGGTGGTTCTGGCGATTGCGTCGGCCTGCGCCTACGCGATGTTGTGGACCAATTTCTACGACTCGGTGTTCGGCAGCATGATGTCGGCCACCACGATCAATCTGGCGGCGGCCGGCAAGACCAGTCAGGCGCTGGGGGACCTGACCGGGCTCGGCAATGCGGCGTTCGGTGCGGCGCTGGCCTTGGCGCTGCTTGCCTTCGCGTTTTCATCCCGCGACTTCCGCGGCAGCTTCGACCACATTCTGGGCGGCGTCGTGATCGGCATCGCGGTCATCGTCGGCTGGTATGTCACCGGCGGGACGATGGGCGTGGCCTGGAAGGAATTCGCCGATTTCGCCGATGTGAAGCCATTGCGCGTGGAAACGCAGTCCTTCACCTTCATGAGCCCGATGGGCGACCTGGCGCGCTACGTGATGAACCCGGCCGATACCTCGCTGATCAACTTCGGCATCATGGCGCTGGCTGGCGTGATCGTCGGCTCCTTCCTCTACGCCGTGATTTCCCGCAATTTCCGCATCGAGTGGTTCGTCAATCGCGGCGACTTCGCCAATCACGCGGTTGGCGCGGTGCTGATGGGCATCGGCGGCGTGCTGTCGATGGGTTGTACCATCGGGCAGGGGATTACCGGCGTTTCGACTCTGGCCCTGGGGTCGGTACTCACATTGGTCTCGATCGTTGCGGGTTCTGCAGGAATGATGAAGTACCAGTATTGGCGGATGATGCAGGAAGCCTGACCGGGGCCCGGTTTACCTGGTCGCAGTGATCATCGCCCGAAATGTTCCGCTAATTGGCATTTGACAGCGGCTTCGACGATTGGTTAGAATGCTCGGCTTTCCGAGATGCGCATGGGCGGATTCCATCCATTGCTGCGCGGGCCGGGTTATCGAAGCAAGCAAGGAACACGAGAATGAAAACATTTTCCGCCAAGCCGCAAGAGGTCCAGCACGACTGGGTTGTCGTCGATGCCACGGACAAGGTGCTCGGCCGTCTGGCTGCCGCGATTGCACACCGTCTGCGGGGCAAGCACAAGGCCATCTATACGCCGCACGTTGATACCGGCGACTACATTGTCGTGGTGAACGTCGAGAAGCTGCGCGTTACCGGCAACAAGGCCCAAGACAAGACGTACTACAGCCACACCGGCTATCCGGGCGGTATCAACGAAACCAACTTCACCAAGCTGCAGCAGCGT
>JAPLQX010000040.1 GCA_026399435.1 Rhodocyclales bacterium
CTGGCGGAGACGCAGGGATTCGAACCCTGGATCCAGGTTTTGCCCAGATGCGCCCTTAGCAGGGGCGTGCCTTCGACCACTCGGCCACGTCTCCGAAAACGGCGATGAACTTGGGGTTCACGGCTGTTTGCAGGGGGCGGAGTATACCCGAATCGACCTGCACTGTTGGCAAAAGCGCGGCAAGGCTGGCGGCGCCCTGCGAGCGCCCGCTAGCCGCGCAGGCTGATCTGCGGCCAGCCGCGCTTGGTGGCGACTTGCGTCAGCGTTGCGTCGGCATCGACAGCCACGGGATGCGTGACTTTTTCCAGCAGCGGCAGGTCGTTGTGCGAATCGCTGTAGAACCAGCTTTGCTCGAAGCTGCCGAGCCACAGGCCGAGCGATTCGAGCCAGGCGTCGACGCGCACGATCTTGCCTTCGCGGAAGGACGGCGTGCCGCGCGGCTGGCCGGTGAAGCGGCCGTTTTCCTGGGCCGGTATCGTGGCGATCAGGTGCGGGACATTGAATTCGTGCGCGATCGGTCCGGTGACGAAGCTGTTGGTGGCGGTGACGATGGCGAGCAGGTCGCCGCTGGCGGCGTGCTTCGCCACCAGCTCGCGGGCAGCCGCGCTGATCAGCGGCCGGATGCGCGTGGCGAGGAATTCGCGGTGCCATGCGTCCAGTTCGGCGCGCGAGTGGCGCGACAGGGGCGCCAGCTGGAAATCGAGGAAGGCATGGATGTCCAGCGTGCCGGCCTTGTATTGCTCGAAGAATTCGATGTTCCGCGCCTCATGCACTTCGCGGTCGAGCACGCCCTTGCCGATCAGGAATTGGGCCCACTCGAAGTCCGAATCGCCGGACAGGAGCGTGTTGTCGAGGTCAAACAGGGCGAGGTTCATGACGGGTCGGAATCCTTGTCGAGATCCAGTGAGGTTTGCATCAGTTCGCGCAGCAGGGGCAGGGTGGGCGGGCGTTTTTGTTCGAGAGAGGCGCGGTCCAGGTTATTCAACATGGCCATCAGCGAGGGCAGGTCGCGGCGGCCGTGGCGCAGCAGGTAGTGCACCACACCGGGGTCCATCAGCATGCCGCGCTCGATGGCGTGGCGGCGCAGGGCGGCGGCTTTTTCGTCGTCCGACAGCGACTGGATTTCGTAGATCAGGGTCTGGCCGATGCGGGTGCGCAGGTCCTCGCGCAGTGCCAGTCGCAGCGGCGGTTCGTTGCCGGCAAGCAGCATGGCGAGGCCGAGAAAGCGCGCGGCATTGAAGGCGCGAAACAGGGCGATCTGCGCCTCGGGCCCGAGCCCCTGCACATCGTCGATCACCAGCAGGGTGCCGGTGGCAAGCGGCAATTCCGCGCCGGCTTCGGCGCCGTTCAGGAATACCAAGGGCCGCTGCCCGCGCGCGGCCTCGGCGGTCGCCGCCAGCAGATGGCTCTTGCCGCAGCCTTCCGGTCCCCAGAGGTAGAGCGCTTCGAAACTGTTGGCTTCGCCAAGACTGCGCAGGCGCGACACCAGTTCGGCATTGGCGCCGATGACGAAATTCTCCAGCGTTGGCGGCTGCTCGGGTTTGAGATCAAGCAGCATCTGTTGCTGCGGCGTAACCATCTAGCGCTCGTGGCCGCGAGAGCCACCCGTCGAAGGTGAAACCCGCGAAAGGCCAATTATTCGCTCGCCCCCCTTCCGCTGCGCGGCCCACGGCTGGCTTTGCACAGCCAGCCGGCAGCGGCGGCGCGACGCATGCGTCGCGAATTCCCGCCTCGCCCCTCGCGGGGAGTTACCAGTCGGCGCGCTGCGCGCGTCCATCACAGGGGGCTCCGAACAAGGTGCTTCACGTTAATGCCCCTGATAGAAGCGGCTGGCGAGATACAGTGCGCGCACTTCGCGCAGGCCGACCAGCAGCGCCGCCGAAGCCGGCAGCGCGGCGAGGATGCCGAAGAAGCCGAAGAGCTGGCCGAAGGCCATCAGGGCGAAGATCACCGCCAGCGGGTGCAGGCCGATACGTTCGCCGACGAGGAAGGGGGTCAGCAGGAAACTCTCGAGCAGCTGGCCGATGCCATACACGATCAGCACGGCGATGATCGGTTCCCAGCCGGCGAACTGCAGCGTGGCGACCAGCAATGCCAGGATCAGGCCGGTGGCATAACCCAGATATGGGATGAATATCAGCAGGCCGGTGACGACACCGATAGAGAGCGCCGAGGGAATGCCGGCCAGCCACAGCGCCACGCAGTAGTAGGCGGCGAGGATCGCCATGACCAGGATCTGGCCGCGCAGGTATTGCGACAGCACGGTGTCGATGTCGTTGGCTACGGTGATCAGCTTGGCATGCCAGGGGCGCGGGATGACATTGCCCAGGCGACGCATCATGCCGTTCCAGTCGAGCAGCAGATAGAACATCACCACCGGCGCCAGCATCAGGTTCACGGCGAGGCCGACCAGCGCGACCCCGCCTATCTTCAGTGAGCTGTAGATGCGCTCGAGGATGACCTGCACGGTATCCCAGTTGCCGGCGGCCAACTTTTGCAGCGTGGCGGTATCGAAGCGCAGCTTGATGCCGAAGTGCTGTCGCAGCCAGGGCGCCAGCTTCTCGTTGGCCAGCGTCAGCGCTTCCGGCAGTCGCGCTGCAACGACGACGGCCTCTTCGTATAGCAGGGGAAAGACGATCAGGACCAGGCCGGCCACCAGCGCGCCCAGCGCCAGCATGACGAGGACGACCGCCAGCATGCGCGGCACGCCCCAACCAGTGATGCGGTCGGTCACCGGGTTGCAGATGTAGGCGAGGATGCCGGCCAGCAGAAACGGCGTCAGAATCGGCGACAGCGCATAGAGCAGGGCGGCAATTGCCAGCCCGGCCGCGATCCACAGGGTGGTTTGCAGGCGATCGCTATTCAGGGCTTCAGGAGGCAAGGTCATTTCCGGTAAAATTCGCAGCTTCGCTGTGGTCGGCAGCGCGAATTATCGCTGATCCGACGGCAAAACCGCGATTCTGACCAACTTCGGACCTTCATTTCGCCTGCGTCTTCAAGGACTTCATCTTGACTGCCTCCACTCCTTCCCCGTCCCCGCTCACTTACCGCGATGCCGGAGTCGATATCGATGCCGGCGATGCGCTGGTCGAACGCATCAAGCCCGCGGCGAAACGCACCATGCGGCCGGAAGTGCTGGCCGGCATCGGCGGTTTCGGTGCGCTGTTCCAGATCTCGAAGAAGTATCGCGAGCCGGTGCTGGTGTCCGGCACGGACGGCGTCGGCACCAAGCTCAAGCTCGCGTTCCAGTGGAACCGCCACGATACGGTCGGTCAGGATCTGGTCGCCATGAGCGTCAATGACATCCTGGTGCAGGGCGCCGAGCCGCTGTTCTTTCTCGATTACTTCGCCTGCGGCCGGCTCGACGTCGAAACGGCGGCGACGGTGGTCGAAGGCATCGCAAAGGGTTGCGAACTCGCCGGCTGCTCGCTGATCGGCGGCGAGACGGCGGAAATGCCCAGCATGTATCCGGATGGCGAATACGACCTCGCCGGCTTCGCCGTCGGCGCGGTGGAAAAGGCCGAGATCATCGACGGCAAATGGATTCGCCCGGGTGACGTGGTGCTCGGCCTGGCGTCTTCCGGCGCGCACTCCAACGGCTATTCGCTGATCCGCAAGATCATCGAGCGCGCCAAGCCCGATCTGGCGCTGGACATCGGCGGGGTGCCACTGGCCGATGCGGTGATGGCGCCGACCCGCATCTATGTCAAACCGCTGCTGGCACTGATCCAGGCGCTGCCGGTGAAAGGCATGGCGCACATCACGGGCGGCGGCCTCACCGAGAACATTCCGCGGGTGCTGGGCAAGCATCTGACGGCGATCATCGACCGCAAGAACTGGCCGCTGCCGCCCCTGTTCCAATGGCTGCAAAAGGAAGGCCAGGTGGCCGACGCCGAAATGCATCGCGTCTTCAACTGCGGCATCGGCATGGTCGTGATCGTCGCCGAGGCCGATGCCGGCGCGGCGATGCAGCTGCTGGCGGCGGCAGGCGAGCAGGTCTATCACATCGGCCGCATCGAGGCTCGCGGCGAAGGACAGGCGCAGACCGTAGTGCGCTGAACCGCCGTTACCTGCCCGCGAAGCGGAATCCCAGGTACGCAGAGCGCTCGTCAGCGCCGACTATTTGAGATGAGCTTTGACCGCGGCCAGCATGGCGGCTGTCGCGCCTGATTCCAGCGGATCGATGACCCGCAGCTCATCCATGCTCTTCAGCCAGGTCAGTTGGCGCTTGGCGAACTGGCGCGTGGCGAACACGCCGCGATCGCGCAATTCGGCCGGCGGCAATTCCCCTTCCAGCATTTCCCGCACCTGCCGGTAGCCGACGCAGCGCATCGACGGCAGCCCGGCGTCGAGTTGGTACTTCCGGCGCAGCATCTTCACTTCATCGACCAGGCCAGCGGCCAGCATGTCGTCGAAGCGCTGTCCGATGCGCCGGTGCAGTTCGCTGCGATCCCCCGGCACCAGCGCCAGCGTCAGGCAGTTGAAGGGCGGGGCGCTGTCCTGCTGATCGGCAAAAAAGCTGCCCAGCGTGCGGCCGGTGAGGCGCAGCACCTCGACGGCGCGCTGGATGCGCTGGGCGTCGTTGGGCTTCAGGCGTGCCGCGGTCTCCGGGTCGAGCCGCGCCAGTTCGGCATGCAGGGCCGGCCAGCCGCGCTCGGCGGCTTCGGCGTCGATGGTGGCGCGCAGGGCGGCATCCGCCTGCGGCAGGTCGGCCAGCCCCTCGCGCAGCGCCTTCACATAGAGCATGGTGCCGCCGACCAGCAGCGGAATCCTGCCGGCGGCCGTGATCGCCGCCATCTCGCGCAGCGCGTCGCTGCGAAATTGCGCGGCCGAATAGCGCTCCTCGGGCGTGATCAGGTCGATCAGCCGGTGCGGGAAGCGCGCCAGCGTCGCGGCATCGGGCTTGGCGGTGCCGATGTTCATGTCGCGAAACACCTGCGCCGAATCCACACTGACGATGTCGCAGGGAAAACGCGTCGCCAGTTCGAAGGCCAGCGCGGTCTTGCCGCTGGCTGTAGGGCCGATCAGAAGTATTGCCGGGGGTTGTTGCATTACCTGCCGCGCATGAACAGCTTGTCGAGCTCCGCCATCGACAACTGAACCCAGGTCGGCCGGCCGTGGTTGCACTGGTCGGCGCGCTCGGTTGCCTCCATCTGGCGCAGCAGGGCGTTCATTTCGGGCAGGCTCAGCAGGCGGTGGGCGCGCACCGCGCCGTGGCAGGCCATGGTCGCCAGCAGATCGTTGCGCTGTGTTTCGACCACGCGGCTGGCCGGATGCTCGGCCAGATCTTTCAGCAGCGAGCGCACCAGGTCGACCGCGTTGCCTCCCGCCAGCAGCGCCGGCAGGCTGCGCACGGCGAGTTGTCGCGGGCCGGCGGCGGTGATGGCAAAGCCGAGCTGGGCGAGCGCCTCGTGCTGTTCGCCGGCCGTCGCCATTTCGGCTTCGCTGGCGGACAGCAGCAGCGGCACCAGCAGCGCTTGCGTCGCCGGCGGCCCGGCATCGAGGCTCTGCTTGAGTTTTTCGTAGAGGATGCGTTCGTGTGCGGCGTGCATGTCCACCAGCGCCAGACCGTTGGCATTCTGGGCGAGGATGTAGACACCGTGCAGTTGCGCGATGGCATAGCCGAGCAGCGGCGCGGTGCCGTATGCTTGCTCGCCGGGAGTCGGCGCTGACGGTATGGCGATTTCGGCGTCGGCGAAGGCCGCGCGGGCGAATTCCAGATAGGCCCGCGCCGCCGGTTCCTCGACGCCCAATCCGGATTGGCGCGCCATCGAAAACGCTGCCGGTACGAAGACAGGTCGCTCGTCCGCCGGGCTCGCTGCGCTGGATAGTGGCGTCGCCAGCGTGCGCTGTAGCGCGTGGAAGACGAACTGGTGGATGCCGCGTGCATCGCGAAAACGCACCTCGGTCTTGGCCGGATGCACATTGACGTCGACGCCGGCCGGGTCGAGTTCGAGGAACAGCACGTAGGCCGGGTGGCGCTGGCCGTGCAGGATGTCGGCCCAGGCCTGGCGCGCGGCGTGGGTCAGCAGCTTGTCGCGAACGAAGCGGCCATTGACGAAGAAGTATTGCTCGTCGCGCCCCGAACGCGAATAGGCTGGCAGCGCGGCCAGCCCCCAGAGCCGCAGCGGCCCTGCCGTTGCATCCAGCGGGCGCGCATGCGGGAAGAATTCCTCGCCGAGGATTTCCCTCGCGCGCCGTGCAAAGTTATGCGTAGCGGTATCCCCTTGCGGGACGGCGCTGGCGAGACGGCGTTTCGCGCTGCCGTTGTGGCTCAGCGTGAAGGCGACATCGGGTCGCGCCAGGGCCATGCGGCGCATGACCTCGTCGCAATGCGCGAATTCGGTGGCCTCGGTCTTGAGGAACTTGCGCCGCGCTGGAGTGTTGAAATACAGGTCGGCGACTTCGATCACCGTGCCGCCGGCCAGCGCCGCCGGCTCGACCGCGTCTGCGTCGCTGCGCAGGCGGGAGGCGTGGGACTGCGCGGCATGCCGGCTGGTGATCGTAACGCGCGCTACGGAAGCAATCGAGGCCAGCGCTTCGCCGCGAAAACCGTAGCTGGCGACGCGCTCGAGGTCGTCGAGGCTGCCGATCTTGCTCGTCGCGTGGCGCGCCAGCGCCAGCGGCAGGTCGTCGGGGGCAATGCCGCTGCCGTCGTCGACCACGCGGATCAGGCGCACGCCGCCTTCTTCGAGCTGCACATCGATCCGGGTCGCGCCGGCGTCGAGGCTGTTTTCGAGCAATTCCTTGAGCACCGAAGCCGGACGTTCGACGACCTCGCCGGCGGCTATCTGGCTGATCAGGAGGTCCGGCAGCGGCTTGATGATTCCCATGGGTCGGATTATAGCTTCCGGTAAAATCGCACCTTTCCTTCGAATCGCTGCCCCGTGGAACTTCTCGCCCAATTTATCGACATTGTCCTGCACGTGGACAAGTATCTGGCCGTGCTTTTGGCGCAGTACGGCACATGGATTTACGTCATTCTTTTCGCCATCGTGTTTTGCGAGACGGGCCTCGTGGTGACGCCATTCCTGCCCGGCGACTCGCTGCTCTTCGTCGCCGGAGCGCTGGCAGCGACCGCCGGCGGCAACTTCGACCTCGGCATGGTGATCGCCGTACTGCTGGCGGCCGCCGTTCTCGGCGACAACACCAACTACTGGATCGGCCGCTGGGCCGGCAAGCGTATCCTGGCCTGGGGAGAGGGTTCGCGCTTTTTCAATCGCAAGGCCTTCGACCTGACCCACGCGTATTACGAGAAGCACGGCGGCAAGACCATGCTGGTGGCGCGCTTCATGCCCTTCGTGCGCACCTTCGCACCCTTCGTCGCCGGAGTCGCCAACATGAGTTACGTCCGCTATTTCCTGTTCGACCTCGCCGGTGCCGTGCTCTGGGTGTTCTCGCTGTGCCTTGCCGGCTACTGGTTCGGCAACTTGCCCTGGGTCAAGTCGAATCTGTCGCTGATCGTTTTCGGCACCATCGGCCTGTCGCTGGTGCCCCTCGTCCTGGCGTGGCTGCGGCACCGCCTGGCGCCGAAGGCCTCCTGAACATGCGTCGTGCAGCGGTGGTCGTCCTGTTGCTGCTGCTGGCCGCTTGCGCGCACGACAAGGGCCGCCCGGCAGGCAATGCGGGAGGCAAGACGGTGGGTGATTCGGTCGCAAGCTTCGACCCGAAGCAGATCGGCAAGACCGATGTCGACCGCGTCGCCGATATCCATCGCCGCGAAATATTCGCCAGCGTGCGGGTGCTGGCCGAAAAGCTTTACCGGCGCAATCCGCGCGAATGGAAGAAGGGCGGCCATGCCAGTATCGAGGCGGCGCTCGACCGCCTGCTCGATCCGCGCACCGGCTGGCGCCTGCCCGAAAGCGCCGGCCGGCGCGACACCGATGCGATCCTGCTGGCTTTGCGCGAGGATTTCGAGGGCGACCGGGTGGCGGTGTTCATCGCCGGCATGGGCGCGATGCTGAATGCCGCATTCGAGGAAAAGACGGAATTTTTCATGCTCGACGAACTCGATCCGCAAAAGCTGTACAACAGCGCGCGCAACCTTGAAATCGCGGCGTGGAAGCTCGCCAATGCGCGCGATGCCGGCGGCGCCCCGCTGCTGCTCTCCAACGAGACGGCGCAGGCCGCGCAGCCGGCGAACCTCAGCTTCGAGCGTGAATTCGGCAAGATGATCGGCAATCTTGATCTGCTCTCCGCCCTCATCGCCGACAAGGACCACCGCACCATCGCCCGCATGGCGCAAAGCCTGGCCACGGCGGTATTTCTTCCGGTCGCCGGGCTGCGATGAAGCGCTACGTCATACTCATTTCCGGCCGCGGCAGCAACATGGAATCGCTGCTCGATGCGGGCCTGCCCGGCGCCTGCGCCGCGGTGATCAGCAATCGTCCCGATGCGGCAGGTCTCGCCTCCGCCGCGAGTCGCGGCATCGCCACTGCCGTGATCGAGCATCGTGGCTTTGCCGCGCGCGCGGAATTCGATGCCGCGTTGGCGGCCGAGATCGAGAGGCATGCACCCGACCTGGTCCTGCTCGCCGGTTTCATGCGCATCCTCGGCGACGACTTCGTGCGCCGCTTCGAAGGCCGCCTGCTGAATATCCATCCCTCGTTGTTGCCGCTTTTCCCCGGCATCAAGACCCACGCCCAGGCGCTGGCGGCCGGAGTCAGGTTGCATGGCTGCAGCGTGCACTTCGTGACGCCGGCGCTCGACGGCGGTCCGATCATCGCCCAGGCCGCGGTGCCGGTGCAGGCCGATGACGACGAGGCGAGCCTGGGGCGGCGCGTGCTGGCCGAGGAGCACCGCCTCTACCCGCGAGTCGCGCGCTGGTTTCTCGAGGGCCGGCTGCACCTGATCGCCGGCCGCTCGCAACTGTCGGGCGAGATAGCGGTGAACGGTGCGCTGCATGTGCCGCAAATCGAGTAGATGCGCGATTGAGATGCCGATTGTTTTAGCACTGGTCGCCTCGGCCATGATTCACGTGGCCGCACTGCTGGGACCCGGCTGGGATCTGCCCGGAGACAGCGATGCCGATACTGCGCCGACCATAGACGCCGTGCTGGCCCGTCCCGCGCCGCGCGTGGAAGCTGCGCCGGTCCCCCGACCGGCGCCCAAGCCGCAAACCGAGAAGCCGCGCCGGCAGGCGGTGGCCACAGCCGTACCGGCGCTCGCCGCAGCTAGCGCGGTGCCTCCGGCGCCCGTTGCGCCGAGCGCAGCGCCGGTCGAGCCGCCGCGGGCCGCCGTACCGCCAGCGCCGTCCGCAGGGGATACCGCCCCCGGCTTCGCCAAGGGCATAACAGTTGAGCCGGCGCCGGTCCCTGTCCGCATCGCGCTGCCGGCGAAGGGGCGAGTGCGCTACGTCATCACGCGCGGCGAAGAAGGCTTCGTCATCGGTCAGACGACGCATACCTGGCAACAGGATGGCTTCACCTACACGCTGCAAAGCGTCGCCGAGACGACGGGACTGGTTGCCCTTTTCAAGCCGGCGCGCGTGCTGCAGAGCAGCCGGGGCGAGGTCACTGCCGCGGGCCTCAAGCCGCGCGAGTTTCGCCATGAGCGTGTCGGCGGGCTGGATACGGCGAGTTTCGACTGGGTACGCGGTGTCGTCGCCTATGCCGGGCGCGAGGACGGCGTCGCCGCGGGAGCGCAGGACATGCTCTCGATGTACTACCAGATTGTGCTGCTGGCGCCGAAGGGCGGCGCGGTCGAGATGCCCATCGCCACCGGGCGCAAGCTGGAAAATTATCGCATCGACACCGTCGGCGAAGAAGTCGTGGCGCTGGCAACGGGTGAGCGCCGGGCATCGCACTTGAGAATCCGCAGCGGCAATGACACCATCGATCTGTGGATAGCGCCCGACATGCGCGCGCTGCCTTTGAAAATTCGCTACACCGACCGCAAGGGCGAGATCTTCGACCAGGTCGCGCAGGACATCGACATTCAGGAGCAACAATGAACAATCCCTCCAAACCCATTGCAGGAAAGCGAGACGCGGCATGAGCGACGACAGGAAGCACGGCAAGCCGCGCGGTACGGCGCGGGGCGCAGGCGGCCCGCGGCGTGAAAGCTCGCGAACGGGCGCCGGACATGGCGCGGAGCAGCCGGCGGCGGCAGAAGGCCTCGCCGCCGACCTGCTGAACGCGGCGGTGGCAGCCACCGCACAGTTGCTGAGCTTCGCGCTGCCGGCCGATGCGGCCTTGTCGGCTTTCTTCCGCGCTCGCAAGAGCGGCGCGAAAGACCGCGCCTTCATCGCCGAAACAGCCTATGCCGTGCTGCGCCGCAAGCGCCTGCTGGAGCGCTTGGCCGCCTGCGGGCCAAACCTGGAGCCGGCCTTCCTCGCACCGGGTTCGACGCCGAAGCGCGGTCCGAAGCCTGCCGGGCCGCGCCGCATCTCGCCGCGCGAACTGGTGCTGCTGTCGCTGTCGCGCGTGCGCGGCATGTCGCAGCGCCAGCTCGAGGGCGCGTTGCTGCCCGGCGAAGCCGAATGGCTGGCGGACATCCGGCGCCAGCCGGAACCGGAACTGACGCTGGCCGAGCAACTGGATTTCCCCGACTGGCTGGTCGAGCGTCTGGCGCCGCGCATGTCGCCCGAGGAACTGCTGGCTCTGGCGCGCGCGCTGAACACGCCGGCGCCGCTCGACCTGCGCGTGAACACGCTGAAGGCGGAGCGCGACGGCGTGATGCAGCGCCTCGTCGCCGACGGCGTCGTCGCCACGCCCTGTCCGTATTCGCCGCTGGGGCTGCGACTGAAGACCAAGCCCTACCTGCAGAAGCACCCGGCCTACCTCGACGGCAGCATCGAAGTGCAGGACGAGGGCTCGCAGCTGCTGGGCTTTCTGCTGGCGCCGAAGCGCAGCGAGATGGTGGTGGATTTCTGCGCCGGCGCCGGCGGCAAGACGCTGATCCTGGGTGCGCTGATGCGTTCCACCGGGCGCCTGTATGCCTTCGACGTATCGGACAAGCGGCTGGCCAAGCTGAAGCCGCGCGCCGCCCGCGCCGGGCTGTCGAACGTGCATCCGGCTTGCCTGTCCGGCGAGAACGACACGCGGGTGAAGCGGCTCCAGGGCAAGGTCGATCGCGTGCTGGTCGATGCGCCGTGTTCGGGCTTGGGCACCTTGCGCCGCAATCCCGACCTCAAATGGCGGCAGTCGCCGCAGAGCGTGGATGAGTTGACCGTCAAGCAGGCCGCCATTCTCGCCGCCGCGGCAAAGCTGCTGCGGCCCGGCGGCCGGCTGGTGTATGCGACCTGCAGCATTCTTGCGGAAGAGAACGAAGAAATCGTTAACGCCTTCCTCGCCACGCATGCCGATTTCCATCGCCTCTCGGCGCAGGAAGTATTGGCCGCGCAGGGCATCGTCATCGACTGCGGCGAAGACATGTACCTGTCGCCTCAGAAGCACGGCACCGATGCTTTCTACGCGGCCGTGCTCGAGCGGGCGAAATAAGTGAAACATGGAGCGGCCGCAGGCTGCGAACCGAAGTCACCCCCTTCCCCGAGAAGGAGGCTGGGGGGATGGTCGTTGTTAATGACAATGGCGCTGTTTTTCAGCGTCATTGTTGGCGCTGGCGCCACGCCGCTGCCTGCCACGGGTACGGTCGAAGTGCTGTTCACGCCCTGGGACGATGCCGAGGGCGCCATCGTGCGGGCGCTGGGCGAAGCGAAAAAGAGCATTCATGTGCAGGCCTATCTGCTCACCAGCCGTTCGATTGCCAGGGCGCTGCAGGAAGCGCAGGCTCGCGGCGTGGCGGTCGAGATACTGGCTGATCGCGAGATGGTGACCAAGGGCGACAGTTCGCTGATCCCCAAGCTCGCTGCCGAGGGCATTCCGGTCTGGCTGGAAACGCGCTATGCCGTTGCGCACAACAAGGTGCTGCTGATCGACGCGTCGACCCCACACGGATTCGTCATCACCGGCAGTTACAATTTCACCTGGTCGGCACAGGCGCGCAATGCCGAGAACCTGCTGATCCTGCGCGACAATCCGGCGCTGGTGCGGCGCTATCTGGACAATTGGCAGCGCCACCGGGACGAAGCGGAAAAAATGAGCGGAGCAAATTGAGATGACGCAACACGAGCTGGCGAGTCTGTGGCGCGGCGTACTTGCCGATCTGCGCGAGCCGGATCTGGTCTGGCAACTGCTTGCCCTGGCGGCGTGCCTGCTGCTGGCCAAACTGGGCGAGCGCCTGGTGCGCGGCCGCCAGATCGGCGCCGGGCGGGCATGGGAGCTGAGTCGCGGCGGACTGAAGCGCATCACCTTTCCGCTGCTGGCGCTGGTTCTGGTGCTGATTGCGCGACCCCTGGCAGAGCAGTGGATTCGCGTCAGCCTGTTCTCGCTGGCCTTGCCGCTGCTGTCGTCGCTGGCGGTCATCCGCGTGGTGTTCTACGTGCTGCGCCTGAGCTTCGCCGACGCCACCTGGCTGGTCCAGTTCGAGCGCGCCTTTGCCGGGCTGGTCTGGTGCATCGTCGCCTTGCACATCACCGGTCTGCTGCCCGAGGTGATCGATGTGCTGGAATCGGTGGCGTTCACGGTCGGCAAGCAGAAGCTCACGCTGTGGCATGTGCTGCAGGGCGCCGCTGCGGTATTGGTCACCGTTCTTCTGGCACTCTGGCTCTCCAGCGCAATCGAGACGCGGCTGCACGCGGCGGACGGGCTCGACAACAATCTGCGCGTGGTACTGGCGCGGCTGTCGCGGGCGCTGCTGATCCTGCTGGCCGTATTGATCGGCTTGCCGATGGTCGGCATCGATCTCACCACGCTCTCGGTATTCGGCGGCGCGCTCGGCGTCGGTCTCGGTTTCGGCCTGCAGAAGATCGCCAGCAACTACGTGTCCGGCTTCATCATCCTGCTCGACAATTCGATCCGCATCGGCAACATCATCACGGTGGGCAGCGACCGCGGCGAAGTGACACGCATCACCACGCGCTACACCGTGCTGAAGAACCTGAGCGGCGTCGAAGCGCTGGTGCCCAACGAACTGCTGATCAGCTCCGTGGTGCAGAACGAGTCCTACAGCGATCCAAAGGTGCGCATTGGGGTGCCGGTGCAGGTCAGCTACGACAGCGACCTGGAACGCGCCATGGGCATCATGGCCGCGGCGGCCAGGGCGCAGTCGCGCGTGCTCGCCGACCCGGCGCCGGGGGCACTCGTGCTGGGCTTCGCCGATTCGGGCATCAATCTCGAACTCGGCTTCTGGGTGGCCGATCCTGAGCAAGGCGTCTCCGGCCTGCGCTCCGACGTCAATCTCGCGATCTGGCGCGAATTCAAGCAGGCCGGCATCGCAATCCCCTTTCCGCAACGCGAAGTTCGAATTCTTGGTGGAGCAGAGCATGACTGACACCCGACTGATTCACGGCTTTCATGCCATCACCGCCAAACTGCGCCACGCCGCCGACGACGTCAAGGAAATCACCGTCGCCGAGGGGCGCCAGGACGGACGCATGCGCGAGCTGCTGAAGCTGGCCGAAGCTCACGGCGTGCGCGTGATCCTGTCCGATGCGAAACGGCTCGACGGTCTGGCTGGCGGCACGCAGCATCAGGGCGTGGTGGCGAAGGTCGCCGCCCAGGCCAGGCATGTATCGCTCGACGACGTACTCGAAGGGTTGGCGGAACCCGCGCTGCTGCTGGTGCTCGACGGCGTTACCGATCCGCACAACCTCGGCGCCTGCCTGCGCGTGGCGGACGCCGCGGGCGCACATGCCGTGGTGGCGCCGAAGGACAAGGCCTGCGGCCTAAATGCGACCGTGATCAAGGTCGCCAGCGGCGCCGCCGATACCGTGCCCTACATCGTGGTGACCAACCTCGCGCGCTCCTTGCGCGAAATGCAGGAGCGCGGCATCTGGGTCATCGGCGCCGCCGGCGAGGCCGAGCGCGAGCTCTATGCGATCGATCAGAAGGGTCCCTGCGCCTGGGTGCTCGGCGCGGAGGGTGCCGGCATGCGCCGCCTGACGCGCGAGACCTGCGACGAACTGGCACGCATCCCCATGCACGGCAGCGTCGAAAGCCTCAACGTGTCGGTGTCTGCCGGCATCTGCCTGTTCGAGGCAAGGCGACAGCGGGGCGCGTGAGATTGCCGCGCCGTCACGGAAGTCGGCGCTGACGAAACAGCGATGAAATGCGGCACGTGTCCTTGAGATGTATTCGGTAGATGGCCTGCGCATCGGCCAATGCCGCCGTTTATGGCTAGACGAGAAACCGTCAGCTTCGCAGCGATTGCTGTTGCTGACGGGGCAAACAAAACGAGATTTTGAGCGTCGGGTTGCCGCGCTTGCCAGACATTCGGCATTCCAATGGAATGACAAGCGCGCTTTGCCATCGAGCGCAATTGTGCGGCGCAGCCACCCTCCGCCCGAAAACAGCTTCTGACTTTGCCCAAATCGGGAATAATGATGGCATGACAACCCGTCGCGCCTTTATCAAGACCCTAGCCGCCGTCCCGCCGCTCCTGAGCTTCGGATCCGGCTGGGCAGGCAACGATCCCTCGCGGCTGGCGTTGATCATCGGCAACAGCGGCTACCGCGATGCGCCGTTGGTCAATCCGGCCAACGATGCCAAGGCTGTCGGCGGCCTCTTCACGGAGGCCGGATTTATCGTCGATTCCCGCCTCAATGCCACGCGCGTCGACATGATGGTTGCCATTGAACGCTTTGGCGCAGCGGTCAAACGCTCGGAGACCAAACTGGTGGTGTTTTATTACGCCGGTCACGGCGCACAACTCGACTGGCGCAACTACCTGCTGCCGGTCGATGCCGTGGTGGAGCGCCAAGAGCACATGAAGGAACGTTGCGTCGATTTGAGCCTGCTGCTGGCCCAGTTCAGTGCCGCGAAAGACAAGACCTTTGTCGTCATCCTCGATGCCTGCCGCAACAACCCCTTCGGCCGGTCCTATCGGCCCGAGCAGAAAGGTCTTTCGCAATTCGATGCCCCGGTAGGCAGCCTGCTGGCCTACGCCACCTCGCCCGGCAACGTGGCCTCGGATGGCGAAGGCGCGAATGGGCTCTACACCGAAAATCTGGTACGCGAACTGTCGAAGCGCAATACTCGTATAGAGGACGCCCTCAAGCGCGTGCGTCTGAATGTCCGCTTGGCGTCCCACGGCGCACAAATCCCGTGGGAAACAACTTCGCTGGAAACGGATGTCTTCATCTTCAACGAAGGGCAAAAGAAACTCACCGAGGCCGAAGAGGAAAAGCTACTGGAATCCGACTTCGCCGAGTGGGGGCGCATCAAGTCTTCGCGTAAGGTCGCGGACTGGGTCGGCTACCTACGCACATTCCCCAATGGTCGCTTCGCCGAAATCGCCCAGACCCGACTGACCCGACTCTTGGCGGATGTCGAAAAGCAGCGTCTTGAGCGAGAACAACAGGAATCGGCCAAGGCCGAGAAACTCGTTGCCGAAACGCGGCAGCACGAAGAACAGAAGCGTCTCGAACTGGAGCGCGTGGAACACGAGAGAATTCGTGTCGCAGAGGCGCTGCGTCTAGCCGCCGAGCGCAAGCAACTGGAGGAGCAGCAGCTTCAGGAACTGCGCCGGCGCGAGGAAGAGCAGCAGCACCTCGAAGCAACACGCCGGCGGGAGCAGGAACGTCTCGATCGCGAGCGTCAGCGAATCGTCGAGGCCGAGCGCCTGGCCGAGGAGCGCAGGAAACAGGAACAACAACGCCAGTTGGCCGAGCAGAAGCGCTTGGAGCTCGCGGCTGCACAACGGCAGAAGGAAGATCAGCAGGTTCAGCAAGAACAGAAACGTTTGAGCGAACAGACGCGTCTCGATCAAGAACGCATGGAACGCGAGAGAATTCGTGTCGTAGAGGCGCAGCGTCTGGCCGCGGAACGCAAGCTGCTTGAGGAACAGCAGCTTCAGGAACAGCGACGGCGTGAGGAAGAACAGCAACGCCTCGAAGCCAAACGCCGCCAGGAGCAGGAACGCCTCGATCGTGAGCGTCAGCGGATCGTTGAGGCCGAGCACTTGGTCGAGGAGCGCAAGCGGCAGGACCGAGTGGAGGCAGAACGACGGCGAATTGAAGATGGCCGGCGCCGTACGGAACACGAAAAACTGGCGCTTGCCAAACCAAACCCGACTCAGGCAGGCGCTCCTGCTTCAGCACAGGCAACACCGGCAGCCACGCCAATACTTGGTGCGCCAATGCTCGAAATCATGGCTGGCGTGCCAGTTCCGACGCTTATCGCGCCTTCGGGCAATCCGTTTTCCGCTGGGCGGTATCCGCTTGGCCGGATCTACACAGTGGGAGACATGGCAGCCTTTCAGAAAACTGACATCTTGACCGGTATCGAGGTGAGACCATTTATTATTCATGTGACGAGGGTAGACGAGGATGCAGACCGGGTCGAATTTGGAGGCGGCCACACCGTCACGGACTTGATGGGCAATGTCATCATTACAGGAGCTTTAGAGTATGAAGCTCCACGGCAATGGGTGCCATCGGAGTTCTATGTTGGCAAAAAATGGAACAGCGTCTACCGCCAGATTCGCAAACAACCGACTTGGTCGGTTGTTTATGACTTCCAGATAGTGAAGAGGGAAACTATTAGCGTCCAAGCAGGGACATTCGATACATTTTTGATTGAAGGACACGGTTGGGATAACTTTGGTAACCGACTTGAAAAGAAGACATGGATGGTCCCGGGGCTGAATTTCAGTATCAAGTCTGAACAGATGTCCCGCAGGAGATGGGGTAGCCTCTATGAAACAGATAGGGTCGAACTCGTTGCTCTTCGGCAACAGACCATCGATACGGAATGCGCTACGTCTAGCGGCGACCTGAAACCTACGCTGGTAATCAAGAGCGGGTGCGGCTGATACGGCATGGAAACAGACCCTCGCGGCACCTGGTCTTAACTGCTCCAAGGGGTTGCAACAGACTTTGCCGCCGTCCTGCCAGCGCCAGCTTTCCGGGCGCTGCGCAACTCAGGCGACGGCGTTGCCCGCTTCGTAGACTTCGATGGCCTTGCGCAGCTTGTCCGGCAAGGGGCGCGATGTCTTGCTTTCCGGGTCGGCGTTGACGTAGACGATTTCGCCGCTGATCAGGCGTTCGCCTTCGCGGAAGATGCCCATCTCGAAGGTCATGCTCGAATTGCCGAGCTTGGCCGCGCGCACGCAGATGTCGATGATTTCGTCGAAGCGCGCCGAACCGTGATAGTTGATCACGCTCCTTACCGCGAACAGGTCGCCGCCGGTGCCGGCGATGCCCTCCGGGTAGGGCAGGCCGATCCCGCGCCAGTATTCGGTGATGCCGACGTCGAAGTAGGTCAGGTAGTGGCCGTTGAAGACGATGTTCTGCGGGTCGACCTCGGCCCAGCGCACACGCAGCGGGTAACGCAGGCGGAAGGCGGTGAGTTCCGAGGGATTCTTCATCTCAGAGCTTGTGAAGAAATCGTCCCCCAAGGGGACTTCCTTCGGGGCGTAGCCGCGTGACCGCAGCGGGGCGCGGCCGGAGCGCAGCTACCGGAATGTACGTCTCTGTACATGAGGATAGCGAGCACTGCCAAAGCCCCGATCCGGTTCGCGCAGTAGATTTATTCATAAGCGCTCAGGTTTCTTCGGTCAGCAGCGAAACGCCGAGCAGGGCGCGGCGCTTGAGCCACGGGCTGGGACGGTAGCGCGGATCGCCGTAGAAATCCTGCATGGCTTCGAGGATCGTCAGCACGTTTCTGGCGCCCAGCGCATCGCCGAAGGCCAGCGGACCCTTGGGGTAGGCCAGGCCGAGGGTGACCGCGCGGTCGATGTCGGCCGGGTTGGCGACGCGCTGCTGGGCGATGTCGCAGCCGATGTTCACAATGCAGGCGACGATGCGCTGGGCGATGAAGCCGGCGCTGTCGCGGATCACCGTGACGGGCGTGCCGTCGGCGGCAAACAGGGCATGGGCGGCGTCGCGCATGGCGGCCGTGGTCAGCGGCGTGGTCATCAGGGTGCGGCGCGCGCTCTTGCCTGCGCTGATGCCGAACAGGCAGTCGATGCCAACCGCATTGCGTGGATCGAGCCCCTTCCCGACGCAGCAGGTGGTGATGTCGGCGCCGAGCGGGGTGACGATGCACAGCGCATCGGCGCTTGGCGTGTAGTCGGTTTCGACCTTGACGCCGGCAGCCGCGGCTATCTCGCGCACGACATCGGCCCATTCCGGATGGGTCTGGCTGACCCAGACGCTGGTCGCCCTGGCGCTCGGCACGGCGGCCGCGGGCATCGCCCCGGGCGCGCCGTTGGCGTATGTGTAAAAGCCGCGCCCGGTCTTGCGCCCCAGCAGTCCGCCGGCCAGTCGTTGCGCCGCGAGTGCCGAGGGCCGGTAGCGCGGCTCTTCGTAATACTGGTGGTAGATGGATTCCATCACCGGCTGCGAAACGTCGAGGCCGGTGAGATCCAGCAGTTCGAAGGGCCCCATGCGGAAGCCGGCGACCTCGCGCATGATGCGGTCGATCTCCCAGAAATCCGTGACGCCCTCGCCGAGGATGCGCAGCGCTTCGGTGGCGAAACCGCGGCCGGCATGATTGACGATGAAGCCCGGCGTGTCGCGGGCGGCGACCGCGGTGTGGCCCATGCGCCGGCCGAGTGCCAGCAGCGCCTCGCAGACCCAGGGCGCGGTGAGCAGGCCGTCGATCACCTCGACGATCTTCATCAGCGGCACGGGATTGAAGAAGTGGAAGCCGCCGACGCGCTCCGGCCGCTTGCAGGCCGCCGCAAGCGAGGTCACCGAGAGCGACGAGGTATTGGTGGCGAGGATGCAATCGGCAGCGATGATGTCCTCGAGCTGCTGGAACAGCTGTTTCTTGACATCGAGATTTTCGACGATGGCCTCGATGATGACCTGTGCCGAAGCCAGTTCATCGAGCCGGGGCACGACTTCCAGCTTGGCCGTTGCCGCGGCGAGCGCCTCGGCGGAGATCTTGCCCTTCCCGGCCAGCTTGCCCAGCGTGCCGACCACGGTTTCGCGCGCGTTCGCCGCGGCGCCGTGCAGGGCATCGAACAGCAGCACGCGAATGCCGGCCTGCGCCGCGATCTGGGCGATGCCGCGGCCCATGGCGCCGGTGCCGACGATGCCGATGCAAAGGGAAGGCGACTGGATGTCGACGGGCATAGGAATCTCCGTGGGTTGTTGCATGCCCGGTCCGTCTGCAACGAGGCCGGGCGGGTCGTTCAGTGACCTACCAGAGCCGCCACCATGGCAGGGTGCGGTTGAGGCCGCGCTCGTAGTATTCGCTCTTCGGGAAGTTCTTGCGCATCACGCGCTCGGCGTCGTCGCGCAGGTCGTTCATGCCGAGCAGATCGTAGGCCTTGACCATGACGAACAGGGCCTCTTCATTGGCGGGCGCATCCGGGTAGGTCTTGATCGCGGTTTGCGCGCGATTGACCGCGGCGACATAGGCTTCCCGCTTCATGTAGTAGCGGGCGACATGCACTTCATGCGAGGCCAGTGCATTGACCAGGTATTTCATGCGCGCCGTGGCATCCGGCGCGTAGCGGCTCTCGGGATACTTGTTCACCAGTGCCTTGAAGGCATCGAAAGAGTCGCGTGCGGCCTTGGGATCGCGCTCGGTGAGATCCTGCAGGGTGACGTAGCCGATCAGGCCGAGGTCCTCGTTGAAGTTGGCCAGGCCTTTCAGGTAGTAGGCGTAGTCGACATTGGGATGATTCGGATGCAGGCGGATGAAGCGGTCGCAGGCGGCAATGGCCGATGCGGGCTCGGCCTGGCGGTAATACGCGTAGGCGACTTCGAGCTGCGCCTGCTGCGCGTAACGGCCGTAGGGGAAGCGCGCTTCGAGCTTCTCGAAATACTTGATCGCCTTGTCGTAGACACCTTCGTTCATGGCGTCTTTGGCTTCGCTGTAAAGCTTGTTGGCGGACCAGCCGGCGGTTTCGTCGACTTGGTCGGGCAGCAGGCTGCAACCGCCAAGCAGGCCGGTGCCGAGACTGGCACCAATAACCACGATGGGGGCGAGCGCCCGCAGGAATGCCGCTAAACTACGCATGGTGAAAACCTCGCATGAATATGCGGCTGATTATAGCCGAAGCCCCAGCCCGACCCCGAGCCTCGAAATCCCCGCGGAGTGCGCCGGCTGGCGGCTCGACGCCGCATTGGCGAAGCTCTTTCCCGAGCACTCGCGCAGCCGTCTGCAGGCCTGGCTCAAGGCCGGGCTGATTCGACTGGATGGCGCCGAGGCGGAGCCCAAACGCAAGGTGTATGGCGGCGAACGCATCGATTTCGACCCCGGCGCCGCCGTGCCGTCAGCGCCGACTCTTGCCGATGCCGCCGAGGACATTGCGCTCAGCGTGGTGTTCGAGGACGAGGCCTTGATCGTGATCGACAAGCCGGCGGGGCTGGTGGTGCATCCGGGCAATGGCAACGCCTCGGGCACGCTGATGAATGCGCTGCTGCACCATGAGCCGCAACTGGCCGCAATACCCCGCGCCGGCATCGTGCATCGACTCGACAAGGACACCAGTGGCCTGCTGGTGGTTGCGAAGACGCTGACGGCGCAGACCGACCTGGTGCGCCAGATGCAGGCCCGCTCGGTCAAGCGGCATTACCTCGCCCTGGCGCTGGGCAATGTCGAGCGCGACGGCACGGTCGATGCGCCGCTCGGGCGCCATGCCGTGCAGCGCACCAGGATGGCCATCGTGCGCTCCGGCGGCAAGGAGGCGCGCACACATTACGCGGTGCTCGAGCGCTTCGCCAAAGCCACGCTGCTCGAATGTCGGCTGGAGACCGGGCGCACCCATCAGATTCGCGTCCATCTCGCGTCGATCAAGCATCCCCTGGCCGGCGATCCCGCGTACGGCAAGGCAAAGAGCGGCGATGCCAGGCTCGATGCCTTTCCGCGCCAGGCACTGCATGCGTGGCGGCTGGCGCTGCGGCATCCGGCCACGGGCGATGAAATGGCGTGGGAATCGCCGCTGCCCGCCGATTTCGCGCAACTGCTCGAAGAGTTGCGGCATGGTTAACGTGAAATACAACGAAGAGCGCGCTGGGTGATAGCCGAGCGTAGCGAGCCAACTGGAAGCCTCCCCGTGAGGGGAGGATGGGAGGGGCGGGCCTTTATGCCGCCTTTCGCGCGCCTCCTCATCAGGGGTGTCCAGTCGCCATGAAAGACAGTTTCATTCTTCCCGACTGGCTCGCGCCGTCCGGCGTGCGCGCGCTGGCGACGACGCGGCAGGGCGGCGCCAGTCGCGCGCCGTGGGACAGCTTCAATCTCGGCGCACACGTCGGCGACGATCCCCGCGCGGTGGAGGCGAATCGCGCCATGCTGCGCCGCGAGCTGCCTGCCGAGCCGCTGTGGCTGACACAGGTGCATGGCACGCGCTGCGTCGATGCGGCCACGGCGGCGCCCGGCGTCGAGGCCGATGCCAGCTTCACGCGCCGGCGCGGCGTGGTCTGCGCCGTGCTCACGGCCGACTGTCTGCCGGTGCTGCTCTGCGATGAGAGGGCGAGCGTGGTCGGCATCGCGCACGCGGGCTGGCGCGGACTGGCGTCGGGCGTGATCGAGGCGACGGTGGCCGCGATGGGCGAGCCGGGCGACGCTCTGATGGCGTGGCTCGGCCCCGCCATCGGGCCGCAAGCCTTCGAAGTCGGCGACGAGGTGCGCGAGGTTTTTGTCGCCCGCGACTCGCAGGCGGCGAGTGCGTTTGTGCCGGCCGCCAAGGGCAAATGGCTGTGCGACATCCATCAACTGACGCGCCAGCGGTTGAACGCGCTCGGCATTCGCCGTATCACCAGCGCCGACTCCTGCACCCTGCACGATGCGGAGAACTTCTTTTCCTATCGCCGCGACGGCGTCACCGGGCGCATGGCCAGCCTGGTCTGGCTCGAATAACTCCTATAATCACAGCCTCATGTCCGTTCTTTACTGGATCATTGTCATGTCGTTGGTCGGCGGCGCGCTCAGCGTTCTCGCCGCCGCTGCCGTTGCCTTCAAGGCCAAGGCGCACTGGGTGTCCCACCTCATCAGCTATGCCATCGGCGCGCTGCTCGGGGCGTCCTTCCTCGAAGTGCTGCCGCATGCCATCACCGCCAGCGGTGATGCAAAGACCACGACGGGGACGGTGCTCGCCGGCATCCTGGCCTTCTTCGTGCTCGAAAAACTGGTGCTGTGGCGCCACTGCCACGTCGAGGCCTGCGAGGGCCATGAGCCGGTGGTGCACATTCACGGTGGGCAGGGACATGAGCACGACCACGGCCGCAGTGGAATGATGATCCTGGTCGGCGACACCTTCCACAATACGGTCGATGGCGTGCTGATCGCGGCGGCCTTCATGGAGGACGTGCGCTTGGGCATCGTCACCGCGCTGGCGATAATCGCGCACGAGATTCCGCAGGAAGTGGGCGACTTCGTGATCCTGCTGCATTCGGGCTATTCCAAGGGGCGCGCGCTGGCTTTCAACCTGCTCTCCAGCCTGGCGACGCTGGTCGGCGCGATGCTGGCCTATTTCGCGCTGGGCCAGGTGCAAAGCGCCGTGCCGGTGCTGCTGGCGCTGGCGGCGGCGAGCATGATCTATGTTGCCGTGGCCGATCTGATCCCCGGCCTGCACAAACGCACGGAAATCCGCGCCACGGTGCAGCAGGTGCTACTGATCGCGGCCGGCATCGGCACCATCGTCCTGACCGACCGTATCGTCGACCGCTTCGCGGGATAGGCGCTGCCTTCTTCGCTGCGGCGTGCCGAACAGCCACAGCAATAGCGCCAGGGGCGCCGCTCCATAGAGGACAAAAGTCAGCACGCCGGCGGTAAGATTCTCCTCCGTGGCCGCCATCAGCAGGGTGACATAAAGCCATCCGATTGCGATTACATACATGGGCCGATTTTACGGACAAGGGCCGCGTGATTCCGGCTTGACACCGTTTATTGTGCAGTGCAAAATCGAACCCGATTTAGGAGCCGTCGATGTCTTTCCCCCCCGATCAGAATGACCCAGTGCAAGCCATGTTTCAGGCGGGAAGTGCCATGGCCAAAGGCTTCAGCGAGTTTCTCGCCCAGCAGCAGGCGGCGGTTGCGCCGGCCGGGGTGAATCCCGCGGCGTGGAATGCCGAGTCGGAGGAACTCAAGAAGCTGCAGCAGGAATGGATGGAGCGCCACGCCCAGCTCTGGCAAGGCATGCTGGGCAAGGCCCCCGATCAGCCGGCGCCGCAGGTGGCCGTTCCGGCGGCGGGCGACAAACGCTTCGATCATCCGGCATGGGCCGAGAGTCCGGTCTATGACTATCTGCGCCAGGCCTATCTGATCAACGCCGAGTACATGAAGCGCATGGCCGAGGCGGCGCCCGTGACCGATGGACAGGCGAAGAACCGCATGCGTTTTCTGACGCGGCAGATGGTCGATGCGATGGCGCCGTCCAACTACCTCGCGACCAATCCCGAGTTCGTCAAGAAGGCGCTCGAAACCAACGGCAGCAGCATTCAGCAGGGCATCCAGAACCTGCTCGGCGACCTGGAGAAGGGCCGCATCTCGATGACCGACGACAGCGCCTTCGAGGTCGGCCGCAATCTGGCCGTCACGCCCGGAGCGGTGGTGTTCGAAAACGAGCTGATGCAGCTTATCCAGTATTCGCCGACCACCGACAAGGTAGCGGAGCGGCCGTTCCTGATGGTCCCGCCGTGCATCAACAAGTACTACATCCTCGACCTGCAGCCGGAAAATTCGCTGGTGCGCTATGCCGTGGAGCAGGGCAACACCGTGTTCCTTGTTTCCTGGCGCAATGTGCAGGCCGATTGCGGGCATCTGACCTGGGATGACTACATCGAGAAGGGTGCGCTGACCGCGATCAAGGCGGTGCAGGACATCTGCAAGGTCAAGCAGATCAACGCCCTGGGCTTCTGCGTCGGCGGCACGATCCTCGGCGCCGCGCTCTCCGTCGCGCGCATTCGCGGCGAGAACCCGGTGGCCTCACTCACGCTGCTGACCACGCTGCTGGATTTTTCGGACACCGGTGAGATCGGTTACTTCATCGACGAGAAAGCGGTTCAGGCGCGCGAGGCCGGCATCGGCAAGGGCGGCCTGCTGCGCGGCAGCGAACTGGCCTCGGTATTTTCGGCGCTGCGCGCCAACGACCTGATCTGGCAATACGTGGTGGGCAACTACCTCAAGGGCACCAAGCCGCCGGCCTTCGACCTGCTCTACTGGAATGCCGACGCGACCAACCTGCCGGGCCCCTTCCTCGCCTGGTATCTGCGCAACCTGTATCTCGAGAACAATCTGCGCGTTCCCGGCAAGCTGGAAATGTGCGGCGTCAAGGCCGACCTCAGCCGGGTCGACGTGCCCGCCTTCCTCTATGCCAGCCGCGAAGATCACATCGTGCCGTGGAAGACCTCCTATCAAACGCGCAGCCTGCTCGGCGGCGAGACGACCTTCGTCCTCGGCGCCTCGGGGCACATTGCCGGCGTCATCAATCCGCCGGCGAAGAACAAGCGCAGCCACTGGTTGAACGCCGGCAAGACCGCCAACGCCGACGAATGGTTCGATGGCGCGACGGAAGCCAATGGCAGCTGGTGGCCGGTGTGGGCGGAGTGGCTCAAGGGCTATGGCGGCAAGGAAGTTCCGGCGCGCGGAAAGCTCGGCAGCAAGGCCTATCCGCCCGGCGAGCCGGCTCCCGGGCGCTATGTAAAGGAAAAGGCATAATGAACAAGCCGGTTGTTTGCAAGGGGCAAAGCCTCCGGCGCGGCAATGCAAAAGCCCCGACCCAATAAAGAGCGAGAGGAGAAGCAAAATGCTGCGAGTAGCACTGGTAACTGGCGGAATGGGCGGCCTCGGCGAGGCGATCTGTATCAAGCTGGCGGCACTCGGCTACAAGGTGGTGACCACCTACAGCCCCAGCAACACCAAGGCGCATGAATGGCTGCGCACCATGAACGACATGGGCTACGGCTTCAAGGCCTATCCCTGTGACGTCGGTGACTTCGATTCGGCCAAGGCCTGCGTCGCGCAAGTGACCAAGGATGTCGGTGCGGTGGAAGTGCTGGTGAATAACGCCGGCATCACGCGTGACATGACATTCAAGAAAATGACCAAGGCCGACTGGGATGCGGTGATTCACACCAATCTCGATTCCTGCTTCAACATGACCAAGCAGGTGATGGACGGCATGATGGAACGCGGCTGGGGCCGGGTTATCAACATCTCCTCGGTCAATGGCCAGAAGGGCGCATTCGGCCAGACCAACTATTCGGCGGCGAAGGCCGGCATGCACGGCTTCACCAAGGCGCTGGCGCTGGAAGTGGCGAAAAAGGGCGTCACGGTGAACACCATTTCGCCGGGTTACATCGGCACCAAGATGGTCATGGCGATTCCGCAGGAAGTGCTGGAAACCAAGATCCTGCCGCAGATTCCGCAATCGCGCCTGGGCAAGCCGGAAGAGGTCGCCGGCCTGGTGGCCTACCTGTCCTCGGAAGAAGCAGCGTTCGTGACCGGCGCCAACATCTCGATCAACGGTGGTCAGCACATGTACTGATCCACACCGGGCGGCAGGCTGCGGCTTGCAGCGCGCCTACCGCCCGCAAAGGTTTTTTAGTCGTTATAGGAAGTTTCAGAAATGGCAAAACGAATTGCATTGGTAACGGGCGCAATGGGAGGCCTGGGCACAGCGATCTGCAAGGCGCTGTCGCAAAGCGGATTCACGGTGGTGGCGAACTGCCTGCCCAATTTCCCGCCCAAGGACGAGTGGCTGGCAACGATGAAGGCCGATGGCTTCACTTTCATCCCCGCCGAAGCAGATGTCACCGACTACGATGGCTGTGCCGCGATGGTCAGGAAGATCGAAGCGGAAGTCGGTCCCATTGACGTGCTGGTGAACAATGCCGGCATCACGCGCGACGCCGTGTTCAAGAAAATGGACAAGGGCCAGTGGGATGCAGTGCTGTCCACCAACCTCGACTCGGTGTTCAACGTGACCCATCAGGTGCTGACCGGCATGGCCGATCGGGGCTGGGGCCGCATCATCAACATGTCTTCGGTGAACGGCATCAAGGGCCAGTTCGGCCAGGCCAACTACTCCGCGGCCAAGGCCGGCATTCTCGGATTCACCCGCGCCATCGCCGCCGAAGTGGCAAAGAAGGGCGTCACGGTCAACGCGATCGCTCCCGGCTACATCGGCACGGACATGGTCATGGCGATCAAGCAGGAAGTGCGCGACTCGATCGTCGCGACCATTCCCGTGGGCCGCCTGGGCAAGCCAGAAGAAATCGGCGCCCTGTGCGCCTATCTGGTGTCGGACCTCGCCGGCTACATGACCGGCGCCACGCTGAACATCAATGGCGGACTGCATTACTGCTGATCCGGCGGGATTCTGGCGGATTGGCGACCCCCGCTTCGGCGGGGGCTCCTTGTATTTGCGGCCTTGGTAGTAAAATGGTTTTTTGGAGGGGAATACAATGGCCACACAGAGCCGTCTCATCAAGAAATATCCGAATCGCCGCCTGTATGACACTCGCACCAGCACCTACATCACGCTGGCCGATGTCAAGGAGTTGGTGCTTGCTCACGAACCCTTTCAGGTCATCGACGCCAAGTCCGGCAACGATCTCACGCGCGCCATCCTGTTGCAGATCATTCTTGAAGAGGAGGCCGGCGGTGCGCCGATGTTCTCTTCCGACCTGCTGTCGCAGATGATCCGCTTCTATGGCAACGCCATGCAGGGCATGATGGGCAACTACATCGAGAACAACATCAAGTCCTTCACCGAAGTGCAGTCCAAGCTCAAGGAACAGGCCAAGGCGCTGTACGGCGAAACGCCGGGCGACAGCCAGGATCTGTGGGCGCAGTTCCTCAAGTTTCAGGGGCCGGCCATGCAGCACATGATGGGCACCTACGTCGAGCAGAGCCAGAAGATGTTCCAGCAGATGCAGGACACCATGCAGGAACAGACGCGCAAGATATTCCCCGGCATCTACGTCAAGCCCGAAGAAACCGAGAAGAAATAGTTTTGGCGACGCGACGCAAGACCAGGGTTTCGGCTCTTGCAACATCGATCCAAAAGGGCTCCTTCGGGGGCCCTTTTCATTGTCGGGCTCGGCGGGGCATATTCGTCCAACAATTCATCTATGGCACTTGACGCCATACTCCCCCTATGGCAAAGTACGCCATATGAAGGCAGCGCGAGCGTTCTACGATCGAGGCGAGTATCCGGATGGCGCCATTGTCGAAATGACGATCTGGAGGGTTCCCGAGCCGGTGTCGGGTAGCGCTCACGCTTTCAAGTACAGCCTGTTCTACGGATTTCCGGGCAAGCGCCTCGTCGGCTACGACAACGAGCGCGGCAAGGGTGATCACCGGCATATCAAGGATCGTCAAGAACGGTATGCCTTTTCCTCCGTGGAGCAACTGGTTTCCGATTTTCTGTCCGATGTGCGGCATGTGCGAGGTGAGTCATGAGCGAAACTGTCCGGCTTCATGTGGGTTCCATCGAAGAGATGGGGAAGCGCTTCGTCGGTGCGTGGCATCGACTTGAACGCGGCAAGGCGGTTAAGGAAACTCATCTGACTTTCTTCAGTCTCGAAGCCATGATGTCGACGCTTTCGCCCAAGCGTCTTGAACTGTTGAAGCACGTCCATCGGCATCCGGCGGGCACCGTGGCGGAATTGGCCAAGACGCTCGGGCGCGATTACAAGAGGGTGCATGACGATGTTTCGGCGCTTGCCCATGCGGGGCTGATCGTGCGCGACGAGAATGGAATCCGGGCTCCCTACGACAGCGTTCAGGCCATTGTGTCGCTTGACGCCTGACCTTGTGCGGCCATGAAGCGGAAAAAGAAAATACCTACCGTCGGATTCGTCAGCCTCGGCTGCCCCAAGGCGGCGTCCGACGCGGAACAGATCCTGACCCGGCTGCGCGCCGAGGGTTACGAAATCTCCGGCAGTTATGACGGCGCCGATCTGGTGGTGGTCAATACCTGCGGCTTCATCGATGCGGCCGTCGAGGAATCGCTCGACGCCATCGGCGAGGCCCTGGCCGAGAACGGCAAGGTGATCGTCACCGGCTGTCTCGGCGCGAAGAAGGACGCGGCGGGCAACGACATCGTGCGCGCCGTGCATCCCAAGGTACTGGCGGTCACAGGGCCGCATGCGATGCCGGAAGTCATGGCGGCGGTGCATCAGCATCTGCCTCCCCTGCATGATCCCTTCGTCGACCTGGTGCCGCCGCAAGGCATACGCCTGACGCCGGATCATTACGCCTACCTCAAGATCTCCGAAGGCTGCAATCACCGTTGCAGCTTCTGCATCATCCCCTCGCTGCGCGGCGACCTGGTGTCGCGCCCGATCGGCGAGGTGCTGCGCGAAGCCGAAGTGCTGGCCGCGGCCGGCGTCAAGGAACTGCTGGTGATTTCGCAGGACACCAGCGCCTATGGCGTCGATGTCAAATACCGCACCGGCTTCTGGGGCGGTAGGCCGGTCAAGACGCGGCTGCTGGAGTTGTGCAAGGAACTCGGCAAGCTCGGGCTGTGGGTGCGCCTGCATTACGTCTATCCCTATCCCAGCGTCGATGACCTGATTCCGCTGATGGCCGAAGGCAAGATCCTGCCTTATCTCGACGTGCCCTTTCAGCATGCCAGCCAGCGCATTCTCAAGCTGATGAAGCGTCCCGCCTCGGCAGAAAAGGTGCTCGACCGCATCACGGCATGGCGCAGGGAAGTGCCCGATCTGACGATACGCAGCACCTTCATCACCGGCTTTCCCGGCGAGACCGAGGCCGAGTTCAACGAACTGCTCGATTTCCTCGACGAGGCCCAGCTCGACCGCGTCGGCGCCTTCTCCTATTCGCCCGTGGAAAGCGCCACCGCCAACCAGTTGCCCGGCGCCCTGCCGGAGGAAGTGCGCGAAGAACGCAAGGCGCGCCTGTTGCGGCATCAGGAAGACATTTCCACGCAGCGGCTGGAAAGAAAGATCGGCCGCCGCATCAAGGTGCTGGTCGACGACATCGACGAAGAGGGCGCCATCGCCCGCTCGGAAGGCGACGCGCCGGATGTCGATGGCCTGGTGTACATCACGGACGGCCACGACCTCGAGATCGGCGAGTTTGCCGAAGTCAGCGTCATCGACTGCGATGTGCACGACCTCTACGCGACCCTCGCGGAGCCGGACTGAGAGGCCGCTGTCGGCATGAACGCGCTGATCGCCGAATTGCGCCGCCTGCTGGGCGAGCGCCATGTGCTGACCGTAGCCGGGGATATCGCTCCGTATTGCACCGACTGGCGTGGCCGCTATACGGGAAGCGCCCGCTGCGTGGCGCTGCCGGGCAGCACGGAGGAAGTGGCCGCCGTGGTGCGCGCCTGCGCCGCCGCCGGCGTGGCGGGGGTGCCTATGGTGCCGCAGGGCGGCAATACCGGGCTGTGCGGCGGCGCCACGCCGCTGGGCGGCGAAGTGGTGGTCAGCTTGCGGCGCATGAACCGCATCCGCGCCATCGACGCCGACAACAACTCGATGACCGTCGAGGCCGGTTGTACGCTGCAGGCGGTGCAGGAAGCCGCGGCCGGGGCGGATCGCCTGTTTCCGCTGTCGCTGGCGGCCGAGGGCAGCGCGACCATCGGCGGCAATCTGTCCACCAATGCCGGCGGCGTGCAGGTGCTGCGCTATGGCAATGCCCGCGAACTGACGCTGGGCCTCGAAGTGGTGCTGGCCGACGGCCGCATCTGGGACGGCCTGCGCGCCCTGCGCAAGGACAACACCGGCTATGACTTGAAGCATCTGTTCATCGGCGCCGAAGGCACCCTGGGCCTGATTACGGCGGCGACCCTCAAGCTGTTTCCGCGGCCGCGCACCCACGCCACCGCCTGGGTCGCGGTGCCCGATCCCGCCGCGGCCGTGCGCCTGCTCGGGCGCCTGCGCGACGCGGCCGGCGATAACGTGACAGCCTTCGAAATCGTCGGCCGTCCTGCGCTCGACCTCGTCCTCAAACACATTCCGAATGCGCGCGATCCGCTTCTCGGCAAGCCGGCGTGGCAGGTGCTGATCGAACTCAGCGGATCGAGTGACGTACGCGCCGACCTGTCCGCCACCCTGGAACAGGCACTGGAAGCTGCCGCCGCGGACGGCCTCGTCGACGATGCCGTGCTGGCCGCCAGCGAGGCGCAGACCGCCGCGCTGTGGGCGCTGCGCGAAAACGTCTCGGAGGCGCAGAAGATCGAGGGCGTGTCGATCAAGCACGACATCGCCGTGCCCGTCTCGCGCATCGCCGAGTTCATCGCGCGCGCCGACGCGGCCCTGCAGGCGGCATTTCCGCAAGTGCGCATCGTCTGCTTCGGCCACATCGGCGACGGCAATCTGCACTACAACCAGTCGCGGCCCGATGCCCAGTCGAACGCCGAGTTCATCGCACAGACCGGGGCGGTCAATCGCATCGTGCATGATCTGGTGCATGAACTCGGCGGCTCGATTTCCGCCGAACACGGGCTGGGGCAGCTGAAGCGCGAGGAAGTGCTGCGCTACAAGAGCGCGACCGAAATGGACATGATGCGCGCGGTCAAACAGGCCCTCGACCCGCGCGGCCTGATGAATCCCGGCAAACTGCTTTAAAAAGTCGAAACAGGGGCTTTACATGCAGGGCCTGCCTACCTATAATGCGCGCTCTCTTGTGGGGGTATAGCTCAGCTGGGAGAGCGCTTGCATGGCATGCAAGAGGTCCGCGGTTCGATCCCGCGTACCTCCACCAAGTAACAGTATTGACCCTATCGTCTAGAGGCCTAGGACCACGGGTGCCTGATTTCAGGCACCCGTTTTCGTTTCCGGGTTTGCGATGCGATATTCACGCAGAGCAGGCCGCGCTTTCATGGTCGAACGTGAGCGCCATCCATCGCCGCGGTTTATGCGGCCTGGCGCCGGCTTCTGCAATAATCCGTCCATGATCGAACTCATTCTCGGTGGTGCACGCTCGGGCAAGAGCGCACTGGCGGAGCAGCGTGCGGCGGAATCCGGCCTGGCCGTCACCTACATCGCCACGGCGCAAGCCGGCGACGACGAAATGGCGCGGCGCATCGCCCACCATCAGTCGCGCCGTGCGCGGCACTGGGCGCGGGTGGAAGAGCCGCTGCACCTCGCCGCGGCACTGGTCGACCATGCCGCGGCCGACCGCTGCCTGCTGGTGGATTGCCTCACCCTGTGGCTGACCAACCTGCTTCATGCCGGCTCCGCCGCGCGCCAGGCTCAAGCCGGGCAGGAAGTGAATTGCCCGCTGCTGGCCTTCGAGACCTCTGCGCTGCTCGACTGCCTGCCGCAGCTCCCCGGCCGCGTGATCCTGGTCAGCAACGAAGTGGGCCTGGGCATCGTGCCGCTGGGCGCTGCCACGCGCCTCTATGTCGACGACGCCGGCCGCCTCAACCAGTCCATCGCCCGCATCGCGCAACGCGTCACCTTTGTCGCGGCGGGGCTGCCGCTGGAACTCAAGGGCAGGTGACGCTTGTCATAAATCGGAATGGGGCGTCTAATTCCGATTACGTAGCAAGGCCAAAAATAGATTCAAGCTGGCCCCTTTATTACTAGGCATCTCAAATAACACGGTGATGTGCGGTGAGTTCTAAGACTGTGAGTGAGTTGGCGTTCGAAGAGTTCTGTGCTTCGAACGGAATCTCCATTCAGAGAATCGTCGAGGGTTCCGATCCCACACCTGACTACGTGGTGACGGTCAACGACATGACAATCTACTTGGAAGTCAAACAAATCGACGAAGACGTAAACTTTTCTAGCACCCGACAGACGAGGTCGCCAGGCACTCACGTACGAGCCAAAATAAACGAAGCACGCAATCAAGTACGACAAGCTTGCAAGGACGGGTTCCCGGCCATCCTTCTTGTCTACAACAATCTTGATCCAGTGCAAAGATTTGGCACCGAGCAACATGACTTTCTCGCGGCCATGTACGGAGAGCTCACAATGTTCGTGTCACGTACAGCAAAGTCGGCGTCGGGCATCTTTCATGGGCAGAATAAGGCGCTTCGCGAAGACAAGAACAATTCCTTTAGTGCAGTAGGTTGGCTGCATAGGAATCAAGATGGTGTTGCAGTGCATCTCTACGAAAACATGTATGCGAAGGTGCCGCTTAACTATGAAGGCCTTCCTCCGGCCATGCAGTACAACCGCGTTCAATCGCAAGGTGACGAAGATGCATAACCCAGCGATTTGCAGCGATTTGGGGTCAGCTTGATTTATGTCTTTGGCGTCGGAAGTCGCCGTGCCGCCAGCGCCGACTCCCGAATTTGGGCTGGGTTAACGGAGTGATTCCATGCGCTACATGGTCGTTATAGAAAAAACTAAATGGGTCAGCTTGATTTGTTTCATTGACGGAGCAAATCACCGTCACGCCGGCGCCGACTTTTCCATCCATCGCCGGATACGGACAAGGGCGCGGTGGCGGCGATCCGGAAATGGCTGGAAGAGAACGGAGTCAAACCATGAATACCATGACGATCAAAGGCTATCGGGCGGTCATCGCCTTCGACCCGGACATCCAGATGTTCCGGGGTGAATTCGTGGGCCTGAACGGCGGCGCCGATTTCTACGCGGCCGATGTGAAAGGTCTGAAGAAGGAAGGCGAGGCTTCCTTGCGCGTGTTCCTGGAAGCCTGCGAACGTCGCGGCATCGAACCGCGCAAGCACTTCTCGGGCAAGTTTTCGCTTCGCGTCGATCCCGCGACCCACGAGGCTGCCGCCATCGCCGCCGCCGCCCACGGCCAGAGCCTGAATCAATGGGCCACCGAAGCCATCCGGCAGGCCGCGTTGACGGACTGATTGTTGTTGGGGGCTGTTTCTCGCCGTCTCACCAGCGCCAGCGCGGTGCGTCCCTTCGGGAACTTTCAGTCTGCGCTTCTCCGGCGCTACTCCGGGCAGCGTGCGTTAGGATTGGCGAACAACTCCTTCATCAGCGCCGTCTCGCGCTCGATGACGATCGCGAGGAACTCGTCGGCGCCTTTCATGTAGCTGAAGGCGTCGAATCCGCGTTGCAGGAAGGAGTGCAGGGCGCCGAGTCCGGCCAGGTGCGCCGGGCCGTTCATGAGTTTGAGTGAAACGCGGATCAGCGGCATGCGCGTCAGGCGGTCGAGGGTCTTGCCGATCTTGTCGATCAGGGCGATCTGCAGTTCGCGGTCTTTCTTTCTGCCGCAGGTGCGATAGGCGGCGACGTAGGCGGGCCAGTCGATGCGCTTGCTCTTGCCGAGCTTGCGCAGGGCCAACACCATCGCGCTGTCCAGCGACTCGGAGAGCGTGTCCATCTTCACCGCTTCGAGCAGCGTCAGCAGCGCCTTCGCCGGCAGTATGTGCACCATGAGGGGCACGACGCGCGCGAGTTCTTCGTCGCGGGTGCGGAAATCCTTGGGGCCGTAAAGGTCGCTGAGGAAGAATTCCGCCGCCGGATTGTAGCGCTTGCTGGCCAGCAGGTCGGTATAGCTGCGGGCGAGCCGCGCCGCCTGCCATTCCTTGAGTCGCGGGAAATCGTCCGGCTCGGGATCGCTGGCTCGCGCGGCGCGCAGTTCGCGCGCCTCGGTGATGCAGGCGGCGAGTTCGTGGCCGATGGCTTCCTTGTCGAGATGCTCGAGATCATCATCCATGGGGCGGATTATCCGCCGTGCCGGCGCCGCGCCGTTAGAGTGCCTTGCCTAATTAGAGGGCCGCTCCCCGCATAAACTGCCAAAATACGTCGTGCCCATCCAGGAGGAGCCTTGGAATGAACGCTATCGAACAGCAAGCGCAGCAGAACATAGAGGCGACGGCATTCAGGCAGGTGTTCGAGCGCATGCATGCCGCGACGCGGCGCAGCGCGCAGGTGGAGCGCGCCACCCGGCAGGCGCGTCTCGACGCGCTGGCGGCGCTGGTGCACGACAACGCCGAGCGTTTCGTCACCGCGATCTCGGCCGACTTCGGCCATCGCTCGGCGCATGAAACCCGGCTGCTGGAACTCTTTCCCAGCCTGGAGTCGATCCGCCACACCCGCTCGCACTTCGGCGCATGGATGAAGCCGCAGCGCAAGTCGGCGTCGATCTGGTTCCGCCCCGGGCGGGCGCGCATCATCCTGCAGCCGCTGGGCGTGGTCGGCATCATCGTGCCGTGGAACTACCCGCTGTTCCTCGCCGTTTCGCCGCTGGCGGCGGCACTGGCGGCCGGCAACCGCGTCATGATCAAAATGTCGGAATTCACCCCGCGCACCGGCGAACTGCTGGCCGAACTGGTGGCGAAGTATTTCGCCGCGGACGATGTCGCGGTGGTGCTGGGCGATGCGACGGTCGGCGCCGATTTCGCGCGCCTGCCTTTCGACCACCTGCTATTCACCGGCTCGACCAAGGTCGGCCACGACATCATGCGCATGGCGGCCGACAACCTGACGCCCGTCACGCTGGAACTGGGCGGCAAGTCGCCGGCGATCGTCGGGCCCGACTATCCGATGGACAAGGCCGCCGAGCGCATCATGGTCGGCAAGCTGCTCAACGCCGGGCAGACCTGCATCGCGCCCGATTACGTGCTGGTGCCGGCCGGCCGCGAGCAGGCTTTCATCGACGCGGCGCGCGCAGTCGTGGCGAAGTGCTTCCCGGAACTGGCGACCACGCCGGATTACACCTCGATCGTCAATGACCGCCACTACCAGCGCCTGCAGGGTTACGTTGCCGACGCGCAGGCGCGCGGCGCGAAGATCGAGCCGCTGTCGACGGCGATGCCCGATGAAGAGCGGCGCAAGCTGCCGCCGCTGGCGCTGCTGAATGTCGATGACAACATGCGCGTGATGCAGGACGAGATCTTCGGCCCGCTGCTGCCGGTGCTGCCCTACCAGGACCTCGACGCGGCGATCGCCTACGTCAATCAGCATCCGCGTCCGCTGGCGCTGTACTGCTTCGAGAACGATGCCGACCGCCGCGATCGCGTGCTGAACGAAACCGTGGCCGGCGGCGTGACGATCAACGACACCATCCTGCACATCGCGCAGGAGGAGCTGCCCTTCGGCGGCGTCGGCCCCAGCGGCATGGGCCATTACCACGGCATCGAGGGCTTCAAGACCTTCACCAAGCAGAAGGCGGTGTTCTATCAATCGGGCTTGAACGGCATGTCGCTGTTCAATCCGCCGTATGGCGCGCTGTTCGAGCGCCTGACCAAGTTCCTGATTCGCTGAAAGCCGGCGATGGCGGCACGGCAATTCCGCTGGCTTCTGCTCGGTGAGCTGCTGGGCTACTTCCTGCTCGGCGGGTGGCTGGTCTCGTGTGGCTGGACACCGCCGCAGGCGGTCGGCCTCGCGTTGGCAGGCTTCTTCGGCGGGCGATTGTTCGTCGTGGGACTGACCTTCGTTCTCATGCTGCAGGGGCGCGGCGCCGTGCCGTTGGAACTGCGCATCGGGCCCTACGGCGCCTTGCGCATGGTGCTGGAGGAATATCTCGGCTTTGTCGTGCTGTTCTCCTTGATCCAGCCCTTCGAATCCTTCTGGCTGGGGCCGGATCGGCTGGCGAAACCCGCTGCCGGCCGCCCGCCGCTGCTGCTGATCCACGGCTACCAGTGCAATCGCGGCTTCTGGTTCTGGCTGCGGCCGCGGCTCGAAGCCGCCGGCTGGACCGTGGCGACGCACAGCCTGGAGCCGGTGTTTTCGGACATCGATGCCTATGCGGAAGGCATTGCCCGGCGCATCGACGAGGTGCTGGCCGCAACCGGAGCATCCCAGGTGATCCTCGTCGGCCACAGCATGGGCGGCCTGGCGTCGCGCGCCTACCTGCGCCGCCACGGCAGCGCGAAAGTGGCGCGCCTGATTACGCTGGGCTCGCCGCATCACGGCACCCTGCTGGCGTCGCTGGGCCTCGGCCCGAATGCGCGGCAGATGCGCGTCGGCAGTTCCTGGCTGAGCGCGCTGGCGGCGCCGCTGCCGCCGGGCTCGGTGTCGATCTACAGTTGCCACGACAATTACGTGTTTCCGCAGCAGGCCTGCTCGACGCTGGAAGGCGCGGCCAACGTCGCCATCGGCGGCGTCAGCCATCTGGGCATGGCCTTTTCGCCCCGGGTGCTGGGCAATTTGATGGCAGCGCTCGAACCATCGGTTTGAATTTGAATGATCGGGAACGTCATGAAGGAATTCGATTACATCGTAATAGGCGGCGGCGCCGGAGGTTGTGCCGTGGCAGGGCGGCTTGCGGAAGATCCGGCCGTCAGCGTGTGCCTTCTGGAAGCGGGCAAGAGCGATGACCAGACCCTGATCAAGGTGCCCTTCTGCACGGCATTGATGCTGCCGACGTCGATCAACAACTGGGCCTTCCAGACCGTTCCGCAGCCGGGCCTCAACGGCAGGCGCGGCTATGTGCCGCGCGGCAAGGCGCTGGGCGGGTCGAGCTCGATCAATGCGATGGTCTATACGCGAGGCCATCCCTGGGATTACGACCACTGGGCCGCTTTGGGCAACGACGGCTGGTCCTGGCGCGACGTATTGCCCTACTTCAAAAAATCGGAACACAACGAGAACTTCCGGGACGAGCATCACGGACAGGGCGGGCCGCTCAATGTCGCAAACCTGCGGTCGCTGAACCCGTTCCAGGAAATCTATCTCGAGGCCGCCCGGCAGGCCGGCTTCAAGCTGATCGATGATTTCAACGGCGCCGACCAAGAGGGCATCGGCATCTATCAGGTCACCCAGAAGAACGGCGAACGCTGGAATGCCGCGCGTGCCTATCTGGCCAGCCGCCCCAACCTGACGGTGATCACGCAGATGCGGGCGCGACGCATCCTGTTTTCCGGCAAGCGTGCCAGCGGCGTGGAATTCCTGCAAGGCGGCGAAATCCGGACGTTCAAGGCGAAGCGCGAGGTGATCCTGAGCGCCGGTGCGCTGCAATCGCCCCAGCTGTTGATGCTTTCGGGAATCGGCGCCGGCGCCGAACTGCAGCAATTCGGCATCCCCGTGATCCACGACCTGCGGGGCGTGGGCAAGAATCTGCAGGACCATCCCGACTACATTTTCAACTACCGGGCCAAGTCGCTCGACCTGCTCGGCATCTCGCTGGGCGGCTCTCTGCAATTGATCAAGGAGATCGGCCGCTACCGGAGGGACCGCACCGGCATGATGACGTCGAACGGCGCCGAGGGCGGCGGCTTCCTGCGGCGTTATCCGGATTCGCCGGCGCCGGAATTCCAGTTGCACTTCGTGGTCGGCATGATCGACAGCCATGCGCGCAAACTGCACATGGGACACGGCTATTCCTGCCATATCTGCCTGTTGCGGCCGAAGAGCATCGGCACGGTGAGCCTCGCCAGCGCCGATCCGACGGCCGCCCCCGACATCGATCCGAAGTTCTTCGACCATCCCGACGATCTCGATGCCATGGTCGATGGCTTCAAGCTCACCCGGAAACTCATGGATGCGCCGGCGCTGGCCAACATCCGCAGCGGCGAGCTCTACACCGCGGGGATACATTCCGACGACGCGATTCGAGAAGAACTGAAGAACCGTTCGGACACCATCTATCACCCGGTCGGCACCTGCAAGATGGGCTCCGATGCGATGGCGGTGGTCGATTCCCGCTTGCGCGTGCATGGCCTCGAAGGCCTGCGCGTGGTCGATGCCTCGATCATGCCTACGCTGATCGGCGGCAACACCAACGCGCCGACCATGATGATCGGCGAAAAGGCCGCCGAGATGATTCGGATGGACAGCGCGCGCGGCGCCTGACTCAGCAGCGGACGCACCGCCGGCGCCGACTCTTAACGTGAAGCAACTCGTTCAGAGCGTCTGGTGATAGCCGAGCGAAGCGAGCAATTCAGAAGCCTCTCCGCGAGGGGGCGAGGCGGGAATTCGCGACGCATGCGTCGCGCCGCCGCAGCCGGCTGGCTGTGCAAAGCCAGCCGTGGGCCGCGCAGCGGATGGGAGGGGCGGGCCTTTAATTTGCCTTTAGCTACGGCCGCTGCGCTTAACGCCGGTGATGCCGGCGTTAGCCTTCACTGAAACTTCGTTTTCGCGTGTTTCATCTTCTGCGGGTGGTGCTCGGTGTCATGAGCGTTAGAAGTGGATGCCGCGCATGAGCTGGGTGAAGGCGATCTGATCGGCCGAGGGCGGCGGCAGTGCACCTTCGGCCTTGCCTTTCGCCGCCGATGAGTCGGGGAACATCCGGTAAACGGTATTCATGATGATCTGCGCGACGCGCGGCGCCGCCGCATGAAGCACCTGGCCGAAGATCCCGAGCCGGGTGGCGATGCGCACCGGCCGGTGCACGATGGCATCCACGATCATGTCGGCGGCATCTTCCGGGGTCAGGGTCGGCACATGGTCGTAGAGCTTGGTCGGGGCGATCATCGGAGTTTTCACCAGCGGCATGTTGATGGTGGTGAACTCGATGCCGCGATCGACGAACTCGGAGGCCGCGCAGCGGGTCCAGGCATCCAGCGCGGCTTTCGAGGCGACGTAGGCCGAGAAGCGCGGGGCATTGGTCAGCACGCCGATCGAGGAGATGTTGATGACGTGGCCGGCGCGTTTTTCGAGCATCTTCGGCAGCAGGCCCATGGTCAGGCGCAGGGAACCGAAGTAATTGACCTGCATGGTGCGGTCGAAATCGTGCATGCGGTCGAAGGAGTTTTCGATGCCGCGGCGGATCGAGCGGCCGGCGTTGTTCACCAGGATGTCGACCCCGCCATGCGCCTCGGTGACCTGGCGCACCATGACTTCGCACTGCGTCTCGTCGGCGACGTCTACGGAATAGGGGATCAGCGTGAGTCCCTTGGCCTTGGCTTCGGCGACGGTTTCGTCCAGCTTTTCCTTGTCGCGGGCGACGATGATGACGATCGCCCCGGCTGCGGCGATCTTGAATGCCGCCGCCTTGCCGATGCCGCTGGAACCGCCGGTGATCAGCACCACCTTGCCGCCGACCCGGCCCTTCAGGCTGCGGTCGATGAACAGGTCGGGGTCCATGCGGCGTTCCCAGTAGTCCCAGAGCTTCCAGGCATAGGTGTTGAGCGGCGGAACCGAGATGCCGCTGCCGGCCAGCGCCTTTTCAGTCTCCCTGCAATCGAAGCGGGTCGGGTAATTGATGAACTGCATGATGTCCTCGGGCAGGCCGAGGTCCTTCATCACCGCGCGCTGGATGCGGCGCACCGGGGTCAGCGCCATCAGGGACTTGCGTACTCCGCGCGGGATGAAGCCGAGCAGGGCGGCGTTGATGCGCATCCCCATTTCGGGAGCGTGGCCGGCGCGGGCGAAGACGTTGAGCACATCGCCGACGCGCATAGGATGCGGATCGGTGAGATGGAAGCAGCGGCCGTCCAGATTCTTCTGATGGGAGAGATAGGCCAGGGCGTCGACCACGAAGTCCACCGGGACGATGTTGATGCGGCCGCCTTCGAGGCCGATGCTGGGCATCCAGGGCGGCAGGATCCTGCGCATCTTCTGGATCAGCTTGAAGAAGTAATAGGGACCGTCGATCTTGTCCGCTTCCCCGGTGTGTGAATCGCCGACCACGAGGCCCGGACGATAGACGCGCCAGGGACGCTTGCATTCGGCGCGCACGATGCGCTCGGATTCATGCTTGGTGCCGAAGTAGGGATGGTCCAGATTCTCCGCTTCGTCGAACATGTCCTCGCGGAAAATGCCCTCGAACATGCCGGCGGCCGCGATCGAACTGACATGGTGAAAGCAGCCGGCGTCGATCTGCTGCGCCAGCGCGACGGCGTTGCGCGTGCCATCGACATTGGCGGCCATCTGCACCTCGGCACTGGCCTTCAGGTCATAGATGGCGGCCAGATGGTAGTAGTGGTCGACCTTGCCCTTGAGCTTTTTCAGATCGGCCTTGCCGACGCCCAGGCAGGGCTGGCACAGGTCGCCGACGACCGGGATGGCGCGGTCCTTGTCGGCGTTCCAGTAGTCGTAGAGCGCGTCCAGACGCTCGGGACTTTTGTCGCGGGTAAGGAAGTAAACGGTAGCCGTCGGCTTTTCGAGCAATTTGGCAACCAGTCGCTTGCCGATGAACCCGGTTGCCCCGGTGACAAAATAGATCATTGCTGCCTCCTCGTCATTGTTCGATGAAACCCCGTAGCCCCGTCCAGCGAGATCGTTTGCGGAATGATACAGAAGCAAAGCCGCGGGAGGGGCGCGCGGGACTATTAGTGTGACCCCTCTAATCGAAATGGTTAGTCTGGGCCTTGTGGCAGGCATGGCGCCTGCCGAGGCCTCGCAGGCGAGGCATCGGGAATCAATCAATCAGGAGGGTGTCATGGTCAAGAAGCTCGTGGTAAAGAAACTCAAGTCCGTCGGCAAGGATAGCCAGTTGTCCGCCACCATTCGCGAATCGGCGCAGCAGATTTGGCTGGCCGGGCTTGGTGCGTTCGCCAAGGCGCAACAGGAAGGCAACAAGGTGTTCGATGCGCTGGTCCGCCAGGGCGAGTCGATCCAGAAGAGTACACGCAAGGTGGCTGAAGACAAGGTGACCGAAATGGCAGCCAAAGCCACCGGAACGTGGGACAAGCTCGAGCAGGTATTCGAGAATCGTGTCGCCCGTTCGCTGCACAGCCTTGGTGTTCCGACGCGGGACGACGTCGCCGTGCTGGCGAAGCGCGTTGCGGAATTGAAGGCCGAGGTGGAAAAACTGAACAAGGGCGCACCCAAGGCCGCGCCGAAGGCTGCGAAGCCGAAAGCCGCGGCGGCCAAGCCGGCGCGCCGCGCAGCCGCGAAGCCAGCAGCCAAGCCGGTACACAAGGCAGCGGCCTGACGCCTGCCCGTAAGGCGGCAATGCCCCCTGTAAAGGCCTGACGGCTGCCGGTGGAGTGTACTGACATGAGACCGGCAGACCGGCAGCAGCGTGTGGCCTTGGCGCTGGCGGGAGGCGGGCCGCTCGGCGCGATCTACGAGATCGGGACGCTGATGGCGCTCTCGGAGGCGCTGGAGGGTCTCGATTTCAATGAGCTTGACGCCTATGTCGGCGTCAGCGCCGGCAGCTTCATCGCCGCCGGTCTCGCCAATGGCCTGAGCCCGGCCTATCTCTACCGGATGTTCGTCGACAGCGAATCGGCCGAGGTTCCCTTCGAACCGGAGATGCTGCTCAAGCCGGCTTTCGGCGAGTATGCAGGGCGCGCGGCGGCGGTTCCAGGCTTGCTGTTCGAGTCCTTCGTCGAGTATTTGCGCAGGCCGCTGCGGCAGGGCTTCCTGGCTTCGTTTCAGCGCCTCTCGCAGGCGATTCCTACCGGAATTTTCAACAACGCGGGCATGGATGTCTTTCTGACGCGGCTGTTTTCCCTGCCCGGCCTGACCAACGACTTCCGGCAGCTCAAAAGCCGTCTGTTCCTCATCGCCACCGACCTCGACTCGGGGACTTCGATTGCGTTCGGCTCCAAAGGCCATGATCACGTCCCGATAGCGACCGCGATTCAGGCCAGCGCCGCACTGCCGGGGCTGTATCCGCCGGTCGAGATCGACGGCCGCTGGTATGTCGACGGCGCGCTGAAAAAGACCCTGCACGCCTCGGTCGCCCTGAAGGAAGGGGCGCGGCTGGTGCTCTGCATCAATCCGCTGGTGCCCTTCGATGCCGGCCACGCTTCGCATGAAAAGCATCTCAAGCGCCGCCGGCTGGTCGATGGCGGCTTGCCCGTGGTCCTCGCGCAAACCTTTCGCGCCATCGTTCACTCGCGCATGAAGACCGGGCTGGAGAAGTACGACATCCAGTACAAGGATGCCGACGTGATCCTGTTCGAGCCGAGCCGGGACGATGCCGACATGTTCTTCACCAACATGTTCAGCTATGCCGACCGCAAGCGTCTCACGGAACAGGCCTACCGCAAGACGCGGGACGAGTTGCTGCGGCGCTACGATGAACTGGCGCCGAAACTGGCCCGCCACGGGGTGTCGATCAACCGTGCCGTGCTCACCGATCCCCACCGGTCGCTGGCGCGCCGCATGGCCGAGTTGAAGCGCCACCGGGCGCGCAATATGGGGCTGACGGCCTTGCGCCTGTCCGACACGCTGGACGACCTTGCGCGGGCGCTCAGACGCCGGCAGCAAAGGCAGAAGCATCAGGCCGCCTGATTCCGCAAGGATGACGGGAGGGTTGCAGGTTTCTGCTATCCTCGACGCACTGGTCGAGATGGGTGATTGATGGATAGAAAACCGAAGCGCCGCACCCGCGAGCGCATCCTGGAAACGTCCCTGGTACTGTTCAATGACTTCGGCGAACCGAATGTCACGACGCAGCTGATTTCGGACGAGATGGGGATCAGCCCGGGCAATCTCTACTACCACTTCCACAACAAGGACGAGATCATCGAGTCCCTGTTCGCCGACTTCGAGCGCGAGATGGAAGAAACCCTCACGGCGCCGGCGCGACGCCCGCCGAACGTGGAGGACATCTGGCTGTTCCTGCACCTGATATTCGAGGGCATCTGGAAGTTCCGCTTTCTCTATCGCGACATCAACGAGCTGCTGTCGCGCAACCGGGTGCTGGAAACCCACTTCAAGCGCATCGTGGCGCACAAGGTGCATACGGCGACGGTTATCTGCCAGGGCCTGGTGGCAACGGGCGACATGAAGGCGACACCGGCGGAGATTCAGGCCCTGGCCGTCAACATGACCGTCGTGGCGACCTACTGGCTGTCATTCGAGTTTGTCAGCGACCCGAGGAAAAAGATTGACGGAGAGAGTCTGGCGCGCGGCGCCTTTCAGGTCATGGCGCTCGCCGCGCCCTACCTGGTGGGGCGCTCGCGCAAGTTGTTCGAGGAAGTATCGAAAAATTATCTGACTGCTTGAGCAAAGGAGAGGAGACGCATCATGGCAAAGCCGACCTGGAAAAAATTTCCGCATGCGGACAAGGCGTTCGTTTTCGCGGGCCCCGCACTGAAGAAGAACTGGGAGCGCCTGCATCGCGGCGATCGCGAGGCGTTTCCCGCCGATGCAGAGGTTCAGGAGGCATGGCGCCTCTACCATCAGGGCGAATTCGCCAAGGCCTGCGAGGCGGGGCTGGCGGCCGGCATCGATGGCTACAACGTGGCGAACAAGGCCACCATGATCTACGCCAACTATCTCGAAACGGACGAGAAGCGCAAGCTGACCCTGTTCCAGGAAGTATCGGACCGGTGCGAGGAATTGCAGGAGGCGCAACCGAAGAATGCCAACGCGTACTACATCCAGGCCTATGCGCTGGGCCGCTACAGCCAGGGCATCTCGGTGCTCAAGGCCCTGGCGCAGGGACTGGGCGGCAAGATCCAGACGGCGCTGGAAACGGCGCTGAAGCTCGATCCGAAACACGCCGACGCGCATAGCGCGCTGGGCGCCTACCATGCCGAGGTGGTGGACAAAGTCGGCGCGCTGATCGGCAAGCTGACCTACGGGGCGAGCAAGGACGTGGCCGTGAAGCACTTCGAGTCGGCGCTGAAACTGGCGCCAGACTCAGCCATCGCCTGCATCGAGTATGCCAATGCGCTGGTCATGCTGTTCGGCAACAGCAAGATGGATCAAGCCGTGAAGCTCTACGAAAAAGCGGCGGCCGCAACGCCGGTCGACGCCATGGAACGGCTCGACGTCGAACTGGCGAAGTCGGAACTCGAGGATTAAGCCAAGCTAGGCCAGGTTGCGGAACCGCTTCGGAATCCGCGCGGCGGGGGTTTCGGTCGCCGCAGCCGGCTTGGGATGGACGACAGGCTTCGCTTTGGCAGCGGATTTGGCCGGCGCGGACTTGCGCGCCCGCGCTGTGGCGGTCTTGGGCTTTGCTCCTGCGGCATCCAGCGGCGGCGGCATTTGTTTGCCGAACAACTGCTGTTCGATCAGCTTCGGTTCCAAAGGCATGTCCCAGTCGATCATCAGCAAGGCGAGCAGCATCTTTTCGAACTCGGCTTCGAACAGCGGCGTGATCGCCTCCGGGTCGGGAACGTAATGCCGGTCGGTAACCATGCCGAACTGAACCTTGTCGTTGTAGCTCAGGATCGAAACTCCGATGCCGATGTCGCCTGACTGCGGCACCCAGACCATCACCTGATCGAGGCGCGCCCCGGCCAGATACAGCGGCTGCTTCGGCCCGGGCACGTTGGTCATCACGGCGCTGGCCTTGGACGCAAGGATGTCGAGGAACTGCTGCTGCACGATCTTGGGCGCGACACCGACGGCCGCGAGCAGGCCCAGCGTCAGTGGCGGCTGATACGAGCCCTTGAGTTCATTCATGCGCTCCCGCACCAGGAACAGGCGGGCGAAAGGGTTGGCTTCGTACACGGGCAACGATAGCGTGCCCAGGCCGAAGCGGTTGCCCAGCGTGCCTTCGTCCTTCGCCGAGCGCAGATTGACCGGAATCACGGCGCGCACTTCCACGCCCTCGACCGATTCGCCCTTTTGCTGGAAGTAGGCGCGCAGCGCGCCGGCGACCGCCGCCAGCAGGATGTCGTTGACCGAACAGCCGAGTGCCTTGCCCAGCGCTTTGACCTCGCCCAGCGGAATCGGATCGCACCACGCGACGCGCTTGACCGTGCTGGTCTTGCCCTTGAAGCTGGTGGGCGAATCGACCGGCATCGCGAGCAGCTTGGCGAGTTCGGTCAGCAGGCCGATGCCATACTTGCCGTAGGTGGACAGGCGATCCGTATCCGACGCCAGATTCAGCGCCTTGCCGCCCAGTTCAGTGCCCATGCTGACGGCCGAGGTGAGCGTCTCGACCAGGGTGTCGAGCAGGCCGGCAGGAATGTCGTGTGCGTTCTCGTCTTCATGCTTCGGGGTGAAGCGCTTTTGCGCAGGCGCGTTCGGCGAAAGGTCGGTGAGCGAAAGGATGACCCCGACCAGCGCAATGCCGTCCGCGATGCTGTGATGGATGCGCGTGACCAGGGCCGAGCCGCCGTTGTAGTTTTCGACCAGGTCGAAGCGCCACAGCGGCTTGCCCGGATTGAGTGGTTGCACGGACAGTTCGCTGGCCAGCGCCTGTAATTCCTTCTTGCCGGCCTTGCCCGGCAGGACGCGGCGTTTCACGTGCGCCTCGATGTCGAAATCGGGATCGTCCTCCCAATACGCGCCGGTGACCTCTTGTACCGCGCATTGCCGGAAGCGGCGGTAGCGTCCGACCATGCGCGCCTCGACGGTGTTGCGCAGCCGTTCGAAGTCGATGCTCTCATTGAACACCATGACGCCGACGATCATCATCAGATTGGTCGGACGGTCCATCCGCAGCCAGGCGGTATCGACCGCGGACATCCTTTCACGTTGGGGCATTGCGCGCTTCCTCCAAGTTGACGGCATATAATAGTCCAAGCCAAATCCCGGCGACCAGAGATTGTTGCGACGGAAGACGACATGAGCGAACTCAAGACAAGATTCGAAGCAGCGGTGGCCGCTTCCAAGCAACTGCCGGAGCGACCCTCGAACGACGAGCTGTTGCAGCTTTATGCCCTCTACAAGCAGGCCAGCGAAGGCGACGTGGAAGGCAAGCGGCCGGGTTTCACCGACATGGTGGGGCGCGCCAAGTACGACGCCTGGGCGGCGGTCAAGGGCACCGCAAGCGATGCCGCGATGACGCGCTATGTCGAACTGGTCGAATCGCTGAAGGGCTGACTCAAGCGCCGCCTGGATTCATCGCGGCTCTTCCCGGAACAGTCGGCGCCGGCGGTACGGCGCCTGATTCCAGCCAACCGTGATCACGGTTGGCTTGTGAGCCCGACCGACGGAATCGCAGCGTCGCCGGACAGCCAGGATCCATTTCCGACCAAGCCCGTCGCTATCGGCTGACGCGTCAGCCACCGACCATTTCCCGCGTCGGCCAAGGACAGTTCCTTACCGGCTTGCCAAGCAGAACCGGGCATGGCTTGTCCGGCGTTGTACTCGCACCGTACGACATGCGAGTACAAGGCGTCCCTCCCATTCCATTCGCAATGTTGCGGTGCATGATTGACGTGCGCCGTCGAATTGAAAATAATGCAATCGATTGCATTGCCGCGCGTCCGCGCCGGCTGATTGCTGCATATCCGAATTCTGCCGCGTCGCAAAGAGGAGATGGACATGAAGAAAATAATCCGCCACGAGCCGAAGATCATCCTGCCGGACGACATCAATCCGCGCCATAACTGGGACCGGCCGATCCAGGCGCCGGGTCAGATGCAGGTGGATTTCGAGGAGCGCGTCAATTTCCAGCGCCTGCACAAGTATCGGCTGGCGAGGGTGCGCCAGGCCCTGGCGGCATCGGACCTGGGTGCGCTGCTGTGTTTCGACCAGCACAACATCCGCTACACCAGCAGCACGGTCATCGGCGAGTGGGCGCGCGACAAGCTGACCCGCTATTCCCTGCTCACCGGCAACGGCGAGCCCTACGTCTGGGACTTTGGCTCGGCTGCCAAGCACCACCGCCTGCACGCGCCCTGGTTGTGCGAGGACCACTGCAAGGCCGGGATGCTCGGTCTGCGCGGCGCGGTGCATACCGACGCCGGGCTGTTCCGCGCGGCGGCGGAAGAAATCAAGGCCATCCTCGACGAGGAGGGAGTCGGCGACATGCCGGTCGGCGTCGATGTCATCGAACCGCCGATGATGTTCGAGTTGCAGAAGGCCGGCATCGATGTCCGCGACGGTCAGCAGGTCATGCTCGACGCGCGCCAGATCAAGAGTACCGACGAGATCACGCTGCTCAACATTGCGGCATCGATGGTCGATGGCGTCTATCAGGACATCTACGAAGCGCTCAAGCCCGGCATCCGCGAGAACCAGATCGTGGCGATGGCCAACAAGCGCCTCTACGAAATGGGCTCCGACTGCGTCGAGGCGATCAACTCCATTTCCGGCGAGCGCTGCTGCCCGCATCCGCACAACTTCACCGACCGCCTGATCCGCCCGGGCGACCAGGCCTTCTTCGACATCATCCATTCCTTCATGGGCTACCGCACGTGCTACTACCGCACCTTCAGCGTCGGTCGCGCGACACCGCCGCAGGTGACGGCCTACAAGAAGGCGCGGGAATGGATGGACCGGGCGATCGAGCAGATCAGGCCGGGCGTCACCACCGACAAGATCGCACTGGCCTTCCCGACCGCCCAGGAGATCGGCTTCAACAGCGAGATGGAGGCTTTTGGCCTCAATTTCTGCCACGGCCTCGGCCTTGGCCTGCACGAGCGGCCGATCATTTCCCGCCTGACCTCGCTTCAGGCGCCGATGGAGCTGACCCTGGGCATGGTCTTCGCGGTGGAGACCTATTGCCCGGCGACCGACGGCGTCTCGGCCGCGCGCATCGAGGAGGAGGTGGTGGTAACGCCGCGCGGTGCCCAGATCATCTCGCTGTTCCCGGCAGAAGAACTGCCGATCGCCAACCGCTACTGACCGGAAAGCATATTCATGACAAACGCAAAGGCAGGCAAGGCCAGGATCGGCTGGATCGGCATCGGCCGCATGGGTTACGAAATGGCCGGGCGCCTGGCCAGGGGCGGCTGCGACATCGTGGTGTGGAACCGCACCCGCGCCAAGGCGGAGCCGCTGGCCGCCTATGGCGCCCGCATTGCCGACAGTCTTGCCGACCTCGCCGGCTGCGACATCGTATTCACCATGGTGTCCACCTACGACGACGTGCATGAGGTTCTGCTCGGACCCGAAGGGTTGCTGGCCCAGGGCCGCGGCAAGGTGCCGCGCATGGTGGTCGAGTGCTCGTCGATATCCCTCGAAGGCTCGGCGGAACTGCGTGCGGCCCTGGCCAAGGGCGGCACGCTGATGCTGGCGGCGCCGGTGTCCGGCAATGCCAAGGTGATCAAGGCCGGCAAACTGAGCTTCGTCACCTCGGGGCCGCGCGCCGTTCATGACGAATGCCTGGCGCTGCTGGAAATGATCGCCCCGGCGGGTGCCGCCTATGTCGGCGAAGGCGAACTGGCGCGCATCGCCAAGATCTGCCACAACGTTTTCCTTGGCGTGGTCACCCAGTCCCTCGCGGAGATCACCGTGCTGGCGGAAAAGGCGGGCCTGCCGCGCCATGCCTTCCTCGGCTTCATGAACAGCAGCGTGATGGGATCCGTGTTCACCCGCTACAAGACGCCGGCCTTCGTGAATCTGGATTTCAAGGTGACGTTCACGCCCAAGCTGCTGCGCAAGGACATGGATCTGGGTCTGGATGCCGGCCGCCGCTTCGAGGTGCCGCTACCGCTCGCGTCGATTACCCGCGACCAGATCCAGACCATGATCGGCAACGGCTACACCGAAGAGGATTTCTCCACGCTGCTGGTGATGCAGGCCAAGGCGTCGGGCCTGGAACTCAAATCGGAGAACGTGGCAGTCGGCGACGGCCTGGCCTGAGTCGACTTTCCTGGAAATACGAACGCAATGACAACGGAGGAGGCAACACATGTCTAACTGGCTCAAACCCCTGCTGCTGGCGACTGTTCTGGTGGCATTTTCCGCGCAAGCCCAGCAGCCGATCGTCATCAAGTTTCCCCACGTCGTATCCGAAAAGTCGCCGAAGGGTCAGGCGGCCCTGGTGTTCAAGAAGCGCGCCGAGGAGATCCTCAAGGACCGGGTCAGGGTCGAGGTCTATCCGAACTCCCAACTGATGGGAGATGACGAATCCCTCGAAGCCCTGGCGCTGGGCGACATCCAGATGATCGCCATTTCGCTTTCGAAGTTCGACCGATTGACCAAGAAGTTCCAGTTGTTCGACCTGCCCTTCCTGTTCAAGGACATGGCGGCGGTCGATCGCTTCCAGGCGTCCCCCGCCGGCAAGGCCCTGCTGACAGAGATGGAACCCAAGGGCTATCTGGGTCTCGCCTACTGGCATAACGGCCTCAAGCAGATGACCGCCAACAAGCCGCTGATCAAGCCCGAGGACGCGGCCGGCCTGAAGTTCCGCATCCAGGAATCGGACGTGCTGGAAACGCAGTTTCGCACCCTCAAGGCGAATCCGCAGAAGATGGCATTGGGCGAGGTGTATCAGGCCCTGATGAACGGCGTCATCGATGCCCAGGAAAACACCTGGTCCAATATCTACCGGCTGAAATTCTATGAAGCGCAGAAACATATCAGCGAGACCAACCATGGCGTGATCGACTACCTGCTGACGGTAAATGCCCGCTGGTGGAAAGGCCTGCCGGCCGACATCCGCGCCGGTCTGGAGCAGGCGGTCAGGGAGGCGACGGCCCAGAACGACGCCAATTCGGAGAAGTCCAATCTGGCCGACCGCGAACTGGTGGTCAAGAGCGGCAAGACCACGATCGCCAAATTGACGCCGGAGCAGCTCGCCGCGTGGCAGAAGGCCATGCAGCCGGTGTGGGTGCGTTACGAAAAGGAAATCGGGCCCGACCTGATCAAGGCGGCGCAGTCGGCCAACAAATAGGCCTCGCCGACGGCATATGCGCAAGTTGCTCGATCGCCTGGAAGAGGTGCTGATCGCCTTCTTCATGCTGGGCATGACCCTGCTGACATTTTCACAGGTGATCATGCGCTACGGCTTCAACTCGGGCTGGATGTGGTCGCTGGAGGCCACCACCATGATGTTCGGCTGGCTGCTGATGATCGGCATCTCCTACGGCATGCGCGAACACGCCCATCTCAATGTCGATGCCTTCGTCAACCTCCTGCCGCGCCCGTGGCGGCGGCGGCTCAGCCTGCTGGCGATCGCCTGTTGTTTCGTCTACGCGGGGCTGATGATCTGGGGCGCCTGGGGGCTGGAGCAACGTCTGTTCCGGCTGGGCACCGATGCCCGCGATCTGCCGGTGCGGCGCTGGATGCTGATGTCGATCCTGCCGATCGGTTTCGCCTTGCTCTGCTACCGCCTGATCCAGGTGGCCGCCGAAATCGTGCGCGGCGAGCGCGACATGCTCGGCAGCGCCCATGGCGCGGTGCCGGAAATGGAGCTTGCCGCACCCGATGCACCGGCGGCGGAAAAGAAGGCGCCGGCATGAGCATTCTCTTCCTGTTCTCCGTCATGCTCCTGACCATGCTGATCGGCGTGCCGATCGCGATGTCGCTTGGCCTGACCAGCGTCCTGACCCTGCTGCTGTTCGGCCAGGAGTCGCTGGCGGCGCTGGCGCTGAAGTTCTTCCAGGCGACCCAGAAGTACGAACTGCTGGCGGTGCCGTTCTTCATCCTGGCCGGTTCCTTCCTGACCACCGGCGGCGTCGCCCGGCGCATGATCGACTTTGCCAATGCCGCCGTCGGCCACTTCCGCGGCGGCCTCGGCCTGGCGGCGGTGTTCGCCTGCATGCTGTTCGCGGCAGTGTCCGGTTCGAGCCCTGCGACGGTGATCGCGGTGGGCTCGATTGCCATCGCCGGCATGGTGCGCAACGGCTATACGATGAAGTATTCGGCGGGCATTATCTGCAATGCCGGTACCCTGGGCATCCTGATCCCGCCGTCCATCGTCATGGTGGTTTATGCGTCGGCGACGGAGACATCGGTCGGGCGCCTGTTCATCGCCGGCGTGATTCCGGGCATCGTGCTTGGCCTGATGCTGATGGTGGCGATCTACGTTTCGGCACGCATCCTGGACATTCCGCGCCTGCCATGGACCGGCTGGCGGCAACTATTCGTTTCCGGCGCGCGTGCCGTCTGGGGCCTGCTGCTGATCGTCATCGTCCTCGGCGGCATTTACCTCGGCGTGTTCACGCCGACGGAAGCGGCGGCGGTGAGCGCGGTCTATGCCTTCCTCGTCTCGGTGTTCGTCTATCGCGACCTGAAGTGGCAGGACACCGGCAAGGTGCTGGTCGACAGCGGCCGCATCACCATCATGCTGATGTTCATCATCAGCAATGCCGGGCTGTTCGCCTATGTGCTGACCTCGCTGCAGATTCCGCAGGAAATAACCAATGCCATGATCGGCGCCAATATCACGCCGGTGATGTTCCTGCTTCTGATCAACGTCGCGCTGCTGATCGCCGGCAATTTCCTCGAACCCACATCCATCGTGCTGATCATGGCGCCGATCATTTTCCCGCTGTCGCAACGGCTGGGCATCGATCCGATTCACCTGGGCATCATCATGACCGTGAACATGGAGATCGGCCTGGTGCATCCGCCGGTGGGGCTCAATCTGTTCGTCACCGCGGGCGTCACCAAATTGCCGGTGTGGGAAGTGGTGAAGGCTGCGCTGCCCTGGCTGGGGGTGCTGCTGGTCTTCCTGGTGATCGTGACCTATGTTCCGGTGCTCTCGCTGTACCTGCCGGATCGGGTTTTTGGCCCGCTGAGTTCCTGACCATGAAGCGCAACCGGGCCGCCACGCTCAAGGATATCGCCGCCGCACTGGGCGTCCATTCCTCCACCGTGTCGCGGGTGATGAATCCGGCGACCCGCGACATGGTCGGCGCGGACGTCGCCGCACGCGTGCTCGAAACGGCGGCGGCTCTGGGCTATCGCCCGAACCGCATGGCGGCCAGCCTGCGCACGCGCCGCTCCCACACCATCGGCGTGGTCCTGCCCGACATCACCAATCCGGTATTTCCGCCGATACTGCTCGGCATCGAGCAGGTGCTGGCCGAGGCCGGTTATGTGGCGCTGGTGGCGAATGCCGGCAACGAACCGACCCACCAGCAATACGTCGTCGAGCAGATGCTGGCGCGGCAGGTGGATGGCCTGATTCTGGCGACGGTGACGCGGCGCGACCCGGTGGTGGAACGCTGCCTCGAACAGGGCGTGACCGTGGTGACGGTCAATCGTACCGTTGGCACCGGCGGCACCGGCGGGACCGGCGCGGTGCCGGGGGTGGTCAGCGATGACAAGGCGGGCATGGAATTGACCGTGGCCCACCTGACGGGCCTTGGTCACCGCCACATTGCACATATCACCGGCCCGCAGAACGTTTCCACCGGCATGCTGCGCAAGAGCGGTTTCGTCAAGGCGATGCAGGCCCGCGGCCTCGAACCTGTCGTCGTCGCCGGCGCCGCCTACACCCGCGAGGCGGGCAAGACCGCTTGCCGCGAAATCCTGGACCGTTTTCCCGGGATAACCGCCGTCGCTGCCGGCAACGATCTGGTGGCGATGGGTTGCTACGACGCCCTGGCCGAAGCGGGCGTGCGCTGCCCCGGGGATATGTCCGTGGTCGGCCATAACGACATGCCGATGGTGGACATGTTCTCGCCGCCGCTGACCACCATCCGCATCCCCCATCACTGCATGGGAGCGCGGGCCGCCCGCCTGGTGCTCGATCACATCGATGGTCGCCACGAGGGCTCGCCGCATGTGGTGCTCCAGCCGGAACTCATCGTGCGCTCATCGACGGCGCCGCCGCGGCGTGCATGAGAGCGGCCCATTTTTCCAATTTCAACGAAGCTCGAGACTGACCATGAACTACGAACTCTCTACGCTGCACAAGGATCTCTACATCGGCGGAAAGTGGCGACCGGCGGCCGACGGCGGGCGCTTCGACGTGCTCGATCCGGGGACGGAGGAAGTGCTCGGCGACGTTGCCGATGCCACGGTGGAGGATGCCCTCGATGCGGTGGCGGCAGCCCATGCCGCCGGGCCGGCCTGGGCCGCGACGGCGCCGCGCGAGAGGGCCGAAATCCTGCGCCGTGCCTATGAACTGTTGATTCGCCACAAGGACGAATTCGCCCGGCTGATGACCCTGGAAAACGGCAAGGTGCTGGCCGAAGCCCGCGGCGAGGCGGTCTATGCCGCCGAGTTCCTGCGCTGGTTCGCCGAGGAAGCGGTGCGCATCGGCGGCGAGATATCGACCGCGCCGTCGGGCGCCAACCGCATCATGGTGTTGCGCCAGCCGATTGGCGTCGCCGTCTTCGTCACGCCCTGGAACTTCCCGGCGGCCATGGCCACGCGCAAGATCGGCCCGGCCCTGGCCGCGGGTTGCACGGTGGTGCTGAAACCGGCCAAGGAAACGCCGCTGACCGCGCTGGCCATGGCGTCCCTGTTCGAGGAAGCGGGCGTGCCGCCCGGCGTGATCAACGTCGTTCCCACGCGCCGTTCCTCGGCAGCGGTGGCCGCCATGCTGCGCGATCCGCGCGTGCGCAAGCTGTCATTCACCGGCTCGACGGAGGTCGGCCGCGTGCTGCTGGCCCAGGCAGCGGAGAACGTGGTCAAGTGCTCGATGGAACTGGGAGGCAACGCACCCTTCATCGTTTTTGCCGACGCCGATCTGGATCAGGCCGTGGCGTCCGCGATGGTGGCGAAAATGCGCAACGGCGGCGAGTCCTGCACCGCCGCCAACCGTTTCTATGTGGAACGGCCGGTCGCTGCGGAATTCGGCCGCCGCTTCGCCGCGGCGATGGCCCAGGTGCGCATCGGCTACGGTCTCGACGAGGGCGCGCAACTCGGGCCGCTGGTCAACGCCGCGACGCGCAATAAGGTCGCCGAACTGGTGGCCGATGCGGTGCAGAACGGCGCCGAATTGCTCACCGGGGGCAAGGCGCGTCCCGGCCGGGGCTTCTACTACGAGCCGACGGTGTTGTCCGGCGTAGCCAAGGATGCGCGCATCCTGCGTGAGGAGATTTTCGGACCGGTGGCGCCCATCGCCGTGTTCGATAGCGAGGAGGAAGTCATCGCGCTGGCCAACGATACCGTGTTCGGCCTCGTCTCCTTCGTACACACCCGCGATCTTGCGCGCGCGATGCGCGTCGCCGAGCGCATCGAATCCGGCATGGTCGGCATCAATCGCGGCGTGGTGTCGGACCCTGCGGCGCCCTTTGGCGGCTGGAAGCAAAGCGGCGTGGGCCGCGAGGGAGCCCACGACGGCCTGCTCGAATACCTCGAATCGAAATACATCGCCGTGAGCTGGTAGCCCGGGCGAACTCGTCTGCAAGCATGAATCTGACACGGCCCAACATGAAAAAGGAATACCCATGCCGAAGCTGAGAACACTGGCACCCGCCGCGCCCTGGGAGGAGGTTTCCGCCACTGCCGAGGACTGGGACGCGCTGGGCAAGGACGAACTGTCGCGTCTGCACTACCACCTGCATCTGGTGCGCGGCTTCGAAGAGACCGTGCTCGAGCTGGACGCCGATGGTCTGGTGCACGGCCCTGCCCATTCGAGCATCGGCCAGGATGGCGCGGCCGTGGCTGCCATTTCCCTGCTCGGCAGCGGCGACCAGATCACCGGCTCCCATCGCGGCCACCACCAGTTCCTGGCGAAGTGCCTGCGCCACGTTGACGACCGGGCTCACGATCCGCGTGACGAAGTGCCGCCATCGATTACCGAGATGCTGTACCGGACCCTGGCCGAAATTCTCGGCCTCAAGGACGGCTACTGCAAGGGCCGTGGCGGCTCGATGCACCTGAAATGGACCGAGGCCGGCGCCATGGGCACCAACGCCATCGTCGGCGGCGGCGTACCCATCGCCAACGGCCTGGCCTGGACCAAGCGGCGCCTTGGCCAGGGCGAGGCGGTGTTCACCTTCTTCGGCGACGGCGCCATGAACATCGGCGCCGTTCCCGAATCGATGAACCTGGCCGCGCTCTACAACCTGCCGATCTGCTTCTTCATCGAGAACAACGGCTACGCGGTGTCCACCACGATCGCCGAAGAAACGCGCGAGACCCGGCTGTCGTCTCGCGGCGGCGCCTACGCCATCCCGGCTTTCCGTGTCGATGGCATGGATCCGGTCGCCGTGCGGCTGGCGACGGAGAAGGCGCTCGCGCTGCTGCGCACGGGGCAGGGGCCGGCCATCATCGAGGCCGTGGTCTATCGCTTCGTGCACCATGGCGGCGGCGCTCCGGGCAGCGCTTTCGGCTACCGCAGCAAGGAGGAGGAGGCGGAGTGGAAGGCGCGCGATCCCCTCGCGCTGATGACGCGCGAAATGACAGCACGTGGCTGGATCAACGAGGCCGACGATGCCGCGATTCGCGCCAGGGTGCAGGCGACGATGAAAGAGGTGGCCGCGCGCCTGACCGAAAAGGTCGAGGGCAAGCGCCGCATCATTCCGTCGCTCTGGCCGTCGCCGTCGTTCCGTGACGAAGGCCTGCGCGGGGATCTTTCCGAATTTGCCGGCGCGCGCTTCGAGGAACGCGAGACCGCCAGCGGTCCGCTTGGCGAAATGAAGTTCGTCGACGCCGTGGCGCAGGTGATGGGGCGCCGCATGGAGACCGACGAGCGCGTCTTCGTCATGGGCGAGGACATCCACAAGCTGCGTGGCGGCACCAACGGGGCGACGCGCGGGCTGGCGCAGCGCTTCCCCGATCGCATCGTGCCGACCCCGATTGCCGAGCAGGGTTTCGTCGGGCTGTGCGGCGGCGTCGCCCTGTCCGGCCGCTACCGGCCGGTGGTGGAACTGATGTATGCCGACTTCTCGCTGGTGGCGGCCGACCAGGTCTTCAACCAGATCGCCAAGGCACGCCACATGTTCGGCGGCGAGACGCCGATGGCACTGGTGTTGCGCACCAAGTGCGCGATCGGCACCGGCTACGGATCGCAGCATTCGATGGATCCGGCGGGACTCTATGTACAGTGGCCGGGCTGGCGCATCGTCGCCCCCTCGACGCCCTTCGATTACGTCGGCCTCCTGAACAGCGCGCTGCTCTGCGAGGATCCGGTGCTGGTGATCGAGCATGTCGCCCTCTACAACGAGAGCGGGATCGGCCCGCTCGAGGATCTCGACTACTTCATTCCGCTCGGCAAGGCCAAGGTGGTGCGGCCGGGCAACGACTTCACGGTGCTGACCTATCTCGCCATGACGCCGCTGGCCGTGCGTGTGGCGGACGAAATGGATATCGGGGCCGAGGTCATCGACCTGCGCTCGCTGGACCGCGCCGGCATCGACTGGGACACGATCGGCGAGAGCATCCGTCGCACCAACAACGTCGTGGTACTGGAACAGGGGCCGCTGACGGGGTCCTATGGCGCGGTGCTGGTCGACGAAATCCAGCGGCGCTTCTTCGACTATCTCGACCAGCCGGTGCAGCGCATCCACGGCGGCGAAGCCTCGCCCTCGGTATCCAAGGTGCTGGAGCGCGCCGCCTTCGTCGGCGCCGAGGAAATCCGTGCCGGCTTCGAACACATCATGGCCGAAATGGGCCGTCCCATCGGCTGACAGCGAGGACATCGCCATGAACCACACCAACAAGGGAATACCCGGATTGCGTGGCACCGACCACATCGGTTTCACCGTGCCCGATCTGGAGCAGGCCGCCGCCTTCTTTGTCGACGTGCTCGGTTGCGAAGCCTTTTACGACCTGGGTCCGTTCAAGTCGGACGAGGACTGGATGCAGGCGCACCTCAACATCCACCCGCGGGCGGTGATGAAAAAACTGCGCTTCTTTCGTTGCGGCAACGGCTCGAACTTCGAGATCTTCGAATACGAGTCACCCGACCAGGTCCCGACCCAGCCGAAGAACAGCGACGTCGGCGGCCACCACCTGGCCTTCTACGTGGACGACATGGACAGTGCCCTGGCCTACCTGCGCGGCAAGGGCGTGCGCATCCTGGGCGAGCCCACGCGCTCTGCCAACGCCAGTGCAGGTCAGACCTGGGTGTACTTTCTGGCGCCGTGGGGCATGCAGTTCGAACTGGTGAGCTACCCGCAAGGCAAGGCCTACGAGCGCGAGACCGCCCGCCGCCTGTGGCACCCGGCGCACCCCGAACGCTGAACTTATCGAGGAGATACTGTGCCGATCGAAATCAAGCTGCCGGCGGTGATTGCCGGAATGACCGAAGGTGTGGTCGCACGCTGGCTCAAGGCGCCGGGCGATGCGATCGCCGCCGGCGAGACGATTGCCGAGGTGGAGACCGACAAGGCGGTGCTGGAAATCACCGCCGATGCCGCCGGTGTTCTCGGCCGCATACTGGTTGAGGCGAACGGCATTGCCGTGCCGGTCGGCACGCCGATCGGCCTGGTGTTGCTGGCAGGCGAATCCGCTGCGGCGCTTGAAGGCGCCGGCGGCGCACAGTCGAAGCCGCCTGTCGCCGCGCCGCCGCGCGCCGCGCCCGCTGCGTCTACGCCCGCGGCGGGACGGGTCTTTGCCAGCCCGCTGGCGCGCCGCCTCGCGGTGGAACGCGGTATGGAACTGGGCGCGCTTCAGGGCAGCGGTCCTCACGGCCGCATCGTCAGGCTCGATGTGGAACGGGCGGGGCCGTCTGCCACAGCCGCTGCAGTTCCCCTGACGGCACCGGGCGGCTATACCGAGCAGCCCTTGAGCCAGATGCGCAAGGCCATCGCCCGCCGCCTGACCGAGGCCAAGCAAAGCGTGCCGCACTTCTACCTCGGCATCGACTGCGAGCTCGACCGGCTGCAGGCGCTGCGTGCGGAAATGACTGCCGCCGGCAAAAAGATTTCGCTCAACGACTGCATTGTTCGCGCCGTGGCTCTGGCGCTGCGTCAGGTGCCGGCAGCCAATGCCGCCTGGGCCGGGGATGCCATCCGCTTCCATCATGACGTCGATATCGCCGTGGCCGTCGCCACCCCCAAGGGTTTGCTGACGCCGGTGCTGCGCCGCGCCGACGCCAAGCCCCTGAGCGTGCTGGCGCGTGAACTGAAGACCCTTGCCGAACGGGCGCGCGACGGCAAGCTCAAGCCCGAAGACTACCAGGGCGGCGGCTTCACGATCTCCAATCTCGGCATGTACGGCGTGCGCGAATTCGCCGCCATCATCAACCCGCCGCAGGCCTGCATCCTCGCCGTCGGCGCGGCCGAACGCCGCCCCGTGGTGCGCGGCGAAGCCATCGTTGCGGCAACCGTGATGAGCTGCACGCTGTCGGTGGACCATCGCGCGGTCGATGGCGCGGTCGGCGCGCAATTTCTCGCGGCCTTCAGGCAACTGATCGAGGCGCCGCTGTCGCTGCTGAAATGGGAATGAGGCCATGAGCAAGCGCTTCGACCTGATCGTCATCGGCGCCGGCCCCGGTGGCTACGTCGCCGCCATCCGTGCGGCCCAGCTGGGCCTCTCCACCGCCATCGTCGAGCGCGAGCATCTGGGCGGCATCTGCCTCAACTGGGGTTGCATTCCGACCAAGGCGCTGCTCAGGAGCGCCGACGTCTACCGGCAGATGATGCACGCGGCGGATTACGGGCTGCATGCCAGCGGGATTGGCTTCGATATCCCGGCCATGGTCAAGCGTTCACGCGATGTCTCGGCACGCCTGCAGTCCGGGGTCAAGCAGTTGCTGGCGAAGAACAAGGTCACCGTGCTGGAGGGCAGTGGCCGTCTTGCAGGCAAGGGCAGCGTGACGGTAACCCCGGCCCAGGGAACAGCGCAGACCCTGGTCGCGGCGAACGTGATCATTGCCACTGGCGCTCGGCCGCGGCTGCTGCCGGGCCTCGAGCCCGACGGGCGGCTGGTATGGACCTACCGCGAGGCCATGACGCCGCAGAGCCTGCCCAAGTCGCTGCTGGTGATCGGCTCGGGCGCCATCGGCATCGAATTCGCCAGCTTCTACCGCACGCTGGGCAGCACGGTTACGGTGGTCGAAGTGCTCGACCGCATCCTGCCGCTGGAGGACGAAGAGATCAGCGGGCTGGCGCGCAAGTCCTTCGAGAAGCAGGGCATGACGATACTCACCGGTGCCACCGTCAAGTCGCTGAAGCGCCATGCGGACAGTGTCACGGCGGCGATCGAGGCGGGCGGCCGCATGGTCGAGAGCGAGTTCGAACGCGTCATCGTCGCTGTCGGCACCAGCGCCAACGTCGAGAACCTGGGTCTGGAAAAAACGGCGGTGCGCATCGAGAAAGGGCGCATCGCGACGGATGAATGGTGCGCCACCGCCGAGCCCGGCGTCCATGCCATCGGCGACGTCGTCGCCGGCCCCTGGCTCGCGCACAAGGCGAGCCATGAAGCCATCCTGTGTGTCGAGCATATCGCCGGCTTGGCCTCGGCGCACCTCCTCGACCGCGAGCGCATTCCCGGCTGCACCTACTGCCATCCCCAGGTGGCCAGCATCGGTCTGACCGAGCAGCAGGCACGCGCCAGGGGCCGCGAAGTGAAGGTCGGCCGCTTTCCCTTTGTCGCCAATGGCAAGGCGATAGCGATGGGTGAAACCGAGGGCCTGGTCAAGACCGTGTTTGACGCCGGGAGCGGCGAACTGCTCGGCGCCCACATGATAGGTGCGGAGGTGACGGAGCTGATTCAGGGTTTCGCTCTCGGCAAGACCTTGGAAGCGACCGAGGCCGAGTTCTTTGCTACGGTGTTTCCCCATCCGACGCTGTCGGAGGCGATGCACGAAGCCGCGCTGTCCGCCTTCGGCCGGGCGATCCACTATGCCTAGGCCGATGGACAGGCAAGCCTTGGCCGCACCGGGCGCGAGCTCCGGATAATGAGCGGCCTGGCGAACATCCTCGAGCTCAAGCGCGACCTTGCCGCATTCCTCGGCGAGCGAGTGACGGACGCGCCAGGCGTATGCAAGGCCCACGGCGGCAGCGAGTCCTACCACGACAGCCTGCCGGCCGACTTGGTCGCCTTCCCGGATTCCACCGCAGAGGTTCAGCTTGTCGTCAGGCACTGCGCGCAGCACCGGGTGCCCATCGTTCCCTATGGCGTGGGAACCTCGCTCGAAGGCAATGCGCTGACGCCGCAGGGTGGCCTTTGTCTTGACCTGGGCCGGATGGATCGGGTAATCGAAATCAATGGCGCGGACATGGATTGCCGCGTGCAGCCGGGCATCACCCGCAAGACGCTAAACGCGGCCCTGCGCGACAGCGGACTGTTCTTTCCCATCGACCCCGGCGCCGATGCCTCGATTGGCGGCATGGCCTCGACGGGGGCCTCGGGAACCATGGCGGTGCGCTACGGCACGATGCGCGAAAACGTTCTCGGCCTCGAAGTCGTGCTCGCCGACGGCCGGAAAATCCGCACCAGCCGGCGCGCGCGCAAGTCTGCCGCCGGCTACGACCTGACGCGCCTGTTCGTCGGCAGCGAAGGCACGTTGGGCGTCGTCACCGAGGTGACGCTTCGGCTCCAGCCGTTGCCGGAAGCGGTGTCCGCGGCGGTGTGCGCCTTTCCGTCGCTGGCTGCCGCGGTCGACACGGTGATTGCCGCGTTCCAGAGCGGCATCCCGGTGGCGCGCATCGAGTTGCTGGACGAGACCATGATGCGCGGCATCAATGCCTACGCAAAGCTCAACTACGCGGAGCAGCCGACCCTGTTCTTCGAGTTTCACGGCACCGCTGCCGGCGTCGCCGAGCAGGCGGAACGAATTCAGGTGCTCGCTGCCGATCACGGCGCGGCGGATTTCCGCTGGGCGACGCGACCGGAGGATCGCAGCCGGCTCTGGCATGCACGCGACAACACCCTTTACGCCGGCCTCGGCCTGCGTCCCGGCGCGCGGGCCATGATCACCGACGTCTGCGTTCCTGTTTCCCGGCTGGCCGAATGCCTGCTCGAAACCCAGCGCGACATCGCCGCCTCGGGACTGATCGCGCCGATCGTCGGCCATGTCGGCGACGGCAATTTCCACTTGCTGATTCTCATCGATCCGGCCAGCGCCGAAGAACTGGCGACTGCCGAGGCGCTGCACGCGCGGATGGTGCGGCGGGCCCTGGCGCTGGACGGAACCTGCACCGGCGAGCACGGCATCGGCCTGGGCAAGATCGATTTTCTGGAGGATGAACTCGGCCCGGCGGTCGACGTGATGCGCATGATCAAGCGCTCGCTCGATCCGCACAACCTGATGAACCCGGGAAAGGTTCTGCGCCTTGCTGCCTCGCCGGTCCGGGAACTGGTCGGATGACTGCCGTGAGCGCCCCGATTCCCGGGATTCCCCTGCTCGAACTGCGCGGCATCAGCAAGCAGTTCCCGGGCGTCAAGGCGCTCGACGATGTGTCCTTCGCCGTGCATCCCGGCGAGGTGCACATGCTGCTCGGCGAAAACGGTGCCGGCAAATCATCGCTGATGAAAGTTCTCTGCGGTGCCTATCGCGCCGACGCCGGGGAATTCTTCCACCGCGGCGAGAAGGTCGCCATCACCTCGCCCGCCGACGCGCGGAAGCTGGGCATCGCGGTGATATTCCAGGAGTTCTCGCTGGTGCCCTATCTCGACATCGCGCAGAACATCTTCCTCGGCCGCGAGTTTCGCGGACGTATTCCGGGCAGCGTCGACCGCCGGCGCATGCATGTCGAGGCGAGACGGATACTCGACCTGATCGGGCTCGAGTTGCCGACACAGACTCCGCTGCACACGCTCGGCGTGGCCCAGCAGCAGATGGTCGAGATCGCCAAGGCCTTGTCGCAGAATGCGCGCATCCTGGTCATGGACGAACCGACCGCCGCGCTCTCGGACCGCGAGACGGAACGCCTGTTCGCGATGATCCGGCAACTCCAGGCGGAGGGGGTGGCGATCATCTACATCTCGCACCGGATGGCGGAGGTGTTCGCTCTTGGCGATCGCATCACGGTGTTGCGCGACGGCCGCAAGGTGGGCTCGTTGCTGCCGCGCGAAGCCACCCCGGACGAACTGGTGCGGATGATGGTGGGGCGCAGCGTGGACATGAGTTATGCGCGCGAATTCCGCAGCGAGTTCGGCGACACCGTTCTCGAGGTGAAGGGATTGCACTCGGACAACGGCATTTCGGACATCGACCTGACGGTGCGCGCCGGGGAAATCGTCGGCCTCTCCGGTTTGGTCGGAGCCGGCCGCAGCGAAGTGGCGCGGGCGATCTTCGGCGCCGATGCGGTGACGGCGGGCGAGGTGCGCGTCTACGGCAAGCTGCACCGTGGCGGGCCGGACCAGGCAGTGGCCGCAGGCATCGGCCTGATTCCGGAGAACCGCAAGAGCGAAGGCCTGGCGCTGATCCGCTCGGTGGCGGACAACCTGAACATCGCCGCGCTGCGCCGCAGATTCTCCAGTCGCGTGTTCGGGCCGCGGCGGGCGCGGGCCATCGCCCGCGCCCTGGTCGACAAGCTGCGCATCGCCACGCCGACCACGCTGCGTCCGGTCCAGGTGCTCTCCGGCGGCAACCAGCAGAAGGTGGTGATCGGCAAGTGGCTGGAAGCCGAGTCGCGCCTGTTCATTTTCGACGAGCCGACGCGCGGCATCGACGTCGGCGCCAAGGCCGAGATCTTCGCCCTGATCGACGCCCTGGTCCGCGATGGCGCCGCCGTGCTGCTGATCAGCTCGGAGCTGTCCGAGATCGTCAACGTCTGCGATCGCGCCTATGTGATGTGCCAAGGCCGCATCACCGGGCATCTGGCGCGCCACGAAATTTCGGAGGAAGGCATCTTGAAACTGGCCATGCATCATGAGTAGCCAGATCGCTGTCGGCAACAGGTTGGTCGTCGCGCCCTGGCGCGCGGTGCTGGCGCGAACGCCCGGCGTCGCCTGGATCCTCGGGCTGTTGCTGCTCGTCTTCGCGGCGACCAGCAGGGATTTCCTGTCCGCCGGCAATCTGCTCAACGTCGGGCAGCAATCGGTGATCCTGCTGATGCTGGCGCTGCCGATGACGCTGATCATCATGACCGAAGGCTTGGATATCTCGATGGGCGCCGTGCTGACGCTGGCCGGTGTCATGCTGGCCTGGGTCATGGTCCGTTACGGTTCGCTGCCGCTGGCCCTGGCGGCGTCGCTGGCCACCGGCCTCGCCTTCGGCATCGTCAACGGCTCGCTCGTGGCATTGCTGAAAATGCCGTCCTTTGTCGTCACCCTCGGCACCATGGGCGCGGCGCAGGGACTGGCCCTGATCGTCACCGACGGCCAGAGCATCGTCGGCGTTGGCGCCACGGTGGAATCGTTCTACAGCGGGCGCCTGGCGGGAGTTCCGCTGCCGCTGCTGCTCGGCGCCGGCAGCTATCTGACATGCCACCTGCTGCTGTATCACACCCGCTTCGGCAACTACGTCTTCGCACTGGGCGGCAATCCCGAGGCGCTGAAACTGGCCGGCGTGCGCGCCGACCTCTACCTGATCGGCGTCTACGCCCTGGGCGGCCTGATGGCGGGACTGGCTGCGCTGCTGCTGACGGCGCGCATGAGTTCGGGCCATCCGACCGCAGCGATCGGCATGGAGTTCGACGCCATCGCGGCCGTGGCCGTCGGCGGCACATCATTCGAACGCGGCAAGGGTTGGCTGTTCGGCACCCTGCTCGGCGTGATCGCGGTCGGCGTGCTGCGCAACGGGCTGAATCTGCTCAGCGTGCCTTCGTCGGCCCAAGTGGCCTGCATCGGCATCCTGGTCATCCTGGCCCTGTTCATCGACGGCTGGAAGGAGCGCAGATGAGCGCCGACAGCAAGGTGACCGGTCTCTGGCTGGCCTTCCGATCGGGGGCGGTGGCGGCGGACCTGCGCACCATCGGCTACCGCCTCAGCGCTGCGCTGGTACTGTGCGTGGTTCTGGCATTCGCCAGCGATGCGTTCCTCCATTCCAACAACCTGCTCAATGTGCTGCGCCAGGCGAGCCTGCTGTTCCTCCTCGCCTCCGGGCTGACGCTGGTGATCCTGACGGCGGGCCTCGATCTCTCGGTCGGCGCCAATGTCGGACTGTCCGCCTGCATCGCGGCGACCGTGATCAAAAGCAGCGGCTCGGTGCTGCTGGGGTCGGCGGCCGGCGTCGGCTGCGGACTGGCGATCGGCCTCGCCAACGGCCTGATGGTGGCGGTGATGCGCCTGCCGCCCTTCATCGCCACCTACGGCATGCTCTGGGTGGCCCACGGCATCACCTACTGGTACATGGCCGGTACCACCGTCTATGGTTTTCCGCAGTCGTTCCGCGCTCTGGGCAGCGGCTACTTTCTGGGTGTACCGATCCCCGTCTACATGATGTTCGGCTTTCTCGCGCTCGGCACTTTCTTTGCCCAGCGTACGACCTACGGCCAGGAAATCTATGCCATCGGCGCCAACCGCGAGGCCGCCAGGCTCTCCGGCGTCCCCGTCGCCCGGCGCCTGATCCTGGTCTATGCCGTCAGCGGCGCCATGGCCGGCCTCGCCTCGATCGTGTTCCTGGCACGCATGAATTCAGCCGAGGGGGACATAGGCGAAGGCCTGACCCTGCCGGCCATCGCCGCCGCGCTGATCGGCGGTACGTCCCTGTTTGGCGGTGTCGGCACGGTTTCCGGCACGCTGATCGGTGCCTTGATCCTGACGCTGGTGCTCAACGGCATGAACTTGCTGACGATTAACGCCAGCTGGCAGCCGATGGTCACCGGCATCATCGTCATCCTCGCCGTTCTGTTGGACACGTTCGCCAGAAAACGTGGAGAAGCCCGCAATTAGAAGTCCAGGCTGATGCACATTCATACACAAAGGAGACCCACATGAAAAAAAGCCAGTTCTGCCTCGCTGCCGCAATTACCGTTCTCGCTGCTTCGGCCCACGCCGACGGCGAGAAAGTCGCCTTCTTCACCAAGAACCTGACCAACCCGTTTTTCCAGGTCGTGCGCCTCGGCGCCGATTCCGCGGCAAAGCAAATGAACGCCAGCGTCCAGCACTATGTGCCGACCAAGCCGGACAGCATTCCCGAACAGATGAGCCAGATCGAAGACGTGATCGTCAAGAAGCCCGATGCCATCGTGTTCACCCCGGTCGATTACAAGGCGATGGTGGCCGGAGTGAGCAAGATGAACGCCGCCGGCATTCCAGTGGTCAACGTGACCGACCGCAGCGAGTCGGGCAATTTTGTCGCCTTCGTCGGCGCCAACGACTTCAACCTCGGCCTGGAAACCGCGCGCTTCATGCTCAAGGCGATGGGCGGCAAGGGCAATGTGGTGATCATCGAAGGCGTCAAGGCCTCGCTCACCAACATCGACCGCGTGCGCGGCTTCAAGCAGGCGCTCGGCGAGTTCCCCAACGCCAAGCTGGTGGCGTCCCAGCCCGGCAACTACCAGCGCATCCAGGCCCTGCAGGTGATGGAAAACCTGATGCAGAGCTTCCCGCAGATCGACGGCGTGCTGGCTGCCAACGACGCCATGGCCACCGGCGTGATCGAGGCCATGGATGCCGCAAATCGCAAGGCGCTGGTGATCGGCATCAACGGCACCAAGGAGGCGATCGACGCCATCAAGGCCGGCAAGATGCTTGCCACCGGCGAATACGCGGCCTTCGAGCAGGGCTGCGTCAGCACCATGGCCGCACTGCGCCACCTGCGCAAGCTGCCGGTGGTGAAGGAGGTCGTCTTCCCCGCGTCCGTCGTGCATAAGGGCAACTATCAGCCCTACGACATTCCGGCCGACAAGCGCAGCTGCCCGAAGTGGGAGGACGTGGTCAAGTAAGCCCGAAGAATTGGCGCGGCGCGGACCCGGTCCCGCCGCGCCGCATAGTCCGTTCGATTCGCGGTTCGCACGCATCAAATAATCTGGAGTTTTCATCATGACCGTTGCCCTGTTCAGTCCGATCACCCTGCGCGAGCTCACGCTCGCCAACCGCATCGTCGTCTCGCCCATGTGCCAGTACAACTCCGACGAGGGTTGTGCCAACGACTGGCACCTGATGCATTACGGCAATTTCTCCATGGGCGCCGCCGGGCTGGTCATGACGGAAATGACCAACGTCAGCGCCCCCGGTCGCATCAGCTACAAGTGCGCCGGCTTGTACACCGACGTCCAGGAGGCGGCGTCGAAGCGCGTCGTCGATTTCTGCAAGAAGTTCGGCGTCGCCGCGCTGGGCATCCAGATCGGCCACTCGGGCCGCAAGGGCTCGACCGTGCCGCCGGCGCAGGGCGGCCGCCCACTGACGCCCGAAGAAGGCGCCTGGCAGACCGTGGCGCCGTCGGCGATTCCCTTCGGCGAAGGCTGGCATGTGCCGCATGCCCTGACGCATGCCGAGATGGAGCAGATCAAGAACGACTTCGTCGCCGCCGTGCAGCGCAGCGCGCGCATCGGCTACGACCTGATCGAGTTCCACGCCGGCCATGGCTACCTGATCCACCAGTTCCTCTCGCCGCTGTCGAACCAGCGCAGCGACGGGTACGGCGGCAGCCTGGAAAACCGCATGCGCTATCCGCTCGAAGTGTTTGCCGCGATGCGTGCCGCCTGGCCCGCCGACAAGCCGATGGGCGCCCGCGTCTCGGCCACCGACTGGGTGGACGGTGGCATCACGCCCGAAGAGACGGTGGCTTTTGCCAGGGAGATGAAGCGCATCGGCTGCGATTACCTCGACGTCTCCAGCGGCCAGCTCGATGCGCGGCAGAAGATTCCCTTCGCTCCCCACTTCAACGTGCCCTTTGGCGAAAAAGTGCGGCGCGAGGCCGGCATTCCAACCATGAGCGTTGGCCTCATCACCGAGGCGAAGGCCGCCGACGAACTGATCGCCAGCGGTCAGGCCGACTTTGTCTGTATCGGCCGCGGCGCCATGTGGGACCCGCGCTTCGCCTGGCATGCGGCCGTCGAACTCGGTGCGGAAACGAAATACCCGCCCAAGTACATGGCCTGCACGCCGGCGCTGAGGCCGCAGGTCTTCGCCAAGAAGGGCTGAGCAGGCTGCCGTCCGGGATGCGCAGCCAGCCGCATCCCGGAGCACTCGATCCGCACTGGAATAACCGGGAGACATCATGTCCGTTGCCGCTGCCGCTTTCGACCTGACCAACGGCGCCGTGCTGTTGCGCCTGATCTGCGCGCTGTTCTTCTTTCCCCACATCTATTTCAAGGTCGTCGGCAACCCGCCGCCGGCGCTCGGATTCTTCGTTCAGGCCGGCTTCCGGCCTCCCGCTTTCTACATGCGCCTGGCGCTGGTGGTCGAGAGCGTCGCCGCGCTGGGGCTGCTGTTCGGCGTCTACACGCAGTGGGCCGCGCTGCTGGCCGCCGCGAGTCTTGCGGTTGCCGCAATCGCCGTCTGCTTTGCGAACGGCTCGGTGAAGTGGCTGTGGAATCTCGGCGGCATGGAATTCCCCGTGTTCTGGGCTGTCGCCTGCATCGGCGTGGCGATGCTGTACTGGAACTGATTTCCCGGTCGCGGCCGCAAGAGGCAAGGCACGTCACCGTACCGCCAGCGCCGACTCTTGCGGTGCTGCTGTCTAGGCGACCGGGCCGAAGGTCTCGTCGCAGAATTTGTTTATCTCATGCTCGATGCGCGGCCGCAGCGCGATGAGCAGGAAGCCGAGCTTCACATAGATCTCGACTTCCTTCTTGCCCACCTCGATGTGCCCGGTGACGCCCATGCGCTGGAAGTGCAGGGTGTTGCCGTCCCATTCATGGTCGAGGCCGAATTCCTCGCCCAGTTCCTCGGCGATGCGCTCCGCGCCCTTGCGTGCGCGCTTGAGTGTTACGCCGTGCTCGCGGCAGACCCTGATCTCGCTCATCGTGGTTTCGTCCTCCGTCAGGCTTTCTCGTCGCGCAGTTCGCGACGCAGGATCTTGCCGACGTTGGTCTTCGGCAGATCCTTGCGGAACGCTACCTGACGCGGCACCTTGTAGCCGGTCAGGTTGGCGCGGCAATGTTCGAGCAGCATCGCCTCCGTCAGGGCCGGGTCTTTCTTCACCACATAGATCTTGACGGCCTCTCCGGTCTTCGCGTCCGGCACGCCGACCGCTGCGGACTCCAGCACGCCCGGATGCATGGCGAGAACGTCCTCGATCTCGTTCGGATAGACGTTGAAGCCGGAGACCAGGATCATGTCCTTCTTGCGGTCGACAATCTTGACGTAGCCGCTGCTGTCCATCATGGCCACGTCCCCGGTGCGCAGGAAGCCGTCGGCCATGAGGACCTTGTCGGTTTCCTCGGGGCGGTTCCAGTAGCCCTTCATCACCTGCGGGCCACGGATGCACAGCTCGCCGGCCTGGCCCAGGGCCAGGTCCTTGCCGGCGTCGTCGCGAATGGTGACTTCGGTCGAAGACATCGGCAGGCCGATGGTGCCGTTGTATTCGATGATGTCGATCGGATTCATGGTGGCCGCGGGCGAGGTTTCGGTCAGGCCGTAGGCCTCGATCAGGGTCGCTCCGGTGATCTCCTTCCAGCGCTCGGCCACGGCACGCTGCACCGCCATGCCGCCGCCCAGTGTGAGATGGAGCCGGCTCAGGTCGAGCCTGGCGAATTCCGGGTTGTTGAGCATGGCATTGAACAGGGTGTTCACGCCGGTGATGGTCGAGAACTGATACTTGCCGATCTCCTTGATGAAGCCGGGAATGTCGCGCGGGTTGGTGATCAGGACATTGGTGGCGCCGATCTTGAAGAAAGTCAGGCAGTTCGCCGTCAGCGCGAAGATGTGATACAGCGGCAGGGCGGTGATGATGATCTCTTCCTCGCGCAGGAAGGGAGCGATCCAGGCGTGCGCCTGCTGCAGATTGGCAATGATGTTGCGGTGGGTCAGCATCGCGCCTTTCGAGACGCCGGTCGTGCCGCCGGTGTATTGCAGGAAGGCGATGTCGTCGTGGCCGACGTCGACCGCCTGCAGGGGGAAGCGGTGGCCCTGGATCAATGCATCGCGCAGTTCGATTGCCTGCGGCATGTTCCATGCCGGCACCATCTTCTTGACGTGCTTGACGACCACATTGACGATCATGCGCCTGGGAAAATTCAGCATGTCGCCGAGCTGGGTGACCAGCACGTGCTTGATCGGCGTGCGGGCGACGACATGTTCGAGCACATGGGCGAAGTTCTCGACGATGACGATCGCCTCGGCGCCGGAATCCTTGAGCTGGTGCTCGAGCTCGCGCTCGGTATACAGCGGGTTGCAGTTCACCACCGTGTAGCCGGCGCGCAGCGCCCCATACAGGCAGATGGGGTATTGCAGCAGGTTGGGCATCATCAGCGCGATGCGAGCTCCCCTGGGCAGATTCAGCACCGACTGGCAATACGAGCCGAAGTCCGCGGACAGCCGATCGAGTTCGGCGTAGGTGATCGCCTTGTCCATGTTGATATAGGCCTTGCGCGGCCCATACCGCTTCACGCTCTTGGCGAACAGGTCTCCAATGGAGCGGAACTCATCGACATCGATTTCAGCGGGCACGCCCGCCGGATAGTGCTTGAGCCAGACCTTATCCATGGTATTTGCTCCTCTGATTTTTCACATTCTAATCACAATGCGAGTTGCCACCCTGTGTTCGGCCTGTCCCGCCGACGCTCAGGAAAGCCACTTCCGCAACTGCTCGTACACCTCGGCGTTGTCAAGCAGATCCAGGTGGTGCATGTCGTAGCCGAGCCACTGCTGCGACTCGGGAATATTCAGGCACAGCCGTGGGTCCGCGTGCTGGCCGAGCGCGCTGCGCACAGGCACCAGCCCATCGCCGGGCGGCGGCTTGCCGGAAGCGTCCGGCGTCTTTGCGATCGAAGCCGCAATTGCATAGCACCGCACGCCTTCCGGCAGCGGCACGGGAGTCCTCTTCTTGCTGCGCGCAAAGCGGTCGCCGTGTAGCCAGTCCTCGTCGAGGACACTGCCATGACGCAGATCGGTAATTCCGGCGCTGCGGATCTTTCCCAGGCGGGCCAGGGCCGCCGTGTAGGGACTGGCTTCGAGGATCACAGTGACCCAGTTGCCGCCTCGCTCGAGCGGTGCGCCGTGGTGGGGCGTGCCGAGAAATACCAGCTGCCGCAAATGCTGCAGCCATGTCTGCCCGCCAAGCCCGGCGTAGTGGCAGGCGCTGTGTGCGACCAGACCGCCCATGCTGTGCCCGACGATCACCAGCTTCTCCACCGGGACCGGCCAGGCCTGCAACAGGGTTTCCATGAAGTCGGCAAAGGCGTGGCCATTGGTCGACACATGCCGGCCGCTGTTGTAGTGCAGGTAGAGCGGCGTGAAGCCGGCCGCGTCCGCCAGCGCTTCGCCATGGTCGTGCCCATTGCGCCGCCATTTCAGATCGTTCATGCAAAGCCCATGCAGCAGCAGCAGAATCTTGCCGCCGGGCTTGGGAATTCCGGCGGCGAAACCCTGCCGGGTCAGCACCAGCGGCTGTCCGTTGCAGCGCAATTGCATCGGAATGGCCAGGGGGTTGCCGCTCGCCGCGAGGTGATCGCCGATCACGCCATTGAGCGCGGCGAGCAAAGCCTCGCGCGTGCTGGACGAGGTCGCCGGCTCCTGATCGAGCAGCGGCGTCAGTTGGGCGAGCAGCGCATCGATGCCGCTGCCGACCAGGCGCGTCACGCCCTGGATGCTGCGATAGACCAGGCCGGTGATGCCCCGGGTCGGTTCCTGCGTGTGCTTGCCGAGTGGCCCCGGGGTTCGCACGATATTGTGGTGCATGGTCTCGACCAGGCGCGTCAGGCCGATCGTGGCATCGATCGCGAGGCGGCTGACGCCGCGTATGTCGGCAGGGCGGAGAGGGGATTTTCTGGTCATGGCTTTCAGGGCGGGCGCTGGATTGTGTCCGCCCATCGTTAGAATGCGGTGTCTGTCATTGGCCGATTATCCCATGCGTCCGCTGTCGCTTCCGCTGCTGCAACTTGTCGCCGCCGTCCTGGTGTGCCTGCCGGCGCGCGCCGAAATCGTCGTCACCGACGCCAGCGGCGTCAGCATCAGGCTCGCCGCACCGGCGCAACGCATCGTCAGCCTGTCGCCGCACATTACGGAACTGCTGTTCGCGGTCGGCGCGGGTGACCGGCTCGTCGGCAATGTGGATTACGGCAACTATCCGCCGGCGGCACGGGCCCTGCCCAAAGTCGGCGACTATGCCAATCTCGACCTGGAAGGCATCGTCGCCCTCAAACCCGACCTGGTCATGGGTTGGCAGAGCGGCAACTCGTCAGCCGCGGTGGCCCGCTTGCGGGCGATGGGCCTGCAGGTGCACCTGTCCGAGCCGGGCCGCATCGAAGACATCGCCGGCGAAATGGAACGCATCGGCCGGCTTGCCGGCACCGAGGCGGCAGCCAACGCGGCAGCGAAGTCGTTTCGCGAGCGCCATGCCGGGCTGGCGGCCCGCTATAGCCGGCGGCCGCCCGTCACGGTTTTCTACCAGATATGGAAGCAGCCCCTGGTGACGGTGAGCAGCAAGCAGATCATCAGCGATGCGATACAGCTCTGCGGCGGGCGAAATGTGTTCGCGCAACTGCAGGGTCTGGCGCCGACCGTCAGCGTGGAAGCCGTGATCGCCGCCAACCCGGAGGTGATCGTTGCCAGCGGCATGGGCGAATCGCGGCCGGAATGGCTGGACGACTGGAGGCGCTGGAACACGCTGACGGCGGTAGCCCGGGACAACCTGTACTTCATCCCGCCGGACCTGATCCAGCGCCACACGCCACGCATCCTGGATGGCGCCGAGATGCTCTGCGCGCATCTCGAAACGGCGCGCGGCAAGCGCGGCAAGCAGGAAATGCATGCCGGGTCGAACGATCCCGGCGGGGAGCGCAGCAGGGAGCGGAAATGACACCACAGCAGGCCACGTCACGCTTTCATTATGCCTTTGCAATATCCGGCATCGAGCGTGCCCGCGAATTCTATGTGCAGCGGCTGGGCTGCGCGGAGGGCCGCAGTACCGACCACTGGATCGACTTCGAGCTTTTCGGCCACCAGCTTTCCGCGCATCTGGGCAAGCCGGCCGGCGCGTCGTGCGAGGGCACTGTCGACGGGCATGCGGTGCCGATTCCACACTTCGGTGCAATTCTGGAGATAGATCAGTTCTGGAAATTCGCCGAGCAACTGCGCGCGGCAGGCATCGGCTTTCTCATGGAACCGGCACTGCGTTTCGTCGGCAAGCCGGGTGAGCAGGCGACGATGTTCTTTCTCGATCCCGACGGCAATGCGCTCGAGTTCAAGGCCTTCGTGCGCGCGGACGAGGTGTTCGTCCGGTAGTCATCGGCAGCTTTGCAAATCGTCAGTCAAAAACTCGTCACCAGCATGAAGCCCACGGCCAGGGCCATGACACCCGTGGCAGCCCAGCCCAAAAAACGATGACGTGTGGTCATGGTCAATTCGCCCATGATGCGTTCAGATTGCCCGATGCGCATCATGACGAACATGATGGGCACGGAAATGACTCCATTGATGATGGCACTCCAGACCAGTGCCTTGATGGGGTCGACCTCGAGCGCTCCCATGAAGGTGCCGATGGCGGTCGCGGCAATGATGATGGCGTAGAAGCCGCGTGCCTCGTGAAACCCGTGCGAGAGCCCGGCCTTCCAGCCGAACACCTCGCTGACGGCAAAGGCGGCCGAGCCCGCCAGGACAGGAATCGCCAGAAGCCCGGTGCCGATGATGCCAAGGGCGAAAACAGCAAAGGCGAATTCGCCGGCAATGGGTTTCAGCGCCTCTGCTGCCTGGGCGGCGGTCAGAATGTTCGTAACGCCGTGTGCGTTCAGGGTTACGGCAGTGGCAAGCACGATGCACAACGCGATCCCGTTCGAGAACAGCATTCCGACGAAGGTGTCTGCCTTGATGCGCGAGAGATGCTCGGCGGCATATTCCGGATGGGCACGGAGTTCAACGGCGTCGGGGCGGCGCAGATTGTCCTCGACCTCCTGCGCGGCCTGCCAGAAAAACAGGTAGGGGCTGATCGTCGTGCCAAGTACGGCGACGACGATGGAGGCATAGTCATTCAGTGACGTGCCTTCAGGAATGTAGCTCCATGGCGCGATGGACTCGGACATGACCTGCTTCCAGGGAACCGAGACCGACAGGATCACCGCTACATAGGAGAAGAGGGCCAGTGTCAGCCATTTCAGGATACGCACCGTGCCTTCGTATGAGAAGTAGACCTGGCCAGCTATCGACAGTAGCCCGAAGCCGATGATGTACGGAGCGACGTGGCCGCCGGCAAGAAGGCGAACCGCTTCCCCCATTGCCCCAAGGTCGGCCGCGATGTTGATGGTGTTGGCGGCGACAAGCAGTGCCACGAGGCCCAGCGTAATCCAGCGGGGGCAAATCTTTGCGATGTTGGCACCCAGGCCTTCCCCGGTGACCCATCCGATTCGCGCAGACAGCATCTGGATGCCGATCATCAGCGGCGTCGTCAGCAACAGGGTCCAGACGAGCCCGAAGCGGAACTGGGAGCCGGCCTGGGAGTAGGTGGCAATGCCGCTGGGGTCGTCGTCGGCAGCTCCGGTGATGAGGCCAGGTCCCAAACGGCGGGCGATGTCGTTTATTTTCTTTGCGTTCATTTCCATGCTCCATGCACAGCTGCGTCCCGTTGAAAGACATGGGAACTTGCTGGCCACATAGGCACTGACTCAGTGCCTGAAGGTGATATCCGGGGAGCAGGGAGACGCAAGATCGAAGTCTTGCGCTGGCTTGCTCGCTGGGCGCTTGATATTTCAGAAGCCTTGACGCCCAGCGACGGCCGAAAGCACTTTAGTGCCTGGTGGCGTCTTCAGACGAACAAGGCCAGCTACTGGGGCCTGGGTTCATGGTCATGGTTGGTTGTTCGAGACGGGCGGATTATGCGCCACTATGCAAAGGTGAAGGCCGAAAAGACGTTACGGAATGTATCCTTTTCAGGCACCCATCGAGGTTCCGGGTGGCCGCATTCGAGAATGTCGAACGTCGGCAACGGGTCGAGCCCGGCTGGTCAGTCACGAAGAGTCGGCGCTGGCGACACGGCGAGCGGGGAGCTTTGCCCGTTGTGTGGCGCGCTAGCGCAAGACGCCCTGTTCCTCCAGATAACGCCGCGCGCCCGGATGCAGCAATTCGCGGCGGGGCAGCGCGGCGACCGTGTTTGCGATCGTGGTGTCGCGAGCCTGCGGCAGGCGTCCGGAGAACTGCGCTGCGCCGAGGTGCAGCGCGCGGCAGAAGCGATATACCTTGTCGTCGGGCAGGTTCTGCCGGGCGAGGATGAAGCTCCATGAACCGACCGACTCGACCGCTTCGGTTTGGCCCGGGAAGCTGTCGGGCGCCAGCGTCTGCAACTGCAGGAAGGGATGGCGGGTGCGGATGCGCTCTATCTGGTCGCGGTCCGGCGCGATGAAACGGCCGCCACTGGGCGCCGCCATCGCGACCGCGAAGACGGGCCAGCCGCGTCCGCCGCCCCACAGCGCGGCGACCCGGCCGTCGCGCAGCAGGGCCGGTCCGTCGCCGGCACGCTCGAGCATGATCGGAACGAAATCCTTCTCGATGTCGAGTCCTATGCCGTCGAGCACATGGCGCGCCAGCAGCACCAGCCCCGAGCCGCGCGCGCCGAACACGACGGCTTTCCCTTTGAGATCGTCGATGCTGCGATAGGGACTGTCGGCACGCACGACGAACATGCCGGCGGTGGGATACATCGCGGCGACGATGCGCAAGGGCGAGTCTTCAGCGGCGCCCGCGGTGAAGGCCTCGTGCGCCGCCTCCCCCTGAACCAGCGCAAGGTCGATTGCCCCGGACTTGAGCAGCGCCAGGTTTTCCAGACTGCCGGAAGTGCTGCGCGGCTCGACGACAAGCAGCGGATCGACTTCGGCAACGGTCCGTACCAACGCCCGGCCATACACTTCGAAACCGCCACCGGCGGTCGCCGTGCCAAGAACGAGGTCGACGCGCGGCTGAGCCAGGGCGGGCAGTGCTGCCAGGATCGCCAGCAGGCAGAACCTGCGCCACGCGGACCCCTGATTCATCTCAGCGGCACTTCAGTCGATGCGCCTGGGGCTGCGTCCGCGAAATGCCATGGCCACTTCGAAGGCGGCGCGGGTGAAGCTCAGCACCGCGGCGAACTCCTTGTCGGTCAGCTGGCGTGCCTCGTCGTCGCCGCGGTAGATGTTGGCGAACTCGCGTTCGCGCGCCGACTGGATCAGCAGTTTGCCGACACCGAGTCCTTCGAGGCTGCGCCACAGGTCCGGATTGGAACTGCGGGTGAACTTCATGACGAAGCCGATCGGGTCGTTGCGGCCGAGGACCGCCGCCAGTCGCAGGACGAGTTCGAAGGGCACGGCGATGCGGCCGTTTTCCCAGGCTTCGATCAGGGACGGATCCCTGAGGTTGATCGCTGTTCCGACTTCGGTGATGGTCAGGCCGGCCGCCTTGCGCATGCGCCGCAGCGTCGCTCCGGTTTTGGCCCAGACGCCGGGTTCGGACAGTCCGGGCAGTACGGCCTTGAGCACATCGGCAGCGGCTTCCATCGGCTTGCCGCGGCTCAGCGCCCTGGCGATGTCGGTCGCCGTCTTCAGGGTTGCCGTAGCGCCGACCGAGGCGGCGCCCATGTCGAGCACCTTGCCGGCCATGCTGCGCATCTGGTCGACCAGGCCGGACTCGGCTTGCTCGGGCCTTGGCGGTTTCGGCGCCGGCTTTGCCTTGGCGCGTTTCTTCACCGGCGTCTTGCGTTTGGGAGTGGTCGCGGCGACCATGGCATCTCCTTTCAGGGCAGCGCGTGGTTGATTACTTGCCCTGTATCCGCTGGCGGGATTCGTGCCGCTCCTGCGCTTCGATCGAGAACACCGTAGTCGGGCGCGCCAGAAGCCGCCGCAAGCCGATCGGTTCGCCGGTTTCCTCGCAGAAGCCGAATTGGCCGGTCTCGATGCGCTGCAAGGCGGCGTCCACCCGCGGCAGCATCTTGCGCTCGCGATCGCGGATGCGCAGTTCGATGGAGTTCTCCTCTTCGATGGTGGCGCGATCGTTGGGATCGGCTTCCGCCTCGCCATCGCGCAGGTGATCGATGGTCATGCTGGCGTTGTCGATGAGATCCTGACGTTGCCTGCGCAGCAGATCGCGGAAAAAGTCGAGCTGTTGTGCGTTCATGTAGGCGCTGCTGGGCATCGCCAGCAGGGCTTTCTCGCTAAGTGGTACTTGCAGGGTGGGCATCGCTGGATTTCCTGGGTCGCTGTTCGGTAATATCGTTTGTGGTCAAGCCCGGGCTGCACTTGACTGCGGCCGTCGGGGGGGGGGCGAAACCCGCTACTCTATCGAAAGACGGGGCGGACGTCAGCGGAATCTCGTAGGGTGTTGCCGGCGTCAGAAAGGCCAGCCGCTGTTTCACGCCCTGCGCAGGTCGTGGTGCTTGAGCGGCAGCGAGCGGACGCGCTTGCCGGTGGCGGCGAAGACGGCGTTGCACACGGCCGCGGTCAGCGGCAGGATCGCCGGTTCGCCGTGACCACCCCAGAAGCCGCCGGTGGGCACCAGCACGGTTTCGACCTTGGGCATGTCCGATATCTGCGGCAGCGGGAAATCGTGGAAATTCGATTCCACGATGCGCCCGTTCTTCACGCGGTTCTCCTGGTAGAGGATGCTGCCGAGGCCGTAGATGACGTTGCCCTCGGCCTGCGCCCGGCAGGTGTCCGGGTTCACGACGTGACCCGAGTCGATGGCGACGACGATGCGCTGCACCTTGACCTCCCCCTTCACGCTCACCGATACCTCCGCCACCATCGCGGCGTAACTGCCGAAGCCGTCCACGACAGCAAGACCGCGGTGGATGCCCTGCGGCAACGGTGTTCCCCAGCCCGCCGCCTTCACCACAGCTTCGAGGACGAGGCGATTCTTGTCGCCCGGCTTCAGCATCGCCAGCCGGTACTCGACCGGATCTCTGCCCGCGGCGACGGCCAGTTCGTCGATGAAGCACTCGCGATAGAACGCGTTCTGCTGTCCCGGCGCACGCCAGAAACCGACGGGGACATGGCCGTTGCGCATCGCGTAATCGACCTGCTGGTTCGGCACCGCATAAGGCATGTCGCTCAGGGTGCGCACTGCCGTAAAGTCGATGCCGTCCTTGCCCAGAGCCTTCGGCATCAGAACCTTCAAGATCGACGGACAGGCAATCCGTGTGTGCATGGCGATGAGATTGCCTTTGGCATCGAGGCCCGCTTTCATGCGCACCATGCTCGCCGGGCGGTAGTAGCCGTGCTGCATGTCCTCTTCGCGCGACCACATCATCTTCACCGGCTTGCCCGGCATCGCCATCGCAATCCTCACGCCCTGCCGGACGAAATCCTGCGGGCCGCCGCGGCGGCCGAATCCGCCGCCGAGCATCATCTTGTGCACTTCCACCTTCTCCAGAGGCAGTCCGGCCGTCTCGGCGGCTGTCTCCAGCGAGGCTTCGCCGTTCTGCGTCGAGGTCCACACTTCGAGGAAGCCCTCGGGCTTCAGCCACGCCGTGCAGGTCTGCGGCTCCATGGTGGCGTGGTTGAGGTAGGGCGAGGAGTACTCGGCCTCGATCACCCTGGTCGCGCTTTTCATCGCCGCATCCGTATCGCCGAGCTTGCGCGCCTGGGGCAGGCCGGGCTCGGCGAGGCCCTCGCGCAGCATGGCCGTAATGGTCTCGCTGGAGACGTTGCCGTTGGCGCCGGCATCCCATTCGATCTTGAGTTTCCGCAGCGCCTGGTCGGCGCGCCACCAACTGTCGGCAACGACGGCGACGAAATCGGTTTCGCGCACCACCTTCTTCACGCCGCGCATCTTCTCGGCGGCGCCGGCATCGAGGCTCTTCAGCGTGCCGCCGAACACCGGGCACTGTGCGATCGAGGCGTGCAGCATGCCGGGCAGCACCACGTCGACCCCGAATACCGGCTTGCCCCTGACCTTGTCCGGAATGTCGAAGCGATGCATCGGCTTGCCGGCGATCTTCCAGTCCTTCGGGTCGCGCAGGGCGACGTCTTTCGGTGGTTCCAGCTTCGCCGCCTCGCCGGCCACCTCGCCGTAGCGCAGGGTGCGCCTGCTCGGCCCGTGGGTGATCACGCCGCGCTCGACCGTGCATTCGGCCGCCGGTACCTTCCAGCGCGCGGCGGCAGCATTGATCAGCATGATGCGCGCCGCGGCGCCGGCCTTGCGCACATAGTCGTGCGAACCGCGCACGCCCTGGCTGCCGCCGGTGGACATCGAGCCCCAGATGCGCTTGCGGCGGATGTGCTCGTTGGGCGAGGCGAACTCGGAGCTGACCTTGGCCCAGTCGCAGTCCAGCTCCTCGGCCACCAGTTGCGCCAGGGCGGTATAGGTGCCCTGGCCCATTTCGGAGCGTGCGATGCGCACCACCACCCGGTCATCGGGATGGATCACCACCCAGGCATTGACTTCGGTGACCGGTGCCCTGGATGAAATCGCGGCCTTGGCGACGAGCGGGAAGGAAAATTCGAGCGAGAGTCCGCCGCCCAGCGCGACGGATGCCTTGAGAAATTCGCGACGATTGATTTTCATGGCATTCACCCCTGGGCCTTCTTCGCCGCAGCGGACGCCGGGCTCGCAGCGACGGCGTGGATCGCCTCGCGCACCCGGGTGTAGGTTCCGCAACGGCACAGATTGGTCATCGCCCGGTCGATGTCGGCGTCGGAGGGCTTGGGTTTCTGCGCCAGCAACGCGGCCGCCGACATGATCATGCCGGTCTGGCAGTAGCCGCACTGCGGCACCTCGTGCTCGATCCAGGCCTCCTGCAGCGGATGCAGTCCACTACCGCCGAGTCCCTCGATGGTCACCACGGCCTTGCCCACCGCAGCCGACGCGGGGACGACGCAGGAACGCACCGGCGCGCCATCGACATGAACCGTGCAGGCGCCGCACAAGGCGACGCCGCAGCCGTACTTGGTGCCGAGCAGGCCCAGGTGGTCACGCAGGACCCACAGCAGGGGCATGTCCGGCTCGACATCGACCTGGTGCAGCTTGCCATTCACGTTGAGTTTGAGCATGTGACCTCCCGTGGAGATGTGACGATGCCATTGGCGATGGGGGCTACAAACATCGATCCGGCGACGCAAGAGCGAGTATTTCGCGATTGGCGGCGGTGGTCAAGCGCATTGATTGCTTCGCGCACAGGACAGCTTTCGCGGCCTTTGCTACCGCGATTCCGGTTCGGCTAAGAAAGTCGACGCTGGTCGCTTTTGCCGGATGGGAGTCTCAGCAGGGCACGAACCAGCGGTCGCCGTTGGCGCCCAGTTCGCGCAGGGGATGGCCGTAGAGCCGGCTCAAATTGGCCGCCGTAATCACTTCAGCGGCAGGGCCGGCCAGCCATTCATTGTTGCCGAAGAGCAGCAGGGCCTGGCGGCAGTAGCGGGCGGCGAAGCCGGGGTCGTGCAGCACCGCGATGATGGCGGCACCTGCGGCCGCGCGGCGGGTGAGCAGTTCCATCACTGCGACCTGATGCGAAAGATCGAGATGGGTCAGCGGCTCGTCGAGCAGGAGCAATTGCGGTTCCTGGGCCAGCAACTGGGCCACCGCCAGACGCTGGCGCTCGCCGCCGGACAGGGTTTGCACTTCGCGTTCGGCGAGGCCGTTGAGGCCGAGCTCATTCAGCGCCGCTTCGGCGATGCGACGGTCGTCGGCCGACTCCCAGTCCCAGCGGCCCAGGTGGGGGTGGCGACCGACCAGCACGGTTTCCATGACGGTGGAGGCAAAGGGGTCGAACTGGTGCTGCGAGAGATAGCCGCGGACGCGGGCCATTGCCCGCGCACCCGCGCCCAGGCTGGCGTGCGGCAGCGCCAGGCCGGCAACGCGTAGGCCGCCGCTCTGCTGCGGCCGCAATCCGGCCAGGGTGGCGAGCAGGGTCGATTTGCCGGCGCCGTTGCGCCCGAGGATGGCCCACGACTCTCCCGCCTCGACGCGCCAGTCCAGATCGCGGCAGATGCGGTGGCCGCCGATGTTGACCTCGAGTCGTGTCGTTTGCAGCAGCGGCGTGTTCATGGCCGGCTCATTGGTGCTCGTGCGGCTGGCGCCCGAGCAGGAACAGGAACACCGGCACGCCGAGCAGCGCGGTGAGCACGCCGACGGGCAGTTGCTGCGGAGCGATCACGGTGCGCGCCAGCGTGTCGGCCAGCACCAGCAGGCTGCCGCCGAAGAGTGCCGATGCCGGCAGCAGCAGGCGCTGGTCGTTGCCCCATCCCAGCCTGATCATCGCCAGCCGCACCAGATGCGGCACCACGAGGCCGATGAAGCCTATGCTGCCAGCGGTCGTCACCGCCACCGCGGTCAGCAGCGACGCCAGTACATAGATGCCGCGCTTGACTTGCTTTACCGAGACGCCAAGCGCCTGGGCGAGCGTATCGCCGCGCGACAGCAGATTCAGCTCGCGGGCGAAGGGCAGCGTGACGACCAGTCCCAGCGTCAGCGTCGCCAGGGCCGGCCACGGGCTGATCGCGTGTCCCAGATCGCCCATGAGCCAGAACAGCATGCCGCGCAATCCCTCCTCCGGCGCAACCGACAGGATCAGCGCGACGATTGCGCCACAGCCGGCGGCGACGATGACGCCGGTGAGCAGGAGGCGCGAGCGGGTCCAACTGCTGTCGCCGTGGGCCAGGCCGAATACCAATAGCATGGCGGCAAGGGCGCCGGCGAAGGCGGCAAGGTTCATCAAGGCCAGCGTGAGCCCCGCCAGCACGGCCGACAGCGCCCCTACCGCGGCGCCACCGGAGATGCCCAGCACATAAGGATCGGCCAGCGGATTGCGCAACAGCACCTGCATCAGCGTGCCGGCCAGTGCCAGCAGGCCGCCACAGGCGAATGCCGCCAGCGCGCGGGGCAGGCGCAGGCCGTTGATCACCTCGACCGCCAGCCCGCCCGTGTTGCCGCTCAGTGCGCAGAGGACATCGGCCGCCGACACCGGCAGGCTGCCCGCCGCCAGGGCGACGAGCAGGCTCAGCAACGCCAGTCCGATCAGGGCGGCGAGGCTGAGCAGGGCGCGGCGGCGGGTGGGCATGATTCAGTTACGGTAACGGGTGGCGGACACTGGTGGTCAAGTGGTGCATCGGAGGATTAGAGCTTGAGTTCAGCCGAAACCATTACCCGGCGCCCGAGTTCCGGATAGGCGTTGAAGCTGGTCGGTGCGACAGCGCTGTTGGTGATTGCGTATGAGTAATAGCGCTTGTCGAACAGGTTGTCCACGGCCAGGGCCCAGGTCCAGGTTCCCACGGCATGGCTGTACTTGAGGTCCAGCAGATCGTAGGCGGGCATCTTGCGGAAGGCGTTGATCTGGTCATTGTCATAGCGTTGTTCGCCGACATGGCGCCAGCCGCCGGTCAGTTGGCGCCCTGCGGCGATGCGCCAGGCAGCGTTCAGGCTGAGCATCTGATCCGGTACCAGGGGAACATCCTTGCCAGAGACATCAATACCTCCATAGGAACCCGAGCGGAAGGTAGCGCGAGTCTGGCGGAAATTCGCTGACACATCGAGAGCCGCCAGCGGGCGCCAGTGTCCTTCCAGTTCGACGCCGGTACGACGGGTCGGCGAAAGATTCGTATTTGCGCCGCCAAAAAATGGCGGCGTGCCGAAGGCCGGGAACGGGATGAAATGAATCTCGTTGGTCAGGTTCGACGCAAACCACGCGGCCCGGAGCCGATTCGCACTGCTGCCGAATTCGATTCCAAGTTCAGTGTCACGTGACTCCTGCGGCAGCAGAGGAGATGCAAGGCCGACATTTTCATCTACCGTTGCCAGACGGAAACTGGTACCGGTGCGGCCGTAGGCGCTTGAGTGCTCGGTCATCTGCTGGCGCAGGCCAAGCTCCCACGCGTCGAGCTTGCTGGTGCGATTCACGGCCGAAGTTCCGTCAAACGAGCGCTGCCAGCGAATGCCTCCTGTCAGCAGCGTGCCCGGGCGCAAGCGCAGACGCTCTTGCGCATACAGCGCGTCACTGTCCTGACTGGCGATCGTCAGGCCACCGAAGTTATTGGTCTGCCGGTAGTTCCAGCGCGCGTTATCCCATCCCGCAACCAACTCGCTTGCGCCACCGGGACCTCTGTGCGGCAGGCGCAGGCGGGGCGTGAAGCTCACGCGCTGCGTATCTGTGTCGGAGACAAAGCCGAAGGCGACGAAATCCGCCCGGGCCTGACGGTTGCGCACATCCAGTTCGGCGGAAAGCTCGTTGTCGCCGAAACGACGGCTGCCGCCGATACCGGCATGCCAGGTTTCGGTATTCGAATGGTCATTGGGATTGGTTGCCGCACGCGGCGCACTGCTTAGCTGCGCTTCGGTCCGCGCTCCCGGCAAACCGAGTGCCTGGCGACCTGTCCCGAACTTCAGGCCGAGTTCGCTCTCCGCACCGCGATAGCGCAGGGTACCCTCCACGTTATCTTCATTGACGTGGTTGTTCTGGCGATAATTGGCCGCGGTATGGCGATTGGCGTTGAGCATGAAGCCAACGGGTCCGGCATTGAATTCCATGCCGGCACGCAGGTCGGCTGTGTCATAGCTACCGTAGCTGGCACCCAGGGTGAATACCTCGCCTTCGGCACCCGGCGCGCGGGTAACGATATTGATCGTGCCCCCGGTGGCGCCGCTGCCAAACAGAACTGCGCCGGTCCCGCGCAAGATTTCGATACGCTCGATGGCGCTCAGCGGAATCGAGGTCAGGCGAGTCGTGGCGAGTTCGTTTTCGTTGATGCGTTGACCATCGAGCAGGATCAATGTGTTCTGGTCACCGGTCGCGCCAAATCCGCGCAGGTCAATCTGCCAGTTCGGGTCACCAGCGCTGTTGCGGGCATGAACGCCGCCGAGCTTGACCAGTACCTCGGGGATTGTGGTGGCCGAAGAACGCGCGATATCTGCTGCAGTGATGACGGAAACTCCCGCTGCGATCTGTTCGGTACCGCCGCCGAACCTGTTGCCCGAAACAACGACCGTTGCTTCGTCGGCCGCTGACGCGGGAAATGAAGCCAGACAGACGGCGGACAGCAAGGAAATACGGGAAAAATGGCGCGCAGTGCGGCCGTGGATCTTGGACATTAAAACTCCCTTCGCGGCCAGCGTCCCCGCAGGCCATAACATTGCATGAACGAAAGTGCGAAGGGGAGAAGGGACGGAAGCGGCCGAATGGAGACGGCAGCTGACGCACACTGCCTCCCCGCAGCGCTTTCAACGAATGTCCTTGGCCGGTCTCCGGGCTCGGAAGTCTTAGTTCATCGCCTTCCCGGGTTCGACCCAGTGGCGTGTTGATGAACTCGCACTTCCTTACCGTTGCGGGGGCAGCGCCGGAATTGAGGGTTTGGCTCTCACCGGCTTCCCGTTTCACCCGGCATGCAAACCATGCACGGGCACCACGAACAGGAGGCAGAGTATAGCAAAGCACCTGTTTTCCGAGTGCTTATTCTGCGCGGCGCTGCCGCAGCGCATTCTTCCTTTCGAGGCAAAGACTTGCGATCGAAAATATTCCTATTGGTAGTAGACTTGACATGTGTCAAGGAGAACGAAGGCCAGCGGGCGCACTCTTTCAACCATCGGACCGTTAGGGTCTTGATTGCCGCGGTTATTGGGGATTACACAAAAGGAGAGAAGGATGAAACGGACGTTACTCGGATTTTTTGCTGTTTCCGCCATGGCTGGTGCCATGGGCAGCGCCTTTGCGCAAGAAGCGGCGCCGACCCTGACCGCTGCCGAAAAGGAAACGGCCAAGAAGATTTACTTCGAGCGTTGCGCAGGTTGTCACGGCGTTCTGCGCAAGGGTGCTACCGGCAAGAACCTCGAGCCGCACTGGGCGAGGACGGCGAAGGATGGCGCGAAGACTGAAGGCGGCACGCTCAAGCTCGGCCAGTCGCGTCTGGAAAAGATCATCGGTTACGGTACCGATGGCGGCATGGTGAACTTCGATGACATCCTGACCAAGGACGAGATCGCCCTGATGGCGAAGTACATCCAGAACACTCCGGATGTGCCGCCCGAGTACAGCTTCAAGGACACCATGGATTCATGGAAGGTCATCGTGCCGGTCAAGGATCGCCCGACCAAGCAGATGAACAAGTACAACCTGAAGAACTTCTTCTCCGTGACGCTGCGCGATACCGGCGAAGTGGCCTTGATCGATGGCGATACCAAGGAAATTCGCAGCATCGTCAAGACCGGCTACGCGGTGCACATCTCGCGTCTGTCGAAGTCTGGCCGTTATGTGTACGTGATCGGTCGCGACGGTCGCTTGTCGCTGATCGACCTCTGGATGGAGAAGCCCGGCGTTGTGGCCGAGCTGAAAATCGGTTTCGATGCCCGTTCGGTGGATACCTCCAAGTTCAAGGGCTTTGAAGACAAGTACGCGATTGCCGGCTCCTACTGGCCGCCTCAGTACGTGATCATGGATGGCGACACGCTGAAGCCGCTCAAGGTGGTTTCGACCCGCGGCATGACCGTGGATGGCGAGTATCACCCCGAGCCGCGCGTGGCCTCGATTGTCGCGTCCGAGATCAAGCCCGAGTGGGTGGTGAACATCAAGGAAACCGGCCAGATCCTGCTGGTGGATTACACCGACCTCAAGAACCTGAAGACGACCACCATTCCCTCGGCCAAGTTCCTCCATGACGGCGGCTTTGATGCATCGAAGCGCTACTTCCTGGTGGCGGCCAACGCCTCGAACAAGATCGCCGCGGTGGATCTCAAACTCGGCAAGCTGGCTGCCCTGGTTGACGTTGCCAAGATTCCGCATCCGGGTCGCGGCGCCAACTTCACGCATCCGAAGTTCGGTCCGGTCTGGGCCACGGGTCACCTCGGCGCCGATGTCGTGACGCTGATCAGCACGCCGTCGGACGACAAGAAGAACGCCAAGTTCAAGGAGTTCAACTGGAAGGTGGTTCAGGAAGTCAAGCACGTGCCGGGCAACCTGTTCGTCAAGACCCATCCGAAGTCGAAGAA
>JAPLQX010000042.1 GCA_026399435.1 Rhodocyclales bacterium
CACTTGCGCCTTGAACGTCGGCGAGTGGTTCCGTCGTTTCCTTCTTGCCATGCTCTTGCTCCATGTTATGGCCGTCCTGCGGCCGTTGCTTGGGCAAGGCTATCACTCATCCTGCTGTCCGATTTTCTGGGACCGGCTCTGGGTTTCATCCATGTGCTCGTCTGCCCAGTAGGGCATCGGTGGACGGCGCCCTATCAATTCTGCGGCGGACAAGCCGACCATGCGACAGAACGCCGGGTTGACGTAGATGATTTCCCCATCCATGTTTCGCGCCCGCATGCCGGTGTCGAGAGAGTCCTCCATTGCCTTGCGGAAAGCGTGTTCCTGCCGCAACTGTTCTTCCACAGCCTGGCGACGCAGTACATGTCGACGCAGAATCCAGAGGCTCCAAAGTACTATCATCGCGAGGATTACGAGGCTTGCCGACAGGACTATGCTGGCCAGAGGTCGTGGCGCATGGTAGGGCACCGCATGCAGGGCCAGACCCCACCCGGGGGGATCAAAACCGACTTGATAGCCTTCTTCCGTAACCGCAGATTCAACCTTGGAGCGGGCTCCGAGGACCTTGCCGGAATCCCCGATGACGCTGATCCGATAGCGCTCCGCCAGCCACCATGGCACGCTGTCCGTGAGAAGATCCCGAATCCGGTAGACGCCTACCGTCACGCCGACAATTCTGCCCTCCCGGGATACCGGGACGTGCACCTCGAACTGCCAGTCGTTGGTGAAATACGGATACGGCTTGCCGTAGACGGGTTTCCCGAGCGACCGCGCCAGAAGAAAACTCTGCCGCGAGGGAACGGCTTCTCCGGCGTCGCCGACCAGACTGAGGTCCATGGTAATCGGATGCGCCAGCAACACGGTGCCATCCGCACCCAGCCAGATCAGTTGCCGCAGGCCGCTTTCGAAGCCGAACACGGTGCGGGCGAAGGATTCGAAGGCTGCCGGGTTGGCTGTATGGGGATGATCGATGCGTCCCAGCAGTTCCTCGTTGCGGGTCAGATGAAAACGCAGATTCTGCTCCAGCCAGAGAATGTCGCTGATCAGCGTGGCACGTCTTTCTTCCTTGTCGGCGCGATCAGACATCCAGAGCAGGAGCGCGACACCGCCGACAAACAATACAAATGCCAGCCGTGGCAATATCCATAGCCACCGCCAGCGGCTGATGCGTTCCCCGGAAGGCGAAGGCGTCGAAGGTCCCATGCCGAGATGTTAGCCCGACTGCTCGCCTTGAGTGGACGCTTGCGGAAATCCACAATGGTCAAGCTCAGGCCGGCCGTGGAGAATTCGCGACATCGCAGGGTGCAGAGTGGTAGCCTTGTGCACACAAGTTAATAAAGGAGGATCAGGAATGAAAATTCGCACAGTATTAATTGGCCTTGTGGCTGCGACTTTCTCGATGATGGCGATGGCCCAGGCGCCGATCGTGATCAAGTTCAGTCATGTAGTGGCAGCCGATACGCCCAAGGGCAAGGCATCGGAATTCTTCGCCAAGAGGGCCGCGGAACTGACCAAGGGCAAGGCCAAGGTGGAGGTTTATGCCAACAGCGCCTTGTACAAGGACAAGGAAGAAATGGAGGCGCTGCAACTTGGCGCCGTGCAGATGCTGGCACCGTCGCTGGCGAAATTCGGTCCGCTCGGCGTCAAGGAATTCGAGGCCTTCGATTTGCCCTTCATTTTTGACGACACCGCCGAGTTGCACAGGATCACGCAGGGGCCGATCGGTGCGGCCCTGCTGGCCAAGCTGGAACCCAAGGGTATCAAGGGGCTGGCGTTCTGGGACAACGGCTTCAAGTCTTTCTCGGCCAATACCCCGATCAGGACGCCGGCCGACCTCACGCATCCAGTCGTCCAAAGTGCTCGAAGAGGAGATCCGCGCTGTTGGCGGCCTGCCGCAAGTGATGGCCTTCTCCGAGGTCTATCAAGCCCTGCAGACCGGCGTTGTGGATGGCACGGAGAACCCGATCTCCAACCTCTACACCCAGAAGATGCATGAAGTTCAGAAGCATTTGACCTTGACCAATCACGGTTATCTCGGCTACGCGGTAATCGTCAACAAGAAGTTCTGGGAGGGCTTGCCGGCTGACGTTCGCGGCCAACTGGAACTGGCCATGAAGGAGGCCACGGCCTACGCCAACAAGATCGCCCAGGAAGAAAACGACATGGCCCTCGAAGGTGTGAAGAAGAGTGGCAAGACCACCGTCTATGTGCCCACCAAGGAAGAGAGAATGGCGTTCAAGAAGGCGATGGCGCCCGTACACATCAAGATGGCTGATCGCGTCGGCAAGGACTTGCTGCAGTCCATCTACAAAGAGACCGGCTTCGATCCCAACAAGCTGTAAGTCCTTCAGCAACATCCCGCCGGCGCCGGAGTGCGTCGGCGGCGCTTCCTCAAGCAGCATTCCACTCAGCAGACATGCCGCCAACACGGGGGGTTCCGTTCATGAAATATCTTGATCACCTTGAGGAATGGATAATTACCTTCCTCATCGGTGCAGCGACTCTGATCATTTTTGTCGCCGTTGTGCATCGCTACGCTGCAAGCGCGAGCATTCCCGGTCTGCAAGACTGGCTCCTGACGATTAATCTCAGCTGGGCGCAGGAACTGACCATCATCATGTTCGTCTGGATGGCCAAGTTCGGCGCCGCTTATGGCGTGCGCACCGGCATCCACGTCGGGGTCGATGTATTGATCAACCGGCTGGACGACAGGATGCGAAGGAAATTCATAATATTTGGCCTGCTCGCCGGCGCGACTTTTACCGGGATCGTGGGTACGCTTGGAGCCGCCTTTGTCTGGGACAACGGCGCGCACCACGCGTTTCTCAGCCTGATCGGCAGTCCCGTCGGCGATATCCCCGAGGGGCCGACGACGCCGGATCTCGAATGGCCGACCTGGATGGTGTACTCGGCGATTCCGCTCGGTACCAGCCTGATGTGCTTCCGTTTCCTTCAAGTGCTGGTCAGCTTTGTCAAGACTGGTGACTTGCCGCATCACGATCACGGCCATGTTGATGGTCTCGAAGAGGACACGGCGCCGGATGCAATCAACGTGTACTCGATGGATGACAACCTGCACATGCATGACCTCACGCACACGATGATTGGCGACAACCGTCGTAACGATGACGAACGCCGTCGTGCGGCTGGCAGTGCGGACGCCAAAGAGCGTCGAACGGGTGATGAACGGCGTTCGGGAGCTGATCGCCGGCAGGAAGATCTGGGAGGGGAGCCGAAATGAACGCCGCCATCATCTTCGTGCTGCTGCTGGCCCTGATGCTGACCGGGATGCCGATCTCTATTTCGCTCGGCCTTACGGTGCTCAGCTTTCTGTTCATGTTTACGCAGGTGCCGCTGGAGTCCGTCGCGCTGAAACTGTTCACCGGCATCGAGAAGTTCGAGATCATGGCGATTCCGTTCTTCATTCTCGCCGGCAATTTCCTCACCCACGGCGGCGTCGCGCGACGAATGATCAGATTCGCCTCGTCGATGGTTGGCCACTGGTACGGCGGTCTCGGTCTGTCCGGCGTGCTTGCATGCGCCTTGTTTGCGGCGATTTCCGGTTCTTCACCGGCGACGGTGGTGGCGATCGGCTCGATACTACTGCCGGCCATGGTCAAGGCAGGCTTTCCCAACAAGTTCGGGGCCGGCATCATCACAACTTCCGGTGCGCTCGGCATCCTGATCCCGCCTTCGATCGTGATGGTCATGTACTCGGTGGCGACCAATACTTCGGTCGGCGCCCTGTTCATGGCGGGTGTCGTGCCCGGTATCGCCCTGGCTTGCGTATTGGGCGGGGTGACGTATTACCGGGCGAAGAAGTTCGACTATCCACGCTTGCCCAAGGCCAGTTGGGTCGCACGCCTGAAGGCCTTCCGCGAGTCGGCCTGGGGCCTGCTGCTGATCGTGATCGTCATGGGCGGCATCTACACCGGCATGTTCACGCCGACCGAAGCCGCAGCGATGAGCGCCGTGTATGCCTTCTTTGTCGCCGTGTTCGTCTACAAGGATTTGAGCATCAAGGATGTGCCGCGCGTGCTGCTCAATTCGGCCAACATGTCGGCGATGCTGCTCTACATCATCACCAATGCCGTGCTCTTCTCGTTCATCATGACCAACGAGAACATTCCACAGGCGCTGGCCGACTGGATGCTGGGCCACGGTCTGGGCATGATCAGCTTCCTCCTCGCCTGCAACGTCATCCTGCTGCTGGCCGGCAACTTCATGGAGCCCTCGTCGATCGTGCTGATCTTCGCGCCGATCCTGTTCCCGGTGGCTATCAAGCTCGGGATCGATCCGGTGCACTTCGGCATCATCATGGTGGTGAATATGGAAGTCGGGATGTGCCATCCGCCGGTCGGCCTCAACCTCTATGTGGCATCGGGCATTACCAAGATGGGGATTACGGAATTGACTGTCGCGGTCTGGCCGTGGCTGCTCTCCATGCTCGGCTTCCTGGTGGTCGTCACCTACTGGCCGGGGTTGTCGATCTGGTTCCCGAAGTACCTGGGCATGATGTAACGATTCCAGACTCCGGCGAAACAAAGGACCGGTCATGCCGGGCCTTTGTTTTTGTGGTGCCAGAGCCGGTGTCAGCCGGGTTTCAGGCAAGAAACTGAGTTAAAATATCAAGTTAGCCTTTTATGTCCGCAGCACCTCGCTGCGGACGGTATCCCTGATGGGATGGCTGTCAAGACTTGTAGTTCAACCTGTTCTGGAGAAAGTAATGGCTGTCGAACGCACCCTGTCGATCATCAAACCCGATGCAGTTGCAAAGAACGTGATCGGCAAGATCTATTCCCGCTTCGAGACCAACGGTCTCAAGATCGTTGCTGCACGCATGATTCACCTGTCGCGCCAGGAGGCCGAGGGTTTCTACGCGGTGCACAAGGAGCGTCCTTTCTTCAAGGATCTGGTCGAGTTCATGATTTCCGGCCCGGTCATGGTCCAAGTGTTGCAAGGTGAGGGCGCCGTCGCCAAGAATCGCGACCTGATGGGCGCCACCGATCCAAAAAAGGCCGCGGCAGGTACCATCCGCGCCGATTTCGCCGACAGCATTGATGCCAATGCCGTGCATGGCTCCGATGCGGCCGAAACCGCCGCCGTCGAAATCGCCTATTTCTTCCCCGCGCTGAACGTCTATTCGCGTTAAAAGCTGATGCCGGTAAACCTCCTCGATTTCGATGCAGAAGGCCTGACAGCCTGGTTCGCGCAGCAGGGCGAGAAGCCTTTCCGCGCACGCCAAGTGCTGCGCTGGGTACATCATTTCGGGGAGAGTGACTTCAATGCGATGACCGACATCGCCAAGTCGCTGCGCGAGAAGTTGATCGCGACAGCCACCGTATCGCCACCGCCGACTATCAGCGACAAGCTGTCGGATGACGGGACGCGAAAGTTCCTCTTCGATGTCGGCAACCGCAATGCGGTGGAGACTGTCTTCATCCCCGAGGATGACCGCGGTACGCTTTGCATTTCTTCCCAGGCAGGTTGCGCGCTCGAATGCGCTTTTTGCTCTACCGGCCGTCAGGGCTTCAATAGAAACCTGAGCACCTCCGAGATCATTGGGCAACTCTGGCAGGCGAACCGTGCGCTGGGGCGTGATCCGGCGAGCGGCAATTGCGGCGAACGAATCATCAGCAATGTCGTGCTGATGGGCATGGGCGAGCCGCTGGCCAACTTTGACAATCTCCTGCCGGCGCTGCGTCTGATGCTGGATGACAACGCCTACGGCTTGTCACGGCGGCGCGTTACGGTATCGACCTCCGGCATTGTCCCGGCCATGGCCCGGCTTGCCGCGGCTTGTCCGGTGGCTCTCGCAGTTTCCCTGCATGCGCCGACCGATGGCCTGCGCGACAAACTGGTGCCGATCAATCGCAAGTATCCGCTGGCCGAACTCATGGCCGCCTGTCAGCGTTATCTGGTTCATGCGCCGCGCGATTTCATCACCTTCGAGTACGTGATGCTCGACGGGGTCAATGACAGCGATGCCGATGCGCATGCGCTGCTGCATCTGGTGCGGGATGTTCCCTGCAAGTTCAACCTGATTCCTTTCAATCCGTTTCCCGCCTCGGGCTTCCATCGCTCGCCCGCCGAGCGGGTCCGGCGCTTCGCCTCCATCCTGATCAACGGCGGCATCGTCACCACGACGCGCAAGACGCGCGGCGAAGACATCGATGCGGCGTGTGGACAGCTGGCCGGCAAGGTGCAGGACAAATCGAAGCGCACATTGCGTGCTGCGGGCGTAGTGCGTGCCACGGGTACGGCCACCGCATCGGCTGATACTTCTGCTGGAGTCGAACTGCACCTATGAACAAGACGAGCGTTGCTTTTTGGATGGTGCTGCTGCTGGCCGGCTGTACGACGACCGGATTCGGGTCCGGGCAGGGCGCCCAACAGGCAGTTTCGGCGCAGCCGGCGGAAAGCGAGCAGCAGCAGCGGGCGAAGGTGCATACCGAACTGGGGTCGCTCTATGCGCTCGATGGCCGTTCGGCGATTGCCCTCGAGGAGGCGCGCATCGCGCTCTCGGCTGATCCGAACTACGCGCCGGCGTACAACCTGTTGGCCCTTACCCACATGTCCTTGAACGAATCACGGCTGGCAGAGGACAATTTTCAAAAGGCGCTGAACCTGGCCCCGGGGGATCCCGAAATCAACAACAATTACGGCTGGTTCCTCTGTCAGAACGGTCGCGAAAAGAACTCGATACCCTACTTCATGGCGGCGGCGAAGAATCCGCTCTACACGACGCCGACCAAGCCTTACACCAATGCCGGCGTCTGTTCCGTACGTCTGAAGGACGACAAGGCCGCCGAAGAATATCTGCTGACCGCCTTGCGCCTGGCTCCAAGCAACACCCAGGCGCTGTTCTGGCTGGCGGATATCGCCTACCGCCAAGGGCGTCATATAGAAGCACGGCAGTGGACCACGGATATCGAAAAAATGATGGAGCCGACCTCCGAGGTGATCTGGTTGGCTTTGCGCATCGAGCGCAAATTGGGCAACCGCGAGGTCGAGGCCCGCTATGCGTCGCAGCTGCGACGCCGGTTTCCCGGCTCTCCGGAACAACGTCTGCTGACTCAGGGGCAATATGAGTGAAGCGCGAGTGACGGATAGCCCGGACACCGAAGTCATCGAGCCCGCTCAGACAGAGGTGACCGAAGCGGTCGCGCCGGTCGAATCGAACACACCGGGATCCGTGCTGCGCCGGACGCGGGAGGCGCGCGGCCAGTCGATTTCCGATGTGGTGCAAGTGATTCGCTTCAGCGCGCGCCAGATCGAGGCACTGGAGCGGGATGACTACGCCAGCTTGCCAGGCTCCACGGCGGTGCGCGGACTGGTTCGCAACTATGCCAAATTTCTCAAGCTCGATGCCTCGCCTCTGCTGGCCCAGCTTGAACCCGCCGTGCCGGTGCCTGAGTCCGATGTGAGGCCCCCGACCAACATGGGTGAAGCCGAGCAGCCTGGTATTGTCGAACGGGTTCCGCTGAAGCTCATGGTCGCCGCGGTGGTCGTTCTGTTGCTGACGCTGGTGGGCTACTGGTACAACTCCGGCGTGTCCGGCGATGCCAGCCTGACCAGCCGCTTGCCGGGCGTGGCGGGCAAGTCCGAGGTGGTTGCACCCAGTCCGGTCGTCGCTCCCGCGGTCGTGCCCGTGTCTGCGCCGGCTGTGGTCGCCGAGAATGAGCCGGGCAATGCCGGCGCTGCAGTCAGCCCGTCGCCGTCGGGAGGACTGCACGTCGAGTTCGATGATCGCTCCTGGATCGAGATCCGCGACGCGACGCAGAAGGTCGTGTTCGTCGGCGAGTACCCGGCGGGGACACGCCAGAATGTGGAGGGCAAGGCCCCCTTCCAGGTCTGGATCGGCAGGGCATCCGCTGTCCGCGTGTTCATGGGCGAGCGCAGTATCGATCTCAAACCCTACACTCGCGAAGAAGTCGCCCGGTTCAATCTGGAATGAGCGAGATGTCCCGAGGGCCCGCAGCGCGGCGCGCAAGTCGTCTCGTCATGATTGGGAAAGTCGGCGTTGGCGGTACGGCGCCCGCATCACCCGTGGTCATTCAGTCGATGACCAACACCGATACCGAGGATGTGTTTGCGACCTCGATGCAGGTGGCGCAACTCGCACGCGCCGGTTCGGAACTGGTGCGCATCACGGTCAATACCCGCGAGGCGGCCGCTGCCGTGCCGAAGATTCGCGATCGCCTGGCGCAAATGAACGTCGATGTGCCGCTGATCGGCGATTTCCATTTCAATGGCCACAAGCTGCTGACGGAGCATCCGTCCTGTGCCGAGGCCCTGGCCAAGCTGCGCATCAATCCGGGTAACGTCGGCAAGGGCGCACGGCGCGACGAACAGTTCGCGCAATTGATCGAGATCGCCTGCCGGTTCGACAAGCCGATTCGCATCGGGGTGAACTGGGGCAGCCTCGATCAGGCCTTGCTGGCCCGCATCATGGACGAAAATGCCCAGCGTCCGCAGCCCAAGGATGCCACCGAGATCATGCGCGAAGCGATGGTGACATCGGCTCTCGAATCAGCGGCGCAGGCCGAGCAACTTGGACTTGCCGGCGATCGTATCGTGCTGTCGTGCAAGGTCTCCGGCGTGCAGGATCTGATAGCGATTTACCGTGAGCTCGCTGCGCGCTGCGACTACCCGCTGCATCTGGGCTTGACCGAGGCAGGGATGGGCAGCAAGGGCATCGTTGCCTCCACGGCCGCGCTCAGCGTGCTGCTGCAGGAAGGCATCGGCGATACGATACGCGTCTCCCTCACGCCCGAGCCGAATGGCGACCGCACGCGCGAAGTGATTGTCGCCCAGGAAATTTTGCAAACCATGGGTCTGCGCGCTTTCACGCCGCTCGTGGCGGCCTGTCCCGGTTGTGGGCGTACCACCAGCACGGTGTTTCAGGAGCTTGCGCAGGACATCCAGAACCATGTGCGCGAGCGCATGCCGGAATGGCGCCTGGCAAGAGTGGGCGTCGAGAACATGACGCTAGCCGTAATGGGCTGCGTGGTGAATGGCCCCGGCGAAAGCAAGCACGCCTGCATCGGCATCTCGCTGCCCGGCACGGGCGAAGCGCCAGTGGCGCCGGTGTATGTCGATGGCGAACGCGTCATCACGCTGCGCGGCGACAACATTGCCGCCGAGTTCCGTCAGATCGTTGACGACTATGTGTCAAGAACATATCCGGAAAGAGCAAGTCATTGATCGCGACGGGCACGGAGTCACTGTGCCTGCCGGGATAGAGAAACCATGAGCCAGACACTGCAAGCCATCCGCGGCATGAATGACATCCTGCCGGTCGAAGCCGAACTCTGGGAGCAGTTCGAGGAAGCCGTGCGTGACTGGTTGCGCGCCTACGGCTATCGTCCGATCCGCATGCCGATGGTCGAACCGACGCCGCTGTTCGCCCGCGCAATCGGCGAAGTGACCGACATCGTCGAGAAGGAAATGTATTCCTTCGAGGATGCCCTGAATGGCGAAAGCCTCACCTTGCGTCCGGAAGGCACGGCTTCCTGCGTGCGTGCCGTGCTGCAGCACAACCTGCTCTACGATGGTCCCAAGCGCCTCTGGTACATGGGACCGATGTTTCGCCATGAACGGCCGCAGAAAGGTCGCTATCGCCAGTTCCATCAGGTAGGTGTCGAGGCCATGGGTTTCACCGGGCCTGACATCGATGCCGAACAGATCGCGATGTGCGCCCGCTTGTGGGATGACCTGGGGCTTGAAGGCATCCGTCTCGAAATCAATTCGCTCGGACAGAGCGACGAGCGCGCGCGCCACCGCGCCGATCTGCTGGCCTACTTCGAACAACACCACGGGGAGCTTGATGCGGATGCCCAGCACCGCCTGCACAGCAACCCGCTACGCATCCTGGACACCAAGAATCCTGCAATGCAGGCTCTGGTCGAGGCGGCGCCGAAGCTGATCGACTATCTCGGCGAAGAATCCCTCAAGCATTTCGAGGGCGTCCAGCAGCTGCTCAAGGATGCCGTGATTCCGTATCGCATCAATCCGCGTCTGGTGCGCGGACTGGACTACTACAACCTGACCGTGTTCGAATGGGTCACCGATCAACTGGGCGCACAGGGCACGGTGTGCGCCGGCGGCCGCTATGATGGACTGATCGCGCAACTGGGCGGCAAGCCGGCGCCGGCCTGCGGTTTCGCCATGGGCATCGAGCGCCTTCTCGCGCTGTGGCAGGATCAGGGCAATCGTCATGAAACTCCAGCCCCCGATGCCTACCTCGTGCACCAGGGCGAGGCTGCGGGGCGTTTTGCCTTTCGCATCGCAGAAGCCTTGCGCAGCGGCGGATTTGCGATCCATCTGCATTGCGGCGGCGGCAGCTTCAAGTCGCAAATGAAAAAGGCCGACAGTTCCGGTGCGCAGATTGCACTGATAGTCGGCGATGACGAGGCGGCGGCCAATGAGGTGAGCGTGAAACTCCTGCGGTCGGGCTTTGATCAGCCGCCAGCGCAGGTGCGCGTGAGTTTCGATGAACTGGCCGATCATCTCGGCGATATTCTTTTCCCCATGGAAGACGACAATGGCAACCTATGACCTGGAAGAACAGGAGCAGCTCGATGAGCTGAAGACCTGGTGGAAGATGTACGGCAATCTGGTGACCGGGATTCTAGTCGCCGTGGCACTGGCGGTGGCCGCCTGGCAGGGCTGGAACTGGTGGCAGCGCCAGCAGGCAGCGCAGGCATCGGCAATATTCTCGGGCCTGCAGACCGCGGCAGCACAGAAGGACGCCAAGCGCGCGCGCGAACTGGCCGGCGAATTGATCGACAAGTACTCCAGCACGGCCTATGCCGGCATGGGTGCGTTGCTGGCAGCTCGTGCGCAAGTTGATGCGGGCGACGCGAAGAATGCCCGGGTGCAGCTGGCTTGGGCCGCCGAGAACGCCAAGGATTCGGGCCTGCGGGAGCTCGCCCGGCTCCGTCTGGCCGCGGTGATGCTCGACGAGAAGGCCTACGACGATGCCATGAAGCAGCTTGCCGCCGAACCGGTTGCCGCTTTTGCGCCGCGCTTTGCCGAACTGCGCGGCGACGTCTTTGCCGCTCAGGACAAGACCGCCGAGGCGCGCAATTCCTATGATCTGGCGCTGCAAAAATTCGATGCTCTGGCCAAGGACGACGAAGCCAGGCAGCGCGGCGGCTACAAGGACGTCGTCCAGTCCAAACGCGATGCACTCGGAGCGGCCAAGTGATAGCCCGGGCGCTGCCTGCGGTGGCTGTTGTTTCCGTGCTCTTGCTGGGTGCCTGCTCAACGGTCGAAAAGCTCAATCCCTTCGGTTCCAGTGCGCCCAAGGTCAAGCCGGCGGAGCTTGCCGTCATCCAGCCAACTGCGGAAATGACCAGCGTGTGGCAGGCGAACGTCGGTAGCGCCGGTGAATTCACGTTTTCGCCGGCTGTGGTGGGTGACAGCGTCTACGCCGCGGCTCGCGACGGCACCTTGGCGCGCTTCGATGGCGGGCGCCAGGTCTGGCGGATTGCCGCCGGCCAGCCGATTTCGGGAGGCGTCGGCAGCGATGGCAAACTGGTGGTGGTGGGTACGCCCAAGGGTGAAGTGCTGGCTTTCGAGGCAGCGACAGGTCGCGAGACATGGAAGGCGCGCGTGAGTTCCGAAGTGCTGGCCGCGCCGGCCGTGGCCGATGGGCTCGCGATCGTTCGTTCGGGTGATTCGCGCATCTTCGGTTTTGACGCCATGGACGGCAAGCGGCGCTGGGTCTACCAGCGCAGCACGCCTGCGCTTTCGTTGCGATCGAACGTGGGCGTGCTGCCGGCAGGAAAAGTCACGCTGGCCGGGTTCCCCGGCGGCAAGCTGGTTGCCATCGCCAACAATAACGGCGCCGCAGTCTGGGAAGTGACTGTAGCCCTGCCCAAGGGCGCGACCGAACTGGAGCGCGTCGCCGATGTCACCAGTTCGCCGGCGGTGAGCGGCAGCACAGTTTGCGCCGCCGCATTTCAGGGGCGCGTTGCCTGTTTCGACAGCAACAGCGGCAATACCATCTGGTCGCGCGACATGTCTTCCAGTGCAGGTCTCGATATCGACAGCCGCTACGTTTATGTTTCGGACGACAAGGGGGCCGTGCATGCACTGGATGCCAAGAGCGGCGCCAGCATCTGGAAGCAGGACAAGTTGTCCAACCGCGGCCTTTCCCGTCCGCTGGCGCTGGGCAATCAGGTTGCAGTAGCGGACTATCAGGGGGTGGTGCACCTGTTGCGCCGCGAGGATGGCGCCTTTGCCGCTCGCGCCAATACCGACGGTAGCGCCGTGCGGGCCGAGCCGGTGCGCCTTGGCGCCGGCCTGTTGGTGCAGACTGCGAAGGGCGGCCTGTATGCGCTGGAAGCCCGCTAAGCGCTTGTCGAACCCGCATGCACACCAAGCCCCGGGTGCCGGCGACGCCGGACTGAAATGAAGCCTACTCTGGTGATTGTCGGCCGGCCGAATGTCGGCAAGTCGACCCTCTTCAACCGCCTGACGCGTTCGCGCGATGCACTGGTGGCCGACCAGCCGGGCCTGACCCGGGATCGCCATTACGGCCATGGCCGCTTGGGAAACAAGCCCTATCTGGTCGTGGATACCGGCGGTTTCGAGCCGCAGGCCAAGGAAGGCATCGTGCAGGAGATGGCACGCCAGGCCGAGGCGGCGATCGCCGAGGCCGATGTGCTGATTTTCGTGGTTGACGTGCGCACCGGTCTTGCATCGCAGGACAAGGTCATTGCTGATCTGTTGCGCAGAAGCGGACGGCCGGTGCTGCTCGCCGCGAACAAGGGCGAAGGCATGGATCGCGCGGTAGTTGCCGCCGAATTCTACGAGCTCGGCTGCGGCGATCCCTGCGTGATTTCCTCCGCTCACGGCGAGGGCGTACGCGAACTGGTCGAGCTTGCACTGGCGCCGTTCCCCGACGAGAGCGAAGCGGACGACGTCGCGGCAGGCCCCCGGGTGGCCATCGCCGGCCGACCCAACGTCGGCAAGAGCACGCTGGTGAATACCCTGCTTGGCGAGGAGCGCATGATCGCCTTCGACATGCCCGGCACCACCCGCGATGCCATCGAGGTGCCGTTCGAACGCAATGGCCGCGCCTACACCCTGATCGACACGGCGGGTCTGCGGCGCAAGGGACGCGTGTTCGAGACCATTGAAAAGTTTTCGGTGATCAAGACCCTGCAGGCCGTCGAGGAAGCCAATGTGGTGGTGTTGCTGGTCGATGCCACCCAGGAGATCTCCGATCAGGACGCGCACATCGCCGGCTTCATCATCGACGCCGGACGGGCACTGGTGGTGGCCGTGAACAAGTGGGATGCGGTGGATGACTACCGCCGCGAGCAGATCAAGCTGGACATCGCGCGCAAGCTGAATTTCCTCGGCTTTGCCCGTGTGCATTACGTATCGGCACTGAAGGGGCAGGGCATTGCCGGCATCCTGTCCTCGGTGGACAAGGCCTATGCCGCGGCAATGGCCAAGATGTCCACCCCGAAGCTCACCCGCGTGCTGATTGGCGCCGTGGAAAAGCAGACGCCGCCGCGGCATGGAGCCTTCCGTCCCAAACTGCGCTACGCCCATCAGGGCGGCAGTAATCCGCCGATCATTGTCATCCACGGCAACGCGCTGGAGCACATTCCGGCTTCCTACACCCGCTTTCTGGAACGCTACTTTCTCGAGGCCTTCAAGCTGCAAGGAACGCCCCTGCGCATTCAGTACAAGACCAGCAAAAATCCCTTTGCCAATGAAGATCGGCCAGCAAAGTCAAAACTCCGACGCGAGAAAAGTGAAAGTCGGCGCTGATGGCACGGCGCCGCGAAATCGATTACAGTATTTGACTTAAAGGCCTCCAGTTCGAAGAAGAAGTGTCAGTAAAGGCTAACGCCAGCTTTGTCGGCGTTCAGCGCAGTCCATAACTAAAAAAGGATCACCAACCATGAGTAATAAAGGGCAAATGCTACAAGACCCGTTTCTGAACACCTTGCGTCGTGAGCACGTTCAGGTATCCATCTACCTGGTCAATGGCATCAAGCTGCAGGGGCAGATCGAATCTTTCGATCAGTACGTTGTTCTGCTCAAGAATACGGTGACCCAGATGGTGTACAAGCACGCCATTTCGACAGTCGTTCCCGCACGTCCCGTCAATTTTGCCCAAGAGGCCGAAGCCGATTGACCGCTTTGTGCCGCTGCAGGCGGCTGCGATGAGGGTATCGCACTGATGTTCGAGCGTCCCGCCAGCGGTGAGAAGGCGGTTCTAGTACAACTTGATTTCGGCGAAGGCGATTTCGACGAGCGTCTTTCCGAGTTCAATCTGCTGGTCGGCAGCGCGGGTGCGCGATCTCTGGCGGTGATTTCCGGCAAGCGCTCGCGGCCGGATCCCGCACTTTTTGCCGGCAAGGGCAAGGTGACCGAAATCGGCGATGCCGTGCGCCTGCACGAAGCGGATGTGGTGCTGTTCAATCATGAACTGTCGCCGGGGCAGCAGCGCAATCTCGAGCGCATCCTCGAGTGCCGCGTGGTCGACCGCACCAGCCTGATTCTCGACATCTTTGCCCTGCGCGCCAAGAGCCATGAGGGCAAGCTTCAGGTCGAGCTTGCCCAGCTCCAGCACCTAGCCACTCGGCTGGTCCGCGGCTGGACTCACCTCGAGCGGCAGAAGGGTGGCATCGGTTTGCGCGGACCCGGGGAAAAGCAGCTCGAAACCGACCGCCGCCTGTTGGGCAAGCGTGTCTCCCTGCTCAAGGATCGCCTGAAACAACTGGAGCGCCAGCGCGAAGTGCGCAGGCGTGCGCGGACCCGTAGCGAGGTGCTGGCGATTTCACTGGTGGGCTACACCAATACAGGGAAGAGTACGCTCTTCAACGCCCTGACCCGGGCCGGGGCCTATGCCGCCGACCAATTGTTCGCCACGCTCGACACCACCTCGCGCCGGCTGTTCATCGAGGGGGCCGGGCCGATAGTGCTGTCCGATACGGTCGGCTTCATTCGCGATCTGCCGCATGATCTGGTGGCGGCCTTTCAGGCCACTCTGGAAGAGACCGCGCAAGCCGATCTGCTGTTGCATGTCGTGGATTCCGCCAGCCCGGACCGCGACCAGCAGATGGACGCGGTAGCTTCGGTATTGAAAGAGATCGGGGCGCTTGAAGTGCCGCAGATTCTGGTGTGGAACAAGGTCGACCTCACCGCGGCAAGTCCCGGAATCGAGCGTGATGACTGTGGTAACATTTCATGCGTTCGCTTGAGCGCCCGAACCGGGGCCGGGGTATCGTTGCTGCGTGAGGCTATTGCTGAAGTGGCGAGTCTGCATAACGAACTTCCGGCTGCCCTGGTCTGATAATTCCTTGACGCCTTTCCCCTTCTTCTACTACCCAAATCAAAAAACGTGATCGCCGGAATCCTCATGTCTCTCAACGACCACGGCTGGGGCAACCAGCCCGGTGGCGGCAAGCGCGGTGGCGGCAATCAAGGCCCTCCCGATCTCGAAGAACTCTGGCGTGATTTCAACCGCCGCTTGTCCGGGCTGTTCGGCAAGAAGGGTGGGGACGGCGGTGACAGCGGTGGCGGTGATGCGGGCAGCCGGATGCCGTCGATCAGCCCGAAGCAGTTTGGTGGTGGCATCGGCATCATCCTGATGCTGGTAGCCGTGATCTGGCTGGGCAGCAGCTTCTACATAGTCGATGCCTCCCAGCGCGGAGTGGTGCTCCAGTTCGGTCGTTTCAAGGAAACCACCGACCCGGGTTTGCGCTGGCGTTTGCCGTGGCCGATCCAGGCCCATGAAATCGTCAATGTCACCGGTGTGCGCACGGTCGAAGTCGGCTATCGCGGCTCTGACAAGAACAAGGTACTGAAAGAGGCCCTGATGCTGACCGACGACGAGAACATCGTCAGCGTCCAGTTCGCCGTGCAGTATTTGCTCAAGGATCCGAAGGCCTACCTGTTCAACAACCGCCATCCGGACGATACGGTCATGCAGGCGGCGGAAACCGCGATTCGCGAGGTGGTCGGCAAGAACAAGATGGACTTTGTGCTCTACGAAGGACGCGACCAGATCGCCGCGAATACCCAAAAGCTGATTCAGGACATCCTCGATCGCTACGAGACCGGCATTCTGATCCGCTCCGTAAATATGCAGGGCACCCAGCCGCCGGAACAGGTGCAGGCCGCCTTCGACGACGCGGTCAAGGCAGGGCAGGACCGTGAGCGACAAAAGAACGAAGGCCAGGCCTACGCCAATGACGTGATCCCGCGGGCGCGTGGCGCCGCCTCGCGCCTGATGGAAGAGGCTACCGGCTATCGTCAGCGCGTCATTGTTACCGCCGAGGGTGATGCCTCGCGCTTCAAGCAGGTGCTTACTGAGTACAGCAAGGCGCCCGAAGTCACCCGCAGCCGCATGTACCTCGAAACCGTGCAACAGATCTACGCCAATACCAGCAAGGTGCTGCTGGACGCCAAGGGGCCGGGCAACCTGCTCTATCTGCCGCTAGACAAGTTGATGCAGGCCACCGCTGCCACCGTTGCTGCGCCGGCTGCAACCGAAGCCGCCGCTGTTCCGCGTGGCACGCTGCCTGTACCGGCGGTTGCCACGCCCGAAGCGCCGCCACAGACGGAGCGTTCAGCACCGGGTGATGCGCGCAGTCGCGGCAACCTCGGTTCACGCGAGCGGGGAGAACGCTGATGCAGCGCCATTTGTCTTTCGTCGCTTCCTTCGTCTTCGGCCTACTGGCGATCTTCGCCATGACTGTCTTTACGGTGGACCAGCGTCAGTTCGCGATCATTTTCCAGCTCGGGGAAATCAAGGAAGTGGTTTCCGAACCGGGCCTTGCGTTCAAGTGGCCGCTGATCCAGAACGTACGGATTTTCGACAAGCGCATCCTGACAATGGACTCGCCCGAGCCGGAACGGTTTCTTACCGCCGAGAAGAAGCCGGTGCTGGTCGATTCCTTCGTCAAGTGGCGCATCCATGACGTCAAGCAGTACTACAACTCGGTTGGCGGCGATGAGATGCTGGCCAAGACGCGGCTGTCGCAGACGGTGAATTCGGGCCTGCGCGAAGAGTTCGGCCGGCGCACGGTGCATGATGTCGTGTCGGGCGCACGTGACGACATCATGGTTTCGGTGAAGAAGAAAGCCGATGCCGACATGCGCGCCATCGGCGTGGAAATTGTCGACGTTCGTCTGAAGCGTGTCGATCTGCCGCCGGAAGTGTCCGAGTCGGTCTATCGACGCATGGAAACCGAGCGCAAGCGCGTGGCCAACGAATTGCGCGCCGAGGGTGCTGCGGAAGCCGAGAAAATCAAGGCCAATGCCGACCGCCAGCGCGAGGTGATTCTGGCCGAGGCCTATCGCGATGCACAGAAGCTCAAGGGCGAAGGCGATGCCAAGGGAACTGCGATTTACGGTCGCGCCTTCGGTGAGAATCCCGAGTTCTATGCCTTCTACCGCAGTCTCGAAGCCTATCGCGCCAGCTTCAAGAGCAAGAGCGACCTCATGGTAATCGAGCCCAATTCCGAGTTCTTCAAGTATTTGAAGAGCAGCGGCAAGGGCAAGTAATTCGGGTCGGTACCGGTTTGAAATGCTCAATATCCTGCTGCTGGCTTTTGCCCTGATGCTGGTGATCGAAGGTCTCCTGCCGTTTCTCGCGCCGCGCGTATGGCGGGAAACCTTCCGTCGCGTGACTGAGCTGACCGACGGACAAATCCGCTTCATCGGCTTGTCTTCGATGCTGGTCGGCGTCGTGCTGCTGACCGTGTTCCGCTGACCGTTCATGGCGAACCGGCGCTGGCTCCTGCCTGAAGCGATTGAAGACGTGCTGCCGCGTGATGCGGTGCGCATAGAGGCTCTGCGGCGCAGCCTGCTCGACGAATTCGCCCGTCATGGCTATGAGTTCGTCATTCCTCCGCTGCTTGAATATGTCGAGTCGCTGCTCACCGGCAGCGGCCACGATCTTGACTTGCGCACCTTCAAGCTGGTGGACCAGCTCTCCGGTCGCAGCATGGGCGTACGCGCCGACATTACGCCGCAAGTGGCGCGCATCGACGCCCATCTGCTCAACCGCAAGGGCGTCACCAGACTGTGCTATTGCGGCAGTGCGCTGCATACCCTGCCGGCCGGCTTTAATGCCACGCGCGAACCCCTGCAAATCGGTGCTGAACTCTACGGCCATGCCGGGCTCGAGGCCGACATCGAGGCGATTCGCTTGCTGGCCGCCGCGCTGGGTTTGTGCAACATCGCCGCATCGCGCTTTGACCTCGGCCATGTCGCCGTCTTTCGTGCGCTCGCCAAACAGGCCGGCTTGGCGCCGGAAGCCGAGGAAGAACTTTTTGGCGCCCTGCAAGGCAAGGATGTGCCGACGGTGCGCGAGCTCGTCGCGGGATTGGCCGATCCCGTCCGTTCGGCGTTGCTTGCCCTGCCGGAGCTATACGGCGACCGGCGCGTGCTGGACCGTGCCGCACAGATCCTGCCCCCATTGCCCGAGATCACCGCGGCGTTGTCCGACCTGCGACGTCTCGCCGATGCGCTCGCCGACTTGCCCCTGAGCTTCGACCTGGCGGACTTGCGTGGTTACCACTATCACAGCGGCGTTGCCTTTGCCGCCTATTGTGCCGGCAGCCCCGGCGCCGTGGCGCTGGGTGGTCGTTATGACGATTTCGGCCGGGCTTACGGGCGCGCCCGTGCGGCCACCGGTTTTTCCATGGATTTGCGCGAACTGGCACGGCTGTCGCCGAGCGGCGAAGCGCCCGGTGCGATTCTCGCCCCATGGCCCGAGGACGATGCCCTGCACGCCGAGGCCTTGCGCCTGCGCGCGCAAGGCGAGCGCGTGGTGCTGGCCCTGCCGGGGCATGAGAGCACGTGGCGCGAAGCTGGCTGCGACCGGATTCTGGTACGCCGCGGCAATGACTGGATCATTGAATCCCTGAAGGAAGACTGAAATGGCAAAGAACGTCGTGGTCGTCGGCACCCAGTGGGGCGACGAGGGCAAGGGCAAGATCGTCGATTGGCTGACCGATCACTCGCAGGGAGTGGTACGGTTCCAGGGCGGACACAACGCCGGCCATACGCTGGTCATCGGCGGCAAAAAGACCGTGTTGCATCTGGTGCCTTCCGGCATCCTGCGTGCCGGTGTCACCTGCTACATAGGCAACGGCGTGGTGCTGTCGCCCGAGGCCTTGATCAAGGAACTCGACGAACTCACAGCGGCCGGTATCGATGCCGAAGCGCGGCTGAAGATATCAGAGGCCTGCCCATTGATCCTGCCCTACCATCAGGCGATGGACGTTGCGCGCGAAGTCGCGCGCGGCAGCAACAAGATTGGCACGACGGGGCGCGGCATCGGTCCCGCCTACGAGGACAAGGTGGCGCGTCGCGGTCTGCGCCTGCAGGATCTGACCAAGCCCAAACGCTTTGCCGAGCGACTGGGCGAGATCCTCGAGTATCACAACTTCGTGCTGAAGAATTTTCATGGCGCGCAACCGGTCGATTTCCAGCAGGTTTACGATGGCGCCATGGCCATTGCGCCGCGCCTGACCCGGATGATCGCCGATGTGCCGCGCGCGCTCTATGACGCCCACAAGGCCGGAGCCAATCTGTTGTTCGAGGGCGCCCAAGGCACCTTGCTCGACATCGATCACGGCACCTATCCCTTTGTCACCTCATCCAACTGCGTTGCCGGTGCGGCGGCAGCCGGTGCGGGGGTTGGGCCGGGCATGCTGCACTACATCCTGGGCATTACCAAGGCCTACACCACGCGCGTTGGTGGCGGCCCCTTCCCGACCGAGTTGTACGATGCCCTGGACAAGCAGGATCCGGTGGGCAAGCACATGGCCACTAAGGGCCACGAATTCGGCGCCACGACCGGACGTGCGCGGCGCTGTGGCTGGTTCGATGCCGCCGCATTGAAACGTGCGATCCAGATCAACGGCGTCTCGGGCCTGTGCATCACCAAGCTCGATGTGCTGGATGGCGTCGAGGAACTCAAGATCTGCACCGGCTATCGCATCAACGGCGGTGTTTCGGACATCCTGCCCGTGGGGGCCGATGACCTCGCCTGCTGCGAACCGATCTACGAATCCCTTCCTGGCTGGAAGGGCAGCACCGTCGGCGTCAAGACGATGGATGGCCTGCCGGCGGAGGCCCGCTCCTACATCAAGCGCATGGAACAGCTTTGCGATGTGCCCGTCGATATGATTTCCACCGGTCCGGATCGCGAAGAGACCATCGTATTGCGACATCCCTTCGAGTGAGGGCGCAGCAAAAAAAGAAAAGGCCGCTAGAAAAATCCTGGCGGCCTTTGCTCTTTTCGTATTTCGCGTACCATACTTGGTGCCCAGGAAGGGACTCGAACCCCCACGCCTCGCAGCGCTAGTACCTGAAACTAGTGCGTCTACCAATTCCGCCACCTGGGCAGGCGCGAAACGAGGCGCGAATTCTAAAGGAAAAAACCAGATTGTCAAACAAGTCGCCTAGCACCCACAAGCTTTCAAAAATTCGACGCGCCGATCCGCAGTTCGAGCGCGAAAAGGCGCAGTACGAGCATCCCTTGCCGAGCCGCGAATACGTCCTGCAAACACTGACGGCGCAAGGCGCACCGCTGGAACTTGGGCGCCTCGTCGAACTGCTCGACATCCAGCCGTTCGAGCTCGACCCGTTCCAGCGGCGGCTGGGGGCCATGGCGCGCGATGCGCAACTGATGCAGAACCGGCGTGGCGACTGGCTGATCCCGGACAAGGCCGACCTGGTGCGCGGACGTGTTGCCGGCCATCCGGATGGATTCGGCTTTCTGATCCCGGACGAAGAGGGGCCTGATCTGTTCCTGTCGCCCAAGGAAATGGACAAGGTGCTGCACGGCGACAAGGCCATCGCCCGGGTCATCGGCGTCGATCGCAAGGGGCGGCCCGAAGGCAAGATCGTCGAAGTGACCGAGCGCGTGAACCGCTTTGTGGTCGGGCGCGTGGTCGAGGAACACGGCGTGCGCTTTGTCGTCGCCGAGAACAAGCGCATCAGTCAGGACATACTGCTGGCCCCTCCCGAGAAGGGGGCGAAGAAGGCCCTCAAGGCGCAGTCGGGGCAGGTGGTGATGATCGAACTGATCGAGCAGCCGACCAAACACGGGCAACCGATCGGCCGTCTGGTCGAAGTGCTCGGCAACTATGCCGACCCCGGCATGGAAATCGAGATTGCGCTGCGCAAGCACGAACTGCCCTACGAATTCTCGACTGCGGCGCTGGCCGAAACGAAGAAGCTGCCCGATGCTGTGCGCAAGTCGGACTGGAAGGGCCGCGAAGATGTGACCGGCCTGCCGCTTGTGACCATCGACAGCGAGACCGCACGGGATTTTGATGATGCGGTGTTTTGCGAACGCCAGGGCAAGGGCTTTCGTCTCGTCGTGGCGATTGCCGACGTTTCGAATTATGTGACCGCGGGCGATGCGCTCGACGGGGATGCCTATGCACGCGGGAACTCGGTGTATTTCCCGCGGCGCGTGATCCCCATGCTGCCGGAGAAGCTCTCCAACGGCCTGTGCTCGCTCAATCCGCAGGTAGAGCGACTGTGCATGGTCTGCGACATGGCGATCAATGCCACGGGCGCGATCAGTCGCTACCGCTTCTATCCGGCGGTGATGTTCTCGCACGCGCGGCTGACCTATACGGGGGTTGCAGCGGCCCTCTACGACAAGGATGCAGACACGCGCGCCCGTCTCGGGCCACTGGTACCGCACTTGGAGGCGCTGGACGCGCTCTATCGGCAATTGGCCAAGGAGCGCGTCAAGCGCGGCGCAATCGATTTCGAGACAGTCGAAACGCGCATGATTTTCGATGACCACGGCAAGATCGAGCGTATCGAGCCCTACGAGCGCAACGAAGCACACAAGCTGATCGAGGAGTGCATGCTGGCGGCCAATGTCTGCGCTTCCGAGTTCCTGCGCGAGCGGGAGCATCCGGCCCTCTATCGCGTGCATGAAGGTCCGACGCCTGAACGCCTGGAAAAGCTGCGCGACTTTCTCGGCACCTTCGGTTTCCAGCTCGGCGGCGGCGATGCGCCCAAGGCGCAGGACTATGCCAAACTGCTGGAGAAGATCGGTCAGCGGCCGGACCGGCAGTTGCTGCAGACCGTGATGCTGAGATCCTTGCGCCAGGCCATCTACAGCCCGGAGAACGTCGGGCATTTCGGCTTGGCCTACGAGAGCTATACGCATTTCACGTCACCGATCCGCCGTTATCCGGATCTGCTGGTGCATCGTGCGATAAAGTCGGCGCTGGCGGCACGGCGATACGAGCCCGGCAACTGGGAAGAAATCGGCCTGCATTGTTCGATGACCGAGCGGCGGGCGGATGATGCGACGCGCGATGTCGAGGACTGGCTCAAGTGCTTCTACATGAAAGACCGTGTCGGCGAAATCTTCGAGGGCAGTATTTCCTCCGTGGTGCCGTTCGGCATCTTTGTTGCACTGGATGGCGTGTTTGTCGAGGGTCTGGTACACGTTTCCGAACTCGGTCACGACTATTTCCATTTCGACGAGAAATCGCATGCCATGGTCGGCGAACGCAGCGGTCGGCGCTTCCGTCTTTCCGATCGGGTGAAAGTGCAGTTGACGCGGGTCGACATGGAGGCCAACAAGATCGACTTTCGTCTTGCCGAGGAGGCTCCACCGCGCGGCAAGACCAGGCGTTGATATAGAATTAAAACAATCAGGCCCTATCCATCCCTACAGGCAATTTCTCCATGTATTCCGGAATTCTTGATCTTCCTTGGTGGGGCTATGTGGTCGTTACTCTGGCCCTGACCCACGTCACGATCGCCGGAGTCACGATTTTTCTGCACCGCCATCAGGCACATCGCGCGCTGGAACTGGGTCCCGTTCCCAGTCATTTTTTCCGGTTCTGGTTGTGGCTCACTACCGGGATGGTGACCAAGGAGTGGGCGGCGATTCACCGCAAGCATCACGCCAAGTGCGAGACAGCAGCCGACCCGCACAGTCCGCAGGTGGTCGGTCTCAATCGCGTGCTATGGACCGGGGTATTCCTCTATGTAAAGGAGTCGCGCAACCCCGACACCATGGAACGCTACGGCCATGGCACGCCCGATGACTGGCTGGAACGGAAGCTCTACTCGCCGTGGCACAAGCTTGGCGTCGTGCTCATGCTGGGCATCGATGTCGCCCTGTTCGGCATCTGGCCAGGCGTGCTGATCTGGGGCGTGCAGATGGTCTGGATTCCCTTCTGGGCGGCCGGGGTGGTGAATGGCATTGGCCACTTCTGGGGCTACAGAAATTTCGCCTGCGCGGATGCCTCGACGAATTTCTTTCCGCTGGGGATATTGATTGGCGGCGAGGAACTGCACAACAACCATCATGCATTTGCCACCTCGGCCAGGCTGTCCAACAAGTGGTACGAGTTCGACATTGGCTGGCTGTATATCCGTCTAATGGAGATGATGGGCCAGGCGCGGGTGAAAAAGGTGGCGCCCACCCCCCGGCTCGGCGCGCTGCGACCTGCCATCGATCTGGACATGCTGCAAGCGGTGGTGACGCATCGCTATGACGTCCTGGCAAAATATCTCAAGAGCTTGCGCCAGCTTGCGGCCGAGGAATTTGCCCAGTTGAGGATCGATGCCGGCGAAGGCCGCCTGGTGAGGCGTCTCCTGGGTGAAGATGGCGCCTCGTTGCCGGCGCCCCAGAAAGAGCGCCTGACCGCCGTTCTTGCCCGAAGCGAGGCCTTGGCCAAGGCTTATGCCATGCGTGCCGAACTGGAGGCCCTGTGGGCCCGCTCCTCGGCTTCGCACGACCAGTTGGTGAAGCAGTTGCAGGACTGGGTCGCCCGCGCCGAGCAAAGCGGCATTCGCCAACTGGAGGATTTTTCGCGGCGCTTGCGTTGCTACGCCGTCTGAAAAGGGGAATGCATCCCAATAAAAAACCCGCCAGGAGCGGGTTTTTTATTGGGATGTGCTGAATGAATTACTTCAGCTTCACTTCCTTGTAGGCGACATGCTTGCGCGCCTTGGGGTCATACTTCTGGAATTCCAGCTTTCCCGGAGTGGTCTTCTTGTTCTTCGTAGTCGTGTAGAAGTGTCCCGTACCCGCCGTGGATTCCAGCTTGATCTTTTCGCGTCCGCCCTTGGCCATGATGCTTTCTCCTGATTAGACGCGCTCGCCGCGCTCACGCAGCTCGGCGAGGACAACGTCGATGCCCTTCTTGTCGATGGTGCGCAGACCGGCGTTTGACACGCGCAGGCTGACCCAACGGTTTTCGGTTTCGATCCAGAAGCGGCGGCTGTGCAGGTTAGGCAGAAAGCGACGCTTGGTCTTGTTGTTGGCGTGGGACACGTTGTTCCCTACCATCGGGGCCTTGCCCGTCACTTGACATACGCGAGACATGTAGTGC
>JAPLQX010000011.1 GCA_026399435.1 Rhodocyclales bacterium
GCGGCATGCAGGGCCTGTACGACCGCATCGTCCTGGCCGGCTTTGTTGCATGCGGCGTATCCCGCCTGGCCCGCTACAACATTACGGCCGAGGCCATGTCCGCCGACAGCGGCAAAGTGACGTATTTCGAGGGAACTCCCATTCCGACCTCGCTGCTGCTGGTGCTGTTGATGTTCGCGGCAGCCTTGCAGGGCGCATTGGGCGAGTCCCTCTGGTTCGGACAGGTCCAGCTCGCCGGCTTCACCCTCCATCCGCTGGTGCTGTCTTTCGCGGTTTCCGGTTCGCTGATGGTCAGTCGCATACGGTTCCCGAAACTCTGAGTGGGCGCCATAATTCATACCTGATGCTGATCCCTGTAGCGAGCCTCCTGCTTGCCGGATAGGCATTGCCGGAGATTGTTCATGAACACAGCGCTACTGATAATCGACATTCAGAATGACTACTTTCCGGGCGGCGCCATGGAACTGGAGGGCAGCGTCGAAGCCGGGCAGCAGGCGGCGAAGCTGATCGATGCCTTCCGCAAGAAGGCATTGCCCGTCATTCACGTGCAGCACCTGTCCACCCGGCCCGGCGCCACTTTTTTCGTGCCCGGGACGAAGGGTGTTGAAATCCATCCATGCGTCTCGCCTGGCAAAGGCGAAACCATCATCCGGAAAAACTTCCCCAACAGTTTCCGCGATACGCCGTTGCTGCAGCACCTGCGCGACCGCAAGATCACCCGTCTGGTCGTGGCGGGCATGATGACCCAGATGTGCATCGATACCAGCGTGCGTGCCGCCGCCGACCTCGGCTTCGAGTGTCTTCTGGCGCATGACGCCTGCGCCACCAAATCCTTGTCGTTCGGCGGCGTGACGGTTGCCGCGGCGAACGTGCAGACCGCCTTCCTCGCTGCCCTCAACGGCCTGTTCGCCAGGGTGCAGCCGGTCGATGAGCTTTGCGCTGCGCTCTAGCATTGCGGCAGAGTCGGCGCTGACGAGACGGCGAGAAGCACCGGCCGGTCCGGGCGCCTAAACGTCGTCCGTTGCAACCAGTTCGATGAGCTCGCCCAGGCTCGAAATCATGTGGTCGGGCGGGTCGTTGATGAATGCCGATTCGAGACACTCCCCGCCGCGGATGATCGCCACGGGAATGCCCGCGGCACGCGCTCCGAGCACGTCGGCCCGGCTGTCGCCAACGAACAGCACCGTCTCCGGCGCAAGCTTCCAGTCCGCGATCACCCGCAGGATTCCCTCTGCACGGGGCTTCATGTAGGTGACATCGTCCCGGCTCACCACCTGCGACAACAAGTCATCGAGGCGGAAACGACTCAGGGCGTCGCTGAGCGCCTGCCACCCGATGTTGCTGACCATGGCGACCCGTGTGCCTGCAGCGGCGAACCGGCCGAGCAGGTCCGCTGCATCCGGTCGCGGCTGCCATCTGGCGAGCGCGTCAGCGTCCCAGCGGTCGTAGATCGGACCGAGTGCTGCGCGCAATTCGGCCATGCGTCCCTGGGGTGCATGCAGGTCCGCGGCCGCATTCCACATCGTGGCGTAGTTGCCCTGGCGGAAGTCATCGCCGTGGAATCCGAGTTTGCCGAATGCCTGGCGCAACTCGTCTTCGGCGGGTGCCAGTCGCCACTGGAAATCGACCAGCGTGCCTTCGAAATCAAAGATGACTGCCGTGTAAGTGCGGCGCGCAGGACGGGAATCGGGTTTCGATTGCATGGGAAAAGTATATGTGATGCCGCCCCCTTTTGCGCTTCATACCCGGCGGGCTTGCAGGGCATATACTGGGTGCGGTTGAAACCTAAAACATTAATCATTGAAGGAGGAAGAGTGATGATGGATATGCGCGTTTTGGTTGCGGCGGCAAGTTTGGCTGTGCTCGCAGCTTGCTCGAACATGCAGCAAGCGGGGGGCAAGCGCGAGCTGATGGTCGTCGGCAACGACGAGAAGGTCAGCGTCAGCGATGCCGGCACGTTTGTCTTCAGTGCGCCGGGCAAGGACACGGTATCGATCATCGACATCGGCACCGATCCGCTGGCGCCCAGGATCCTCGCCAACCTGCCGTTGATGAACTCGCTCTTCGGGCCGCCGGTGAATCTCGCCATCACGCCCGACGAAGGCCTCGCGCTGGTGGCCAACTCGATGGACTGGGTCAAGGATGGAGCGGCCTGGAAGCCGGTGCCGGACAACAAGCTTTATGTCATCGACCTGACGGCGAATCCGCCGCAGCTGATCGATACGGTGACTGTCGGCAAGCAGCCCTCGGGCATGTCGATCAACCGCGCCGGCAATCTCGCGCTGATCGCCAACCGCGCCGACAACTCGGTCAGCGTGCTGCGCATCGCGGGCAAGACAGTGACGCTGATCGACACGGTCGCGATGGGCGAGCATGTCGCGCACGTCGTGTTCACGCCGGACGGCAAACGCGCAGTAGCAGGCAAGTTTCCGGGCCACAAGCTCGCTCTGCTGGAGGTGAATGGCGAGAAGGTCACCTATGCCAAACAGGATATCCCGGTCGGGTTGTGGCCGTACAACCTCGATATCACGCCTGACGGGAAGCTTGCACTGTCTGCCGACAACGGGGCCGGAGGCCGGTCGGACGGACACGCCAACACAGTGACCGTGATCGACCTCGAGGCGAATCCGCCGCGCGTGATCGACAAGGTCGTGATCGGCGACGCACCCGAAGGATTTGCCATCAGCCCGACCGGCAAGCTTGCGGTCGCGCTGCTGCTGAATGGCAACGATGCCGCCAAGGACGCATGGTTCTACAACCGCAACGGGAAAGTGGTTGCGCTCAAGATCGACGGCAAGAAGGTCACGCGCAGCAACGAGGTCGAGGTGCGTGGCCTGCCGGAAGGTGCGGTGTTCAGCAACGACGGACGCTACATCTACGTCGGCAACTATCAGGACCGCGACATCAGCATCCTGCGCGTCGACGGCGACCAGATCGTCAACACCGGCAAGTCGCTGGCGCTTCCCGGCCAGCCGGCGTCGATGCGCGGGCGCACGCGCTAGGCAGGGACCGCAGGCCGGGTCGGCCTGCGGCGGCGAACATGTCGCACGACAAACAGCATAGCTACGCCACCCGGATCGAATGGACCGGGAACCTCGGCGAGGGCACCACCAACTACCGCGCCTTTTCACGCGACCATGTGATTTCGGCGGCGGGCAGGCCCGATCTGCTCGGATCTTCCGATCCGGCGTTTCGCGGCGATGCATCGCGCTGGAACCCGGAGGACCTGCTGGTCGCCTCGCTGTCGTCCTGCCACATGTTGTGGTACCTGCACCTCTGTGCGCAGGCGAAGATCACCTTGCTGGGTTACCATGACGATGCGGCGGGGACGATGGTCGAGGATGCCGGCGGCGGCGGGCGCTTCACGCAAGCGGTGCTGCGGCCGGTGGCGACACTGGCCGCAGGCAGCGATGCGGCACGGGCGACTGCGCTGCACGAGGAGGCGCACCGGCTATGCTTCATTGCCAACTCGGTGAATTTCCCGGTGCGCATCGAGCCGACGGTGCGGGTGGCGGATTGAACCGGCACGTGCAATGTTCCTTTAGTTATAATGGTCATGCGGAATTGAATTGCGACGACTGAAGCAGCCGGGGCAGAGCTGCAAGCAGTCCTTGGAGGAGATCAAAATTGGACGTCATTGAGTGGACGAATGATTTCGCTCTCGGCATCGACGAGATCGACGAGCAGCATCGCACCCTGGTCGGCATGATCAACGCGCTCGATGCCAGCACTCACGGCGATTCCGGGCCCGAAATCATGCGCCGGCTGCTGGCACAGCTCGGTGACTACGTGCGGGACCACTTCGGCCTCGAGGAGCGCCTGATGGGCGGCGGCGGTTGTTCGCCCGACCTGATTGCCCGGCATTTCGGCGAACATGCCTACTTCCGCAGCGTGCTCAAGGATCTGACGACCGACTTCGAGAAGGGGCGACGCAGCGTCACCATTCCGTTGATCGAATACCTTGTGCATTGGTTCCTGCACCACATCGTGGTCGTCGATCGGTCGATGGCAGATCAGCTCACTGCCGCCGGGCATGACATGGCGGCACGCGTGGCGGCCGCGAGGCTTCAACGCGCGATCGACGGCTTGACCGAGTCCGAGTGTCTCCTGCTCGCCGAGCGGTTGTCGAAAGAGCAGGCGCCGCGCCCGGCGGCAGAATAGTCGACGGCCTCAGGCTTCGGCCAGAAATTTCCGGATCGCTGCGTTGACTTTTTGCGGCTGTTCGTGGATGACCCAGTGGCTGCCTTCGGGAATGCGCTCGATGCGCAGGTCGGGCACGAGGTCTTCGAGCCCGTCGAGCAGCACGGTGCCCAGCGCGGTGTCGGCTTCGCCCCAGATCACCAGCGTCGGCACGCGCACCGTGAGCGTCGCCGGGTCGAGCTTGAGCGCGGCGGCGCCGGGGTCTTCGGGTGTCGGCGGATAGAGCGGCGAAGCGCGGTAGAGGTTCAGCGCGCAGCTCAGCGCGCCGGGTTGCGACCAGGCTGCGCGATAAAGCGGAATTTCCTCGTCGCTCAGCGCGCAATGGCCGTCCGCCGTGCGGCTGAACATCTTCAGCAGGCGCTCGTAGTTGTTGGCTTCCAGTACGCGCTCGGCCTTGGGGTGGCGCAGCAGCAGCATGTAGTGGCTGGCTTCCTGCTGCACCGGGTCGCTGGCCAGGGCGCGGGCGAAGGGCACGGTGTGCGGGGCGTTGATGATGACCAGCTTCTTCACGTACTGCGGGAAAGCGGCGGCGAAGGTCCAGGCAATGGCGCCGCCCCAGTCATGGGCGACGAGGATGCAGGACTTGTCGGCGCGACCCGCCTGCAGATGCTCGATCAGCTGCCGCAGGTCCTGCAGCAGCGGCTTGACGCGGTAGGCGTCGACGCCTTCGGGCTTGTCGGAGAGATTGTGCCCGCGCAGGTCGAAGGCTACGGCGCGGTGGTCCTTGCCGAATTCCTCGAGCTGGCTTTTCCACGCGTACCAGAACTCGGGAAAGCCATGGATGAAGAGCATCAGCGGCGCATCGGGGTCGGCGGCCGCCTCGACGCAGTGCAGGCGAATGCCGTTGACCGCCGCGTAGTGATGCTCCATCCCATCAATCCTTGAACACGGGGTCGCGCTTCTGCATGTTGGCGGCGCCGGCCTCGAACAGGTCCTTCGACAGCAGCATCGCGGCGTTCCACGTGGCGATGTAGTTGAGGCCGTCGGCCACCGAATGGTCGCGGCCGTAGGTAATCATTTCCTTGCAGCCGCGGATGGACAGCGGCGACTTGGCGGCGATGGTCCGCGCAATCTCCATGACGCCGGCGTGAAGTGCCTCGGGGTTTTCGAAGCAGTGGTTGACCAGGTGCAGCCTCTGCGCTTCGATGCCATCCACCTTGCGTCCGGTGTAGGCCAGTTCGCGCGCCATGCCTTCGCCGATCAGGCGCGGCAGGCGCTGCAGGGTGCCGACGTCGGCGGTCATGCCGACATCGATTTCCTTGACCGTGAACCAGGCGTTGGACGAGCAGTAGCGCATGTCGCAGGCGGTGATCAGGTCCATGCCGCCGCCGATGCAGGCGCCGTTTACGGCCGCCAGCACGGGCTTGCGGCAGCGCTCGATGGACGTCAGGGTGTCCTGCAGCTTGAGGATCAGGCGGCGCAGCTTTTCGTGGCGGCGGCCGTCGCAGTCGTCCTCGATCTTGGTGCCGAGGCCCATCAGCAGAGAGAGGTCGATGCCCGAGGTGAAATACTTGCCGCGCCCGACGAGGACGCCGACGCGGGCCTCGGGGGTTGTGTCGAGCCATTCCATCGCCTGTTCGATTTCGTACCACATCGGCTCGCTCATGGCGTTGGCCTTGTCCGGCCGGTTGAGTGCGATGGTGGCGACGCCGGCGTCGAGCGCGACTTCGAGGGTGCTGAATTCCATGGGTTGTCCTTTCAGTGAATACGCTTAATCAGCCGTCACCCCGGCGAAGGCCGGGGTCCAGAACGTTCGCTGGTCTGGATTCCGGCCTTCGCCGGAATGACGGATTCTCCTGGATTGGCTTGTCGGCGGGAATCAAAGGCCCGCACCCGACACGAATTTGTCGCGCAACTCGCGCTTCAGTACCTTGCCGATGGCGCTGCGCGGCAGTGCATCGACAATCTCCACGGCGGCGAGGCGCTGGGTCTTGCCGAGTTGTGCGTTGGCCCAGTCCCTGATTGCCGTCGCCGTCTCACCGGCGCCGACTCTCAGCACGACAAAAGCCACCGGCGTTTCGCCCCAGCGTTCCGAGGCGACGCCGACCACGGCGGCTTCGAGCACGGCCGGGTGCTGGATGAGTACGGCCTCGAGGTCGCTCGGGTAGACGTTGAAGCCGCCCGAAATGACCATGTCCTTCTTGCGGTCCATCAGCGTCAGGAAGCCGTCGGCGTCGAAGCGGCCGACGTCGCCGGTGCGGATGAAGCGCTTGCCGTCGGGCGCGTACCATTCCGCCTCGCGGGTCTGGTCGGGCTGGCGGTGGTAGCCGCTCATCATGGCCGGCGAATGGCCGACTATTTCACCAATTGCGCCGATTTCGCCGCGCGGCACTTCGCGGCCGGCTTCGTCGATCAGGCGGATGTCGTGGCCCTCGGCTGGCGCGCCGACGGTGGCCAGCTTGTCCGGATGTTCGTGGGCGGCGAGGATGCAGGTGCCGCCGCCTTCGGTCATGCCGTAGTACTCGACCAGGCCGCCCGGCCAGCGCTTGAGGATGTCGGCCTTGAGGGCAGCGGAGAACGGCGCACTGGTGCACAGCTTCATGCGGAAGCTGGAAAGGTCGTAGCGGTCGAAATCGGGATGGGCCATCAGGCGCTGGTACTGCACCGGCACCAGCATGGTGTGGGTGACGCGGTGCTTCTGCGCGAGCGCGAGATATTTCGCGGCGTCGAACTTCGCCATCAGGATGACCGTGCCGCCCAGCGTGACGGTGGGAAAGACGCTGACCAGGGTGGTGTTGGAGTAGAGCGGGGTGGCGATCAGGGTCACCGCATCGGGGCCGTAGCCCTGCGGCCGCGCGCGCTGCACGTGCGACCAGCGCATGCCGTGGGGCTGCACGATGCCCTTGGGCGTGCCGGTGGTGCCCGAGGAATAGATGATGTTGAAGGGCCACTCGGGCCGGATGTCGACCGGCTTCGGCACGGCGCCCGCGGACGCCAGCCAATGCCGGAAAGGCTCGCCGGCGGCGTCATCGTCGAGCGTGATGAAGCGTGCCGCGATGTCGGCACGTACCGCCGCAAGCTGCTGCGCCGTGGCGGCGTCGACGAACATCAGACGGGCTTCGGCGTTGGCGGCCATGTCGACCAGGCTCTGCGCCGTCGAGGACGGGGCCAGCGGGGCCACGGCGACGCCGGCGCGCAGGGCGCCGAGAAACACGGCCGCATATTCGAGCGACGTCCCGGCGCAGATTGCCACGGCTTCGGTGGGGCGGATGCCGTCGCGCTGCAGCGTGGCGGCGATGCGATCCATCATCGCGTCCAGCGTGGCGAAGGAGACGGTGCGCTGGTCCTGGATCAGCGCAGGATGATCGGGACGGCTGCGGGCGTGTTCGCGAATCAGCTCGCCATAGGTGCCGAAGGGCTGTTCGATCAGTTCGGCGGGACTCATGCCTCGCTGTCTTTGGCCGGTCCGGGATTGCGCCGGCGGTACATGCCGTAGCCTTCCATTTGTGCGACTTCCTCGTTGTTCTGGTTCAGCACTTCCCAGCGCACCAGGACCAGGCCGACGTGGGGCTTGCTTTCCATCGGTCGCGCCTCGATCACCACCGAGCGCACGCGCAGCGTGTCGCCGGGGCGCACCGGCTTCAGCCAGCGGATGTTTTCGAGGCCGGGCGAACCGAGGCTGGCGGTTTCCAGCAGATATTCGTCGCACATCATGCGCATGGCAAGTGCGCACGTGTGCCAGCCGCTGGCACACAGCCCGCCGAACAGGCTGTTCCTGCCGCCTTCCTCGGATAGATGGAAGGGCTGCGGATCGAACTTCCTGGCGAAGTCGATGATTTCTTCGGCGGTGATCGTGATGCCGCCGAATTCGCGGACCTTGCCGACGGGGAAATCTTCCCAGTAGTACTTGTAGGTCTTGGTCGGGGTCGTCATGTTGTGCTTTCTTTTAGCGTGAGACAACCTGTTCGGAGCGATGGGTGATAGCCGAGCGAAGCGAGCAAATCAGTAGCCTCCCCGTGAGGGGAGGATGGGAGGGGCGGGCCTTCAATTTGCCTTTCGCGTGTTTCATCTTCCGTGCGTGGTGCTCGGTACCATGAGCGTTAGGGTCAGACGGGACGCAGGGCGCCGTCCTGCAGCAGCGGCACCACGTCGTAACAGCTTTCCTGCGCGGCGAAGGCCACTTCGGCGTCAAGCCGGCGCGCCAGCATCATGCGGCCGACGCGGGCGCGGCGCAGCGCGTCGAGGCCGTCGCAGTGGTCATGCAGCAGTTCGGCGGCGAGGGCGGCATCGGAGAAGTCGGCGTCCACGGCACGGTGACGGAACAGCGACACCAGGTAGCCGGCACCGTAGAAGTCTTCCAGGTTGAAGTTGTCGGCCGACCCGGAACAGACGATCAGGATGGTGCTCTCCGGGTGGTCGGCGACGATGCGCTCGACCACGGCGCGGCCGTTGAGCAGCGCGGCGGCGTAGACATGGGCGGCACCCTTCGACTTGGCCAGCGCGACGGTGCCGTTGGTGGTGCAGTAGATCAGGCGGCGCCCGGCGATGCCTTCGGCCAGCAGCGCCTTCGGCGTCGGATGGACGAAGCCGGGCAGGGTATCGGCATTGAGTTCGCCTGAGAGCACGTAGGAGCCGGCCGGGAAGTCCTTGGCTGCCGCTTGCGCGGCACGGCCGTCCAGCGTCGGAATGACTTCAGTGGCGCCGTGGGCCAGTGCGGTGACGATGGACGAGGTGGCGAACAGGATGTCGAGCACCACCACCACCTTGCCTTCGAGGCGCTGGGCGTCGAGTTCTTCTTTCTTCAATAGGACGTGAATTTTTTGCACGTCAACCTTCCAGCTTCTTGCGGTCGACGTTGCGCACGGTGACTTGCGCCGTGGCGCAGAGCGTTTCCTTGCCGTCCTTCACTGCATAGACATCGGAAGCTCCGACACTGACCGAGTAACCGGCGCTGATGGTGCGGCCGCGCGCGACCAGGCGTTCGCCCACCGCGGGCGCGAGGAATCTGACGTTCTGGTCCAGCGTCAGGCCGATGCGGTCGGCCGCGAGCAGGGTGCCCAGCGCCGAGGTCGCGGCGAAATAGGCGACGGCGGAAACGGCGATGCCCTGAAAGTGGCCCGGCCGGTAGCTCAGTTCATCGCGGTAGGGCAACACCGCTTCGAGATGGCCGGGGCCGATGTCGGTGAACTCGACGCCGAAGAAGCGCGCGATCGGCATGCCCAGCGTGCCGCGGCGTATGGTCGCGGCGAAATCGGGATCGGCGGGAATGAAGGGGTCTCTGGCGGACATGGGTTCTTCTTTTTGTAGAGGTTGGGGGGGCGGCGTCACGGTTGGCAACTCAGCCGTCCGCTTGTTCCTTCGGAACCACGGGCTTCATCATGGCGAAGACGCCGGTGCCGGTCATGATGCAGCGCTCGCCGACCCGCAGTGTGCAGCTGGCATAGGCCAGTCGGCCTCCCATGCGGTCGATGTCGACATGGGCCTCGACCCAGTCGCCGGGCTCGGCGCTGGCGACGAAATTGGTGGTGAGGCTCACGGTGACGATGGGCTGCGGCGGCTCGCGCGAACTGGAGACGACAATCCCCAGCGCCGTGTCGAGGATGGTGACGAGGAAACCGCCGTGGGCGATGTGGCGGATGTTGGTGTGGCGATCTTCGATGCGGATGGCGAGCACCAGCTGGCCTTTTTCGCCTTTCGATTCGTCGATGCGGTAGTACCAGGGACCGAGACTGCTCAGGTAGCCGCCGCCGCGCTTGAGCGGCTTGAAGCCGACCGGTATGTTCAGGCTCATGGCTTGGCTCCGTGAATCTTCCCAGGATCGGGTGCGCGCTTCTCGAGGAAGGCGCTGATGATTTCCTTCGCCGCCGGGGCGGCGACGAGGTCGGCGAAGTAGATCGCTTCTTCGTCGATGGTCTCAATGGCGCTGCGGTCCGGCGGGCGCTTCATCAGCGCCTTGGTGACGGCCAGCGACTGGCTTGGCAGCGCGGCGAGCTTCCTGGCGGCGGCCATGGCCGTCTCCATCAACTGATCGGCAGCGACCACGCGATTGACGAATCCTGCCTCACGCGCCGTCGCGGCATCGAACACTTCGCCGAGCAGCAGCAGTTCGGCGGCCCGCTGGTAGCCGGCGACGCGCGGCAGCAACAGGCTCGAGCCGGCCTCGGGGCACAGGGCGAGATTGACGAAGGGCAACTGGAATCGCGTGTTGTCGGCGGCATAGACCAGGTCGCAGTGCAGCAGCATGGTGGTGCCGATGCCTACCGCATTGCCGGCGACGGCAGCCACCAGCGGTTTTTCGAAGGCGGCCAGGAGGTGCAGGAAGGGAATCGCCGCGCTGGGGTCGCCGGCCTTGCGATGGAGGAAGTCGCCGAGATCGTTGCCGGCGGTGAATAGGTCGCTTTGCCCCCTGATCAGTACCACCCTGACGTAATGCTGTTCGCGGGCATGGCACAAGGCATCGCTCATCGCGCGATACATGTCGCTGGTGATGGCGTTCTTCTTGTTGCGGCGGCTGATCTCGACGCTGAAAATGCCGTCGCTGTCGGTGACAAGGATGTTCGGGTGGCTCATGGCATTAGAAACTTTCGTGGGGCATGGTCAGCGTGGTGTCGTCGAGGCTGCGCAGCAGTTCGTGCCACTGCCTCGTCTTGGGCAGTTCCCAGCGGTAGAACCAGCGACAGGCCGCCAGTTTGCCACGATAAAAGGCTGCGTCGGCAGCGATGCCGTCCTGCAGTCCGCGCTGCGCCGCCAGCGCCTGGCGCAGCCAGACCCAGGCGATGACCGTGTGGCCGAAGGCTTCGAGGAAGAGCACGGCATTGGCCAGCGCCAGCGTCGGGTTGGCTGCCAGCACCGGGCCGAGCGCCTGCAGCGTGGTCGCAATCTCGCCCAGTGCGGCATCCAGTTCGGCGGCGTAGCCAGCGAGGGCCTCGTCCGCCTTCGCTGCGGCGATGGTCTGCTGCGCCTCGCGGACGAACAGCTTCATCGCCGCGCCGCCGTTCATCACCGCCTTGCGCCCGAGCAGGTCCAGCGCCTGGATGCCGTGCGTGCCTTCGTGGATGGGATTGAGGCGGTTATCGCGGTAGAACTGTTCGACCGGATATTCGCGGGTGTAGCCGTAGCCGCCGTGGATCTGGATCGCGAGGCTATTGGCTTCGAGGCACCATTGCGAGGGCCAGGACTTGGCGATGGGCGTCAGCAGGTCGAGCAGCAGGCCGGCTTCGGTCACCGCCTCACCCGTACCTACCCGCTGTTCATCCACCAGCCGAGCGCAATAAAGGCACAGCGCGTAGCCGCCTTCGACATAGGCCTTCTGCGCCAGCAGCATGCGCCGCACGTCGGCATGCTCGATGATCGATATCTGCGGGTCGGCTGGGTTCTTGTTGGTCGGCGCGCGGCCTTGCGGGCGTTCCTTCGCATACTCCAGCGAGGCGAGGTAGCCGCGATAGCCCAGCATCACGGCACCCATGCCGACGCCGATGCGCGCCTCGTTCATCATGTGGAACATGTAGGAGAGGCCCTTGTGCGCCTCGCCCACCAGTTCGCCGTGACACTGGCCCTTCTCGCCGAAGGCCAGCATGGTTGAAGTGGTGCCGCGATAGCCCATCTTGTGGATCAGGCCGGTCAGCGTCACGTCGTTGCGCTGGCCTAGTGTGCCGTCGTCATTGACGCGGAATTTCGGCACGATGAACAGCGAGATGCCCTTGACCCCGGGCGGGCCGCCGGGAATCTTGGCCAGCACCAGATGGACGATGTTTTCCGAAAGGTCGTGGTCGCCGGCGGAAATGAAAATCTTGTTGCCGCTGAGCGAATAGCTGCCGTCGGCATTCGGTGTTGCCGTGGTCGTGATGTCGGACAGGCTCGACCCGGCCTGCGGCTCGGTCAGCGCCATGGTGCCGAAGAAGCGGCCGGTGAGCAGCGGCTCCAGATATTTTTTCTTCTGCGCCTCGCTGCCGAAGCGGTGGATGACGTTGGCGTTGCCGATGGTGAGGAAAGGATAGGCGGCGGTGCCGACGTTGGCGCTCTTGAACAGCGAGAAGGCCGCCTGGGCCATGACCACCGGCAACTGCATGCCGCCACGCTCGAAGTCGTGCGCGGCCGCGATGAAGCCCGCCTCGCAGAAGGCGTTCAGCGCTTCCTTGACTTCGGGAATCATGGTCACGCGCTGGCCGTCGAAGGTCGGCTCGTGCTCGTCGGCCTTGCGGTTGTGCGGCGCGAACTTCTCGGTCGCCATCGCCTCGGCCGTGTCGAGCACGGCGAGGAAGGTTTCCCTGCTGTGCTCGGCGTAGCGCGGACGGGCGGTCAGGGCTTCGACATCGAGGACCTCGAACAGCTGGAACTCGAGGTCGCGGCGGTTAATGATCGCGCTCATGCCGCCGCCGGGCCGCCCCAAGCCGGCATGAAGGCAATAGCCCGGAAGCCGCGCAGCGGCTGAACCAAAGTCACCCCTTCCCTCGGGGAAGGGGTTGGGGGATAGGTCTTATTCGTCATGCCGCGAGCAGCGTGTCGCTGAAGCGGCCGAGGTGGTAGTCCGCGTCGCCGAAGGTGAGGCCGATCATGGTCAGGCGCTTGAAGTAGTGGCTGACATTGAGTTCATCGACGACGCCCATGCCGCCGTGCAACTGCACCGCCTGCTGGCCGACCAAGCGTGCCGATTGCGTGACGTAGGCCTTGGCGGCGGCGACCGAACGGCTGCGTTCCGCGGCATCGGTCGAGTCGACGCGCACCGCGGCCAGCGTGGCCATGGAGCGGGCCTGCTCGGTGGCGATCACCATGTCGGCCATGCGGTGCTGCAGCGCCTGGAATTTGCCGATCGGCACGCCGAACTGCTTGCGCGTTTTGAGGTATTCGAGCGTGACTTCGTTGAGCGCCGACATGATGCCGACGGCTTCGGCGCAGAGCGCGGCGTTGGCGTAGTCGAGCGCTCGCTCGATGATTGGCAGTGCGCCGCCGTCGGTGCCGATCAGTGTGTCGGCGCCGACGGCGACCTTGGTCAGCCTGATGTCGGCGGCACGGGCGCCGTCCTGTGTCGGATAGGCGCGCATGCTCACACCCGTCGCCTTGGCATCCACGAGGAACAGGGACAGACCCTTGCCGTCGCGCGCCGAAACGATCAGCTTGTCAGCGGACGGCGCACCGAGCACGACGGCCTTGGCGCCGTTGAGCTGCCGGCCGCTGCCGACAGCCGTCGCGGTGGTGGTGACACGATCGAGTTCGTAGCGGCCGCCGGGCTCGTGGTGGGCCAGCGCCAGCATCAGTTCGCCGCCGGCGATCGCGGGCAACATTTCCTCTTTCTGCGCCGCGCTGCCGGCATCGCGGATCAGCCCGCCGCAGAGCACGACGGTCGGGACATAGGGTTCGAGGGCGAGTCCGCGGCCGAGCATTTCCATGACCAGCATGGTGTCGACGGCGTTGCCGCCATGTTCACTAATGCCGCCGAAATCCTCCGGAAAGGGCAATGCAAGGATGCCGAAATCGGCAAAGGTTTTCCATGCCGAGCGATCGAAGCCGTCGGCGGATTTGGCCAGCGCGCGGCGATGTTCGAAGGCGTAGTCCTTGGCGATGAAACGGCGCAGGGTGTCCTGCAGGGCGAGTTGTTCTTCGGTGTAGTTGAAGTTCATGGTCAGAGTCCCAGGATCATCTGCGAGATGATGTTCTTTTGGATTTCATTGGAACCGCCGTAGATGCTCGTCTTGCGGTAGTTGAAATAGTGGCCGGTGAGCGGTGCGGCATGGTCGGCATAGGCCTCCATCAGGGGATCGCCCGGCCAGCCGGCGTCGAGCGCCTCGTGCATGTGAGGCAGGGCGTAGTGACCCAGCGCCTGCATTTTCAGTTCAGCCAGCATCTGCTGGATTTCGGAACCCTTGATCTTGAGGATCGAGGCCTCCGGTCCCGGCGCGCGCTTTTCCTCCCCTTCCGCCGAGATTACTCGCAGGTTGGTGATCTCCAGCGCCATGATTTCGAGTTCGATCTGGGCGATGCGGTCGCGAAAGCGCTGATCCTCGATCAGCGGCCGGCCGTTGGCGGTTTCCTTGCGCGCGATGTCCTTCAGCTTCTTCAGTTCGCGCTTGGAACGGCCGACGCCGGCAATGCCGGTGCGCTCGTGGCCGAGCAGGAACTTGGCATAGGTCCAGCCCTTGTTTTCTTCGCCGATGAGGTTCTCGACCGGAACCTTGACGTCCTCGAACCAGACCTCGTTGATCTCGTGTTCGCCGTCCAGCATGATGATCGGGCGCACCGTGATGCCCGGCGTTTTCATGTCGATCAGCAGAAAGGAAATTCCCGCCTGCTGGCGGCCTTCGGTGCTGGTGCGGACTAGGCAGAAAATCCAGTCGGCATGCTGGCCCAGCGTGGTCCAGGTCTTTTGGCCGCTGACCACGTAATGGTCGCCGTCCCTGACTGCGCGCATCTTGAGCGAGGCGAGATCCGAGCCGGAGCCCGGCTCGGAATAGCCCTGGCACCACCAGTCGGTGCCGTCGATGATGCGCGGCAGAAAGCGCTGCTTCTGCTCCGGATTGCCGAAGGCCATGATCACCGGCGCCACCATCACCAGACCGAAGGGCAGTTGCATCGGCGCACCGGCGTCGGCGCATTCTTCTTCGAAAATGTTCTTCTGCACCGCATTCCAGCCGGCGCCGCCGAAGGCCTTTGGCCAGGCGATGGCGCCCCATCCCTGCTCATGCAGGAGTTTCTGCCAGCGAACGAAGTCGCCCTTCTCCATGCGCTTGCCGCCCAGCACCTTGCGGCTGAGTTCGGCGGGTAGTTTGGCGCGCAGAAAGCTGCGCACTTCTTCCCTGAACGACTGCTCTGCGGCAGTGAAATTGAGATCCATGGATATCGGGTCCTATGATGGATGCCGCCTTGCGGCTGCGAAAGCTTGAAGAACTGCATAGTGGAACAATGTTCTGCAAATATCTTACGCGAGATCATGGTGGGTGACAAGCGCAGGATTGTTGATTGCTTGATTCTTTTGCTGCCATCTTCCATAATTCGCCCCCTTGCCGGACCGGGTGTTATTTCCGGGCGGCGCGCAGTTTCGGTGGTGGCCGTAGCTCAGTTGGTAGAGTCCCGGATTGTGATTCCGGTTGTCGTGGGTTCGAGCCCCATCGGTCACCCCACCAGTCATGTGTTTTGCGAGAGTTCTCGCTAACAAGTGTGAAATAAAACAGGGGGTGTGAAATATTCTCACACCCCCTGTTTTATTTTCAGCACA
>JAPLQX010000037.1 GCA_026399435.1 Rhodocyclales bacterium
GAACAAGGTGATCGCCGCCTACTGCCAGGCCATGGCCGAGCGGGTCGTCAGCCTGCTGGAGCGGATCGGGGTGGAAGAAGGCTTCTTCATCACCGGCGGCATTGCCAAGAACCCCGGGGTCGTCAAGCGCATCGAGAAGCTCTTGGGCATCAAGGCGATGGAGACCAAGGTCGATAGCCAGATCGCCGGGGCGCTGGGGGCCGCGCTGTTCGGCTATACGCTGATGTCGAAGAAGGCGGCAGCGGGCTGATTGCCGGCTGCCACCCCAGAGGCCTGACCAGAAGGGAAGACACATGATCGCCAACTACGGTTACAAGGACGGTTCCGGTGAGTACTACATCAGCATCGACACCGACAAGTGCATCGGCTGCACGGCGGAGCGGGCCTGTCTGACCGCCTGCCCGAAGCTGATGTTCGAAATCATCACCGATGACTATGACGACGAAGTGGCCTGGGTGAAGAAGCCCAACTGCCGCACGCTGGCTTATGACTGCGCCGACTGCAAGCCGTCCGGCGGCTATGCCAGCCTGCCCTGCATCACGGCCTGTACGCCGGGTGCGATCAAGCATTCGTGGTGAGCGAGGTGATTCCTATGGCAGAAACACGACGCGTCATCCCGATCGCCCAGGCAAAGGTGGTCAGTCCAGAGGATCAATTGCTCAAGGATGGCTGGATACGTCAGACCGTCATCGGCGAGCCGCGCCTGTCCGAGATCGTGCAGAACTACAAGGCAATGGGCTTCGAGGTCCATGTCGAGGAGTTCAAGACGGAAGGTGACGGCTGCAACACCTGTTTTGATGCCGGTCAGGAAATGGGCTTCATGTACGGCACGGTTTATGTCCGCAAGCGCAGCGAGCCGGCCGGCGAAGACGAACTGTTCTAACTTTCATGCGGAGCTCGGCACCCCTGATGATGAAACACGCGAAAGGCGAATGGAAGGCCCCCCACCCCCATCCCCGCCCCAAGGCGGGGCTACCCATCCGCTCGCTTCGCTCGATCATCACCTGTGACTTCGCAAGCGGCTGTATTTCACGTTAAGGATCGGCGCCCGAGGCGCTGCCGACTACACAAGGAGGAATGAAATGCCTGATCAGAAACGAGTAATGCGCGTCCTGCGCCAGGGGGATCTGGATGCCATCGTCGCCATCGACGCCTTCGCCAGCGGCGAGCCGCGACGCGAGTACTACGAGCGCAAGATCGCCGGAATCCTTAACCGGGCCGCCAACATCAACACCTCGATCGTCTGCGAGGTCGAAGGCAAGGTGGTGGGCTTCGTCATGGGTTACGTCTTCTTCGGCGAGTTCGGCATTGCCGACGCCACGGCGACGATCGACACGCTGGGCGTTCATCCCGATTTCCGCAACTTCGGCGTCGCCGCCGAAATGCTCGACCAGTTCATGATGAACATGAAGGCCGCCGGGGTGAAGAAGGTCTACACGCTGGTGAACTGGGACGACTTCGCCCTGGAAAAGTTCTTCAAGGCCAACAAGTTCGTGCCGTCCAAGCGGGTCAACCTCGAGTTCGTGCTGCCCTGATTTTTGAAACGCACCGCACCAGGTCATGTGGATCGATACCCACTGTCATACGAAGTACTCGTACGACAACTGGCTCGAACCGCTCGACCTGATCCGGCGCGCGAAGGCCTTGGGGCTGGATGGTGTCTGCATTACCGAGCACTATTCCTACGAGGCCTCCGAACCGGTCGAACGCATTGGCCGCGAGGAGGGGTTTCTGGTCCTGCGCGGAGTGGAAATTGCCACCGACCGCGGTCATCTGCTGGCCTATGGCGTCGCGGATGACGGCTGGAACATTTGGGGGCGCAACAGCTACCTGCCGCTGAACGAGGTGATCGAGCGAATCAATGACCTGGGCGGCATCTGTGCTCCGGCTCACCCCTTTCGTGATCTGGGGTTTTCCGGTTTGCTCGAAGGTTTGCTGGACCTGGAGGGCATCGCCGCAGTCGAGTCGCACAACGGAGGCAATATCGACAGCGACAACGATCTGGCCATCCAGGCGTCGCAGCATCTGGGGCTGCCGACGTTGGGGGGCAGCGATTGCCACAAGGTGATCGCCGTGGGCCGTTGCGCCACCGAGTTTTTGGACCCGGTGCAGGACATGACGAGTTTTCTTGCAGCAGTGAGGGCAGGGGCCTGTCGTGGTGCGTATTACGCGCCCTATAAGCAGGCATAGTCGCAGCAAGTCATCAGAATTGCGTGGCCCCGCAAGGCCGTGCAGACAGTCGGAAGACGCATCGAGGAGGAAGACCATGCAGGCCGTACAGACGTCCGAGATCAGGTGGTACAAGACCCGGCAGGCGCCCGGTGCAGCGGGTTTCGCTGCGGATGCGGGCGTCAAGGTCAAGCTCACCATCGATGGCAAGGATGTCGAGGCGCCCGAGGGGGTCTCGCTGCTGTCCGCGGCGAGCGCCGCGGGCATCTATATTCCGGCCCTGTGTGCGCACCCCGATCTGCCGCCGAGTTCGCAGCGCGGCGGCGGCCCGGACAGCAATAGCGGCTGCAATCTTTGCGTGGTCGAAATCGCGGGCACCACCGGCATGCGGACCTCCTGCTCGATTCCGGTCGAGGCCGGAATGGTCGTCACCACTACATCACCCGCAATCGACAAGCTGCGCAAGGAACGCATCGCCAAGACGCTGGGCACGCATCCGCATGTCTGCCTGACCTGCCCGCAGCGCGAGGGCTGCAGCCGTACCACCTGTTCCTTCGGCAATCCTGTCGAGCAGCGCTGCTGCTCGATTTTCAACAGCTGCGAACTGCGCAAGGTGTCCGATTACGTCGGCATTCCTCCGACGACGCCGAATTACAAGCACATCCAGTTGCCGGTGATCAAGGACGAGCCTTTCTACGACCGCGACTACAACCTGTGCATCGACTGCCGGCGCTGCCTGGTGGCCTGCAACGAGGTGCGCGGTGTCGGCTGCCTCGAGGTCAAGAACACGGACGGGCGCACCTGGGTCGGCACCATCGCGGCGACGCTGCTCGAATCGGGCTGCAAGTTCTGCAGCGCCTGCGTCACGGTTTGTCCGACCGGTGCCCTGATGGACCGCACGCTGGATGTGGCGCGCAAGGAAGAAACCCAGGTACCGTGCAAGGCGACCTGTCCCGCCGGCATCGACGTACCGCGCTACGTGCAGTTGGTGGGCCTCGGCATGTACGGCGAAGCGGTGGCCGTGGTGCGCGAAAAGTTGCCCTTCCCCGGCATTCTCGGCCGCGCCTGCTTCAGCCCCTGCGAGTCGGCCTGCCGGCGCAAGGATCTCGACGATCCGTTGTCGATCCGTAGCCTGAAACGGATCGCTGCGGACAACGATACCGGCCTGTGGCGCAAGCATTCGAAGCAACTGCCGCCGTCCGGGAAGAAGGCCGCGGTTGTCGGCGCAGGGCCGGGAGGACTGACTGCTGCCTATTACCTGGCCAAGAAAGGCCATGCCGTCACGGTATTCGATGCCTTGCCCGCCGCCGGCGGCATGGCCCGCTACGGGATTCCGTCATATCGCGTGCCAGTGGATGTGATCGATCAGGAAGTGGCGGAAGTGGAAAAGCTCGGCGTCGCCTTCCGTTTCAATACCCGGATCGAGAGCGTCGATGACCTGAAGGCGCAGGGTTTCGATGCGATCTTCCTCGGCATCGGCGCGCAGAACGGCGACGCCCTCGGCATCCCCGGCGATACACTGCCCAACGTCATCGACAGCCCGACCTTCCTGCGTGCCGTGACCATGGGCAAAGTTCCCAAAGGAACGCACCGCGCTGGCGATGGCGATACGGCGATCGTGATCGGCAAGCGCGTCGCAGTGATCGGCGGCGGCAACGTCGCGACCGACAACGCGCGTTCGGCGCGGCGCCTCGGTGCCGAAGTGGTGGACATGGTGTATCGCCGTACCCGCGAGGAAATGCCGGCGCGCGACGATGAGGTTCAGGGCTGCATCGAGGAACAGGTCAATTTCCGTTTCCTGCTGGCGCCGAAGAAAATCGAACTCAACGACAGCGGCAGTTCGCGCCTGAAGATCACCTACATCAAGATGGCGCTCGGCGAGCCCGATGCGTCGGGTCGTCGCCGTCCGCTGGAGATTGCGGGCAGCGAGTTTGCCGAGGACGTCGATCTGGTCATCGGCGCCATCGGCCAGCGCCCCGAGGAGTTTCCCGGCTACAGCGTTCAGGTTTCCAAGAACGGTCGCGTGCAGGTGCGAGAAGACAGCATGCTCACCAGCCGGCCCGGCGTTTATGCCGGTGGCGACTGCGTGCTCGGCCCCTCGACGCTGATCGAGTCGGTTGCGCAGGGACGCAAGGCGGCCGCGGCGATGGATGCCTACATGGGTGGCGACGGCGACATCGAGGAGAATCTGCTGCCGGACTGGGATACCGATCCGCACATCGGCCGCGAGGAGGGCTTCAACACCCGCAAGCGTCTGCATCCGATCTTCATCGATCCGGTCAAGCGCAACAACTGGGACGAAGTCGAACTCGGCTTTGACGAGGCGACCGCTCGCGCCGAAGCGCTGCGCTGCCTCAAGTGCAACCTCGCGGCGAAGATCGAGGACATGGTGCTGCCGCCGGAAGCCTGGCTCGAATTCAACGCCGAGAATGTTGCCGGCGTGCCCACAGATGCCAGTGTGTTCCAGCTTCTCGATGCCGATAAAAAGGTGCTGCTGATCAGGGGCGTGGAGAACCTGCGCGAAGGCCTGGAGGCGATGCTGGACAAGGCCGATATTGCCAAGTTCTTCGTCTTCGAAGACGCGCCTTTCTTCAGCCAGCGCGAGAACCAGCTGGTGCAGGCCTACATGCAGCAGTATGGAAGCATGCCGCCGGGCGTAGGCGCCGACGAGATGGACGATCTTTTCTAAACGCGCATGATAGTAAGAATTACCCATCGATGACGAAACACGCGAAAACGAAGTTTCAGTGGAGGCTAACGCCGGCATCATCGGCGTTAAGCGCAGCGGCCATAACTAAAGGCGAATTGAAGGCCCGCCCCTCCCATCCTCCCCTCACGGGGAGGCTACTGATTTGCTCGCTTCGCTCGACTATCACCAGTCGCTCCGAACGAGTTATTTCACGCTAACCGAAGCACGCAGAAACCAGAGGATATTCATGGCAGATTTCAAGTTCATCTCCTACGAGCAGCAGGGCGACCAGCTTCGCCTCGCCATCAACCGGCCACCCTACAACGTGCTGGACATCGCGACCATGGAAGAGATGAATACCGCTCTCGATCTGGCGATGGAAAACACCACGGCCAAGGTGCTGGTCGTTACCGGTAGTGGTGACAAGACCTTTTCCTCGGGCGTGGACGTGGTCGATCACACGCCCGACAAGGTGGTGAAGATGATCGAGGTCTTCCACGGCATTCTGAAGCGCCTGATGCAGGTGCCGATCCCCACCGTGGCGGCCGTCAATGGGCCGGCGCTGGGCGGCGGCTGCGAACTGGCCATCGCCTGCGACATGGTGGTCGCCTCGGAAAGCGCCAAGCTGGGTCAGCCGGAAATCAAGCTGGGCGTGTTTCCGCCGATTGCCGCGATCCTGCTGCCGCGCCAGTTGCCGATGACCAAGGTGATGGAGTTGCTGCTGGGCGGCGGCATCATCGATGCGCAGGAAGCGCATCGCCTCGGCCTGGTGAACTGCGTGTTTCCCAAGGAGAGCTTTGCCGCCGACACGGAGAAGTTCCTCCACCAGTTCACTTCGCTGTCCCGCGTCGCGCTGATCCATACCAAGAAGGCGGTCAAGGAAGCAGCAACGCGGCCTTTCTACGAGGCCCTGTTCCATATCGAACAGCATTACCTCAAGGATCTGATGGCCACCGAGGATGCCAAGGAAGGCTTGAACTCGTTCATCGAGAAGCGCAAGCCGGTCTGGAAAAACAAGTAAATCAATCAGGGGAAAAGCATGATTCCGAGCACCATCAAGACATGGCAGATGACCGTACCGGGGACGCTGACCAGGACCGAAATCCCGGTGCCGCAGTTGCAACCGGGTGAGGTCCTGGTCGAGGTCAAGGGCTGCGGCGTCTGCCACACCGACCTGTCCTACTTCTACATGGGCGTGCGCACCGAGCAGCCGCCGCCCCTGTCGCTGGGCCACGAGATATCCGGCGTGGTGGTCGCCGGTGACGCGAAGCTGGTTGGCAAGGAAGTCATCATTCCCGCCGTACTTCCGTGCAACAAGTGCGAACTGTGCAAGACCGGCCGCGGCAATCGTTGCCTGGCGCAGAAAATGCCGGGCAACTCGATGGGCATCTACGGCGGCTTTTCCAGCCATATTCCGGTGCCTGCCGCGGACCTGTGTATCGTCGGCAATCGCGGCAAGATCCCGCTGGAGCATCTTTCAGTGATCGCCGATGCGGTAACCACGCCCTACCAGGCCGGCCTGCGCGCGCGCCTGCAGCCGGGTGACCGCGTCATCGTCATCGGTGCCGCCGGCGGTGTCGGCAGCTTCATGACCCAGGTGGCCAAGGGCATGGGTGCCAGCACCGTGATCGGCATCGACATCAATGCCGACAAGCTCGAATTCATGAAGGGGTACGGTGCGGACTTCACGATCAATCCGAAAGGCAAGAGCCCCAAGGAAGTGAAGGAAGGCTTCAAGGCCTACTGCAAGGAAAAGGGCATTCCCTCGAACTACGGCTGGAAGATCTTCGAGGTCACCGGCACCAAACCGGGCCAGGAACTGGCCTTGTCCCTGCTGTCCTTCACCGGCACGCTGGTGGTGGTCGGCTACGGCACCGACGAGACGTCCTACATGCTGTCCAAGCTGATGGCCTTCGACGCCGAACTGATCGGCACCTGGGGATGCCTGCCCGAGCATTACTCGAAGGTACTCGACATGTGCGTCGACGGGCGGATCGTGCTCGAACCCTTTGTCGAGACGCGGCCGATGAGCCAGATCGAGCAGGTGTTCGATGAGGCGCACCACGGCAAGCTCAATCGACGCGTGATCCTGACCCCGGATTTCTGAACACGTTTTTCATATCGACCCACGACCCACCGAATTCAAAGAGGAGAACTACCATGGCATTGGAATGGCTACGCAGGGAAAACGAGCTCAAGGATCACCAGCTCATCGACAACAGCCACTTCGGCAACGCATCGCCCGATGATGCGCCGACGGTGATCTACGAGGAACGTCCGGTGCTGGACGACAAGGGTGCGGCGGTGTCCGGCCTGTTCTCTGCATGGATCTGGCTGAACAATCCGAGCCAGTACAACTCCTACACGACCGATATGGTCAAAGGTGTCATCGCCGGAATGCAGCGTGCCTCGAGCGACCGCAAGATCGTCGCCGTGGTATTTACAGCGGTGGGCGACAAGGCCTTCTGTACCGGCGGCAATACCGCCGAATACGCTTCGTACTACTCCAAGCGTCCCAACGAATACGGCGAGTACATGGACCTGTTCAACGCCATGGTGGACGGCATTCTCAATTGCAAGAAGCCGGTCATTTGTCGCGTCAACGGCATGCGCGTCGCCGGCGGCCAGGAAATCGGCATGGCGACCGACATCACCGTGTCCTCCGATCTGGCGATCTACGGCCAGGCCGGTCCCAAGCACGGCTCGGCGCCGGTCGGCGGCTCGACCGACTTTCTGCCGTGGTTCCTGTCGATGGAAGATGCGATGTACAACTGCATCTCCTGCGAGACGTGGAGCGCCTACAAGATGAAGTCCAAGGGCCTCGTCACCAAGGTGGTGCCGGTGCTGAAGAAGGATGGCCAGTGGGTACGCAATCCGCTGGTGCGTACGGATACCTTCGTCGATGACGGCGAAATCGTTTACGGCGAAGCAGTGGCCAGCGACAAGATTGCCGCGGCGAAGGCGCTGATGGCCGAGTGCAAGACCGACTTCGAATTGCTCGACGCCGAAGTCAATCGCCTGGTGTGGAAGTTCGCCAACCTCTTCCCCAACTGCCTGATCAATTCGATCGACGGCATCCGCGGCAAGAAGAAGTTCTTCTGGGACCAGATGAAGTTGCCGAACCGCCATTGGCTCGCGGCCAACATGAACCACGAAGCCTGGCTCGGCTTCAATGCCTTCGACGCGAAGAAGCCGACCGGCAAGGATGTCATCGACTTCATCAAGTTCCGCCAGTTGGTGGCCGAAGGCGCCCTATTCGACGACAAGTTCGCCGAGCAGGTGCTGGCCAAGCCGAAGGGCTGAGCGAATGCAACTCGAAGGAAAAGTCGCGCTGGTGACCGGTGCCGGACAAGGCATCGGCGCCTCGGTGGCGCAGGCCTACGCCCGCGAGGGTGCGAGGGTTGCCGTGGTCGACATGAACGGCGAGGCCGCGGCGCGGGTCGCGGCCGAGATAGTCGGCGCTGGCGGTACGGCGATCGGCATCGCTTGCGACGTCGCCGACCGTGCGCAAGTGGAGGCGGCTGCGGCGCAGGTCAATGCGGCCTGGGGCCGCATCGACATTCTGGTGAATAACGCCGGTATCACGCGCACCGCCATGCTCAACAAGATGACCATCGAGCAATGGCAGCAAGTGATCGGCGTGCATCTGACCGGCGCCTTCAACTGCCTGCAGGCGGTGGTCGGCGGCATGATAGCCCGCCAGTACGGACGCATCATTTACGTCACCTCGGCGGCGGGTGTTCTCGGCACCATCGGTCAGATAAACTACAGTGCGGCGAAAGCCGGAATACTGGGCATGACCAAGAGTACGGCGAAGGAGCTGGCGCGCTACAACATCACCGCCAACGCCATCGCACCCGGAGCAGCGACGCCGATGACCGAAGTCATACGCACCGACGATCGCTTCAAGGAGAAGTACCTCGATCGCATTCCCCTCGGGCGTTGGGCCGAACCCGAGGAGATCGCGCCGGTTTTCCTCTTCTTCGCTTCGGATGCGTCGGCTTACGTGACAGGACAGATTCTTGCCGCCGACGGCGGCATGACCATACATTGATACTGGAGTTTTGATGAGCAGCCAACCGAGATTCAACTGGGAAGACCCGTTGCTGATGGACCGGCAACTGACGGAAGACGAGCGCATGGTGAGGGACACGGCGGCCGCCTACGCGCAGGACAAGCTCGCGCCGC
>JAPLQX010000044.1 GCA_026399435.1 Rhodocyclales bacterium
GGCATGTTGAACTTGGTGCCCTGCTTCTTGTTGATTTCCGACTGATACACCTCGACGTTGGCCTGGCACAGCGGGCAGGGCGTGACGATCATCTCGGCGCCGGCATCGTAGGCCGATTCGACGATGTCGCGAATCTGCTTCTGGCTCTTTTCCGGCTCGGAGAACGCCAGTGCGCCGCCGCAGCAGGTCACCTTCTGGTCATAGCTGGTGAGCGCTTCGCCGCCGAAGGTTTCGACCATCTTGTCGAGGTACAGCGGGTTCTCGAAGGATTCGCCGACGATGCCGAAGGGGCGATTGGTCTGGCAGCCGACATAGCCGGCGAACTTGATGCCTTCCAGTGACTTCTTCATCGGCGCCTTGAGGCCGTCGTAGCCGAAGTCCTCGATCAGCACTTCGACCATGTGGCGCACGTTCGCGCCGCCGCTGTAGTGCAGCCCGGCGGCGGCCAGGGCTTCGTTGGTTTCCTTCATCAACTGCGCCGAGCCGTCGAGGCGTTCCTTGGATTCGCGGGCGCCCAGCCAGCAGGCGGCGCAGGTGGCGACGATGTCCTGGCCCGGCAGATGCGTCTCGGCCTGGGCGAAGTTGCGCGCGTTGATCGCGATGCGCGGCAGTTCGCCGCCTTCGCAGTAGCCGACCGAGGCGCCGCAGCAATTCCAGTCCGGAATCTCGGTCAGCTTGATGTCCAGGGATTTGCACATGGAGTTGGTCGACACCAGGTAGTTCGATGCCGAGGCCTTGAGCTGCGAGGAGCAGCCGGGGTAGAACGCGTATTCTTTCTTTGCCATTTGTCTTGCCTCCTCAGGCGCTGAAGCCCTTCTTGCGATCCTCGATTTCCTTGGCCTTGGCCACGATGGCGTGGAATCCCTTGAGATCCTTGACGCCGTGACCGCCGAAGATTTCCATCGGGTTGAGGCGCTTGGCCAGGAACAGGCCCAAGCCGATGCTCTGCATCGACAGCGCCATCTTGATGCCCGACACTAGGCCGTTCGTGAAGTAGTGGCCCAGGGTCAGCGTCAGTTCATTGACACGCCCTTTCTTGATCGCGTTGTTCCAGAACAGGGTGGCGAAATCGCGCGTCGGCTGGCCTTTCGGTGCCAGGTTGAGGCGATGGGCGTAGTTGGCCAGGCCGTGCATGATGTGGGTGATCGGCAGTTGCCGCGGGCAGCGCACGATGCAGTTGTAGCACGAGGTGCACATGAACATCGAGTCGGAACCCAGCACCTCGTCGCGCTTGCCGGCGCGGATCATCATGAAGATTTTCTGCGGCGAATGTTCCCAGGCATTACCCAAGGGGCACGAGCCGGCGCAGACGCCGCACTGCATGCACATCTTGACCATGTGGCCTTCTTCGACGTTGGCTTCGACTTCCTTGAGGAAGTTGTTGCGGTAACGTTCGACGGCCGATTGATTTGCGGTAGTCATGTATAGCGTCTCCAAGTGTCGCTTCGAGCTTGTGAAGAAATCGTAGCGAGCGTAGCGAGCAAACTTTGACCCCCGCCCCGGGGCGGGGCAGGGGGTGGGGGGCCTTTAGAACGAGGCTAACTTTCATGATCGGAGGCGCAGCCGACGCATCATGGGAGTTAGCCGAAGCCCTTCATGGGCGAGGGGCCGAGCTTTTCGAGTTCGGCGACGTAGTCGTTGATCAGCGTGACCACGCGCTGGTTGTCGGTGATGGCGACTTCCTGCGTGACGACACGTTCCGGTTCGAGGCCGAGTTGGGTCAGCGTGTCGCCGATCTTGCTCATGCGGTAATGCGCGAGTTCGGAGCCCTTGACGAAGTGGCACTGGTAGTCGTCGCCCTTCTTGCAGCCCATCATCATCACGCCGTCGTAGCCGGAGTTCATTGCGTCGGTGATCCAGATGGTGTTCACCGAGCCGAGGCAGCGCACCGGGATGATGCGGACGAAGGCCGAGTAGTTCAGGCGCGCCAGGCCTGCCATGTCGAGCGCCGGGTAGGCGTCGTTCTCGCAGGCCAGCACCAGGATGCGCGGCTTTTCTTCGTCCTCCTCGGGAATTTCGATCGCCTTGACCTGACTGCCGACCGTATCCACCGAGTAGTTCTCGAAGGAAATCACGCGCACCGGGCAGGCGCCCATGCAGGTACCGCAGCGGCGGCAGCGTTCCTCGTTGAACTTGGGAAAGCGGCGCTCGTCCTCGTCGATGGCGCCGAAGGGGCACTCCACCGTGCAGCGCTTGCACTGGGTGCAGCCTTCGAGGCGCGCCGTGGGGAAGGACAGGTCGCCCGAGCGCGGATGCGCGGCGCGGCCGACGCTGGCGTTCTCGACCGCCTGGATCGCCTTCAGCGCGGCGCCGGTGGCGTCATCGGTGGCCTGCAGGATGTCCATCGGACGGCGTACCGGGCCGGCGGCATAGATGCCGGTGCGACGCGTCTCGTAGGGGAAGCAGATGAAATGCGAATCGGCGAAGCCATGCTTGAACTGCGGCATGTCCGGGCCCTGGCGATAGTTGAGATTGAGGATCGAAATCGTCTTCATCTCGTCGCGTGCGGTCTTGGCCGCCGCGTCGCCACCGTCGGCTGCCGTCACCACCGGGTTCCAGGCTTCGAGGTCGACGCCGGCGTTCGGCACCTGGCCGGTGGCCAGCACCACCAGGTCGGCGGCAATGGTGTTCTCTTCGTCGAGGATCAGATCCTTGAAGCTCACCTTGCAGCTATCGCCGCCGGTGACCTTGCTCGCCTTGCCCTTGGTGAAGATCACGCCCTTTTCCTGGGCGCTGCGGTAGAAATCCTCGCCCATGCCCGGCACACGCAAATCGTCATACACGATCACGGTGTCGATGTCCGGGTTCTGATCCTTGAAATAGGTCGCCTGCTTGATGCTGGTGCCGCAGCAGTGACCGGAGCAGTAGGATAGGTGCGTGCCGCCATCTTCCTTCAATTTGTCACGCTGGCCGGCGCACTGGACGAAGACCACTGATTTGACTTCCTTGCCGTCGGCACGCTTGATGGCGCCGCCGTTGGCCTGGAGGGCGAGCTTTTCGAGTCCGGCCTGATCGACCACGTTGGGCTGGCCACCGCCGAGTTCGGGCAGCTTGGCCATGTCGTAGGTGGTGAAGCCCGTGGCCTGCACGATGGCACCGACGGTTTCCTCGGTGACGGTGCCCGATTCCTGCGCGACCTGGATCACGAAGCGGCCGGGGGCGCCCGAGGTTTCGGCGATGGTCGAATTCAGATGCAGTTTGATCTTCGGATTGGCGGCGATCTTCGCTGCCATCTCGGCCACCCCGGTCTCTTGTGCCGCGGCGTAGGGCTCCTTGAAGGGCTGGCGCTTCCAGAGTTGCGCCGTCATGCCGCCCAATGCGCCGGTTTTCTCGACCAGCACGGCCTCGTAGCCGGTCGCCGCAATTTCCATCGCGGCGGTCATGCCGCTCATGCCACCGCCGACGACGAGGATGCGCTTGCTCGAGCTTTCCTTGACGTTGCCGGCAGGCTGGGTCATTTTCTTGACTTCGGCGCAGCCCATGCGCACATAGTCGGCCGCCATTTCCTGGCGCACTTCGTCGTGCTCCTTGCCGGTGGCGACTACCCACAGCACGCCTTCGCGCAGGTTGGCGCGCGACATGGCGACGCCGTCGAACTGGAAGGCCTCGGTCTTGGCGCGACGCGAACAGGCGGCGATGCAGACGTGGGTGACGGCCTCGTTGGCGATGTCGTCCTTGATCGTCTGTACGCCCTCGGCGTTGCAGAGGAAGGGATGGCTCTTGACGATGGCCATCTTGCCTTCCTTCTTGGCGATGGCTTCGAGCTGCGGCACCTTCATGGCATCGCCGATGCCACAGCCGGAGCAGATATACGCGGCGAACTTGTTATCGGCCATGATTACGCGGCCTCCGTTGAAGCGGTTTTACGAATCACTTGAATGGCGTGCAAGCTCGCCGCAGTGGCACTTTGAACCGAGCGATTGACATCGAGCGGGCTGGCCGCGGCGCCGGCGCCGAACATGCCGCCGTCCTTGCTGCCCTCGATGAAGTTCGATGAATCGAGGATGATGTCGTCGGGTAGCTTTACGCCGGTGATCTCGGGCTCCATGCCGACCGCCAGCACCACCAGGTCATGCTCGGTGGCGTAACGGTGGTAGCCCTCGGTATCCACGCCGTGCAGGATCGGGTTGCCGTTTTCCTGGTTCTCGACGATCTTCGCCACCTTGCTCTTGACGAAGCTGACGGTCGCATCCTTCTGCACCATCTGGTAGAAATCCTCGAAGCGGTCGATGGCGCGGATGTCGATGTAATAGATCGTTGACTTGCCAGTTTCGCCGAAGGCTTCGCGTACATACTGCGTCTGCTTCAGCGAGGCCATGCAGCAGATGCGCGAGCAGTGGCGCAGGTGGTTCTCGTCACGGGAACCGGCGCACTGGATGAAGGCGACGTTCTTTGCCTCCTTGCCGTCGCCCGGGCGCAGGATCTTGCCGCCGGTGGGGCCTTGCGGATCGGCCAGGCGCTCGAATTCGAGGCTGGTGATGACGTTGGGAAAGCGGTCGTAGCCGTAGGGCTGAATCCTGGCGGCATCGTAGGGTGCGTGACGGACTCTTCCTTCATGTCAAGATCAACGGCACCGACCGGGCAGGCCGCCTTGGCCTTCTCGCCTTCGGGCGTGCCGACGATGGACGGGTCGATCACAAAGCGCTGGGGATGGGCCATGTTGTGCGGCAGGTAGGCCGCCTTCATCTTGTCCAGTCCGTAGTTCCACGGGTTCGACACTTCGGCCGTCACCGCCTCGGCGCATTTGCCGCAGGCAGTGCAGTTTTCATTGACGTAGCGCGGGGAGACCTTCAGCGTTACTTCGTAGTTGCCTCGGCTGCCCGAAACGGCAGTGACCTCGGTCATGGTCATCAGGCGCACGTTGCGGTTCTGCTTGAGGCGCCGCAAGTTAATTTCCAGCCCGCAGGTGGGGTGGCACATCTTGGGAAAGTAGCGGTAGAGCCGCGCGGTGCGGCCACCGAGGACGGGGGTCTTTTCGACCAGGATCACCTGCTTGCCGCATTCCGCGGCTTCGAGCGCCGCCGTCATGCCGCTGATGCCGCCGCCGACGACCAGAATCGTCTGGTTGGTTGCTATTGAAGCCGTCACATCGAGCTCCCAAAAAAATGGTCTTGCGTGCCGCGAATTTTATCGACTGCCGGCACGTCGGCCTGTGCAATCTTCCAATGTTGTAATAGAAAAGCTGAATGCGCTGGCGCCGCGCTGGAGAGCAGCTTACGCGACTACCGGCACGGTGGCCAACTTGCGAATCTCGAAGTGAAGTGCTTCCAGGTCACCGAGTATCCAGGTTGCCTCTGGCGCTCCCAGTCCGGCGACGGTGCCGGGATTGACCAGCCAGGTCAGGCCGCCCAGGATATTTGGCTGCTGCCGTATTTCGGCTTCGTGGCTGTGGCCGCAGCAAACCAGGTCGTAATCGCCGGTGCAGGCCATGCCGTGGCCGATGTGCGGATAGTGGGTGAGGAAGATGCGCCGGCCGCCCAGATTCAAGGCGGCATCCTGACCGTAATAGTGCAACTGATCGTCCGAGTTGTGGGCAATGCGCGCGATGGAAACCGGATCGCCGAGGTTGTTGCCGTGCACGGCATGGATCGGCAGTCCCAACTTGAGCGAGGCACGCAAAGTGTTGCCGCCGATGATGTCGCCGCAGTGGATCACTGCTTCGGCGCCCTCCGCCATGGCCGCGGTAACCGCCGTTGCCATCATCGGGCCGCGATCATGGCTATCGGAAAGAATGCAGATTCTCATGGTGATTCACCGGGCCGGAACCCGAAGAGTTGATCGAGGCGAAACTCGCGGATCAGCGCGTCGGCCGCCGCCTGGCCGTGTTCCCTCGCGACGTCGGCGACAATCAGGCGCGCGCCGTTGCGGTTGTAGCCGCCACCGAAGCTGACCTGGGTGCCCAGCAACTGCCGGGCCTTTTCCAGCGTCATATCACCAGCGGGCCGTGGTAGTCCTCGTCCTGCGGCGGCGTCTTGTTGCCAAGGGTTTCGGTCAATGCAGCGGAGCGCGTGCCATGGTGGTCGGCCTGGATTTGCAGCACATTGGTCACGCAATCGCCGAGATTGTCATAGAAGTCGCGGCCGGTGCCGAACTGTTCATCGGCCGAATAGAAGAACTGGCAGCGGAAACGCTGGTCTGCCAGCTTGCTGACGATGAACTCGGCGCCCAGTTCGTTCCAGTAAAGCGAGGGGCAGGTCGTCAGGGTCTCGCTGGCGGGATCGAGTTGCAATTCGACGTCGGCCGATTGCAGCGGAACCAGACGGCTGTATCGTTCGAGCAGGATCTGGCTGACCAGTTGGAATTCGCTATCGGTAAAGTCCGGGATGCTCATGGGTATTGGCTTTCTTTCATGCTGTGGCGGTTCATGCATGGGTCGGCTACTCTACAGCGGCCGGTCCGACTCGGGCAATCACTGTTGCTTATTCAAAAATAGAAATTATCCCCTTGTGCCCTGACAGCGCTTAAAGTCAGAATATTGGGCTTTTCTAATATATCGTTACCGACTCCTCACGCCCCCCCAATGCAAGCCGCTAACCTATCTTCTCCTTCGGTTCAGGAAGTCAAGAACACCACGTGCTACATGTGCGCGTGCCGCTGCGGCATCCGGGTGCATTTGCGCGACGGGGTGGTGCGCTACATCGACGGCAATCCGGATCACCCGCTGAACAAGGGCGTGATCTGCGCCAAGGGCTCGTCGGGCATCATGAAGCAGTATTCTCCGGCGCGCCTGCTGAAGCCACTGAAGCGCAAAGCCGGGGCAGACCGTGGTGCGGGCGAGTTCGAGGAAATCGAGTGGGACGAAGCCTTCGCCACGCTGGCCGAACGCCTCGGGAAAATCCGCGCCACCGATCCGAAAAAGTTCGCGCTGTTCACCGGCCGCGACCAGATGCAGGCGCTGACCGGCATGTTCGCGCGCCAGTTTGGCACCCCCAACTACGCGGCACATGGCGGCTTCTGCTCGGTCAACATGGCGGCCGGCATGATCTACACCATCGGCGGTTCGTTCTGGGAGTTCGGCGGGCCGGACCTCGATCGCGCCAAGCTGTTTGTCATGATCGGGACGGCCGAGGACCACCATTCGAATCCGATGAAAATCGCGCTGTCCAAGTTCAAGCGCGATGGCGGGCGTTTCATTTCTATCAACCCGGTGCGTACCGGTTATTCGGCGATTGCCGACGAATGGGTGCCGATCCGCCCCGGCACCGATAGCGCGCTGCTGCTGGCGATCGTCCACGAGATCATTGCTACCGGACTTTATGACCGCGATTTCCTGGTCAAGTACAGCAATGCCGGGCAATTGGTGAATGTAAATGAGGCCAACGACGAGTTCGGCTTTTTCGTGCGCACCGAGGTGCCGACGGAAGAAGCCTGTTACGAGCCGCAGGACAAACTCTGGTGGGATCGCAACACCAACCGCGCGGTAGTGACGCATCAGGCGGGCGCCGATCCCTACCTGCTGGGCGAGTTCAAACTGTCGGACGGCACGCCGGTGAAGCCGGCCTTCCAACTGCTGCAGGAACGCGTCAAGGACTACACGCCGGAATGGGCGAGCCAGATCACCGGCATTCCGGCACAGGTCATTCGTCAGCTGGCGCACGAGATGGGCGTCACCGCGCGCGACCAGAAGATCGAGTTGCCGATCGCCTGGACCGATTCCTGGGGCAATGAACACGACTCGGTGACCGGCAATCCGGTGGCCTTCCACGCCATGCGCGGCCTCGCGGCGCACAGCAACGGCTTTCAGACCATTCGTGCGCTGGCGATTCTGATGTCCTTGCTGGGCACCATCGATCGCCCCGGCGGCTTCCGCCACAAGGCGCCTTTCCCGCGCCCGATTCCCCCTTGCGCCCGCACCCCCAACGATCCGCGGGCGGTGCAGCCGAACCACCCGCTCGACGGCATGGTGCTGGGCTGGCCGTCCGACCCAGATGACTTGTTCGTCAACGACGACGGCAGCCCGGTGCGCCTCGACAAGGCTTTCTCCTGGGAGTATCCGCTCTCGGTCCATGGCCTGATGCACAACGCTATCACCAATGCCTGGCGCGGCGATCCCTACCGCATAGACACGCTGCTGATATTCATGGCCAATATGTCGTGGAACTCGACCATGAACACGGCCGAAGTGCGGCAGATGCTCAACGACAAGGGCGAGGATGGCGAATTCAAGATTCCCTTTCTGGTCGTCTGCGACGCCTTCCACTCGGAGATGACGGCGTACGCCGACCTGATCCTGCCGGATACGACCTATCTCGAACGGCATGACGTGATGTCGATGCTCGATCGGCCGATTTCGGAGTTCGATGGCCCGGTCGATTCGGTGCGCATACCCGTGGTACCGGTGTCGGGCGACTGCAAGCCCTTCCAGGAGGTACTGATCGAACTCGGTACCCGCCTCAAATTGCCCGCCTTCGTCACCAAACAAGGCGAGCGCAAGTTCCGCGACTATCCGGATTTCATCGTCAATTACGAGACCGAGCCGGGGTCCGGCATCGGCTTCCTCTCCGGCTGGCGCGGCAAGGGCGGCGAGAAGTTCCTGCGCGGCGAGCCGAACCCGAATCAGTGGGAGATGTACGCCAAGAACAATTGCGTGTTCCATTACGAACTGCCCAAGTCCTATCAGTACATGCGCAACTGGAACAAGGGCTATCTCGAATGGTCGCAGCGCAACCGCATCACGCGCTACGCCGAACCGATCCTGATCCACCTGTATTCCGAAGTCCTGCAGCGCTTTCGCAGCGCGGCCCAGGGCAAGGGGCTGACGCGCAAGCCGCCGGATCATCTGAAGAAGCGCATCGAGACCTATTTCGATCCGCTGCCCTTCTACTATGATTCGCTTGAAGCGCAAGTCACCGACAAGCACAAGTATCCGCTCGCCGCGGTGACGCAACGGCCGATGGCGATGTATCACTCCTGGGATTCACAAAACGCATGGCTGCGTCAGATTCACACCCACAACTATCTCTACGTCAACACCCGGACGGCGCGCCAGCAGGGCATCGCCGACGGTGACTGGATCTGGGTCGAGTCGCAATGGGGCAAAGTGCGCTGCATGGCGCGCCACTCCGAGGCGGTGGAGCCCGGTACGGTATGGACCTGGAATGCCATTGGCAAGGCAGCAGGAGCGTGGAACCTGACGCCCGATGCCAATGAATCGCAGAAGGGTTTCCTGCTCAATCACCTGATTTCGGAAGAGCTGCCAAGTGCCGGTTCCGGACGCATTTCCAATTCCGATCCGATCACCGGGCAGGCAGCGTGGTACGACGTACGGGTCAGAATCAGTAAGGCTGAAGCCGGAGAGCCTGAGCAGACTTCGCCGCAATTCGAGACGATGAAGCCCTATCCGGGAATGAAGACGCGCAGCAGCATTCTGGCCTTCCTCGGAATCAAGCCGAAATGACGCAGCTCGCCAGTCAGGAGTGCTCGCGATGACCCAGCTCGCGTTGGTCATCGACCTCAACGTCTGCGTCGGCTGCCAGGCCTGCGTAACATCCTGCAAGGAGTGGAATACCTCGGGCAGCGCCGGACCCATGGTCGATCAGAACCCCTACGGCACCGATCCTACCGGGACCTTCTTCAATCGGGTGCAGACCTTCGAAGTGGGCGAGTTCCCCAACACCGAGACGGTGCACTTTCCGAAATCCTGCCTGCATTGCGAGGACCCGCCCTGTGTGCCGGTGTGCCCGACCGGGGCGTCCTACAAGCGCAAGGAGGATGGCATCGTCCTTGTCAATTACGACAAGTGCATCGGCTGCAAGTACTGCTCCTGGGCCTGTCCCTATGGCGCGCGAGAGCTCGACGAGCAGCAGCAGGTGATGAAGAAATGCACCCTGTGCGTCGATCGAATCTACGATATGACCATGACCGAGGATGACCGCAAGCCGTCCTGCGTCAAGGCATGTCCGACTTCGGCGCGGCTGTTCGGCGATATCCACGATCCGGAATCCGCAGTGTCGCTGGCGATTCGCGAAAGCGGCGGTTACCCGCTGATGCCCGAGTGGGGTACGCACCCGGCCAATCACTATCTGCCGCGGCGCAAGACGCGCATCAAGATACATGAGGACGAACTCGAGCGCGCCGACAACCCGCTCAAGGTCGATCGCCAGTTGCCCAAGCCGGCCATGAACGAGCCGACGCTCGACGACGTCACTACCTGGTAAGCGGACACTACATGCATCCAGCTTTTTCCGTCATCTTTCTGACCACACTGATCGGCGCCGCGCAGGGACTGTTTCTCGCGCTGTTCACCGCGCAGTCCTACGCCGCCTTCAAACTGCTGCCGCAGCCCGATGCCCACGCTTTTTACGGCCAAGGCAGCTTTCTGGCGCTGGTGCTGCTGGTCGCCGGGCTGGTCGCTTCGTTCTTTCATTTGGGGCACCCTGAGCGCGCCTGGCGCTCGGCCGCCATGTGGCGTACCTCATGGCTGTCGCGCGAGGTGATTGTGTTGCCGGCCTTCATGGGCCTTGTCTTTTTGTATGGCCTGGCCCATTGGCTGGATTGGCATCCGGTGCTGATGACCCTGCCCGGTGGGCTGCCGGTCGATCCCACCGCGATTCTGGGCGTAGCGGGCACCTTGCTCGCTTTCGCCTTGTTCATCTGCACGGCGATGATCTACGCTTGCCTGAAGTTCCTCAGCGAGTGGCATTCGCCGCTCACGGTCGTCAATTACATCCTGCTCGGCGGCGCCTCCGGGTTCACGCTTGCCGCCGCCTTTGCCTCGGTAACGGCGCCGGAACTGGTCAGCTTCCTTGCCGGCTGGGCCACGATCATCACTCTGCTGGGGCTGGTCAGCCGCAGTGCGTCGCTCTATCGCAATGCGCGGCTAAAGCCGAAATCCACTTTGCAGACCGCAATCGGCATCAAGCATCCAAGGATCGTGCAAAAGACCCAGGGATTCATGGGCGGCAGTTTCAATACGCGCGAATTCTTCCACGGTCAGCCGGTCGCCATGCTGCGCGGCGTGAAGTGGTTCTTCATCGTCGCCGTTTTTCCGGTGCCGCTCGTGCTGCTGCTGTCCGCGATGCACGGTGGCACAGCCGTGCTGGCGGTAGCCTTTGTTGTGCAGTACTTGGGATTGTTGGCCGAGCGCTGGTTTTTCTTCGCCCAGGCCAATCATCCGCAGAACCTGTATTACCAGTCCATTGCGTAGCCCCTGTTTTCGCCAAGGGACTTTCTGTATATTGTTGGATACTGAATTACCAAATCCGTATCACCATTGCCAAGTCACGAGAGAGGAAACAACATGAACTTCGACAAGGAACTAGACGCCCGCGGACTCAACTGCCCGCTCCCCATTCTCCGCGCCAAGAAGTCGCTGGCTGAACTCCAGTCGGGCCAGGTGCTGCGCATCATTGCCACCGATCCCGGTTCGGTCAAAGACTTCGCCGCGTTTGCCAAGCAGACCGGCAACGAACTGCTTGCCAGCGCGGAAAAGGACAAGGAATTCGAATTCTTCATGAAGCGCAAGTAGGCTGCGGCTTGTCAGTGTGCGCAAGGGATGCACCCCAGCGTTCCGCCGACGATATGGAACGGCCTCCCGCGCGCGGGCCGTTTTCATTGTGACGCGGCCAGTTCCGAGTCACCGTAGCGCCAGCGCGGTGCGTCCGTGCTGGACCTTCTATCATTGTTGGCTATAGGGGCATAGAAAAAATCGACTAGTTGCTGCACTGCGATTTGTTTGATCATCAAACTTGTCGGTCACTTTGACTTGGAGAAGAGTACCCATGGGCGCAAATCCCGAAATTGCCAACATCGAAGAACTCGTCAATCGACGCTTGGAAGAATTGCTGCCGCAGAAGATCGAGGAAGCCTTACGCCAGCGCGAAGAATCAAAAACGCCATCGATGGCCATCATTGCCACCCGCGGCACGTTGGACTGGGCATATCCGCCTTTCATTCTTGGTTCCACGGCCGCCGCGCTGGGCTGGGACGTGTCGATCTTCTTCACATTCTATGGCCTAAATCTGCTCAAAAAGGACGTTTCCGACCTGAAGGTGAGTCCGCTCGGCAACCCTGGGATGCCGATGAAAATGCCGTTCGGCCCGGGCTGGTTCAAGGGCATCAACTGGAATATTCCCAACATCATCCAGGCCGGCGTGCCGGGTTTCGAGACCGTCGCCACGATGCTGATGCAACAGACCATCAAGAACAACGGCGTGGCCACCATAGAGGAACTGCGGGGGCTGGCGCTGGAAGCCGATGTCAAGTTCATCGCCTGCCAGATGACCGTCGATCTGTTTGGTTTCAGCCACGACGACTTCATTCCCGGCCTCGACTTTGCCGGCGCGGCGACCTTCCTGCCAGTGGCGCAGCAGGCCGACGTCAGTCTGTTCATGTAGCAGGAATGCAACAGTAGCCCAGGCCATTGTGCTGTTGGTCTGGACTTATTGAATCACTTTAGCTTACAACTGTAACTTGTTGAAATTCATCAAACGCCCTCGGGGAGAAGTCAGAATGAAATTGAAAAAAATTGCAGCACTCATTGCTATCGCCGCCGCATCCGGTTCGGCATTTGCGACTAACGGCTATTTTTCGCACGGCTATGGCATCAAGGCCAAGAGCATGGGTGGCGTGGGTATTGCTCTGCCGCAGGACTCGCTGGCAGCCGCGACCAATCCGGCAGGGATGGTGATGGTCGGTGACCGTCTTGATGTCGGCGTGGATCTGTTTTCGCCGATCCGGACTTCCACTTGGACCGGCACCGCTACTCCGGGACCGACGATAAACGGTGCGTATGGGTTAGTTACTGCCAACACCGATTACAAGAGCGGCAAGAACCTGTTCGCCATCCCGGAATTTGGCTACAACAAGATGCTTGGCTGGGACATGGCGGTCGGTATCAATGTCTATGGTAACGGCGGCATGAATACCGATTACGGCAAAGTAGTGATCGCCGGCAACCCTGGTACAACCAACTCCAATACCTACAGCAATCTTGAGCAGATGTTCATTGCCCCGACGTTTGCTTGGAAGGTCACCAAGGATCACTCTATCGGTGTGAGTCTGAATCTGGTTTTCCAGAATTTTGAAGCGCGCGGTCTGGAGTCGTTCGATAACGTCAACCAAAGCATGTATGTCGGCAGTGTTACGAATCGTGGCAAGGACACTTCCCATGGGCTCGGGCTGAAACTCGGCTGGACGGGCCAGATTTCACCCGCAGTCACGCTCGGCGCTACCTACCAGGCCAAGACCAAGATGTCCAAGTTCGACAAATACAAGGGTCTCTTTGCGCAGGCCGGCAAGTTCGACATTCCTGAGACCTACGGCTTCGGTATTGCGTTCAAACCCAATGACAAACTCACCGTGGCAGCCGATGTGGTCCAGATCAATTACGGCGGGGTCAAGTCCATTGCTGATAATGGCGACCAGTATCCCGGTATTGCAGGTACCCTTCTGGGCTCCGAGAATGGCTCTGGTTTTGGATGGGGCAATCAAACCGTTTACAAATTCGGGCTGAGTTACCAATACGCGCCCAATCTGGCGTTGCGCGCTGGCTACAACCATGGCAAGACCCCGCTCAAGTCGTCACAGACTTTCTTCAACATCCTGGCGCCGGCAACTGTTGAAGACCACCTGACTTTGGGCGCAACCTGGGCTCTGGCAGACAAGTCCGAGTTGACCCTGTCCTACGTGCGGGCATTTGAAAAGAAGGTCACTGGCGTTTCCACCGGTAACGGCGGTTGTACAGCAGTTTGGGGTTGCGCTGGAAATCCAGTTGCCATTACTGGCCACCCGGTCGATCTGAAAATGTATCAGAACTCGCTCGGCATCGCTTACGGCATGAAGTTCTGATCGGCCGAAAGTCGAATGCAGTAGTTCAAAGACAAGGGCTGAAAGCGGCAACGCTTTCAGCCCTTTTTGTTTTTTAGTTACGGCCGCTGCGCTTAACGCCGATAGAGCCGGCGTTAGCCTGCACTGAAACTTCGTTTTCAATATTCCTAAAACATCATTTCCCATGGGAGAGATATATGTCCAGAATCTGGAAAAATTTGAGTTTGCTGGTCTTAGCACTCAGCGCCACAGCGGCTTTTGCCCAGGACGCCGTGCTGAAGCCTTTCGTGCTGGCTTCGAAAGGAGCCGGTGATGTGGCGCAGAAAGTCGAAGCCACCAAGGCCGCGCTGACCAAGGCGGGCTTCACCGTCGCCGGCAGCTATTCGCCCTATGGCAATACCACGGTGATCGGCGTGACCAACGACGAATTGCGCGCTACCGCCGCGAAGTCGGAGCACGGCGGCTATGGCGCGGCGATGCGTGTGGCGGTGGTCAAGGTCAAGGATGAGGTGCAGATTTCCTACACCAACCCGCCCTACTGGGCCAATGCCTATCGCATGAACGGCGAGCTCAAGGACACAGCAGCCAAACTGCAGGCGGCACTGGGCAAGGTTGAGGAGTTCGGCGCCGATGGTTTGACTGCGGCCAAGCTGCGCAAATACCACTACGCCTTCGGCATGGAGTACTTCAACGAAGACAACGAATTCGCCAAGTACGGCAGCCACGAGGAGGCCGTGAAGGCGGTGGAAGCAGGCCTAGCCGCGGGCAAGCACGGCGTCACCAAGGTCTATCGCGTCGATGTTGCCGGCAAGAAGGAAGTGCTGTTCGGTGTGGCGATGAAGGGTTCCGGCGACAGCAGGATCATGGATGACGCCTACATCATGAATGAAATCGACTTCAAGGACGTGAAGTCGGCGGCTCATCTACCCTATGACATCCTGGTCTCGGATAACAAGGTGTACGCCCAGTACGCCCGCTTCCGCATTGCTGCCAGTTTCCCCGATCTGTCGATGATGGGCGCCAACAGCTTCATGAACATCATGAAGTCGCCCGAAGCCATCCGCGAGGCCTTGTCCCTTACGGTTGGCGGCAAGAAAGACGCGCGCTGACCGGCGCGCATATCAAAGGAGAAGACCATGCAACTCGACATGATTACAATTTTAGGATTTGGTGCGGTTCTCATCATGCTGATCAACCTGTTCCAGGTGATCAGCCTGAAATCCCAGATCACCGGCGGTGTGGTCGGCAAGAGCTGGAATGTCATGATCATACTGGTGGTGCTGTTTGCCGCCGGCTATATGATATTGCCGTTTCTCGCCACCATGCCGGTCGAAACCTTGCGCAGCATTGTTTCCCTGATTCTATTTTTCGGGGCGATCTATGTGCTCGTCACCATCCGCCTCATTTACGGCATTATCAGGGAGCTTTCCTCCTGATGGAGGGCGGGTATGACTGATCTGCATGCGATTTACGCCAGGACCGAGGCGGGGCTGCAGGAGATCAAGGCGCGCGCATTCGATCTGACGCGGGGGCAGCGCAACCTGCTGATCGTCATTGACGGCAAGAGCGCGCTCGGCTCGTTCGCCAAGATGGCTGGCTGCGAGCCGGAGCAGATGGGGGAGGTGCTTGCTCCTTTGGTCGAGCATGGGCTGATAGCGCTGGTCGCCGGCGGGCCATTGCCAGCAGAAACCTTCGCGGCGCAGACGCTGATTGCGCTCGCCGAGCGAGTGTTTGAAAAGCGTGCCGGGCCCGTTGTGCTCAAGCTGGAAAAAGCCGTTGGCTCAGGCGCGGACTTGCTGACCGCTGTCGAGAGCGCGGCAAAGCTGGCCAAGCTGACGATAGACGAGTCAAAGGCCCGGGACTTCCTCGCCGAAGCGCGCAGGCTGATGTCCGCTTAGCCGGCTAAGCCTCCGTGCCGACCTGGAGTCGGCCTAGCTGCACGCGCAGCTTTTCGACCAGTGAATTGAAATTCTCCAGCCGCTCCTGTTCCTGCGCCACGACAGCCGCCGGGGCGCGTTCGACGAAGCCGGCATTGCCAAGCTTGGCGTTTGCCTTGATTATCTCGCCCTCGACGCGGGCGATCTCCCTTGCCAGCCGCTCCTTTTCCGCGGCGACATCGATCTCGATCTTCAGCATCAGGCGGAATTCGCCGACGATCTGCACCGGCGCGTCGGAATTGGGGAGCACGTTTGCCGTGGTGACCTCGGAAAGCTTGGCCAGCGCAGCGAGATAGGGCGCGTAGGCGCCCAGAATCGCCGTGTCGCCAGCGCCGACCAATGGCACGCGCTGGGCCGGCGAGATGTTCATTTCGCCGCGCAGGCTGCGGCAGGCGTTGATCATTTCCTTGAGCCGCGCGACCCAGGCTTCGGCCACGGGGTCGCAACGCGACAGGTCTGCTTTCGGATAGGCCTGCAGCATCAGCGATCTGGAGCCGTCCGTGGCCTCGGCGCGACCGGCAAGCGGCGCGACGGTCTGCCAGAGTTCCTCGGTGATGAAGGGAATCAGCGGGTGCGCCAGGCGCAGCACGGTTTCCAGCACCCGCACCAGGGTGCGGCGCGTGGCCCGCTGTTGCGCTTCCAGCCGAGATTGCTGGCCAGCGGCCAGCTCGCCACTTCCCTCGCCCTCAGGGAGAGGGATTGAGGGTGAGGGTGGGTTTAGCTGCACCTTGGCCAGTTCCAGATACCAGTCGCAATACTCGTCCCAGACGAACTCGTAGATCGCGCGGGCCAGCAGGTCGAAGCGGTAGTCGGCGAAATGCTGCTCGACCTCGTGCTCGACTTTCTGCAGGCGGCTGACGATCCAGCGGTCGGCCGGCGAGAAATCGAGATAGGTGGCGTTGCACGCGTCCGAGCCCGGTTTTACATCGGGCGCGAGGCCGCAATCCTGCCCTTCGCAGTTCATCAGCACGAAGCGCGAGGCGTTCCACAGCTTGTTGCAGAAGTTGCGATAGCCCTCGCAGCGCTGCATGTCGAACTTGATGTCGCGGCCGGGCGAGGCCAGCGACAGGAAGGTGAAGCGCAGCGCATCGGTGCCGAAGCCGGGAATGCCGTTCGGATACTCGCGGCGCGTGCGCTTCTCGATCTTGGCCGCGTCCTTCGGGTTCATCAATCCGGTGGTGCGCTTCTTCACCAGATCGTCGATCATGATGCCGTCGATCAGGTCGATCGGGTCGAGCACGTTGCCCTTGGACTTGCTCATCTTCTGGCCTTCGGCGTCGCGGATCAGACCATGGACGTAGACGTCCCTGAACGGAATCTTGCCGGTGATGTGCTTGGTCATCATCACCATGCGCGCCACCCAGAAGAAGATGATGTCGAAGCCGGTGACGAGCACGGTCGAGGGCAGATAGAGATCGAGCGCCGGGTTCGACTTGGCCGGCCATTCCGGCGTCCAGTCGAGCGTAGAGAAGGGCCACAGGGCCGAGGAGTACCAGGTGTCGAGCACGTCGGGATCGCGCTCGAGGCCGCCGGTGTAGCCGTCGCGTTTCGCCTGGGCGTAAGCCTCAGCCTCATCGTGGGCGACATAGAAGCGGCCGTCATCCGAGTACCAGGCGGGAATCTGGTGGCCCCACCAGAGCTGGCGCGAAATGCACCAGTCCTGGATGTTGTTGAGCCACTGGTTGTAGGTATTGACCCAGTTCTCGGGCACGAAGCGGATCTCGCCCGAGGCAACGCATTCGAGCGCCTTGCCGGCGATGCTGGTGCCGTCGGTGCCGGGTTTGGTCATGGCGACGAACCACTGGTCGGTCAGCATCGGTTCTATGATGACGCCGGTGCGGTCGCCGCGCGGCACCACCAGCTTGTGCGGTTTGACGCTGTCGAGCAGGCCCGCCGCTTCCAGATCAGCGACGACAGCCTTGCGCGCCTCGAAGCGGTCCATGCCGCGGTACTTTGCGGGGCCGTGTTCATTGATGCGTGCGTCGAGCGTCAGAATCGAGATCGGTGCCAGGCCATGGCGATGACCGACCTGCCAGTCGTTGAAGTCGTGGGCCGGCGTCACCTTGACGCAGCCGGTACCGAATTCCTTGTCCACGTAGCTGTCGGCGATGACCGGAATCTCGCGGTCGCACAGCGGCAGCACGACGTTCTTGCCGACCAGGTGGGCGTAGCGCTCGTCTTCGGGATGCACCATCACGGCGACGTCGCCGAGCATGGTTTCCGGGCGCGTGGTCGCCACTGTCAGGCTGCCCGCATCTTTTCCATTCGCGTCGGCCAGCGGATAGCGGATGTGCCACAAGAAGCCATCTTCTTCCTCGTTCACCACCTCGAGATCGGACACGGCGGTCAGCAGCTTCGGGTCCCAATTCACCAGGCGTTTGCCGCGGTAGATCAGGCCCTCCTTGTGCAGGCGGACGAAGGTTTCGGTGACGATCTTGGACAGGCCTGCGTCCATGGTGAAACGTTCGCGCGACCAGTCGGGCGAGGTGCCGAGGCGCCGCATCTGCTTGGTGATGGTGTTGCCCGAATACTCCTTCCACTCCCAGACCTTTTCCAGAAACTTCTCGCGGCCGAGGTCGTGGCGGGAAATGCCCTTGGCATCGAGCTGTCGTTCCACCACGATCTGCGTGGCGATGCCGGCGTGGTCGGTGCCCGGCTGCCACAGTGTGTTGTCGCCGCGCATGCGGTGATAGCGCGTTAGCGAGTCCATGATGGCCTGGTTGAAGCCGTGGCCCATGTGCAGCGTGCCGGTGACATTCGGCGGCGGCAGCAGGATGCAGAAATTGTCCTTCTTGGCGGTGTCGAGCCCGGCGGCGAAATAGCCGCGCGACTCCCAGATCGGGTACCAGCGCCGTTCGATTTCGGCGGGTTCGAAGCTCTTGGCGAGTTCCATGGTGCGTGCGAATGGCGAAAAGAGGCAATTTTAGCGGATGCCGGTGCTTCACCAAGCGCAAATCTGCCCGCTGTTTTAGTTCCGGCCGCTGCGCTTAACGTCGATAAAACCGACGTTAGCCTGCACTGAAACTCGGCGGAGCCGAGTTTTCCGCTATCATTGCCGCCTCTCGAAGCAAGCCCTCTGCATGGTTTCTGACACCTTTCCATGATCCGCAAGCTATTGCGCCGCGTGTTTCGCCGCGGCGATTCCCCTTCATCCCATGCTCCGGCCATGATTCCCGTGGCGCGCCATGGCATTCGCCGCGACCACGTTTCCCTGGGCGCCCGGCGCACCTGTGAAACCCTGCAGCAGGCGGGCCACAAGGCCTATATCGTGGGTGGCGCCGTGCGCGACCTGATCGCCGGGATCGACCCCAAGGACTACGACATCGCCACCGATGCGACGCCGGAGCAGGTGCGTTCCCTGTTCCGCCGTGCGCGCATCATCGGCCGCCGCTTTCAGATCGTGCATGTGATGCAGGGTGGCGAGACGCTCGAGGTGTCGACCTTCCGCGCCGCGCACGATGCCCATACCGTCAAGGATGAACATGGCCGCGTGCTGCGCGACAACGTCTTCGGCTCGATCGCGGAAGACGCGGCGCGCCGCGATTTCACGGTCAATGCGCTGTATTACGATCCATCCTCGGAGACGGTGATCGACTATCACCATGGCGTGGCCGACCTGCAGCAGAAGACGCTGCGCATGATCGGCGAGCCGCGGCTGCGCTACCGCGAAGATCCGGTGCGCATGCTGCGTGCCGTGCGCCTGTCCGCCAAGCTGGGCCTGACGCTCGATCCGGCGGTGCGTGCACCGATTCGCGAGATGGCCGAGTTGATGGAAAACGTGCCGGCCGCGCGTGTGTTCGACGAGATGCTGAAGCTGCTGTTTTCGGGGCACTCGGTCGAATGCGTCAAGCGTCTGCGCGACGATGGCCTGCATCACGGCCTGCTGCCGCTGCTTGACGTGATTCTGGAGCAGCCGCTGGGCGAGAAGTTCGTCATGCTCGCGCTGACCAGTACCGATGCGCGCGTCAAGGCCGGCAAGTCGCTGTCGCCCGGCTATCTGTTCGCCACCCTGCTCTGGCACGAGGTGCTGGCCGCCTGGGAGTTGCGCAAGGCGAGGGGCGAAGTATCCATTCCGGCCCTGTATGAGGCGATGGAGGACGTGCTCAACGTGCAGGGCGAAAAGCTCGCCATCACCCGCCGCGTCGTCGGCGACATCAAGGATATCTGGGCATTGCAGCCGCGCTTCGAGAAGCGTGCCGGAAAATCGCCCTACCGCCTGATCGAACTGCCGCGCTTTCGCGCGGGCTATGATTTCCTCGTCTTGCGCGCTGAGAGCGGCGAGATCGAGAGGGAACTCGCGGACTGGTGGGATGACTTCCAGAATGCCGACCCTGACGGTCGCGAGGCCATGCTGATACCCGACAGCGGCCCCAAGAAGCGCCGGCGCCGCGTCCGTGGCAAGAAGGCGGCGGGCGAGGGTGACATGGCAGGCAACTCGCCCAGCGCAGACTGAAGTGGGCCAGCGTTGCTTCATCGCGCTGGGCGCTAATCTGGGGGATCCGGTGGCGACGGTGAAGGCGGCCATCCTTGCCCTGCGCGGGCTGCCGGGGACCGAATTCATCACGGCTTCCTCGCTTTATCGCACGGCGCCGGTCGGTCTCAAGCATCAGCCCGATTTCATCAATGCCGTGGTCGAACTAGTCGCCGTGGTACCAGCGCCGACTTTGCTGGAATCCCTGTTCGAGATCGAAGCGCGCTTCGGCCGCCAGCGCAGCGTAAAAAACGCACCGCGCACGCTGGATCTCGACCTGCTGCTCTACGGTGACGAGCTCAGCGGCGACCCCTACCTCACGCTGCCGCATCCGCGACTGCATGAGCGCGCATTCGTGCTGGCGCCGCTGGCTGAGATCGCGCCGCGGCTGACCATCCCCGGCTGCGGCAGCGTGGCCGAACTGCTGCTGCGCTGCGCCGACCAGCAGATCGAAAAGCTGTTGCCGCAGGAGGCCTGACGGGCATGACTTTGAGATACGCCTCTCAACATGAAAGTCATGCCCGTTTTCCCTCTCCCCCAACCCCCGCTCTGCGCCCCACGGCCGGCTTTGCACAGCCGGCCGGCTCAGGCGGCGCGAAGCGTGCTTCGCGAAACCCCGCCTTCGCCCCGCAAGGGAGAGGGGAGAGTCGAGAGTTGCTGACGCAACTTTCACATTGAACATGGCGGCGCTGCTGCATATCCCGGTTGTCTGGCAGACCACGTTGCTGCTCACGGCCTCGAACGTCTTCATGACTTTTGCCTGGTACGCGCATCTGAGGAATCTCAACGACCGGCCGTGGTGGATTGCCGCGCTGGCCTCGTGGGGCATTGCGCTGTTCGAGTATCTGCTGCAGGTGCCGGCCAACCGCATCGGTCACCATGAGATGTCGCTGGGGCAACTCAAGATCCTGCAGGAAGTGATCACTCTCACCGTATTCGTTCCCTTTGCGTTGTTCTACATGAAGCAACCGCTCAAGCTCGATTTTCTGTGGGCGGGTTTGTGTATCCTAGGCGCCGTTTACTTCATATTCCGATCACCATGACCTACCTTGCCAGCAACAAGCCGATCACGCTGCCGGAACTGGGCCGCATGAAGAAGGACGGCGAGATGATCGCCACGCTTACCGCCTACGATGCCAGCTTTGCCGCGCTGGAGGACCGTTGCGGCGTCGACGTCATTCTCGTGGGTGACTCGCTCGGCAACGTCATCCAGGGCAAGACCTCGACCTTGCCGGTGACCATGGAGCAGATGGTCTACCACACCGAGTGCGTCGGCCACATGGCGCAGCGGGCCATGGTGGCCACCGATATGCCCTTTGGCAGCTACCATGAGTCGAAAGAGCAGGCCATGCGCAATGCCGCGCGCCTCCTGGCGGCCGGCGCCGAGATGGTCAAGCTGGAAGGCGGCGAGGTCATGGCGGAGACGGTGCATTTCCTCGTCGAACGCGGCATCCCGGTATGGGCGCACATCGGCCTCACCCCCCAATCGGTACATGCGCTCGGCGGATATCGCATTCAGGGCAAAGGTGAACAAGCCGCCGCCCGCATGAAGGACGATGCACTGGCGCTACAGCAAGCCGGCGCAGCGATGCTGCTGCTCGAAATGATTCCGGCCGTGCTCGGCAACGAGCTGACACAGACGCTGACGATTCCCACCATCGGCATCGGTGCAGGCCCCGGTTGCTCGGGTCAGGTACTGGTGCTGCACGACATGCTGGGCGTCTATCCGGGCAAGAAGGGCCGCTTCGTGAAGAACTTCATGGAGGGTGCCGCCGGCATTGACGCTGCCGTGATCGCCTACGTCAAGGCCGTCAAGGATGGCAGTTATCCGGCGCCCGAACACACTTACTGAAACAAGCGTTAGACCATGCGCATCCACGAAACCATCGCATCGCTAAGGGCGGCGCGGAGCAAGGACGGTCGCGTGGCGCTGGTGCCCACCATGGGCAACCTGCACGACGGCCACATTGCGCTGATGACGCAGGCCCGGGACCACGCTGATCGAGTGATTGCCACCATTTTCGTCAATCGTCTGCAGTTTCGGCCCGGTGAGGACTTCGAAAAGTATCCGCGGACCTTCGAGGCCGATTGCGAAAAGCTCGCGGCCGCCGGCGTGGAGCACCTGTTCGCCCCTACGGAAGGGGAAATGTATCCGCAGCCGCAGACCTACCAGATCGAACCGCCGCCGGAGCAGGCGAATATCCTCGACGGCGAGTTCCGTCCCGGGCATTTTCGCGGCGTCGCCACGGTGGTGATGAAGCTGTTCCAGATCGCCCAGCCCGATGTGGCGCTGTTCGGCAAGAAGGATTACCAGCAACTGATGGTTATTTGCAACATGGTGCGCGAGTTCAATTTGCCCATCGAAATCGTCGGTGGCGAGACGGTCAGGGCCGCCGATGGCCTGGCCCTGTCCTCGCGCAATGGCTACCTGTCTACCGCCGAAAGGGCCGAAGCGCCGCGCTTGTTCAGGGTATTAACTAAAGTCGTAGAGGCGATGCGCGCCGGAGCGCAAGACTTAACCATACTGGAACGAGGGGCAATGTCCGAATTGCAGGCCAGTGGCTGGGTTCCGGATTATGTTGCATTGCGTAAAAAACTTGATCTACAATTGCCATCCGCTCACGATTCCGGATTGGTGGTGTTGGCGGCGGCGCGTTTGGGAAGCACGCGCCTCATCGACAATCTGGAAGTTTAGGCCACTGCGATGCGCTCATGCCGGTGGTGTGCCAGAAGCGAAACAGGCGGGAGTCGCGCCCATTTTTGGGGTGAACTCCCGGTTTATTGCCGCCTTTGCATGAGAAAGGTCTGACAATGCAACGCATGATGCTCAAATCCAAGCTCCACCGCGTTACGGTGACGCACGCCGAACTGCACTACGAGGGTTCCTGTGCCATTGATGAAGCACTGCTCGAAGCGGCCGACATCAAGGAATACCAGCAGATCGACATCTACAACGTGAACAATGGCGAGCGTTTCACGACCTATGCCATTCGCGCCGAGCGCGGCACCGGCACCATCTCCGTGAACGGCGCTGCGGCACGCAAGGCGGCCAGTGGCGACCTGCTGATCATCGCCACCTACGTCATGATGAACGAGATCGAATTGCAGAAGTTCGAGCCCGATCTGGTGTATGTCGATGCCAGAAATCGCATCACCCACCACAGCCGGCAGATCCCGGCGCAAGCGGCAGCCTGATCCACCCGATCCGGCGACGTCCGAGCCCACCCTTGCGGTGGGCTTTTCTTTTATGTCCGCGGCGCCCTGCCACGGTATCCCCTGCGGGGTTGCGCGCCGTCCCGTTTGGCCTAAATTCCGCCGCGGTGTATTCTCGCAGGCAGAACAAGAACAGGTTTGAAACAGGAGGGGATGCATGGCCAAGAAGATTCTGATCGCCGACGACGAGCCGAACATCGTCATTTCGCTCGAGTTCCTGCTCAAGCGCGAAGGTTACGAAGTGGTGGTCGCGCACAACGGTGCCGAGGCGCTCGAGCGGGTCCGTGCCGAGCGGCCCGATCTGGCGATTCTCGACGTCATGATGCCGCTGCGAAACGGTTTTGAAGTCTGCCAGGACCTGCGTCAGGATCCCGAGTTCAAGAACTTGCGGATCATGATGCTGACCGCCAAGGGGCGCGACACAGAGGTTTCCAAGGGCCTTGCACTCGGCGCCGACGTCTATATGACAAAGCCGTTTTCGACCAGGGAGCTGCTGGCCAAGGTCAAGGCCCTGATCGACAGGGTATGAGCCGCTGCCGTCGCGCTGGTTGAGTCGATGCCGTCGTGAGCTCCCGGGCCAAGCTGATCATCGCCGCTGCAGTCGCCTGCATCTACCTGCTGGCGGTCCTGCTGGCGGCGGGCGTCATCCTCGGTTCGGGGCTTGAAGGCGAGGAGCAGGCGCTGTTCTCTGCCGTGCTCGAGCGCCGTCTCGGTGCCGTGGTGATGATTGCCCTGGTCGCGTGCGTGTTCCTGTTTCTGATGCTGCGTGCGGCGCACGAGTTTCTGGTCCTGCCGCCGGCACGGGTCGCGGAAGAAGCGGGCGCAATGCTTGAGGAACCGGCGACCCGCCTGACGCTGCAGGGCAGCAGCGAACTGCAGGCTCTCATCGTTGCGGTCAATCGCGTTGCCGAGCAGCGCCACGCGCGGGACGAGGATATCGAAGCGCGCATCCGCGCTGCCAACGCAGCGGCCGAGGCCGACCGCAACCGCTTCGCCGTGCTCATGTCGGAACTCGCGCAGGGCGTCATCGTCTGCAATCCGGACGGACGGGTGCTGCTCTACAACCGCCGCGCCCGCGCCCTGTTCGCCAGCTCCTCGGGCCATGGCATGGCGGCACTCGGCCTGGGCCGTTCGATCTACGGCCTGTTCGACCGCCACCTGATTGCCTATGCCCTCGAGAACATCGATGTCCGGCGGCGCAATCACCGTCACTTTGTCACGGCAACCGAGTCGGGTCGCCTGCTGCGCGTTCTCGTGGCGCCGATACCGGAAGCAGGGGCCGCGGACGATACGGAGGCAGGCGCAGAGCACGGGATCTCGGGCTACATGACCATGATCGAGGACATGACCGAGACATTCGACAGCGAATCCACCCGCGACCAGATGCTGCAGGAGCTCACCGAAAGCAGCCGGGGGCCGGTGGGAAATTTGCGGGCCGCCGCAGAGACGCTGCACGACTATGCCGACATGAGCGCGGAGGATCACCAGCGCTTCCTCGGCGTCGTCCGCGATGAGGCCGAAGGTCTCGCTGACCGCATTGAAGCGGCGGCGCGCAAGTATGCTGCCGTGCTCAAGGCGCGCTGGCCGCTGGAGGAAATGCTCGGCTCCGATCTGCTGATGGCGGCCCGTCACCGCATTGCCGACCGCCATCCCGTCGAGGTGAGCCTGGAGGATGTCGATCCCGAGGTATGGATCAAGGTCGACGGATTCTCCCTGCTGCAGGCGCTGACCTATCTCGCCGCACGCCTGCACGACGAGTATCGGATCAGGGACCTGAAACTGCGTCTGACCCGGGATGGCGAGATGGCTCAGATCGACCTGATCTGGTCGGGCGTGTTCATGAGCACAGAGACGGTGATGGTCTGGGAACTCGACCCGATGACCGCTGCGGGGGAGTCGTCGCCGCTGACGGTGCGCGATGTCGTCGAGCGCAACGGCGCCGAGGTATGGTTTCAGCGCGACCACGCAGCTTACCGCGCCTTCTTCCGTTTCCTGCTGCCGACCGCAAGCGGGCAGGTCGAGGCTGTCTCCAGCGCGGTTGCAGCGATGGTCGACAGCCGTCCCGAGTTCTACGACTTCGACCTGTTCAAGACCGAAGAGACAGGGCTTGCGCTCGACGACCGGCTGCTGGCGCAGCTGACCTACACCGTCTTCGATACCGAAACCACCGGCCTTGAGCCATCCGAGGGCGATGAGATCATCCAGATCGGCGCGGTGCGCATCGTCAATCGCCGCCTGCTCAGCCACGAAGCCTACGAACAACTTATTGATCCGCAGCGCAGCTTGCCGGCACAATCGGTGAAGATCCACGGCATCACGGCAGAGATGCTGGCCGGCCAGCCGCCGATCGCGCAGGTGCTGCCGATCTTCCGCGCTTTCGTCGCTGATACCGTGCTGGTGGCGCACAACGCCGCCTTCGACATGCGCTTTCTCGAATTGAAGGAGGCCGGCACCGGCATCCGCTTCGATCGCCCCGTGCTGGACACCTTCCTGCTTTCGGCCGTGCTGTTTCCGAACCAGGAGACGCACCGCCTCGAAGCCATCGCCGAACGCCTCGGAGTATCGGTGATGGGGCGCCACACCGCGGTCGGCGATGCCATCGTCACCGCCGAAGTCTTCCTCAAGATGCTGCCGCTGCTGCTTGACAAGGGCATCCGCACGCTGGGCGAGGCACGCGAGGCCAGCGAGAAGACCTACCATGCCCGCATCCGCTACTGAGGACGAAAGCTTCGACGCGGTGTCGGTGAATCTCAACACCGCCCTGCGCAGCCTGCCGCTGGCACCGCCGGTGGTGGTCGGTCCGGCGACCTCGGTGCGCGAGGCCTTGCAGGCCATCGACGCTTGCGGCGCCGAGGTCGCGGTCATCGTCGATGCGGCGAGTTCGGTGCCGCTCGGCATTGTGACCTTGCGCGATGCGCTGCGCTCGATCGTGAATGAGGGTTGCGATCTGGCGGGGCCTGTCGCCGGCATCATGACCGGCGGCTTGGCCAGCCTGGCGGCCGAAGCCACGGTGCATCAGGCGACCGTGCTCATGTTCCGCCGCGGCATGCGCCACCTGATTCTGACCGGAGCCGATGGACGCCTCTTCAACGTGATCTCCCAAGGCGACCTGTATGGCATGCAGGCGGCCGATTCGGCGAGCCTGGCCAACGCGATTCTGGCGACGAAGAGCGTCGCCGCGCTGGCGGCGCAGACGGTGGCCGTGCGCCGCTTCGCAGCCCGCCGCCTGGTCGAGGGCAGTGGAGCCCAGGCCTTATGCGAATGGCTTGCCGCGCTGAACGACCTGATCGCCTTGCAGGCGATCGACCTGGTGGAAGCCGAATTCGAACTGCCTTATGTGCCCTGGTGCTGGATGGTGTTCGGCTCCGAGGGGCGGCTGGAGCAGACGCTGGTCACCGATCAGGATAACGGCATCGTGTTCGCGGCGGCATCGGCGGCGGAGGCCGAGGATCTGCGGCAGCAATTCCTGCCCTTCGCTGCGGCCGTCAATGCGGCGCTCGACGCTTGCGGCTTTCCGCTGTGCAGCGGACAGATCATGGCCAGCAACCCGGCCTGGTGTCTCTCCCTCGACGAGTGGAAGCAGACCTTCGGCCGTTGGATCTCGGTGCTCGAGCCCAAGGCCCTGCTCAATGCCAGCATCTTTTTTGATTTCAGGCCGCTGTACGGCCGTGAAGAACTGGTGACCGAACTTCAGGCCTGGCTGCTGCAACGCATCCGCGGCAACACTGCCTTCGTGCGGGCGATGGCCGTCAATGCGCTCGAACAGGAGCCGCCGCTGGGCTGGTGGCGCGATTTCCGCTGCAACGACAATCGCCGGTATCCCCACACCCTCGACCTCAAGGCACAGGGAACCCGCCTGTTTGTCGACGCGGTGCGCATACTTGCGCTGGCTCACGGCGTGGAACACACCAACACCGTCGAGCGCCTGCGCGGCGTGCGCCCGGCGCTGGGCATGCCGGTCGAGGAGGCGGCGGCGATGGCGGCGGCCTTCTACCAGATACAGCGTCTGCGCCTGCAGAATCAGGTATCCGGCGAATTTCCCGAGGCCGTCAACCGGCTGAATCCGGATCGCCTGCATAAACTCGACCGGCAAATCCTCAAGGAAGCCTTTCGTCAGGTGCGAACGCTGCAGCAGCGGTTGCGGCTCGATTACCTGAACTAGGGTCTGCTGCTGACAGGTGGCGAATCGCCGTGTTGCCAGCGCCGACTCCTGCACCAAAGTGAACTAAAGGGACCAGGTTCGAGATTGGATTCGATACCGTCCTTCCGGTCGCAAAAAGCCTTCGCGCGCCTCCGATGATTAACGTGAAACAACATGTTCGGAGCGACTGGTGATAGTCGAGCGCAGCGAGCCAATCAATGGCCTCCCCGGGAGGGGAAGGTCGCATGCGACGTTTGCGATTGGAGGATGGGAGGGGCGGGCCTTCAATTCGCTTTTAGTTACGGCCGCTGCGCTTAACGCCGATGATGCTGGCGTTAGCCTCCACTGAAACTTCGTTTTCGCGTGTTTCATCATCAGCGGGTGGCTCTCGCTGCCATGAGCGTTAGCGTCGACGTTTATTGTCCAGGTCCCGGATAACCGGTGATCTCGCGTATCTCCCGATAGAGCGGTTGCAGGCGCCGGTACATGCGGCAATAGACCTTGCGATAGAGCTGCTCGTAGATCCGCACGTGCTGCGCTTCGGGTGCAAACACCTGACCGACACGCGTCATCTCGCGCACGGCCGTGGCGAAGTCGGGATGCAGGCCGAGACCGACAGCGGCGATTATCGCAGCGCCGAGTCCGCTGGTTTCGTGGAGATGAGGCCGCTCGGCCGGCAGATTGAAGATGTTGGCGGTGATCTGCATCGCGGCGTCGCTTTGCGAGCCGCCGCCGGAGACGCGCACGCGCTCGATGCGCGTTCCGCCGCGCCGCTCGATGCGCTCCCTGCCTTCGCGCAGGGCATAGGCGAGGCCTTCGAGAATGGCGCGATAGAGATGGGCGCGGGTATGGACTTCGCCGAAGCCGATCACGGCCCCCTTGGCTTCCGGACCGGGGACCTTGATGCCGGGGTTCCAGAAGGGCTGCAGCATCAATCCCATCGAGCCGGGCGGCACCGCATCCACCAGTTCATCGAACAGGCTCTCGGGAGTTACGCCGCGGCTGCGCGCCTCCTGTTCTTCGTGCAGACCGAACTGCTCGCGGAACCAGTTCACCATCCAGAAGCCGCGGGTGATCTGGATTTCGGTGTTGTAATGTCCGGGGACCGCGGCCTGGTAGGGCGGAATGAAGCGGATCGCCTCGAGATAGCGCGGCGTGGTGGTATTGATGGTGGCGGCGGTGCCATAGGAAAGGCAGGCGATTTCAGGCGTCAGGCAACCGGCGCCGATCACTTCGCAGGCCTTGTCGGCTGCGCCGGCGATCACCGGCAGGCCCTGCGGAATGCCGGTGTCACGCGCGGCGTCGGCGCTGACGAGGCCGAGCGGCGTACCTGCCGGCACCAGTTCCGGCAGCATTTCGCGCTTGATCGGCAGGCACTGCCATTTCCAGTCCCAGGCGGATGCCCAGCGGCCGCGTTTGTAGTCGAACGGAATGTAGCCGACCTGGCTGGCGACGGAATCGACGAAGCGGCCCGTGAAGCGATAGTTCAAGTAGCCGGAGAGCAGCAGGTACTTGTCGGTGCGCGCCCAGATGGCGGGCTGGTGCTGCGCGATCCAGTTGGCCTCCGCCTCGCGCGCGAAGTAGGCGATGGTGTCGCGCATGCCGATGCCGCGCAGCGCCAGCTCCCACCACCAGGCAAGCTTGGGCCGGGTGTCGGCACGTCGCTGATCGAGCCAGATGATGGCCGGACGCAGCGGTTGGCCGCGGACGTCGAGATTGATCGTCGTCGCGCGCTGGGTGGTGATGACGACGCCGCGAATCGAACTTTTAGGTACCCGCGTGTTGGCCCAGAGGTGCTGACAGGCCTGGCACAGCGCGGCCCAGAATTCTTCCGGGTCGTTCTCCACCCAACCGGGCTGCGGCGACTGGTAGCTGGAGATGTCGACCTGCGCCTTATCGACCAGATGACCGCGCAGATCGAAGATCAGCGCGCGCACGCTCTGCGTGCCGTTGTCGATCGCGAGGAGGTAGTCGTTGCTCATGGCCGCCCTCGATACTACCCAAACCTGCGGTTTGCGCCGTTACCTGCCCGCGAAGCGGAATCCCAGGTATGCAGAGCGCGCCAGCGCCGACTTCTACTCCGGCACTACTTTGTCGCGATGACGGTTTGTTCCTGTTCGCCCAGGCCCTCGACGCCGAGCCTGACACGGTCGCCGAGCTTCAGGTAGAAACCGCGCCCCATGCCGACGCCCTGCGGCGTGCCGGTACAAATCACATCGCCGGGCAGCAGGGTCATGAAACCCGAAACATAGCTGACGATTTCGGCGCAGGAAAAGATCATGTCGGCGGTGCTCGAGTCCTGCATGCGCTCGCCATTGACGTCGAGCCACAGGCGCAACTGCTGCGGGTCGGCGACCTCGTCGCTGGTCACCAGCCAGGGCCCGATGGGGCCGAAGCTGTCGCAGCCCTTGCCCTTGTCCCACTGGCCGCCGCGTTCGATCTGGAAGGCCCGCTCCGAGACGTCGTGGAACACGCAGTAGCCTGCGACGTGATCGAGCGCTTTCGCCTGCGTGACGTAGCGGGTCTCGCGGCCGATGACGATGCCGAGTTCGGCTTCCCAGTCGAGCTTGGTGCTGCCGACGGGCATCAGGATCGGGTCGTTGGGGCCGGTGATGCAGGTGGTGGCTTTCATGAACATCACCGGCTCCGCCGGAATCGGCATCTTCGCCTCGATGGCGTGCGCGCGGTAGTTGAGGCCGATGCCGACAATCTTGGAAATCCCGGTAAAGGGCACGCCGAGACGCGGCTTGCCGCGCACTGCCGGCAGCATGGCGGGGTTCAGCGCGCGCAGGCGCTTTTGCCCGGCAGCCGAGAGTTCGTTCCAGCCGATGTCGGCGACATGGCCGGAAAGATCACGCAGCGTGCCGGCAGCGTCGATCAGGCCGGGCTTTTCGCGGCCCTTGGGGCCGAAGCGGACGAGTTTCATTTATTTCTTCCCAAAACCGCCGAGGAGCGCAGCCACGGGTTTTTGTGGGCGCGTCGCGGCGGGTTTCTCGGTGCTGGTTTCGACAGGCTCCAGCTTGCTGACGTAGGGTTTGCTTGGGTCGAAGTCGAGTCTTGGCAGGCGCGGATCCAGTCGCGGCACGTGGGCGACGGGGGCGGGCAGATGCGGCGGTGGCCGGCGGTCATGCTGCTTGACTTCGCGCTCGCGACGTTTTTCTTCGTGCTCGCGGCGATGGCCGCTGCCACCGCGCTCGCGGTCTCGTTCAGGCGCTGCCGTGCCGAGATTGAAGCCGCTGATCTCGACGCGCTCGATCTTGCGCTTGATCAGCTTCTCGATGTCGGTCAGGCGCTGCGTTTCCTCGGGGGCGAACAGCGAGGTGGCGTTGCCCAGCTTGCCGGCGCGGCCGGTGCGGCCGATACGATGAATGTAGTCTTCCGCGGTGTGCGGCAGTTCGTAGTTGATGACGTGAGGCAGGTCGTCGATGTCGAGGCCGCGCGCGGCGACGTCGGTGGCGACCAGGACGCGGATCTTGCCGGACTTGAAGCCTTCCAGAGCTTCGGTGCGCTGCTGCTGGCTCTTGTCGCCGTGAATGGCGTCGGCGGCGATGCCTTGGCGCTCGAGGTAGACGGCCAAGCGGCTGGCGCCGAACTTGGTGCCGACGAAGACCAGCACTTGTTTGGCATTTTCTTCGTCGTGTGTCAGCAGATGCACCAGCAGGCTGCGTTTGAGATCGGACGCCACCGGGTAGACACGGTGGGTCACGGTCTCGGTCACCATGTTGCGTCGCGCCACCTCGATCAGCTGCGGCGCCTTGAGCATGCTGTCGGCGAGATTCTTGATCTCGTTGGAGAACGTCGCCGAGAACAGCAGGCTCTGCCTCTCCTTGGGCAGCATGGCGAGGATGCGCTTGATGTCGGGAATGAAGCCCATGTCCAGCATGCGGTCGGCTTCATCGAGCACCAGCACCTCGACGAAATTGAAGCTGACGCTCTTCTGCTGCACGTGATCGAGCAGCCGGCCCGGCGTGGCGACCACGATCTCGCGGCCTTCGCGCAGTTCGGCGATCTGCGGCCGGATATCGACACCGCCGTAGATGCAGACGGAACGCAGCGGCAAGTGCTTGCTGTAGGTGACCACGCTCTGATGCACCTGCATTGCCAGTTCGCGCGTCGGCGCCAGGATCAGCGCACGGACGGGATGGCGGGCCGGTGAGGGCGAACTGCTGGCATGGCGGGCCAGGCGTTGCAGCAGGGGCAGGGTGAAGCCGGCGGTCTTGCCGGTACCGGTCTGGGCGCCGCCCATGACATCCTTGCCGGCCATGATGATCGGGATAGCCTGTACCTGGATCGGCGTGGGTGTCGTGTAGCCGGCGTCCTTGATGGCGCGCAGCAGTTCGGGCAGCAGCCCGAGTTGGTCGAAAGTTCCCGCAGGGACGCTGGGCGCTGGCGGGACGGCGGCTGTGCTGTCGTCCTGGTCGTTGGCGGCGGAAGGGGTCGTGCTCTGTGTGGTCGCGTTCAAATGAACTCCTGAATCGGCCTGCCCCTCGCGGGGAACCGGTTCAGGCGGCGAAGCGCTTGAGGGAAATGCGGCGAAATGCCGAATCGGGCGCCAACCGGCAGGGCGCACATGCTGCGTATTGTATTACAGGCGGCGATACCCACGCTGGAGCGTGTCGCAGCGCGGGTTTGCCGCTGCTGTGGGGAGCTTCGCCGGTGTCAGGGCGCCTGTCCCAGCAGATTCAGTGTGGCGTGGAACAAGGGATGACGCGGGTCGCCCAGCGCCTCGACGCTTGCCAAGTGATGACGGCCGGGCAGCGGCAGGTCGCGGCGGAAGCAGTGCGGCCAGGCCTCGCGGATCAGTCGGTTCTGGCGTTGAAACTCGGTGCTTTCCTCGCTGCCGACGGCCGTGATCAGGGGTGTTGCGAGTTTTGGCCGGTAGCCGACGGGACTGACGATCTGCGCCGTCTCGTCATCGAGCCGGAGGTCGTCCTGCAGGAAGGGCGTGCGCGCCAGCGGGCGCAAGTCGTAGATTCCGGAAATGCAGACGGCGCCGCATAGCAGGTCCCCGGGAAGGTCGTGCGCCCAGAGCGGCCAGTCGGCCGCCAGCATCATCGCGGCCAGATGCGCGCCGGCAGAATGTCCCGCGACCACGATGCGCCGCACATCGATCTCAAGGGACGGTGAATTTCGGTACAGCCACGCCAGTGCGCGCAGCATCTGGCGCACCATGTCCGCGATCGATGTCGTGGGCGCCAGTCCGTAGTTCGGCATGGCGACCGCGACACCTGCCCTGACGAAGGCCGGAGCGAGGAAGGAAAAGTCCTGCTTGTCGAGGGAGCGCCAATAGCCGCCGTGGATGAAAACCAGCAGTGGCGCATTGCGCCTCCCGGCCGGATAGAGGTCGAGGGATTCAGCGGGCGACGGCCCGTAATAGTAGTCCGGCTCGTAGCGCAGCTCATTGCGGGCGGCGTTCGAGTTTGCGCGCCACCGCGCGAAGATTTCCGGATGGTCCGGAATTGCGGCGCGGGCGTTGTACTGCCGGTCGAGTTGTTGCGGCGTCCCCCAGTCCTGCCCGGTGAGCGCCTGCGCGGCAGGGGGTGTCAGTGTTGCAGGGGATCGCGGCATGGCATCTGCACTGTTGCAGTCCGGCGCCGCGATCCCGATTCCGCCTACTTCTTTCCGGCCACCCGGGAAGCGCTGGATTTGAGCGCGGCGAGCAGTCCGTAGAGCTGGCCGCGCTGGCCTTCGTCCATCCCGCTGAACAGCTCGAGTATCCATTTTTCATGCGAATCGGCCATCTTGCGGAAGCTGCGACGGCCCTCCGGCGTAAGCTTCACCAAATAGGCGCGACGGTCCTTGGGGCTGTCTTCGCGGACGACCAGACCCTCGCCGACCAGCTGATCGGTGATCCCGGTGACATTGCCGCCGGTGACCATCATGCGTTTCGACAGCTCGCCCATCTTGAGGCCTTGCGGCGAGCGTTCAAGCTGGGACATCAGATCGAAGCGCGGCAGCGTGATGTCGAACTCGGCACGCAAGCGCGAGCGGACGTGGTTTTCGATCAGATTGGTACAGGCCAGCATGCGCAGCCAAAGCCGCAGGTCGGGCGCGTGCTCGGATGTGGCACGCGTTTCGGTGTCGGACGCGGCAGGGGCGGATTTTTTCGACATGTAGGCGAGGCTCGGGTTGGTGGAGCAGAATGAAAATATCGACGCCTAAAGTATCAAAAGCGGGCTGTTTCCGCAACTGTGATGAAATTGGCATTGGATGCCGGGGGTAGGTTCAGACGAAGTCGGGGTTCACGACCGCGCGCAGCACCGTCCTTGATTCATCGTTGCGCACGCGGTTGGAGAACCACCAGACGCCGCCTTTCTTGATCGTCCAGTCGGCCTCCTCGCCGCCGAGCAGCAATGCGGCGACGCGACCCAGGGTCGGCTGGTGCCCGATGATCAGCACCGCTCCGGCCTGGTCGGGCCAGCCTGCGACTTTCAGCACCTCCGTCGCCGAGGCGCCGAGGCCAAGCCTGGGCTCTATCTCGTAGGGCAGATCCAGCGCGTGCGCAGTTTGCTGGGTGCGTTCGGCAGCGCTGACCATGACCTTGCGCTTGCGCGGCATGTGCTGGTGCAGCCAGCGCGCGACCTGTCTGGCCTGCTTTTCTCCGCGGGCGGTCAAGCGCCGCTTCTGGTCGGGGATGGTGCCGTCGCTTTCTTCGGCTTCGGCGTGACGCCAGAGTATCAATTCCATTCTTGTGTCTCCATGGGTGGCCGCCAAGGCTGAATCACGGGTGTTACGCGCGTATTACTCGGTGTGTCGGTGAAGTTTCGGCAGGCGCAGGCGGGCCAGGCGGGGCAGCTCGCCCGATATGCCGGCCAGCAGGCTCGCGTAATGGGGGCCATGCCAGCCGCCGATCAGGGTTACTGCCTCGCGCAACCGCGGGTCGTCTCCGGCGCAGTCCATCAGCAGCGCGCCAGCATTGGTCAGGTCATTGAGCTGGCCCAGCGTGTCCTGCACTGCGGTGAGCTGCTTCAGCACCGGGCGCGAGGCGCGCTCGGGGGTCAGGGGAGAAAAGAACTCCAGCGCATAGCGCAGTCTTTTGACGCCGATGCGCAGGGCGTGCAGCGATGCAGGATCCTCGATATCGGCTGCCACGGCCAGTCGCCGCAATTTTTTGCGCAGGCGCTTCAGGCGTTCGGCGGCGAAGCTCAGCAGTTCGATCATCGGCGCCGCGGTCGCCGGCATGGCGTGCAGCGATTCGAGCGCGGTCAGCAGCATGCGGCCATAGTCCGGCGCGGCGAGCAAGGCGACTGCCTGCGCGTGTGCCGTGTAGCGGCGGTTAGTGATGTCGCTGGCCAGCGCAAGCAGCCGCGGCTCGTTGGGCAGGGCAGACAGCACGGGGTTGGCGATTTCGGTGAGCAGTACATCGAGGTCGCGTGCGCGGCCCAGTTCCTTGGTCAGCGCCGACAGCGGCGCGCGCAGGGACTCGGCAAGATGTTCCGGCAGTGCGGGAGCGAAAAGCCGCATGGCCGCACGCAGCCGGCGCGTGGCGACGCGCATCTGGTGGATGTATTCCGGGTCGTCACTCGAGAGCGCACCGGCATGATTCTGCTGCAGGTGTTCGAGGCAGGACAGAGCAATGCGGAGGAAGGCTTCGAAGGGCGGCATGGCCGCGGACAGTGTCACGGCTTCGGCCTTGAACGGCACCGGCGGAGCGCCGATGTGGAGGCGATAGCCGCGCTCGGCCTTGGACAATACCGATGGCGTCAGGGCCACACGCTCGGCGAGCTGAGTGGCCAGCTTGAAAATGGCATGCACGGGGGCGCCGGCAAGTTCCAGTTCCACCTCGGAGAGCGCTTCCCGGCGACCATTGGCGATGATCCAGCCCCGATCGAGGGTCAGCATGACGGCGCCGTGTGCCGCAGGCATTTTCCAGGTGATGCGGCGAAAGCGCGTTTCGCAGATGGGGATGATGCGGTTCAGCAGCTTCGGCCGCTGCAGCCAGTCGCGCACCGACTCTACGTCAACGCCTGCGAAATCGAAGTTTCCGGTATAGGGTGTTTCCCACTCGGGCCGGCTGCTCAGGCCGGCGGTCGAACTGCCCGCGAGCTTGACGGTTTGCAGCCAGTCGTGCCCCTTGCGGCGCAGACGCAGGGCGATGCCGCGGCGGCGCAGGGAAAGATCGGCCGTGTCGTAATAGATGTTGTCGAGATTCTCGACATGACGCAGGACCGCCTGCTTCAGCAGCGGATGGCGCAGGAAACGTGATTGATGGCCTGCCGCGAGCGCGAGCTTGAGTTCGACTTCTTCAGCCATGGCCATTTCCGCGATGGAAAGGTTTCATTATCCACGATCCGCGTGCAGCGACTGCGAGATTGCGGTAGCGGCTGTTCTATTCGTAGCGCAGCGCTTCGATGGGCAGCAGGCGCGAGGCTTTCTTTGCCGGGTAGTATCCAAAAAATATGCCAATCGCACCGGCAAAGCCTGCTGCAAGTACGATCGAGCTGACGGAGAGCTGGGTTCGCCAGCCCGCCAGTTCGGCGATCAGCATCGAGCCGCCAATTCCGAGCAGGATTCCGATCGCGCCGCCGATCAGGGACAGGGTGACCGCCTCGACCAGGAACTGGGTGAGGATGTCTCTGGCACGGGCGCCGACGGCCATGCGCAGGCCGATCTCCCGCGTTCGCTCGGTGACCGAGACCAGCATGATGTTCATGATGCCGATGCCGCCCACCAGAAGCGATACCGATGCCACAGCCGCGAGCAGCAGCGCCATGACCTTGGACGAAGCCTCCTGCGCCTGAAGGATCTCCGACAGGTTGCGCACGAAAAAATCGTCGTCCTGTCCCGGTTGCAGGCGATGGCGCTGGCGCAGCAGTTCGCGCATGCGCGCGTCGGCGCTGGCCATGTCGGCGCCCTGATTCACCTTGACCATGATCGAGCCGACGCTGCGCGATTTCGCCAGCGCCGAACCCAGCACGCGCTTGCGGGCCGTGCCGATCGGCATCAGCAGGATGTCGTCCTGATCCTGACCGGTCATGCTCTGGCCTTTGCGCTCCAGCACGCCGATCACCGTGAGCGGCACCTTGCGCACGCGGATCACCTGATCCAACGGGCTGGCGTCGCCGAACAGGTTTTTCGCCACAGTCTGGCCGATCAGAACTACCTTGCCGGCGCCGCTCATTTCTGCCTGCTCGAAGCCGCGACCCTCGATGATGGCCCATTCGCGGACTTCGAGGTAGTCCGGGGTGATGCCGTAAAAAACCGTTGACCAGTTGGCGTTGCCTGCTACCACTTGGCCGCTACCGCGCAGGGTGGGCGCCGCGGCCTGGATTTCCTCTATCTCGCGGCCGATGGCGTAGCCGTCATCCTCGCTGATGGTCGGCTGCGAACCGGTACCGCCGCGGGCGCCTCCGGAGGTGACGGAGCCGGAGAGCACGATGATGATGTTCGAGCCGAGGCTGCGGATCTGCTCCTCGACCCGCGCCTGGGCGCCTCCGCCCACGGCGATCATGATGATCACCGCCGCGACGCCGATGATGATGCCGAGCATGGTCAGCGCCGAGCGCATCTTGTTCACGCGCAGGGCGAGCAGGGCGATGCGAAGCGTTGCGACGAAGTTCATGTCAGCTGCGCCGCCGCGTCGTTGGCGACGTTGGGTTTGTCTTCGATGATCTTGCCGTCGCGAAAGCTGATGATGCGTCCGGCGAAATGAGCAATATCGTGCTCGTGGGTCACCACGACGATGGTGATGCCTTCGCGATTGAGCTGTTGCAGCAGGGCCATGATCTCGACACTGGTGCGCGAGTCGAGGGCGCCTGTCGGTTCGTCGGCCAGCACCAGCCGGGGATCATTCACCAGGGCGCGGGCGATGGCGACTCGCTGCTGCTGGCCACCCGAGAGTTGTGCCGGGTGGTGATCCATGCGTTCCGCCAGACCGACCTGGGCGAGGCGCTGCTTGGCATGCTGCGTCCGCTCGTTCGGTGGCATCTCGCTGTAGAGCAGGGGGAGGGCGACATTGTCCAGCGCCGAGGTACGCGCGAGAAGATTGAAGTGCTGGAAGACAAAACCGAGCTTGCGATTGCGCACGCGTGCCAGTTCATCGCCGGAGAGTTGCGAGACTTCCTGCCCGTCCAGCCAGTAACGACCGCCGCTTGGGTGGTCGAGACATCCCAGCAGATTCATGAAGGTGGATTTGCCGGAACCGGACGGGCCCATGACGGCGACAAATTCGCCCGCCGCGATTTCAAGGCTGACGCCGCACAGGGCCGGCACCACATTGTTGCCCATGCGGTACTCCTTGGCGAGTTCCTCGACCCGGATCAGGGTTCCCGACATGGCTGGCGGCGCCAGAATCAGAACAGACGCGGACCGGGAGCGCCGGTGGTCGCCTTGGCCGTCGCTGGCGACTGCAGGCCGACAATGACCTCGCTGCCTTCCTTGACCTCGCCGGAAACGATCTCGGTCATGCTGCCATCGGACAGGCCGAGTCGCACGGTCACCGCCTTGGGTTTGCCTTCCTCGTCCAGCATCCAGATACGTCCGCTGCCGCCTCCGCTTCCTCCGGCGCGGGCGGCCTGCGATTCGGCAGCCATTTCGTCGTAGCGTTTCTTCTGGTCGGGGGTCAGCATGGCCGACACCTTTTCGCGAATCTCGGCGCGATTGCGTTCCTGGGCCTTGGTTTTTTCGGCCTCGGGCAGATCGCGGGCGGCCATGAATTTCTCGCGCATGCCGGAGAAGATGGCTTCGAGCTTTCCCTGCTGATCGGTATCGAGCTTGAGTTCGGCGACCAGGCGCTCGCGCAACTGGCCCAAACCACCACCACCCGCGCCGCCACCCGCGCTGCCTCCGCCAGGAGTCGGCGCTGGCGTGCTCTGCATGCCGGGAATGGCGCTTTGCGCGCCGGCAACGGCGGCGACCGGCTTCTTCTCCTCGGCGGCACCCGCCGGGCGGAAACGCAATGCAGCGTTCGGCACCTTGAGGGCCTTGTCCTTTTGCGCCGTCACCACCCGCACGTTGGCGGTCATTCCGGGCAGCAGGGTGAGATCGGGATTCGCGGCGGAAACAATCACGATATAGGTCACGACATTGGAGACGACGGTCGCTGCCTTGCGGATCTGCGTCACCTGGCCGGAGAACGATTTGCCGGGAAACGCGTCGACCGTGAAGGTGGCTTTCTGTCCCACCGCGATGCGGCCGACATCGGCTTCATCGATCGAGGTCTCGACCTGCATGTCGGTCAGGTTCTTGGCGATGATGAATAGTTCCGGCGCCTGCAGGCTGGCTGCCACGGTTTGGCCGGTATCGACGCTGCGCTTGACGACGACGCCGTCCACCGGCGAACGGATCGCCGTACGCTCGAGGTCGACGCGCGCCTGCGCCAGTTGCGATTCGCGCTGCTTCACCACGGCGCTGCTGTTGTTGGCCTGGGCCAGCGCGACGTCGAGCGCGGCCTTGGCGACGTCATAGACCGCCTGTGACTTGTCGCGATCGGCCGCGGAAATGAAGTTCTTCTCGACCAGCATTTTCTTGCGTTCGAAGTCGCGTTGAGCGTCCATCAGGGTCGCTGTGACGCGGGCGACTTCAGCCTTCTGCACTGCGACCGAGGCGCGCGTCGATTCGAGGTCGGCTTCGGCCTGGCGCACTCGCAACTGGAATGTTTCGGGGTCGATGCGCGCAATCAACTGGTCGGCTTTCACCGGGCTGTTGAAGTCCGCGTAGAGTTCCTTGATCTGGCCCGATACTTGCGAACCCACCGACACGGATACAACCGGAGTCAATGTGCCGCTGGATGCCACGGTGGCCGTCAGCGGGCCCGACTCCAGTTTGGCCAGTTTGAACTGGGGCGTATCGCTGGTACCGCCGAGGTAGCGCCAAGCGCCATAGCCTGCGCCTGCAAGAACGAGGATGACGAGGGCGATCAGCCCGAGGCGGGAGGACGTTTTCATGGGAGCAATTCTAGACGATCCTTCCCATGGGGCTTGTAACCGGGTGTTACGCGATGCCCGGATTGCCCTTCGTGCCAATCAGCCTGGGCTGGTTGAGCTTGCGCGGCGTGATGGTCTTCTTGTCGCGCAGGTAGCGCGCCACCACATCCCACACCGGCTCGCCCTTCGCTCCCTCGGCCACTGGTGCCCAGCCGGCGACCTTGTATTTCTTGTCGGCCTCGAGTGCCTTGCCTTTCAGGCGCATCTCGGTGATGCGGCTGCCCATCTTTGCGTCCGGTGCGCAGGCATATTGCAGCCCGCCAACGCGCACCATGTCGCCGCCCTGCTGGTAGTAGGGATCGGGGTTGAACGAGTTGTCGCAAACATCCTCGAGAATGGTCTTGATCTGCTCGCCGCTCATCTCGTTGAGCGTTGCGTAGGGGTAAGTGATCGCGGTCTGGTCCATCAGGTGCTCGAAGGTAATGGCCTGGCCGGGCAGGATCGTCGTGCCCCAGCGGAAGCCGGGCGAGAAGCCGATGTCGGCGCCCTGCACCTCCATGATGGCGTCGAGAATCAGCTGATCCCAGCTGCCGTTGAAGTTGCCGCGCCGGTACAGCAGGCCTTCCGAGACGGCGAGTTTTTCATCCAGCTTTTCCTTGTAGGGGGCACGTACCTTGTCGATGTAGGCGACCATCTCGGCGTCGGCCGGTAGCAGATTGGAGAAGATCGGCAGCAGCTTGTAGCGGAAATCCTGAACCTTCCCGCCGCGCACATCGAAGTCGAGTACGGCGAGGAACTTGCCGTTGGATCCGGCGTTGGTGACCAGTGTCTGGCCGCCGGCATTCTTGATCGTGACGGGTTGCGGCACGCCGTCATGCGTGTGACCACCCATGATGGCGTCGATGCCGGTGACGCGGCTGGCCATCTTGAGGTCGACATCCATGCCGTTGTGCGAGAGGACGACGACGACTTTCGCACCCTTGGCGCGCACCTCGTCGACCATCTTCTGCATGTTCTCGTCCTGGATGCCGAAGGTCCAGTCGGGCATCATGTAGCGCGGGTTGGCGATGGGTGTGTAGGGAAAGGCCTGGCCGATCACCGCGACCTGCACGCCATTCATCTCGCGCATCGCGTAGGGCGCGAAGACCGGATCGCCGAAGTCGGTGGTCTTCACGTTCTGGGCGAGAAACTCGATCTTGCCCTTCAAGTCCTTCTCGACGATTTCCTGCACGCGCTTGTCGCCCAGGGTGAACTCCCAGTGGGACGACATCATGTTCACGCCGAGCAGCTTGCAGGCATCGACCATGTCCTGGCCATTGGTCCACAAGGCGGTGGCGGAACCTTGCCAGGTATCGCCGCCGTCAAGCAGCAGTGCGTTCGGACGCTCGGCGCGCAAGCGCTTGACCAGCGTCGCCAGATGGGCGAAGCCGCCAACCTTGCCGTAGGTCTTGGCCGCCTGGGCGAAATCGAGATAGGTGAAGGCGTGAGCCTCGCGCGTGCCGGGCTTGATGCCGAAGGCTCTGAGCAGCTGCTCGCCGACCAGATGCGGTGCTTTGCCAAACGCCCCGGCTACGCCGAGATTGACATTCGGCTCGCGGAACCAGATTGGCCGCAGTTGCGCGTGGCAGTCGGTGAAGTGCATGAAATGCACGTTGCCGAACTTCGGCACGTCATAAAGCGCGTCGGTATTTCCGGCAGCGAGCAGCGGGCGGGCATCGAGCGCAGCGCCTGCCACCGAGGCGGCGGCGAGCATTTGCAGAAATTCGCGGCGGTTCATCGAGGACATCGGTCAATCTCCGGGAGCAAGGAGGAGCAAAGAAAAAGGCCCAACCGAACTACATCGGCCAGGCCCGGGCATGGCGTGGCGTCGTGCTATTTATTGACGGGAGACTCAGGGTCGAGCAATAGCGCCACCAGGTCCTTGATCTGCTGTTCCCTGAGGGCGCCTATGTGGCCGAAGCGCGGCATCTCGGAACAGAGGTTGTAGGACTTGGAGTTGTAGATCTTGCTGTAGACGTACTTCTGGATGTCCGCCGTGTTGCCGCGCAGCTTGCCGAACTGGAACAGGGTGGGACCGACAGTGCCGAAGGAGGTTTCCTTGGGCGCGATCTGGTGGCAGTTGTAGCAGTTGCCGCCGACCGGCAGGCCGGGCTCGTCGGACCAGGTGAAGCCGCGGCCGGACTGGGCGATCTTCTCGCCGGACTTCCAGTCGCCCAGCAGTTTGCCGTCGGCGGGATACTTCACGCCGGCCATCTGATCCGCCTCCAACTGCTTGGCGATGGTTTCGGGCGGTTTGTTGCCGGTGCGATTGCAGATGGCCTGGAGGCCGTCTTCGGAAATGCGGTCGGCCGTGGCCTGGCCCTTGGTGACGAAATCCTGCTTCATCATGGCGATGGCCTTGGCGCGGTGGTCACCGTCGGCGAAAGCAGCAGGGATGGCGGCAAGGAGGGCCGTCGCGAGAATCGAGATGCGTGCGGTAATGTTCATGTTTTCCCCCTGTTAGCGCTTGATGCCCGGACCCTTGTAGGTCGCGCCGTTGGCGTTGGCCGTCATGTAGGTCAGCAGACTGGTGACGGTGTCCGATAGGTACTTCGGCTGCGGGAAACGCTGCTGGCGGAAACAGTCGCCCATGCGCCACTGCTGGGTCAGCATCACGCCGCCGGTCATGCGGTAGCCTGGCCAGCCCATCACCGCGGATGTCGCGCCCCTGTGCGTGCTGATGTTCGGCAGGTTCTGCATGCGGATGCGCTTGCCGTCGGTGCCGTGGCAGGTGTTGCAGGAGAAGTCATACGGGCCGGCGCGATAGTTGACGACTTCCTTGCCGATCTCATAGACATCCTTGACGTGCGGATCCTTGAGCGGGACGGCAAATTTCATGTCGCGCGATTGTCCGGCGACGTAGGTCACCAGCGAGGTCGCCTCGGGCGTGTGGCTGTCGGAGGCGAAGGGCCGCTTCATCAGGTCGGCTTCGTTGAAGCCCTGCTTGTTGATCATGCACCAGACGATGCGGCGCTCGACATCCATTACCTTTCCGGCATCGGCAAAGTAACGCGGCATCTGCACATAGGCACCCTTCACCACGCCGACGCCGAGGCCGAGGTCGCAACTCTCCGCAAGCGAGACATTATTGTGACCGCGCTTGTTCTTCCAGAATTCCTCGCCCTGAGCCTCGAACAACTCGGCCGGGTTGGTTTCCTCCATCATGGCGCGGAACTTTTCGAACTCGAGCGTGGCCGCGTCTTTTTCCTCGACTGGCGCTGCGGCCGGCGGCTTGGCGACTTTCTTGGCGGCGGTGCCCTTGTTCTGGGCGCTTGCCGGGTGAACGGCAAGGGCAAGCATTGCCACAACTGCGATGCTGTATTTCATGATCTCTCCTCCAGGGTCCTTGCTGCCGGTCTTGACCGCCGGCTATTGCGGGTAACGGATAGGGTCAGGCAACGGCGGCTTCGTCAGTCCTCTTGTCTCCCTTGTTGTCTACCCAGCTGACGACGACCTTGTCGCCAACCTTCGCACCCTTCATCTTGAAACCAAACACCGGGTTGCGCGACACGGAGGTCCCGATCTGCCCATCGACCACTTTCTTGCCGCCGACCTCGACCGTCATCGACTGGATGAAAAGAGGAGGGATGGTTTTGCCAGCGGCGTCCTTGCGCTGGCCGGTTTCCATCGCGTGGCCCATCAGGACGCGAATCTCTGTGACATCGCCTTTCAATTGGGCGCGAATCTTCATCGGATCTGCCATGGTGTGTTCCTTCTTGTCTCGTGGGTTGTATCAGCCGCCGCAGCCGCCGACGGTGACTTTGACTTCCTTTTGCGCCGTATAGAATTTGCCGTCGGCTTTGGCGACCGCCTTGACCAAGGATGTCTGGCCCATCTTGAGGCGTGCCGAAACCTCGGGCAGGGCGCCGTTGGCAAAATCGAAGGAGGCGGAAAGGGGAGACGGATTCTTCTCGACCAGAATCGAAATCGAGGTGGTGTTGGGAATATTGCTGATGACGTCCACCGGTACCACGGCTCCGTTTTCGGCGATGTCCGGAACCTTGAGGATCAGGTCCTTGCTGTCGGCTGGCGCTCCGGCGCCAATTCCCTTGAGCGCGCCGACCGTGTCGTGAGCTTCGAAGGCGGCCTTGTTCCACTCGGCTGCCAGTACTTGCGTCGGGCGCAAGGCACCGGCGGCGATCAGGCCGGCCAGCACACCACTGGCGGTGGCGCTCTTGAGTACCGTTCTGCGGGTTGTGTTCATTGGGTAACTTTCTCCTCTGGTCGCGTAGCTATTGCTTAAGTCTAAAAGTTTCAGACTAAGATTGTGCATTATTTCTGCCTTTCTCCCGATTGGCAAATCATCGGATGTAATGAGGAAATCAGGGGACCTGATTCAATGCGGGTTAACATTTAATGCTACTTCACGGACAAACCAGACAACTCCTCGTTAATGAAGATTGCGGTTCTATCGGACATCCACGGCAATCTCGAAGCCTTGCAGGCCTGCCTGGCTCATGCCCGGCAAGAGGGCGCCGGCATGCATGTCTTTCTTGGCGACCTGGTGGGCTATGGCGCCGACCCGGTGGCCTGCCTCGACCTTCTGGCGGACCATGCCGGCAGAGGGGCGCTGCTGGTCAGGGGCAACCACGACGAAGCGGCACTGGGCGGTTTGTGCGAGAACATGAATTTCGTGGCGCGCGAGGCGACGTACTGGACACGCAAGCAGCTGAGTCCGGGCGCGCGCGACTTTCTCGCTTCCCTGCCGTTCACCGTCCGTCGCGACGATCTCTTCTTCGTTCATGCCAGCGCCGACGCGCCCGAAAAATGGGATTACATCAGCAGCGCCTTGCAGGCCGGACGCTGCATGGATGCCGCGCAGGCGTCAGTGACATTCGCCGGGCATGTACACCACCAGTCACTCTTCTTCTCGGCCGGCAGCAGCGTGCGTGCATTCCAGCCGGTACCAGGCGTGCCGATCCCCCTGGGCGGCCGCCGGCGCTGGCTGGCAATCGCCGGGGCGGTCGGCCAGCCGCGCGATGGGAACAACGCGGCGGGGTATGTACTTTACGATGAAGAAAAGCGCCTGCTGACTTTCTTTCGCGTGCCCTACGACCACATGACGGCGGCGCGCAAGATCATCGAGGCTGGCCTGCCCGAGCGGCTGGCGTGGCGACTGAAAAAAGGGGAATGAATGGAAAGCGCCGAGCATCTCAAGCCGGACACGGAGATTGCCGGTTACCGCGTGCAGGAGAAGTTGCGCGAGGGCGGCATGGCCGTACTCTACCGCGTCGCGCCGCCAACCGGTGCGGAACCTTGCCTGCTGAAGGTGCCGCAACTGGGATTCGGCAGCCATCCGGCCTGCTATGCGGGCTTCGATGTCGAGCAGATGATTCTCGGAAGGATTGCCGGACCTCACGTACCGCGGCTGTTCGCCAGTGGCGAGGGCGATTTCGGCCCGTATCTGGTCATGGAACGCCTTGTCGGCACGTCGCTGGCCGAATTTGCCAGCAGGGCGCCGCTGCCGGTTGAGGAGGTGACTCGCCTCGGTGCAGCGCTGGCATCGGCGGTTCATGATTTGCATCGCCAGCAAGTGGTGCACCACGACCTCAAGCCATCGCATGTGATATTGCGCGAAGGAGGACAGGCCGCGCTCATCGACTTCGGGCTGGCCTTTCACGCCCATTTGCCCGATCTCGTCGAAGCGGAATCCGACCGGCCGCTGGGCACACCCGCCTATATCTCGCCGGAGCAGATTGCCGGCGTGCGCGGCGATCCGCGCAGCGATGTCTTTGCGCTCGGGGTGATCCTTTACCTTCTGGCGACCGGCCGGCTGCCCTTCGGCGAACCGACCGGCATGGGCGGCCTGCGTCGTCGTCTCTACTTCGACCCGCTGCCGCCGCGCCGCATCATCCACGATCTGCCGGAGTGGCTGCAGGAAATCATCCTGCATTGCCTCGAAGTGCGCGCGGAAGACCGCTACGCTACGGCGGCACTGCTGGCGCATGATTTGAGGCATCCGGAGCAGGTCGCGCTGACCGGGCGCGGGCGACGCACAAGGCGTTCGGGACCGATGACAGTCATGAAGCGCTGGCTGGCGACGCTGACCGCCTCGCCGCCCGCGAGCAAGGCGCCGACCGCGCACCTTGCTCTCGCGCCGCACGTTCTTGTCGCACTGGACACCGCTTGCCGCAGTGAGACGCTGGTCCATGCGATGCGCGAGGCGGTGCGACGGACCATCGCTGACGAACTGCATTGGCGCGTGAGTTTCGTCAGCGTGGTGGAGCCGTCTGTACTCACCGAACAGGACGAGGGCGCCGAGATCATGCGCGGGATGCACATGCAGCGGCTGGTGGAGCTTCACCACTGGGCGCAGCCTCTCGGCCTGCCGCAGGAGCGGCTGCGCTTTCACGTGCTCGAAGGCAGCGACGTACCAACTCGCTTGATCGAATACGCCCGTGCCAGCCACGTCGACCACATCATCATCGGCGCGCGAGGCAGTTCGGGCCTGCGGCGACTTCTCGGCAGCGTGTCCTCGCGAATGGCGGCCGAGGCACCATGCACCGTGACTGTAGTTCGCGCCTCGCATACCGCCGGCATGGACACATAAACTTTTAATCCATAAATCAAAACATTTGATTGAGGATTCATCGTTCCGTAGTTTGATAACGCGTGACGCCAAACGACAGCAAATAGTCAGGAGCGTTTGCAGATGCTTTCACTTTGCCGCGGCGTTCGCCGCGGATCGCATTCACGGAGGAGGAGAATCATGCACACCATCAAGCAGATATTCATCACGCTCGTCAGCTCCCTTTGGCTGGTTGCCAGCGGCAGCGCGCTCGCCCAGGAAACACCGACCACGGCACCTGCCGGCGTCAAGCTGGTCGAGGCCAAGGCGGTGCAGGACCTGCAAGCCAAGGGAGCCGTGCTGATCGACACCCGCAAGGCCAACGAGTTTTCCGACGCCACCATCAAGGGCGCCATTTCGGTGCCCTATGATCCGGAGAAGAGCGCGAAGGATGCGAACTTCGATGCGGCCCAGGACAAATACGACATGGGCAAGATCGCCGACAAGAACAAGGACTACGTCGTGTTCTGCAATTCCGGCACCTGCTGGAAATCCTACAAGGCAGCCGTCATGATGGCCAAGGCAGGCTACAAGAATGTGCATTGGTACCGCAACGGCTTTCCTGACTGGAAGGCCCGCAAGCTGCCGACGGACTAAATTCCGTGCTTTCATTTCCTAGACGTCAGGGGCGCCCATCGCGCGCCTGGTGTTATGTCCGCGGCGCCTGCCGCGGACGGTATCCCCTGGTGGGATAGCTTTTTCGCACGCGGCATACGGAGGAACAGTAATGGTCTATACAAAAAAATCGCCCGCGCTATTCATCATCGGTCTGGTGATGCTGTTGTGGGGCTGGCTCAACGCCAGCGGCAACATTGATGGCGTGCAGCAGTATTTTCAACAGAGCGCTTACTCCGACCACATGAAGGTCAAGGAGAAGTTCGACGCCGAATTCCGCGTTGCCAGCGAGATGGCGGCCGCGGAAAGCAAGCCGGCGCCCGAGATGAAGATGCCGCATTCGAAGTTTGACGAGGCCAAGGCCTTCCAGAGCAAGATGTGCTACATCTTCGGCGGCGTCGCCACCTTGCTCGGCCTGTTGATCATGGTGTGGACGCCGAAGGAGGGCAATCTCGATTATTACCTGTCGATCTTTCCCGGCATGGCCTACATCCTGCTCATCGCCTTCCTCGTGCGCTGGGGCCTGGATCCGATGTTCGCAAACTGGGGCAAGGCGGCACAACCGACGCTGGGCTGGAACTTCGCCAGCATTTTCAACCTGAACTACGTGGTGCTGGGCATCGTCATCGGCATCGTTATCGTCAACGTCTTCAAGATCCCGGACTGGGCGGCGAACGGCGTGCGCACGGCGCGCTTCTTCCTCAAGACCGGGGTGATCCTGCTCGGCGCGCTCTACAGCGCGACCGAACTGGCGCAGCTCGGCGCCATATCGGTGCTGATGATCGGCGTCTTCGTGCTCGGTTCGATCGGCGTCGTGCTGTACATGGGGCGGCGCATGAACACCGGCAACTCGATGACGGCGGTACTCGCCTCGGGCGTGGGCGTCTGCGGCGTCTCGGCCGCGGTGGCGGCTGCGCCGGTGGTCAATGCCAAGGCGGCGGAAATCGCCTACACCATCGGCACCATCCTGGTCTGGGGCGTGGGCTGCATGTTCCTCTTCCCGACCGTCGGCCACATGCTCGGCATGGGCCCGGTGCAGTTCGGCGCCTGGGCCGGTACCGGCATCCTCAACTCGGCGCAGGTCGCCGGTGCGGCGCTGGCCTTCGATCCCCACGGCATCGAGACGCTGAAGGTTGCCGAGATATTCAACATCACCCGCGTGCTGTTCCTGCCCATCGTCGTGCTCTGGCTCGCCACTTGGTACGTCAAGCACGAGGTCGGCGCCGAGAAGGTGGATCTCGGCAAGGTGCTGGTCGCCAAGTTCCCGGTTTTCGTGCTCGGCTTCATCCTGATGTTCGCGCTCTCGACCATGGGCGCCTTCACGCCGTCCGGCCACTATCAGGGCAAGTACTTCAGCAGCGAGCAAATCAAGGAAGACAAGCTGCTCAAGGGCAAGGAGACCAAAGCCATCGAAGGCGAGCTGGCGCGCCTGAAGGAGCCCGCCGGCGCCAAGCAACTGCAGGATCACTTCACCGAGAAAGCCATCAACATCGGACAGCGCCACGCCACGCCGGAGGACGCCTACAAGGGTCTGGCCGACCTGATCGCCAACAAGAAGATGTCCACCCGCGAGCAGGAAATGCTGCTCAAGGCCGTCGGCAAGATGAAGGGTCTCGATGCCGTCACCGCGAACGCGATCGACAAGGCGGGCAAGGCGGCCTACCACAGCTCGAAGACGATCGGCGCCTTCCGCGACTGGCTGGCCTGGCTGTTCTCGTTTGGCCTGATCGGCCTCGGCATGCAGATCACCATGGCCGCGCTGAAGCAGGCCGGCGGCACGCCGCTGATCATCGGTGGCGTGGTGGGCACAGCCAAGGCACTCGGCTCGCTGATCGTGGTGCTGCTGTTCGTCAAAGAATTCATTTAAGGAGATAGATCATGTCGGAACAAAAATTCGCGCGCGGCACCAGCCTGTCGATCTTCGTCAGCGACCGCAGGGAAGACATCGGCTCCCTCGTCTTCGCGTTGCTGATCGCCATCGGCATCGTCCTGATCGTCGGCAAGTAAGTCTCTTGCTCGTCTGTAACACTGGTCCCGTCCCGCCCAGCGGGGCGGGGCTTTTCATTTTCCGGATATGAAAACACCACTTAAACTGCTGCTCTGCCACCACGGTACGGCTGGTGCCAGGCGTGCCGAAGAACTCGCCCATGAGGTTGCCGTGCCCGGCACCACCATTCTTGTTCATTGCCTCGTCGTGCCCGAATTCTGGGCCGGCATGCAGGGCGACGACTGGCTCAATAACGCATCGACACGCGACGCTTTCGGCGACTACGTCGAAAACATGCTGGAGAACGATGCGAAACGCGAATTGGCCGCGGTCGCGTCACGCTGCAAGGAACGCGGACTGGTTTACGAATCCTTGATGCGCTTCGGCAATCCGGCCGAGACTGTACTCGTCATTGCCGGCGAAATCGGTGCCGATCTCGTCGTCATCGGTTCGCCGCGAAAGAAGGGCGAGGAGGGCCTGAATTCGCGCATGGAACTCGAAAAACTAGTGCGCGGACTCAAGTGTCCGCTGCTGATCGCACCGCATCCGTGAGCGACGAGCCGGCAGCAACGGCCGGCACGGACCCCGTGCGGGAGGATCTCGCCCGCGCCGAGACTCAGGTTCCGATCGATGCCGACGCCATGTTCGAGTTCGCCTCGGACATCGAGCGACTGTTGCGCCTCAATCCCCATCTCGACATCGAGACTTGGCAGCGCATGCCCGACGGCATGCGCTTCGTAGCGCAGAACGAGACGACCGGACAGCGCATCGAGACGGCAGTGCGCGTCGAGACGATGCGGGCAACGCGCAACATCGTCCTCAGCTACGCCGACGGCCTCAAGCGCGCCACGACGCTGGCCGTGGAAAGCGGCGATGGCCAGGGCTGCCGCCTCGTCGTTACCGAGCACTACCCGTCCATCGAGGATGCGCAGGACCCGCGTGTCGCCGAAGTGGATCGCAGCCTGATTCCCTGGGTCAACGCCATTCGCCGCCATCTGCTTGATCGCAAACGCTGGGGCTGGCTGCCCGGCTGGCGCTGGTGGCACGAGGGGTTTATGGCTGGCATGGCGCCGCGGCAACGCCGCATCGTGCGCATGATCATCTGGATCAGCGTCCTCGAATTCGTCGTATTCCTTTTCGTCGCGGCAATCTTCTGGCTGGAACGTCAGGGCGGCTGAATTTAGCTACGGCCGCTGCGCTTAACGTCGATACGGCCGACGTTAGCCTCCACTGAAACTTCGTTTTCCACGGCTTCACTCCGCACGGCTTGGGCCGGACGAACTTGAAAAGACCGGTCAGGAACCGGGTTGGATCACAGCTCGACCTGGGTGCCGAGTTCAACCACGCGATTGGTCGGGAGTTTGAAGAACTCGGTCGCCGTACCGGCATTGCGGAACATCCACATGAACAGTATTTGCCGCCACAGGGTCATGGCCGGCACGCGGTTGGGGACGATGGTCTCGCGGCCGAGGAAGAATGAGGTTTCCATCATCTCGATTGGCGCCATGTCATGTCTTCCGCACTGTTCCAGCGCCTGCGGAATGTTGGGATCATCCTTGAAGCCGTAATTCAGGATGACGCGGTAGAAACCTTCCCTGAGCTTCTCGACCAGCATGCGCTCGGCCTCGTCGACATGCGGAATGTCCTCCATGTTGACGTTCAGCAGGATGACCCGCTCATGCAGTACCTTGTTGTGCAGCATGTTATGCAGCATCGCGCGCGGCACACCGTCGGGGCGCTGGGTCATGAAGATGCCGGTGCCGGCTACGCGATGCGGGCCGCCGTACTGAAGGCTGGAGAGGAAGGCGTCAAGCGGGATGGAATCCTGCTGAAGCTTTTCGTAGAGCAGGGCGCGGCCGCGCTTCCAGGTTGCAAACAGGGTGAATATGCCGAGGCCGACCGCCAATGGGAACCAGCCGCCATCCAGCACCTTGATCAGATTGGCGGAGAAGAACGCGAAGTCGACCACAATGAACAGTGCCAGGAAAAGGCCCGCCTGCAGCCAGTTCCAGTTCCACAGCGCGCGCACCACGACGAAGGCGAGCAGGGTGTCGATCATCATGGTCAAGGTGACCGCGATGCCGTAGGCCGACGCCAGATTCGACGACGACTTGAAGCCGAGCACCAGGATGATCACGGCCAGCAGCAACAGCCAGTTGATGTTGGGAACGTAAATCTGGCCCTTTTCGCGCTCCGAGGTGAACCTGACCTGGATCCGCGGGCAGTAACCCAACTGCATGGCCTGGCTGGTGAGGGAAAACGCGCCCGAGATCACTGCCTGCGATGCGATGACAGTGGCGGCCGTCGCCAGGGCGACCATGGGATAGAGCAACTCGTCGGGAACCAGCATGAAGAACGGATTCTTTACCGCGGCCGGGTGATCGAGAATCAAGGCGCCCTGTCCGAGGTAGTTCAGGTAGAGGCAGGGAAAGACATAGACCAGCCAGGCCCACTTGATCGGCCGCCGGCCGAAATGACCCATGTCGGCATACAGCGCCTCGCCTCCGGTGATCGCCAGCACGACCGCGCCCAGCGCGAGATAGGCGTGAGAGCGGTTCTCCAGGAAGAAGTGCACCGCATACCAGGGGTTGACGGCGGCAATTACTCCGGGGTGCTTGAGAATGTTCCAGATACCCAGCGCGCCAAGCGTACCGAACCAGAACAGCATGATGGGTCCGAACAAGGCGCCCACGCTGGCCGTGCCTCGCGGCTGGAAGAAGAACAGACCGCAGAGGACGCCGACGGTGATGGGTACGATGTAGGGCTTGAACATCGGTGTGGCGACTTCCAGCCCTTCTACCGCGGACAGTACCGACATGGCGGGCGTGATCACGGCGTCACCATAGAACAGTCCTGCGCCGAATATGCCGAGTATGGACATCAGCGACAACAAGCCCGGTCCCGCGCCGCGGGTGCGCAAGGCCAATGAAGTCAGCGCCATGATGCCGCCTTCGCCGCGGTTGTCGGCGCGGGTGATGAACATCACATATTTGAGCGTAACCGTAATGGTCAGCGCCCAGAATATCAGCGAGAGAATACCCAGCAGATTGTCTGCGGTTACCGCCACGGCGTGCGGGCCGTTGAAGACTTCCTTCATGGTGTACAGCGGACTGGTGCCGATATCACCGTACACCACGCCCATGGCAGCCACGGAGATCGCGGCGAGGCGGGGTTTCGACGTGTCGTGGGTAATGCTGCTCTGCACCATCGGGCAATTATAGGCGCAATGAGAGCGGCAATGTTTCACCACAAGGCAATGGCGCCGCCGTTCTTGCGCGGCTTGTCAGCGCAATCCGTCGAGCGTCGGTGGCGGCCGCAAATTGCCGCGGGTGCAGATGGCCGGGAGGGGCGGGATGATCGAGACAGAGATTGTGGGACGGTCAAGATTGTCGGATAATGCGCGCCTCGCGCAGAAGGTATTCCTTGCTGCGGCATCCCAGGCCGGGGTGACGGAATCGGTAGACGTAGCGGTCTCAAACACCGCCGCCGCAAGGCATGGGGATTCGACTTCCCCCCCCGGCACCAGAACACCTGCCAGACAGTCCGGACACTACCTGCATTCAGGTGCGGCAGGGAAAATGGCGCTATTCCGGATTACACTTGGCTCCCATGTACGCTTTGCCTGCGGCTGCTGTGTTTGGCGCCGCCGGAGCTGCTGCCGGGCTTGACCGGGTGCATTTTCAGTCTTCACGGAGGGTATGTTTTGATTTCGCCGAATCCTGGAGTTTCGTTGACCATCCTGCGGGCGCTGCCGATCTTCGAGATGCTCGACGACGAATGCCTCAGGCCGCTGACGCATGTGGCCATGTTGCGCCATATTCCGCGCCATACGGTTGTGCTGCATGCCGGTGACCGTACCGACAATATCTACTTCGTCCTTTCCGGTGCGTTGAAGGTGCAGATCAGCGACGAGGAAGGGCGCGAGGTCATCCTCTCGATGCTCGGCCCGGGCGAACTGTTTGGCGAAATGGGGGTGCTCGATGATCATCCGCGTTCGGCGACGGTATTGGCGGTCGAGTCGAGCGACGTGGTGGTGATCGGCAAGGCGGACTTCAAGCAGTGCCTGGTCGAAAATCCTGACGTTTCCCTCTTCATCATGCGCAATCTGACCAAGCGCTTGCGCCTGGCCGATCGCAACATCGAGAGTCTTGCGCTGCTCGACGTATATGGCCGCGTGGCGCGCCTGCTGCTGGAAGCGGCGGAGACTGTCGATGGACAAAAGGTGGTGACGCACAAACTCACCAAACAGGACATCGCAAAGATGATCGGCGCTTCGCGAGAAATGGTAAGCCGCGTGATGCGCGATCTGCTGGCCCAGGGACTGATCCAGGAGCGGGACGGCCAGTTGATCCTGATCGATCTGTCGGTGTTCAAGCGGCATGCTGACGTTTCTGCGACGAATTGAGCGTCGCCGCGCCGGATTCCGGGTCCGCTGAGACCGGCGGATCGCGCTGATCACTCTGCTACCATTCGCGCCGGCCGCCGGCAAGGCGGCCGACTGCTGCGTGACCAGCGGCACTCAATCCGCTGCACTCCCCTCCCTGTCCTGCCGATGACTTTGACCCTCACTGATTTCGACTACGAACTGCCGCCCGAACTGATTGCCCAGGCGCCCCTGGCGCGGCGTTCAGCGAGTCGGCTGCTGGTAGTCGACGGCGAGCGCCGCACGGATAGCCATTTTGCGGATTTGTCGCAGTGGCTGCGTGCCGGCGACCTGCTGGTGATGAATGACAGCCGCGTCCTGCATGCCCGTCTGCTGGGGCGCAAGGAGAGCGGGGGACAGGTCGAGGTTCTGGTCGAGCGTCTGCTGGACCACAGCGAAGTACTGGCGCAGGTGCGGGCGAGCAAGTCGCCGCAGCCGGGAAGCCGCTTGCGGCTCGAAGAGGCGCTCGATGTCGAGGTCATGGGGCGCGCTGGAGAGTTCTATCGCCTGCGGTTTTCCGGTGACGCGGCGGAACTGATCGAACGTCATGGACGTCTGCCGCTGCCGCCCTATATCGAGCGTGCTGCCGACGCCCCTGACGAGGAGCGCTACCAGACGGTTTACGCCCGGGAAAAAGGTTCGGTGGCGGCGCCCACTGCCGGTCTGCACTTCGATCAGGACGTGCTCGCGGACTTGCGCGAAATGGGGGTCGACATCGCCTATGTCACGCTGCATGTCGGTGCCGGAACCTTCCAGCCGGTGCGGACCAGCGACCTGACCGAGCATCGCATGCATACCGAGCGCTACGTGGTGCCGCAAGCTACCGCCGATGCCATTGCGGCGGCCAAGGCGCGCGGCGGACGCATCGTGGCGATCGGCACCACTTCCCTGCGCACACTGGAATCGGCGGCGCTGGAAGGGGATCTGAAAGTCGGCGCCGGCGAGACGGCGCTGTTCGTCACTCCGGGCTTCGAATTCCGCATGGCAGACATGCTGATCACCAATTTCCATCTTCCCAAGTCCACCCTGCTGATGCTGGTTTCGGCGTTCTGCGGCCTGGAAGACATCCGCGCCGCCTATCGTCATGCGATTGCCGCCCGCTATCGTTTCTTCAGCTATGGCGATGCCATGTTGCTGCACAAAAGGTCACAGGAATGAACTTTGAACTGCTCGCCGCCGACGGCGCGGCCCGCCGCGGAAGGCTGGAACTGGCTCACGGCACCGCAGAAACGCCGGTGTTCATGCCGGTCGGCACCTATGGCACGGTGAAAGCCATGGCGCCGGACGAACTGGTCGGCATGGGCGCGTCGATCGTGCTCGGCAACACCTTTCATCTCTGGCTGCGGCCGGGCCTGGAGGTGGTCGCGGCTCACGGCGGCCTGCATCGTTTCATGGGTTGGGACGGGCCGATCCTGACCGACTCGGGGGGCTTCCAGGTGTTCTCGCTGGGCGACTTGCGCAAGATCAGCGAGGAGGGCGTGAAGTTCGCCTCGCCGATCAATGGCGACCGCTTGTTTCTGACGCCTGAAGAGTCGATGCGCATCCAGCATGTGCTCAATTCCGACGTGGTGATGATCTTCGACGAATGCACACCCTATCCGGCGGACCTGGCCACGGCGGCTCAATCGATGCGCCTCAGCCTGCGCTGGGCGCGGCGCTCGCGCGACGAGCATGACCGGCTGCAGAATTCGAATGCGCTGTTCGGCATCGTGCAGGGCGGCATGCATGAAAGCCTGCGCGACGAGTCGTTGGCGGCGCTGGTTGACATCGGTTTCGATGGCTTCGCCATCGGCGGCCTGTCGGTGGGCGAACCCAAGGAGGACATGTCGCGCATCCTCGCCCATACCGCCCCTCGCCTGCCGCATGACAAGCCGCGCTATCTGATGGGAGTCGGCACGCCGGAAGACCTGGTGTACTCGGTGGGTCAGGGCATCGACATGTTCGACTGCGTGATGCCGACGCGCAATGCCCGTAACGGCTGGCTGTTTACCCGGCACGGCGATGTCAAGATCAAGAATGCGCAGTACAAGACCGACACCCGGCCGCTGGATGAAAGCTGCACCTGCTACACCTGCCGCAATTTTACCCGTGCCTACCTGCATCATCTGCATCGTGTTGGCGAGATTCTCGGGGCGCGGCTCAATACCATCCACAACCTGTTCTATTACCAGACGTTGATGGCGGAAATGCGCGCCGCCATCGAGCAGGGCGACTTTGCGGCTTTCTGTCTCCGCTTTAACCGGGGACGGGCCGGCGAGCAGGTATAATCAACCGGTTTATGTCCGACATTCCTGGAGACTCACAGTGCTGATTTCAAATGCTTATGCGCAAGCGGCCGGTGCCGCCGCCGATCCGATGGGTGGCCTGATGGGCATGTTGCCCATCCTGCTGATGTTTATCGTGCTTTGGTTCGTCATGATCCGGCCGCAGATGAAGAAGGCCAAGGAACAACAGAAAATGGTTAGTGAACTGGCCAAGGGCGATGAAGTGATCACCCAGGGCGGAATCGCCGGCCGTATTGCCAAGGTGGGCGAAAACTACCTGAGCCTCGAAGTGGCCGAAGCCAAGGACGGCCCGGTAGTGATTACCGTGCAGAAAAGCGCCGTGGGTGCACTACTGCCCAAGGGCTCGCTGAAAAACCTGTAATTTTCTGAAGGCCGGCTGCGAAAACGCAGGCCGGCCACCATGCCATGAATCGTTATCCCCTCTGGAAAAACGCCACGGTGTTGATCGCCCTGGTGCTTGGACTGCTCTATACCCTGCCCAACTTTTTCGGCGAAGCGCCGGCCGTGCAGGTGGCCAGCGTCAAGTCGACGCACAAGGTTGACGCCAGGCTCATGGCTCAGGTGGCGGACGCGCTCAAGGCGGCATCCGTGGTCCCGCAAGGGATCGTGCTCGACCTGAACAGCGTGCGCGTGCGGCTGGCCGACACCGATACCCAGCTCAAGGCGAAGGACGTCATCGAGAAGGCGCTGAATCCCGTTGCGGCGGACGCGACCTACAGCGTTGCGCTGAACCTGGTGACGAATTCTCCCAATTGGCTGACCGGCATCCATGCCTTGCCGATGTACCTCGGCCTTGATCTTCGCGGTGGCGTGCATTTCCTGCTGCAGGTGGACATGAAGGGCGCCTTGACCAAGCGCCTCGATTCGATCGGCGCCGATTTGCGCAGCCTGATGCGCGACAAGAACATCCGCCATGGCGGCATCAGTCGTGAAGGACAGAGCGTGGCGATCCGCTTCCGCGAGGCAGACATACGCGACAAGGCGCGCGCTATCTTGGCGGACAGCCAGCCCGATCTGCTGCTGGTCGACGCCCAGGAAGGCCCTGATCTCAAGCTGATGGCGACGCTCAAGCCCCAGGCCGAGAAGCGCATCCAGGAATTTGCGGTCAAGCAGAACATCACCACCCTGCACAACCGCATCAACGAGCTCGGCGTCGCCGAGCCGGTCATTCAGCAGCAGGGCGCGGATCGCATCGTGGTGCAGCTGCCGGGGGTGCAGGACACCGCCAAGGCCAAGGACATCCTCGGTCGCACGGCAACGCTGGAAGTGCGCATGGTCGATGACGAAGCCAGCGCCAATCCAAGCATCATGGAGCAGGCGGCGCGCGGCCAGCCACCGGCCGGCACTGAATACTACGTCGAGCGCGGCGGCCGCGGCCTGCTGGTCAAGAAGCAGGTGGTGCTGACCGGGGAGCGCCTGACCGATGCCCAACCGGGCTTCGACAACCAGACTCACGAGGCGGCCGTGCATTTGTCGCTCGATTCGGCCGGTGCACGCATCTTCAAGGATGTGACACGCGAGAGCGTAGGCAAGCGCATGGCCATTCTGCTAATCGAAAAGGGGAAGGGCGAGGTGGTTACCGCTCCGGTCATCCGCACCGAAATCGGCGGCGGCCGCGTGCAGATTTCCGGTCGCATGAGCACCATGGAAGCCAACGATGTCGCGCTGCTGCTGCGGGCAGGCTCGCTGGCCGCGCCAATGGAGATTATCGAGGAGCGCACCATCGGCCCCAGCCTCGGTGCTGACAACATCAAGAAGGGCTTTAATTCGACGCTGGGGGGCTTTGCCGCCATCGCCGTCTTCATGATGGCCTACTATCTGTTGTTCGGCGCGGTCTCGGTGCTGGCGCTGTCGGCCAATATGCTGCTGCTGGTGGCCCTGCTGTCGCTGCTGCAGGCTACCCTGACCTTGCCGGGTATCGCCGCCATCGCCCTGGCGCTGGGCATGGCCATCGATTCGAACGTGCTGATCAACGAACGCGTGCGCGAGGAACTGCGCAATGGCAGCACACCGCAGGCTGCCATCACGGCGGGCTACGAGCGCGCCTGGGCGACGATTCTCGATTCCAACGTCACCACGCTGATCGTCGGCGTCGCGCTGCTGATCTTCGGTTCCGGCCCGGTGCGCGGCTTCGCGGTGGTGCATTGCCTGGGCATTCTGACCTCGCTCTTCAGTTCGGTGATCATTTCGCGCGCGGTGGTCAATTTGATTTACGGCCGTCGTCGCAAACTCGACAGTCTCAGCATCGGCCAGATATGGAAACCCGGCCTCAGCACCAAATAGGGGTATAGCCATGGAATTCTTCCGCATCAGAAAAGATATCCCGTTCATGCGCCATGCGCTGGTGTTCAACGTCATATCGTTGGCCACCTTCCTCCTGGCGGTGTTCTTCCTGATCAACAAGGGGTTGCACTTCTCGATCGAGTTCACCGGCGGCACCTTGCTCGAAGTGAGCTATGCGCAGGCGCCCGATCTCGACAAGCTGCGTAAGCAGATGGAAGCCGACGGCTTTACCGATACCCAGGTGCAGAACTTCGGATCGTCGCGCGATGTGTTGATCCGCGTGCCGCTGTCAAAGGATGCCGAGACCTCAAAAGTGGGTGACCGCGTCATGGCTTCGCTGACAAAGGTCGGCGCTGGCGGTACGGCCGACAGTCCAGGGGCCGTCGGCGCCCCGACCCTGAAGCGTGTCGAGTTTGTCGGTCCGCAGGTGGGCAAGGAACTTGCGTCCGACGGGGCGTTGGCGCTGTTGCTGGTCGTGTGCGGCATCGTCCTTTACCTGGCGATGCGTTTCGAATGGCGCTTCGCGGTATCTGCCATTATCGCCAACATGCACGACGTGGTGATCATTCTCGGTTGCTTCGCGCTGTTCCAGTGGGAGTTTTCCCTGCCGGTGCTGGCGGCCGTATTGGCGGTGCTGGGCTATTCGGTCAACGAGTCGGTGGTGGTGTTCGACCGTGTACGCGAAACCTTCAAGAAGAAGCGCGGCATGACGACGCCGCAGGTGCTCGATCACGCCATTACCAGCACGATCTCGCGCACCATCATCACCCACGGCTGTACGCAGATGATGGTCACGTCGATGCTGATCTTCGGCGGCCCCGCGCTGCATTACTTTGCGCTGGCGCTGACCATCGGCATCCTGTTCGGCATCTATTCGTCAGTTCTCGTGGCCAGCCCATTGGTGATGTGGATGGGCGTTTCCCGCGAACAGTTCATCCAGGTCAAGGTCGAGAAACAGGAAGCCGTCGTCTGACGGCGACGGCGTTTGCCGCGGACGCTTCGCCGGGAGGCTAGTCCGGCCCGACGGCGAAGATGTGCTTGACCCTCAGCGTAGCGTGCTGCCCGGCGACCATCTCCAGCAAGCGGTCGATGTTGGGGTGCTTGCCGGGGTTCTGCCGCGCATCCTCGGCGTGCTCGGCATAGAGTTCCAGTCCCTTTTTCGCGGCTTCGACCGTGATGGCGCCGTAGATCTGTCCGAGATGGTTGTAGATCGACAGCGAGCCGACTTGTCCCGACTTGTTTTCTATCGTGGCGGCAACGGCGCCGTCGCTGTCCAGCAACTGGATTGCCGCGAGGTGCGAGATGCGCGGGAGTTGTTTGAGGTTTTCCGCGAAAGCCATCTCAGATCCGCTTCGCCAGTTCCGCCGCCTTGCCGATGTAGGAGGCAGGCGTCATGTCTAGCAGACGTTGGCGGTCGCCTTCCGGCAGCGGGAGTTTCGCGATGAACTGGCGCAGGGCGTCCTTCTCGATGCCCTTGCCGCGGGTCAATTCCTTGAGTTGTTCATAGGGGTTGGGAACGCCGAAGCGGCGCATCACGGTCTGCACTGGTTCGGCCAGCACTTCCCATGCCTCGTCAAGATCTTCGGCCAGGCGCTGCGGATTGGCCTCGAGCTTGTTCAGTCCGCGCAGGGTCGAATCGAAGGCCAGCAGCGTATAGCCGAAGGCCACGCCCATATTGCGCAGTACCGTGGAATCGGTAAGGTCGCGTTGCAGACGGGAAATCGGCAATTTTTCCGCGAGGTGCCGCAGCACGGCGTTCGCCAGGCCCAGATTGCCTTCGGAGTTTTCGAAGTCGATCGGATTAACCTTGTGCGGCATGGTCGACGAGCCGATCTCGCCTTCCTTCAGCTTCTGTTTGAAGTAGCCCAGCGCGATGTACTGCCAGATGTCGCGGTCGGCATCGATCAGGATCGTGTTGGCGCGAGCCATGGCGTCGAACAGTTCGGCCATCGCATCGTGCGGTTCGATCTGGATGGTGTACGGATTGAACTCGAGCCCGAGCGACTCGATGAAGCGGCGATTGAAGGCTTCCCAGTCGACATCCGGGTAGGCCGACAGATGCGCGTTGTAGTTGCCGACGGCGCCGTTGAACTTGGCAGTGAGCGACACCGAGGCGATCTGGCTGCGGCTGCGTATCAGACGCGCCGCGATGTTGGCCATTTCCTTGCCCAGCGTGGTCGGCGTCGCCGGCTGGCCATGCGTGCGGGCCAGCATCGGCAACTCGGCCAGTTGATGCGCCAGTTCGCGCAGGCGTACTATCAGACGGTCGATCTCCGGCAGCAAACTGCCGGCGACGGCATCCTTCAGCATCAGCGCATGCGACACGTTGTTGATGTCTTCGGAGGTGCAGCCGAAATGTATGAACTCGCTGACGCGCATCACCTCGGTGTTGCTGGCCAGGCATTCCTTGAGCCAGTATTCCATGGCCTTGACGTCATGATTGGTGCGGGCCTCGATGGTCTTGATGGCTTCCGCATCCGCGACTGAAAAATCGGCGACGACACGGTCCAGTCTGGCGATCGTGGCGTCCGAAAATGCCGGACATTCGACGATTTCCCGTTCGGCTGCAAGTGCCTTGAGCCATTCGACTTCGACCCGAACGCGATTGCGTATGAGACCGTACTCGGAAAAGTGGATGCGCAGGCTTTCGACCTTCGCGGCATAGCGTCCGTCAAGTGGCGAAAGTGCAGTGAGTGCGGTAAGTGTCATGTCATTGGCGAGTAGAGGAAGATGCGAGAAAAGCGCCGACGGAGCGGCTGATTTTAACACGCAGGCATTGGTGGCCAGTCACTGGGCCGTGGCCGCCGCGAGGCGCCATGGTATAGTTTCCGGGCCCCCAAAAAATGTGATTTGACCAAATGAAACTGATCGCTTCTCTCACCAGTCCCTATGTCCGCAAGATCCGCATCGTGCTGGCCGAAAAGAAGATCGATTGTGAACTGGTCCTTGAATCGCCCTGGGTCGAAGGAAATCCGGTGTCGAAGTACAGTCCGCTGGGCAAGGTTCCCGTGCTGGTATTGGACGATGACAGTACCCTCTATGATTCCCGCGTAATTGCGGAGTATCTGGATACCGTGGCGCCGAACAATCGGCTGATTCCTGCTTCCGGGCGGGAGCGGATCAGCGTCAAGCGCTGGGAGGCGCTGGCGGATGGCATCCTCGATGCCGCCGTGGCGGCGTACATCGAATCGCTGCGTCCCGATGGAGAGCGCAGTCCGTCGTCGATGGAAAGACAGCGCGGCAAGATCAGGCTGGCCCTGAAGGCGATGTCCGATGAACTGGGAGAGCAGCCCTGGTGTCACGGCAACAACCTGTCGTTGGCGGATATCGCCGTCGGCTGTACGCTGGGTTATGTGTCCTTCCGGCTTCCCGACATCCGTTGGAGCGAGCAATACGCCAATCTCGCGCAGCTTTACGAGAAGCTCATGCAGCGCTCCTCGTTTGCCGACACGGTGCCGCAGGCCTAGTCAGGGATAAGGCCGCAGTACCCGGCGCTGCCGAAGCTTGGTTTTACTTCTCGTTTTTGGACTCGGCCGCCGCACCTTCAAGGCGCGCAATCAGGCGCGGCAGCAGGTTCTTTTCGGCCTGCTCGGTGAGCTCTCCCATCAGTTGGTCGGCCAGTCCGTCTGTGACCTTGAGCACCGCGTGGGGCAATTCCTGATCCAGCCAGCGCGAAAGCTCTTCGCGCAAGGCGTCAAGATGCTGTTGCATGTGCGGTGGCGCGGTGGCAAGTGCCGCTTCGTGTTCGGTGACGATGTCGGTGAGAACGGGCAAATCCTCCTCGGGCGCCGTGGCTTCAGTTGCCGGTCCGGACGAAGCTGCAACAAATACCCGGGTACGTCGAATCAGCGCGTCGGCTTTGCGCAGGAGATCGTCCGTATCGTCGTCTGCCATCTCTTAGATCCCTGCCGAAATGTCGCGAGCGTCCAAAGGATAGCCTCGTTCGCGGTAAAAGCGGAAGCGCTCGCGCCCAGGCAGCCTGTCGCCATCTTCCACGCTGATGATTTCGATCAGTTGCTGAAATCGGCTGAAACCCGTCGGGATCTCGTCCGACAGATTCAACAGGCAGCCGTCGTGTGGCGGATTGTCGAGTTCGGACGCAATGAGGATCGGGGTTTCCGCAGCCAGTTTGTCCTCGGCCCGGCAGTGGGGCGTGAAGCCGGTGGCCGGGTATGTCCAGAGCAAACGGTCGAGCTGTTCGCTGCGCTCGCTGGCCGGCACATAGACCAGCACCCGGGTGCCGTCGCTGCTGGCGTTCCCGAGCCATGCAGCGATGGCGCGGAGTCGATCCCGCGCGCCGTGGAGAAAGGTGATTTGCGTCATCCCCGCTTGCGCTTGCCGGTCGGCTTCGGGGCGCGACTCGCGCGATCCATCAGGAAATGGGTCAGCAAGGGCACCGGTCGACCGGTTGCGCCCTTCTCCTTGCCGGAACGCCATGCGGTGCCGGCGATGTCGAGATGCGCCCAGCGGTACTTGTCGGCAAAGCGGGACAGGAAGCATGCGGCCGTGATGGTGCCGGCCGGGCGGCCGCCGATGTTTGCCATGTCGGCAAAGTTGCTTTTCAGCTGTTCCTGATAGTCATCCCACAGCGGCAGTTGCCAGGCACGGTCATAGGAGTCGTGGCCGGCATCGGTCAATTCCCTGGCCAGCCCGTCATTATTGGCGAGCAGGCCGGTGGCGACATGTCCGAGTGCGATCACGCAGGCGCCTGTCAGCGTGGCGATGTCAACCACGCACTCCGGTTCGAAGCGCTCGACATAAGTCAGTGCGTCGCAAAGTATCAGCCGGCCCTCGGCATCGGTGTTGAGGATCTCGACGGTCTGGCCCGACATCGACGTGATTACGTCACCCGGCTTGGTGGCCGCGCCTCCCGGCATGTTTTCCGTGGATGGAATGACGCCGACGATATTGAGCGGCAGCTTCATCAAGGCTGCCGCCTTGAGGGTGCCCAATACGCTGGCGGCGCCACACATGTCGTATTTCATCTCATCCATTTCGGCTCCCGGCTTGAGCGAAATGCCGCCGGAATCGAAAGTGATGCCCTTGCCGATCAGCACCACCGGTTTTGCGCCGCTGACACCGCCGGCATGGCGCAGGACGATGAATTTGGGGGGTTCATGCGATCCCCGGGCAACGGAGAGCAGGGTGTTCATGCCGAGTTTTTCCATGTCGGCGCGGTCGAGAACATCAACGCCGAGACCGTGCGATTTTGCGAGTTGCTTTGCCTGGTCGGCGAGATAGGTCGGCGTGCAGATGTTGCCGGGCAGATTGCCAAGGTCCTTTGCGAGTGCCATCCCTGCGGCAATCGCCAGTCCTTCAGCCAGAGCGGCTTCGGCGGCAGCAAGCTCATTGCGGCGTGTGACGCAGAATGTCAGTTTCCGCAACGGGCGACGAACTTCGTCCTTCTTCGATTTGAGGCGATCGAAGCGATAGAGTGTTTCCTGCACTACGAGCGCGGCCTGTCTGATCTTCCAGGAAACATCGCGCTTTTTGACGGGGAGTTCCGTCAGATAGACCGTGCCGTCGAAACCGCCGGTTTCATTGAGCTGTCGAACGGCTGTCGCCAACGCCGCCCGGTATTCTTTTTCCCGGAATTCCCTTTCCTTGCCGAGTCCGACCAACAGGACGCGATCGGCTTCGACACCGGGAACGCCGTGCAGCAGCAGGCTGCTGCCGGCTTTGCCCTCCATGTCGCCGCGACGCAGGATGTCGCTGAGAAACTGGTCGGCGGCGTTGTCGATGACCTCCGCAGCCGCGGACAGCTTTCTCGGTTCGAAGATGCCGACCACGACACAAGCGCTGCGCTGCTTTTCCGGGCTTCCGCTTTTTATGCTAAATTCCAAAATATGCTCCTCGGGGACTACGGGAATTCGGGGAAATTGTTCTGTTTTGAGTGATTTCCGCTGCTAGTGCGATTATTCCCCAAGTTTTCACCAAAAGTCAAAGCAGAAACTCTCCTACACCATGATTTTTCAGCGCGCCGCAATCCGGGAGTTCACCCATACTGCGGCAGGGGTTTTTGTCGCGCTGTTCGCCATTCTGATGACCACCCAGTTGATTCGTTTGCTGGGCGACGCGGCGGGCGGGAAGCTCGCCTCCGAAGCCGTCATTGCTCTCCTGGGCTTTCGCGCCATCAGCTACCTGCCGGTGTTGCTTTCCTTGACTCTCTTCGTCGCCGTCCTGATGACCCTGTCGCGCTGGTATCGCGATTCTGAAATGGTTGTCTGGCTGGCGTCGGGCCTTCCTTTGACCGCATGGGTCGGGCCGGTGTTGAAGTTCGTCGGACCGCCCGTGGTGGTCATAGCGGTGCTCTCCCTGCTATTGGCTCCCTGGGCGACACAGAAGAGCGAGGCTTACCGCCAGAGCATGGATCAGCGCGACGATGTGGCCCGCGTGTCGCCAGGCACATTCAATGAGTCAAGTGCGGCTGACCGCGTATTCTTCGTCGAGAGCATGGCCGGCCAGGATGGCAGGGTAAAGAACGTCTTCATCAGCTCCATTCAGCAGGGCCGCTTGGGCGTGATGGCCACGGCGCAGGGTCATACAGAGACCGTGCCCAATGGCGATCGCTTCCTTGTTCTTGATCAGGGGCGGCGCTACGAAGGCACCGCGGGAACGGCGGAATATCGGGTGATGGAGTTTGATCGCTACGCCTTGCGCATCGAAACCAAGGAAGCCCGCGGTTTTGAAGACTCGCCCCGCACCAAGCCGCTGTGGGAGCTTGTGCGGGATCCACAGCCGGCAAATCTGGCTGAACTCCTCTGGCGTCTCGGGCTGCCTCTTGCCGCGCTGAATCTGGCCGTGCTGGCAATACCCCTGGCGTTCGTCAATCCGCGTGCGGGGCGCACCAACAACCTTGTTTTTGCGCTGCTCACCTACATGATCTACAGCAATCTGCTCAGTGTCAGTCAGGCATGGGTTGCGCAAGGGAAATTGCCTTTCGAGATCGGCGTCTGGGCCGTGCACGTCGGCATGTTCCTGCTTCTGATTGTTCTCTTCTACCGACGGCAAAATCCCCTGGCGTGGGGAAAACTGCGGTGGCGCTGAAACTGTACGAGCGCCATCTGGCGCGCGAAATCTATGCGTCCACGGGTCTGGTGCTGCTGGCCTTCCTGATGCTTTTCGCTTTCTTCGATCTGATCCATCAGCTCGAAAGCATAGGCAAGGGCGGCTATCAGCTTCAGCATGCGCTCGGCTATGTGGCACTGACCTTGCCCGGACGCTTGTATGAGTTGTTCCCGATCGGCGTTCTGATCGGCACCCTTTATGCGCTTACGCTCCTCGCCCGCCACTCCGAGATTACCGTTTTGCGCGCGGCCGGTCTCTCCACGAGAGATTTATTGTTCACACTGGCCAAGATAGGGCTGGTATTCGCCGTTTTGACGCTGTTGGTAGGTGAACTGATTGCCCCACCGGCTGAGCGGGCCGCCCAGCAACTCAGACTCAAGGCCATGGGAGCACTGGTCGCACAGGAGTTTCGTTCCGGCCTTTGGGTGAGAGACGAACACTCGTTCGTGAATGTTCGCGAGGTACTTCCTGATGCTTCACTCCAGAGCGTGCGCGTATTCGAGTTCGATGAGCGGTTTCAATTGCTGTCGATCAGTCAAGCCGAACGCGGCCGCTACCTCAACGCCGGCACATGGTCGCTGGAAGACGTGGTCCGCACGGTATTTTCGGGTGACATGGCACATGTGGAACGATATAGCCAACTCACTTGGAAATCAGCACTCAATCCGGATCTGCTGGCAGTGCTCCTGGTGGTTCCGGAGCGCATGTCGCTGGTGAACCTCTACCTCTTCATTCGGCACTTGAGCGGAAACCAGCAGAAGACCGATCGCTACGACATCGCGATGTGGAAGAAGCTGATTTATCCTTTGGCGACGCTGGTGATGATGGCGCTGGCGCTGCCGTTTGCCTACATGCAGGATCGCATGGGCGCGGTCAGCATTCGGGTATTTGCCGGCATCATGCTCGGCATCGGTTTCCACATGCTGAACGGCCTGTTTTCCAGTCTCGGCGTAATCAACAGCTGGCCCCCATTCTTTTCTGCAATAACTCCCAGCGTGCTGTTCTTGATGACTGCCGCGGGGATGCTCTGGTGGGTTGAGCGGCGCTAATCGGCGTAGATCGGCACCTCTTCGTGCTTGAACACGATCCGCGTACCTGCCAGCCGATCATGAAGGAACTGGCGGTTGTGATCGAATAGCGCCCAGAGGACTCCCACACCAAAATAGACGATGCTGGGCCAGGCCAGGACATAACGCAGCGCCAGGCGACCCAGAGACGGCGGTTCACCGCTCGAAGTCGACAGCCGGATCTTCCAGGTCTGCATCGCCAAGGTCTGGCCCCCGTGATGCCAGTACCAGATGAAGTAGGCGCCGAGCACCACGAAGACATGGCTGATCAGCACCCAGCCCGGGGAAACGATGCCGAACCCCATGCCTATGGCGAGGTGCGGCAACATGAAGGTTACCGAAAGCACACCCAGCAGCAGCAGACTTTCGTATGCCATGCTGGCCAAACGACGGCGCAAGCCGGGCAGTTGGCCGCTGGACGTGGCCACAGAGGCGGACATGGTTGCGAACTAGCGTGCTACGGCTTGGTCGACCGGGGCGATCGACGGTGGAGCGCTTGGTGCTGGCGGCGGTTTGGCAGCAACCGGCTGCTTTGAGGGGGCTGGGCGCGGCGTTGGCTTCTGAGTCGCCTCGGCCTTGAGGCGGGTTTTCTCGCTTTCGGGCAGGTCCTTGTATTCCTGCCACTTCTGTTTGACCGCAGTCTTCTGTTCGGGAGGGGCCTTTTGCAGGGATTTGTACTTGTCCCGTGCCCGCTTGCGCTCATCGGGCGTCAGTTTGGCCCAGTCTGTCATTCGGCGCTGCAGGCGCGCCTGCTCTTCCGCGTTCAATGACGGGTAGCGCTGGGCGATTCCAAGCCATTTCTTTCGCTGGAAGCCATTCATCTTGTCCCAACTGGCAGCCAGCGGCGCGAGGGCACGCTGCTGCTGCGCATTCAGCTCCGCCCAGGATGGCTGCGGAAGCGGAGGGAGAATGACTGCATGGCCCAGCGGAGAGGCCAGCCAGAGCGCTACTGCGAGGATGAGTCCGAAGCGCGCTCGAGCCATGCGTGGAAGCCTCGATCAAGATAGGCGGAAGGGGGAAGTTCGTCGACAAGGAGGGCGCTGTCGATTTCCTCGTATTCCTGAACCTGTTCAAAGGCGTTCCAGTAATAAGTACCCGTCGCGCCGATAGTCAGGGCAATGACCGCAAGCAGGCTGCGGGCGTTTGAAAAAAACGCAAGCTCCACATTCTGTCCGATTCCGGCCAGGCGCAAACCCCTTACCGGCACCCGCTGGCTGCTCAAGGCGGCCTGACGAGCCTGATGAAGGCGGCCAGCTACTTCACGATCAAGAACATCCAGACCCTGATTGAGAATTTGCCTCGCTTTATAACCGAATTCGTTTTCGCCGTTCATAGCTCTATGCCTTTCGCCTTAAGTGCTGCGGCCAGAGTGTGAGTAGCGCGCGAACAGTGTGTCTTCACGCTACCCTCCGAACAACCCATCGCCGCCGCGGTTTCGGCAATATCCATTTCCTCCCAGTAACGCATCAGGAAGGCTTGGCGTTGACGTGGAGGTAGTTTCTCGATCTCTTTTTCAATGACAGCAAGGAGTTGCGATCGCTCCAACTGCCGGTGTGGAGTGAGCAAACCATCAGACTCATTCTCCGCCGAGAAAGTTTCAAGCGGATCAGCATCTTCATCGTCACCGGGAGAAAGGGACGAGAGCAAAGTTGTCCACAGGGACCTGACCTTGGACCGGCGGTAGCAGTCCCGAATGGCGTTTTGCAGGATTCTCTGAAACAGCATGGGCCATTCGGCGACGGGCCGATCACCATATTTCTCCGCGAGGCGCATCATCGCGTCCTGAACGATGTCGAGGGCGGTTTCCTCGTTTCGAATGGCGAACATGGCCTGTTTGAAGGCTCGTCGCTCTACGCTGGCAAGAAAATCAGAAAGTTCGGTTCGGGAACTCAGAGGATGGCTCCTGCCAGCTTTCAGCAGTTTTTTAGTACGAAGGACAGACTATATCCGCAAGGGATACCGTCTGCGGTGCGATCTCCGCAGACATAAATCTTGACCATTCGCGGGCGAGTCAGTAAGGTTATACGTTTCACTCGAAAAGTGTAACAGGTGTAATCAATGCAGCTAACCGGCGCAGAAATTGTAATCAGGTGCTTGCAGGAGGAAAAGGTCGAGTATGTATTCGGCTATCCCGGCGGCTCGGTCCTCTATATTTACGACGAACTCTTCAAACAGGACAAGTTCAAGCATGTTCTGGTTCGCCATGAGCAGGCTGCCGTTCACGCGGCCGATGCCTACTCGCGGTCTTCGAACAAGATAGGCGTCTGTCTGGTTACCTCGGGGCCAGGGGTGACCAATGCGGTGACGGGGATCGCGACGGCACACATGGACTCCATTCCGATGGTCATCATCAGCGGGCAGGTGCCGACGGCGTATATCGGGCAGGACGCCTTTCAGGAATGCGACACGGTGGGCATTACCCGGCCTTGCGTCAAGCACAATTTCCTGGTCAAGGATGTCAGGGATCTGGCGGTAACCCTGAAGAAGGCCTTCTACATCGCCAAGACCGGCCGCCCCGGTCCCGTGCTGGTGGACATTCCGAAGGACATCACCAACCAGAAGTGCGAGTTCGAATATCCCAAAACGATCACCATGCGTTCCTATAACCCGGTGGTCAAGGGGCACAGCGGGCAGATCAAGAAGGCCGTGCAGATGCTGCTGGAGGCCAAGCGGCCGATGATCTACGCGGGCGGTGGGGTAATTCTCTCCGATGCAGCTGAGAAACTAGTCAAGCTTGCCCGCAGCCTGGGTTATCCGGTAACCAATACCTTGATGGGCTTGGGTGGTTATCCGGCGACCGACAAGCAATGGCTCGGCATGCTGGGCATGCATGGCACCTACGAGGCCAATATGGCCATGCAGAACTGCGATGTCCTGATTGCCGTCGGAGCACGCTTCGACGACCGCGTGATCGGCAACCCGGCGCATTTCGCCGAGGTATCGCGCAAGATCATTCACATCGACGTGGATCCATCGTCGATTTCCAAGCGGGTCAAGGTCGATGTGCCCATTGTCGGCAATCTGCCGGATGTCCTCGACGAATTGCAGAAGCTTCTCGAAGCCTCGGCTGGCGTGCCTGATCCGAAAGCCCTGGCGGCATGGTGGAAGCAGATAGACGAGTGGCGTGGCAAGAAGTCGCTCAAGTACAAGCAGGGCAAGGAAATCATCATGCCCCAGTACGTCGTGGAGAAACTCTACGAAGTCACGGGCGGAGATGCCTTCATCACTTCTGACGTGGGCCAGCACCAGATGTGGGCTGCGCAATACTACAAGTTCGACAAACCCCGGCGCTGGATCAACTCTGGCGGCCTCGGCACGATGGGTGTCGGCTTGCCGTATGCGATGGGCGTGCGTTTCGCAAATCCGAAAGCGACGGTAGCCTGCATCACCGGCGAGGGATCGATTCAGATGAACATCCAGGAGTTATCGACGGCCAAGCAGTTCCGCCTGCCGATCAAGATCATCAATCTCAACAACCGCTATCTGGGCATGGTGCGTCAGTGGCAGCAGATGTTCCATGGCAACCGCTACGCTGAATCCTATGTCGATGCCTTGCCCGACTTCGTCAAGTTGGCAGAAGCCTACGGGCATGTGGGGATGAAGATCGAGCGTCCCGCCGATGTTGAGCCGGCCTTGCGCGAAGCCTTTACCAAGCACAAGAACGATCTTGTTTTCATGGATTTCCTCACTGACCAGACGGCGAATGTTTATCCGATGGTGGCGGCCGGCAAGGGGTTGTCGGAAATGATCCTGGCCGAGGAGCTGTAAGCATGCGACACATCATTTCCATTCTTATCGAAAACGAGGCTGGCGCGCTGTCCCGTGTCTCCGGGCTGTTTTCAGCCCGTGCGTTCAACATCGAGTCGCTGACAGTGGCGCCGACGGAAGATGCTTCCCTTTCACGCATGACCATCGTCAGCACGGGTTCCGACGATGTCATCGAGCAGATCACCAAGCAGCTCAACAAGCTGATAGACGTCGTCAAGGTGGTGGACCTGTCCGAAGCCGCGCATATCGAGCGCGAGCTGATGCTGGTCAAGGTGCGCGCCGCCGGCAAGGATCGTGAAGAGATGAAGCGCATTGCCGATATATTTCGCGGTCGCATCATCGATGTCACCGATTCGACCTACGTTATCGAACTGACGGGCAACGGCTCCAAGCTGGACGCCTTTCTCGAAGCCATCGACCGCTCGCTGATCCTCGAAACCGTCCGCACCGGTGTGTCCGGCATCGGACGCGGCGATCGGATACTTAAAGTCTGAACTCTGAACCCAAGGAAAACGAATGAAAGTTTATTACGACAAGGACGCAGACCTCTCCCTCATCAAGGGTAAGAAAGTCACTATCGTCGGCTACGGCTCGCAAGGTCATGCTCATGCACAGAACCTCAGGGATTCGGGCGTCAAGGTAACCGTCGGTTTGCGCAAGGGAGGGGCTTCCTGGGACAAGGCCAAGAAAGCCGGTCTCAAGGTCGAGGAAGTCGCCAAGGCGGTGAAGGATGCCGACGTCGTGATGATGCTGTTGCCTGATGAGACCATTCCCGCGGTTTACTACGGCGAGGTCGAGGGCAACATGAAGAAGGGCGCTGCCCTGGCCTTTGCTCACGGCTTCAATGTTCATTACAACCAGGTGATTCCTCGCACTGACGTGGACGTGATCATGATCGCACCGAAGGGCCCTGGCCATACCGTGCGGTCCGAATATCTTCGTGGCGGCGGTGTGCCCTCGTTGATTGCCATTCATCAGGACAAGTCGGGCAAGGCCAAGGATATTGCACTGTCCTATGCCGCCGCCAATGGCGGTACCAAGGGCGGAGTTATCGAGACCAACTTTCGCGAGGAAACCGAGACGGACTTGTTTGGCGAGCAGGCGGTGCTGTGTGGCGGTCTGGTCGAGTTGATCAAGGCCGGCTACGAGACGCTGACCGAGGCAGGCTATGCGCCCGAGATGGCGTATTTCGAGTGCTTGCACGAGGTCAAGCTGATCGTCGATCTGATTTTCGAAGGCGGCATTGCCAACATGAATTACTCGATCTCCAACAATGCAGAGTATGGCGAGTACGTGACCGGTCCCAAGGTGATCGGCGCCGAAGCCCGTGCCGCGATGAAGGATGCCCTGAAGGCCATTCAGGAAGGCGAGTACGCCAAGAAGTTCATTCTCGAAGGTCGCACCAACTATCCTGAAATGACGGCCCGCCGTCGCTTGACGGCAGCCCATCCGATCGAACACGTCGGCGCGCAGCTGCGGGCGATGATGCCGTGGATCAAAAAGAACCAGCTGGTCGATCAGACCAAGAACTGAGCCCGGGGCGAGAGCCGGGTGAGGCGTGCGGTGCCACGCCCTGCGCGGCATCCCGCCCTTCTTCGCGTGTTTGGGTTGTGACGGACTCGATAGCCAGGGCGACCGGGACACTTGTCGCGCACCTTGCTTGAGCCGTTAGAATAGGACCTGTTCCTTACTGCCACTTCACCATGCCGGCAATCCCACCTCGCAAGGCGCTGATGAACCCCGAGCTGCGTCGGCGCGGAATCTACGTACTGCCCAATCTCCTGACCACCGCGGGGCTGTTCGCTGGTTTTTACGCCATCGTTCAAGCCATGACGGGACGTTTCGAGTATGCGGCAGTGGCCATTTTCATCGCCATGGTGTTCGACGGCCTCGACGGCCGCGTGGCGCGCATGACGCGAACACAGAGTGCATTCGGCGCAGAGTACGACTCGTTGTCGGACATGGTGTCATTTGGCGCCGCGCCAGCATTGATTGTCTTCGAGTGGGCGATGAAGGGCATGGGCAAGTGGGGCTGGATCGCCGCATTTGTCTATTGCGCCGGAGCGGCACTGCGCCTGGCCCGCTTCAATACCAATATCGGCGTGGTGGATAAACGCTATTTTCAGGGATTGCCCAGTCCGGCTGCCGCCGCGCTGGTGGCGGGTTTTGTCTGGATCATTAACGACCTGAACATTCCGGGAGAAGACGTGCGCTGGTATGCCTTTGCCCTTACGCTTTTTGCAGGCATCACCATGGTCAGCACCCTGCGCTACTGGAGCGGCAAGGACATCAACCTGCGCCGCAGCGTACCGTTCATGGTGTTGCCCGTCATCGTTCTCGGCTATGTGCTGGTGTCGTCCTATCCCCCCGGAGTGCTGTTCGCGCTGTTTCTCGCCTATGCCCTGTCGGGTTATGTGATGGCAGCCTGGAGTTGGCGCGGCCGGCGAAAATGAAATTTCAGTGGAGGCTCACGCTGGCTTCATCGGCGTTAAGCGCAGCGGCCGTAACTAAAATCTGTTGCGCGGCCGGAATAAAATCTTTATAGTCATTACCATGACTACGGCACTCATCTTTTCTGCACTATTTCTTGCCCTCTCAGGCGCGCTGATCGCGCGTCTGCCGCTGCGCGCGAAGCTGCTTCCGCTGCTGCGCCGCGCGCGCTAAATACACCTCCCCCACAATCCGGTTTTCCATAGTGCCCGCCCGTGCCCGCCCTGCGAGGTGCGGCATAAGCTATTGTTGTTTTTCCCCAGGAGATAATCATGTCCAAGGAACATTTGATCATTTTCGATACGACCTTGCGCGACGGCGAACAAAGCCCCGGCGCCTCCATGACCAAGGAGGAAAAGCTGCGGATTGCCCGTCAGCTTGAACGGATGCGCGTGGATGTCATCGAGGCGGGCTTCCCGGCTGCGTCCAACGGCGATTTTGAGGCGGTCAAGGCAGTCGCCGAAGCCATCAAGGACTCGACCGTCGCGGGGCTGTGCCGTGCCTTCGACAAGGATATCTCGCGGGCGCTGGAGGCGGTCAAACCGGCGAAATCGGGGCGGATCCACACCTTCATCGCGACCAGTCCCATCCACATGGAAAAGAAGCTGCGCATGTCGCCCGATGACGTGCTGGTGGCTGCGCAGCATGCAGTCCGTTTTGCGCGCAACGGGATCGACGATGTCGAATTTTCGTGTGAGGATGCGGGACGGTCCGATCTTGATTTCCTGTGCCGCATCATTGAGGCGGTGATCAAGGAAGGGGCTTCCACCATCAATATTCCCGACACCGTGGGTTACAACGTGCCGGAACAATATGCGGAACGCATTCGCCAGCTGCGCGAACGGATTCCCAACTCCGACAAGGTGGTCTGGTCAGTCCATTGCCACAACGACCTGGGTTTGGCGGTCGCAAACAGCCTTGCTGCCGTGATGGCAGGGGCGCGCCAGGTGGAATGCACCATCAACGGTCTTGGCGAGCGTGCCGGCAATGCCGCGCTGGAGGAAATCGTCATGGCGGTGCACACGAGGCAGGATGTATTTCCCTGCATCACCCGGATCGATACCACGCAGATCGTCGCGGCATCCAAGATGGTGTCCAGCATCACCGGATTTCCGGTGCAGCCGAACAAGGCGATCGTCGGCGCCAACGCGTTTTCTCACGAGTCCGGCATCCATCAGGACGGCGTGCTGAAGCACCGTGAAACCTACGAGATCATGCGGGCCGAAGACGTTGGCTGGAACGCCAACAAACTGGTGCTCGGCAAGCATTCCGGGCGCACGGCGTTCAAGGCGCGCTTGAAGGAACTCGGCATCGAGGTGGAAAGCGAACAGGTACTGAATACAGCCTTCACGCACTTCAAGGAACTTGCCGACAAGAAGCACGAGATTTTTGACGAAGACCTGCATGCACTCATGAGTGACGAAATGGTTCTGCCCGATGACGAGCACTACAAGCTCGTGTCTTCGATGTTCCACTCGGAAACCGGCGAGGCGCCGCAGGCGCGTCTCACGCTCTCTGCAGGAGGTACGGAACAGCAGGCGGCATCGAGCGGCAGCGGTCCGGTCGATGCCACCTTCAAGGCGATCGAAAGCGTTGCTGCGAGCGGCTCCGAACTACTGCTCTATTCGGTAAACGCCATTACCACGGGCACCGATGCGCAGGGCGAAGTGACGGTGCGCTTGTCGAAAGGCGGCCGGATCGTCAACGGGCAGGGCGCCGATACGGACATCGTGGTCGCTTCGGCGAAGGCCTATATCAATGCCCTCAACAAGCTGTGCTCCGGGCAGGAAAAGCTCAATCCGCAGATTTGACGGTTCTTGACGGGGCGGCAACACGTGCGTGGCCGAGGCAGCCGGCGAACAGCAGCATCGCCAGGACAGTCTCGGCCATCGCCAGTATCTGGCTTGTGCCCTGATCAGAGGTCGCGCGCACCAGGCCTTCCGTGATGTAGGCCAATGCCAGCATGGACGTCCATTGGTGTGTGTAGCGTTTGCCGCGCAGGATGCCGAATAGCGGCAGCAGCAGCAGCAGGGCTTTCAAGGCCAGCATCGAGCCGCCGGGACGCAGCGGCGCCAGCCAGAGTTCCCAAGCAAGGCAGAGAAACAGCAAAGCGACAAGGCTGGTTGCCGCCAGCCGGTTGAACCAGGGATTCACGCAGCGAGCTTCTTCGCGGTTTCGGCCAGACGGCGTCCGAGTGCGACAGCCAGCAGCTTTTCATGTTCGCTGGCAGCCGTAGTGCCAGCGCTGCCGCTGACATGGCTCGCGCCATAGGGTGTGCCGCCCTCGCGGGTCTGCGAGAGCGCCGGCTCGGTATAGGGAATGCCGAGAATTATCATGCCGTGGTGCAGGAGAGGCAGCATCATCGACAGCAGGGTGGATTCCTGCCCGCCGTGCATAGTCGTTGTTGATGTAAATACCGCTGCCGGCTTGCCCGCCAGGCCGCCTTTCAGCCACAGGCCGCTGGTGGAGTCGAGGAAGTACTTCAGCGGCGCGGCCATGTTGCCGAAACGGGTCGGACTGCCCAGTGCGAGACCAATGCATTCCTCGAGATCGCGGGCTTCGACATAGGGCGCGCCCTCATCGGGGACGGCGGGTTCGGTTGCTTCGCAGACTGCCGATATCCTGGGTACGGTGCGCAGGCGCGCGACGATGCCAGGGGTTTGTTCGATTCCATGGGCAATGTGCCGCGCCAACTCGCGTACGGATCCATGATGACTGTAGTAGAGAACAAGAATCTCGCGCGCGTCGCCTGCCTTCTGCATTTTCCGGCCTCCAGTAGAATTGCAGTATATGTGGCTACTGGCACCCTTTCGGCTGATCGTACGCACGGCGCGCCGGTTTCACGGCGAGCACTGCGTGCAGACCGCAGCGGCGCTTTCCTTCGCCACCCTGATTGGCCTGGTGCCGATGATTGCAGCGGCGTTTGCGCTGATTTCCTTCCTGCCCCTTGGCGCGGGGCTTGGTTCCGCGCTGGAAAAGTTTCTGCTGGCCAATCTGCTGCCTGACAAGGCAGGCGTCATCATCGCGAAATACATTGGCCAGTTCGCGTCTCGTGCCGGACGGGTGACCTTTTTCGGCATCGCGGTGCTGGGAGCGACCGCCTTGATGCAGATGCTGACCATAGAGCGGGCCTTCAACCAGATCTGGCGAGTCAAGGCCAGCCGGCCGCTGTTGCAGCGCCTGGCCATTCACGGCCTTGCGCTTCTGCTGGGACCGCTGGTATTTGGTGCCAGTATCGCCGCGATCTCGTTTGTCGCCGGCGTATCGCTCGGCTTCGTCAATGAGCCGTACTGGTTGGACACTATCGTGATCCGGGGTCTGCTGCCTTTCGCGTTCACGACTGCCCTGTTTGGTTTGCTGTATTGGGGCGTGCCCAACAAACCGGTGAGGGCCTGGCATGCGGGTTTTGGCGGAGCGATGGCGGCGCTGGGCTTTGTCGGCCTGCAGAAACTATTCACGCTCTATATCGCGACCGGATTTACGGTCAACGCGGTTGTCTATGGCGCCTTCTCCGCCATCCCGGTATTTCTGGTCTGGCTCTACGCCTCCTGGAGCGTGATTCTGATCGGCGCACTGCTGGTCGCCGAGTTACCGCAATCGGCTCGCGCCTAAGTGGCGGCGGGGTTGCGGATGAACTCGAAGACTTCGATGCTGGAGGTTTCGATGAGACTCCGGTGCGGCATGCATTCGACGATCCGCAAGCGGTCGTCTTGCTCCTGCAGCATCGTGAATGGACGGGCGTTGTAGTCGCCCCGCACGGCCAGGATCGTTTCGCCGCGGTTGAGACTCGGCAGCGCCGGCAGCAGCAGCGCAGGTATCGGTGGCTCCGGATTTCGCGTGCTCAAGGCTTGTATCCGTATGGGTTTCGCCGATGGCGCCAGGACTTCCAGTCCCAGCTCGACATGGCTGCTGCTCTTGCTGCGAGCCCAGCGCACGAGGCAGATCTGCCAGCCAGCGCCGGCTCCCGTGCGCAGACCTACGGCACAACCCGGCACGATGCCGGTGACCTCGCCGACCACATGCACAATCGCATAACCTGCAGGGCCTTCGTTGAGCAGCGTCCAGTCGCTGTATGTCAATTCGCATTCGCGGGAATTTGGCTCAAGCTGAGACCCGCTGGCCAGCGCCGTCCACAAGGTGCTCAGTTGCGTACAGACCTCCACCGGAAGGGTTTGCGGGCGGCGATGGAAGCTGCGCCGCCGCGGCGCCGTCCAGCATTGACGAGCCCGTTCCAGCGCGTTGCGGTAGTCGGCGCCGGCTGCCTGAAGTGGCAGGCCGAGCGACAATGGCGGGACACCATCGCCCAACTGGTCGAGATGCCGCGCGGCCAGGTTGGCGAGTTCGCCAAAACGGAAGTAGAGGCAGGGTCCGGCGTCAGGTTTGACGCGTTCGAGGGGTATCGGCGGCTGGTCAATATTGGCATTGAGCCAGAACCAGTCGCCAGCCTTCTCGGGACGGATCATGTCGATACGGGTGGCTGCAGCGTTGGTTTCCAGATAATCCGCAAGAAAGGCAATTTCGCGCGGCGCGAGCCCCTCGGGTTGTGCTGCGGTGAGCGCCAGCATGGTCTTGAAGCGGGCGTCGATGGCGTTTATTTCGGCGGGCAGGGTCGCTGTCGGGTCGACGGACTCGTGGGCGCGATGATAGAGCGCCTGCGCGTTGCGCCAGAAGCCAATAGGCGTGGGGGTCGCGGTCAGCAAGGTGGCGACGAGCTGCCGCGACAGGTTGAAAATTCCTTGCAGGCAGATTTGCGCAGCGTTGCGGCGAATACCGGCGAGACTCCGCGGATTGACGTCCCCGGCAATCTTCAGCCAGGCTTCACCCAGTTCTGCTCGCAGGCCGATCAAGCCCTGGGCGACCGTGCCAAGGTGAATCGGCAACGGTAGCTTGATGTCGAGCAACAGCGGAATGAGCGCCTCGTCAATTCGTTCGGCGCGCTGTTGCAGCAACTCGTCGATCTTGATTCGGCTTCGCAGCGGAAGTTTCAGGAGTCCAAGCGCAGCAATGTGATTTCGCAAGGGCACCAGATCGAGCAGCGGGTCGCCCTGCTGAGGCTCGGCGAGCCAATCCAAGGCTTGTTGTAGCTGGATCGGCGGCGGCGGAGGGATCTTCTTGCGGCGCATGATAGGCGAAACGGCCTTGGGTGAAACACGATTCTAGTAGAATCCGGACGCATTTTCTTTTGCCACGTTGCGAGGTATCCGTAATGACCAGCCTGCTGTCTGCCAAGCCGATCGAACCGATGGATCGCCTGATCGTCGCACTCGATGTCCCGGACGCGGAGGCCGCGCGCGACCTGGTGACCGAGTTGGGCGATGCGGTGGTTTTTTACAAGATCGGGCTGGAACTGTTCATGACTGGTGGCTATTTTGAACTGCTGCATTGGCTGGTCAGTCAGGGGAAGAAGGTGTTTGTCGATCTGAAGTTCTTCGATGTGCCCGAAACCGTGCGGTCCGCGGTGCGGGCATTGGCGGGCAGCGGAGCCACATTCGCCACCATCCACGGCAATCAGGCCATCATGGAAGCGGCGGTGAAGGACAAAGGCGACCTCAAGATTCTGGCTGTCACGGTGCTGACCAGCCTTGATCGAGGTGATCTGGACGATCTCGGATTCGCCTGCGACGTGGAGAAGCTCGTGCTCTCGCGGGCGCGCCGGGCGCTGGCGGCCGGGGTGGACGGCATTGTTTCGTCCGGCCTCGAGGCGCCGATGATCCGGCGCGAACTGGGTAACAAGTTGATGGTGGTCACCCCCGGCATTCGACCGGTCGAGAACAAGCCGGCGGACGATCAGAAGCGTACCGTCGATGTCGCCCAGGCTTTCAGAAACGGTGCCGACTACATCGTGGTCGGCCGGCCGATCCGCCAAGCGGTGAATCCGCGCCAGGCGGCGCTCGCCATACAGCAGACCATCCGCGAGGTCTTTTCCCCGTCCGGCAGTTGAAGGGGCGGGCGGTATTGGGCGCCAGGGTGGCCAAAAGTCGAACGCTACGCCTTGTTTTATCCGGCTTTTTGAAATAAAATCGCCGGCTTTCCTGCTTTTCAAGAGAACACCATGGTTGTTATTCGTCTCGCCCGTAGCGGTGCCAAGAAGCGCCCTTTCTTCAATATGGTGGTAGCCGATTCGCGCAACCGCCGCGATGGTCGCTTCATTGAGCGCATCGGTTATTACAATCCTGTCGCCGCCGCGAACGAAAACGGGCTGGTGATCAATACCGAACGTCTGGCCTTCTGGCAGGGGCATGGCGCGCAGTTGTCGCCCACCGCCGCACGTCTGGTCAAGCAGGCAGCGGCGACAAAGGCCGCCTAAGCCGCATGATTGTTCTGGGGCGCATCGTCGCCCCGTTTGGAGTGCAAGGCTGGCTGCGGGTTCATCCCTTCGGCGATGACCCCGAGGCTTGGCGGAAGATGACGCAGTGGTGGCTTTCTGCGGATGTCGATGCTCCCGCCGAAAGCTGGAAGGCGCATGATCTCGAGGCCATCAAGCTGCACGGCGATGGTGTCGTAGCGAAGCTTGCCGGCATTGATGATCGGGATGCGTCCGAAGCGCTAGGCAGTTGCTTCTTTGGCGCGCCGCGCGAGGCTCTGCCGCCGCCGGCGCAAGATGAGTACTACTGGGCCGATCTGATCGGCCTGGAGGTAGTGAATATGCTGGACCAGCCCCTGGGCCGGGTCAAGTCTCTGATCGAGACGGGCGCGAACGAGGTGCTGGTGGTAGTGGACGGCGAGCACAAGAGATTGCTGCCGTTCGTTGAGCATGTAGTGAAGGCGGTGGATGTGCCGGGTGGAACCATCCGCGCCGACTGGGATAGCGACTGGTGAGCTTGCGCTTCGATGTCATCACGCTGTTCCCCGAGATGTTTGCAGCGCTCACGGCATCGGGAATTACCCGGCGCGCGCTGGATCGGGGACTGTGGCAGATCGAGTGCTGGAATCCCCGCCAGTGGACGCAGGATGTGCATCGAACGGTGGATGACCGGCCCTATGGTGGCGGCCCCGGGATGGTGATGATGGCGTCGCCGCTGGAGCAGGCGATCAGTGCGGCAAAAGCGGCGGCAATAGAAGCAGCAAAGGCGGCGGCAGGAGTCGGCGCTGGCGGTACGGCGAAAGTGATTTATCTTTCGCCACAGGGCGCACGGATTGACCAGCGCCGCGTGGTGGAACTGGCGGCAGGTGATGGGGCGATTTTGCTCTGCGGCCGCTACGAAGGAATTGATGAGCGGCTGATTGAACGCTGCGTGGATGAAGAGCTGTCGCTGGGCGATTTTGTCGTTTCCGGTGGCGAACTGGCGGCGATGGCCTTGATGGATGCATGCATCAGGCAACTGCCAGGTGCGTTGAATGATGAGGCCTCGGCGGTCGAAGATTCGTTTGCCGCAGGTTTGCTGGACTGTCCGCACTACACGCGGCCGGAGGTGTACGAAGGATGTGCGGTGCCGGATGTGCTGTTGTCCGGCAACCACGAAAGAATCCGGCGCTGGCGCCTGAAGCAGGCGCTGGGACGGACCTGGCAAAGGCGTCCTGATCTGCTTGAGACCAGGGAACTGAGCCGGGAAGAAGCCGAACTGCTGGCGGAGTTTCAGCGGGAAGGCAAGTAGGCGCGTATCAGGGCGACAAAGTCCTGCTCTGCGCGAGAGGTTGGCGGGTGTTATCCGCAGCCATAACTTGATGGAGTAAAGCAATGAACCTGATCCAGCAACTCGACAACGAAGAAATCGCCCGACTGGGCAAGACCGTGCCGGCGTTCGCGCCCGGCGACACCGTCATCGTCAATGTGAATGTGGTCGAAGGCGATCGCAAGCGCGTCCAGGCCTTCGAAGGCGTCGTCATCTCCAAGCGTAATCGCGGCCTCAATTCGAACTTCATCGTGCGCAAGATTTCGTCCGGCGAGGGCGTCGAGCGCACCTTCCAGACTTACTCGCCGCTGATTGCGAGCATCGAGGTCAAGCGTCGTGGCGACGTGCGCCGCGCCAAGCTGTACTACCTGCGCGATCGTTCCGGCAAGTCGGCTCGCATCAAGGAAAAACTTACGCGAAAGGCGTAAGTTTTCAGAGCAGGCTCGCCTGCGCTAGCAGGCGTTAGCCGGAGCTAAAAGCCCGCCCGTAAGGCTCGCCTGCACCAGCAGGCGTTACGCCGGAGCTAAAAACTGACCCCCAAGGTCTGATTCGACACCATACGGATACAACAAAAAGGGCCGCCCGGAATACTGGGCGGCCCTTTTTGTTGGTAAAGCGCGAAGATCAATAGCGCTTCTTGTTGTTCTCGATCAGCGCGTAGGCCGAGTGGTTGTGGATGGACTCGAAGTTTTCGCTTTCCACCACATAGGCATCGATGCGCGGGTCCGCGTTCAAGGCGCCGGCAACGTCGCGTACCAGGTCTTCGACGAACTTCGGATTGTCGTAGGCCCGTTCGGTAACGTATTTCTCGTCGGGGCGCTTCAACAGCCCATAGAGTTCGCACGAGGCCTGGGTTTCCGCCATGCGGACGATATCCTCGATCCATACCAACTGGTTCGTGGTCGCGGAGATCGTCACATGCGAGCGCTGGTTGTGTGCGCCGCGATCCGATATCTTCTTCGAGCAGGGACAGAGGCTGGTCACCGGGACCACGACTTTTATGGTTTGCCGGTAGCGGCCACCTTCGATGATTTCGCCGATGAAGGTGACCTCGTAGTCCATCAGGCTCTTGACGCCGGAGACCGGTGCGACCTTGTTGATGAAATACGGAAAGCTCATTTCGAGGTGGCCGGTTTCGGCCTCGAGGCGCTTCACCATTTCGCGCAACATGGCCTCGAAGCTCTCGACCGAGATCTCCTCCTCATGCACATTGAGGATCTCGACGAATCGGGACATGTGGGTGCCCTTGAAATTGTGGGGCAGTCCGACATACATGTTGAACGTCGCAACGGTGTGGCGCACGCCTCCGGTCTTGTCCAGCACCTTGAACGGGTGCCGGATGTCCTTGATGCCGACCTTGTTGATCGGCAACTGCCGCGAATCCGCGGTGCTCTGAACGTCTGCAATGACTGATTTTTGGGGTGGAGCCATGGGATCCCTGCAATTCATGTCGCTTCTCGGTTATGGGTTAAGTCCAGCGACGAACTATACCATTATCCGACAGATTTACTCAACTATTACTTTCCGCAGCAAGTCGCGCTGCCACACTGCGTACGATGCCGACGTCGTCCAGCCCGACTTCCGCGAGCAGCAATGCCGTGTCACCATGGTCGATGAACCTGTCCGGCAGGCCGAGACGCAACAGCGGGGTACGCAAACCGGATGATTCGAGGACCCGTGCAACCTCGGCGCCGGCGCCGCCGATCAGGGCGTTTTCCTCGATGCTCACCAGCAGGTCATGGTCCGCCGCGAGTTGAAGGACGAGTTCAGCGTCCAGCGGCTTGACGAAGCGCATATTCGCAACAGTGGCGTCGAGGGTTTCGCCCGCCTTCAGCGCGGGCGTCAGCATGGAACCAAAGGCCAGCAGCGCCACCTGCTTGCCCTTCCGCCGCAATTCGCCTTTGCCCAGCGGCAGGGTTTCCAGCCCGGGCTCGATGGCTGCGCCGGGCCCGCTGCCGCGGGGGTAACGCACCGCGCTCGGGCCGTTTACCTGGAAGGCCGTCGAGAGCATCTTGCGGCATTCGTTCTCGTCGCTCGGCGTCATCACGACCATGTTGGGAATGCAGGTCAGGTAGGAAAGATCGAATGCGCCGTTGTGCGTTGCGCCGTCGGCACCGACCAGTCCTCCCCGGTCGATGGCGAACACTACAGGCAGATTCTGCAGGGCGATGTCGTGAATCAGCTGGTCATAGGCGCGCTGGAGGAAGGTCGAGTAGATGGCGACTACGGGCTTCATTCCTTCGCAGGACAGCCCGCCGGCAAAGGTGACCGCGTGCTGTTCGGCAATGCCGACGTCGAAGTAGCGCTGTGGAAATTCCTGCGCGAAGCGAACCATCCCCGAGCCCTCGCGCATGGCCGGCGTGATGCCTATCAGGCGGGGGTCGGCTTGAGCCTGATCGCAGAGCCAGTCGCCGAATACCTGGGTGTAGGTGAGCCGACCGGGTCCCTTGGCAGGCTCGATGCCGCTGACGGCGTCGAACTTGCTGACGCCGTGGTAGAGGATCGGGTCCGCTTCGGCGAGCTTGTAGCCCTGGCCCTTTCGGGTAATGACATGGAGGAATTGCGGACCCTTCAGCTTGCGCAGATTCTGCAGTGTCGGAATCAGGGCATCGAGGTCATGGCCATCGATGGGGCCGAGGTAGTTGAAGCCGAGTTCTTCGAACAGGGTGCCCGGCGATATCATGCCCTTGACATGTTCCTCGACGCGATTGGCGAACTCGAGCACATTGGGCATCGAGGCCAGCACCTTCTCGCCCGCGCGCCGCGCGGCGTTGAAGGTGCCACCCGACAGCAAGCGCGCCAGATACTTGTTGAGCGCGCCGACCGGCGGCGAGATGGACATGTCGTTGTCGTTGAGGATGACGAGCAGGTTGGCATCGATCACGCCGGCATTGTTGAGGGCCTCGAAGGCCTGGCCGGCGGACATGGCGCCGTCGCCGATGATGGCCGCGACTCGCCGTTCCTCGCCTCTGTTGCGCGCGGCCACCGCCATGCCCAGCGCGGCGGAGATCGAGGTTGATGAATGCCCGACGCCGAAGGTGTCGTATTCGCTCTCGACCCGGCGCGGGAAGCCCGATACCCCGCCCTTCATGCGCAGACGCTCCATGCCGGCCCGTCGGCCGGTCAGCGCCTTGTGTGGATAGGTTTGATGGCCCACGTCCCACACCAGGCGATCTTCCGGGGTGTCGAACACATAATGCAGCGCGACCGTCAGCTCGACGGTGCCGAGGTTGGAGGACAGATGCCCACCGGTCTTCGATACCGACTCGAGCAGGAACGCACGCAGTTCGTCGGCCACCTGGGGCAGCTGTTCGCGCTCCAGTGCGCGCAGATCAGCCGGGGAATGAATGCTGTCGAGCAGGAGATGGGTCATCAGAAGGTCCGCTCGACGATGAAGTCGGCAAGTTCGTGAAGGCGAACGGCGGATTCGCCGAACGGCGCCAGTACCTCGTGCGCGTCCTGTCTCAGTTTGCTTGCCATATTTTTCGCTTCGCTCACGCCGAGGATGTTGACATAGGTTGGCTTGTTCTGTGCGGCGTCCTTGCCGGCCGTCTTGCCCAGCGTTGCGGTGCTCGCTTCTGCATCGAGGATATCGTCAACCACCTGGAACAGCAGCCCGATGCGGTTGGCGAAGCGCCCGAGGCGCTCCAGGGCATCGGGCTGGGCTTCGCCGCAATGCGCGCCGAGCAGCACCGCGGCGCGGATCAGCGCACCGGTCTTGTGGATATGCATGAATTCCAGCTCGCTGATGGCCAGCTGCTGGCCGACCGCCGCGAGGTCGATGGCCTGGCCGCCCGCCATGCCGCGCGACCCTGAGGCGACCGCCAGCAGATGCAGCATATCGAGTTGCCTGGTCGCTGCAATACCCTCAAGGCGGTTCGACAGCGTCTGAAAGGCCTGGGTTTGCAGGGCATCGCCGACCAGTAGTGCGGTCGCTTCGTCGAACTGGACGTGGCAGGTCGGCTTGCCGCGGCGCAGGACGTCGTCGTCCATGCAGGGCAGGTCGTCATGCACCAGCGAATAGGCGTGGATCAGCTCGACGGCAATCGCAGCGGCGTCCAGTACCCGACTGTCGGCACCGAAGATCGAGCCGGCGGCATGGCACAGCAGGGGACGCACGCGCTTGCCGCCGCCCAGCACGGCGTAGCGCATCGCCTCGTGCAGGCGCGCCGGGGCGAGTCCGGGCGCGGGCAGGGCAGCTTCAAGGGCCGATTCGGTGCGTTGCTGGATGCCGGACATCCAGGTCGGAAAATTCATGAGTGTTTCAGCCTTCCTGTTCGGCGCCGCCGGCTGAATCCCCCGCGGGGACTTCCGTCCGGGCGTCGAAGTCGCGCAACCCGTTGGCGTCGAGGATGCGTATCTGTTGTTCCGCCGCGGTCAGGGTTTCCTGACACTGGCGCAACAGTGCCATGCCGCGTTGGTAGGCGTCCAGCGCGTCCTGCAGCGGCATCTGACCGGCCTCCATCGCGGCAACGATGCTTTCCAGCTCGTTGAGGGCGTTTTCGAACGACGGGGCTGTTGCCGTTGCTGAATCGGTGTCGGGAGCAGTGATCGGGATAGTGGCCATGAGTGAAGCCTTGGCCGAAAGCGGTGACCAGCGGCAAGGGAAAACCGAAAAGATAGCCTAAGGTGCGCCCTCTGGTCAAATTGGCTACAATTGCGCGGCTGGTTTTGACCGGCAGTTTGTCTCTCCTGACGGTACTTTAGTTTCGGCGTAACGTCCGCTAGCGCGGACAACAGCCTGCTCTGAAACTTGGTTTTCCGTCCGTTTCCGGTTTCCGGGTAAACCCTCTTGGAGGTTGGGAATCATGTCCGATGTCGGCTCGCGAGCGCTCCTCAAACCGGGAGCTTCGCAGTTTCCGGTTGCGTGGTATTTCGATGAAAAGCTCTTCGAGCTGGAGAAAAAGCTGATCTTCGATGCCGGCCCGGGCTACGTCGGCCATGAGTTGATGGTTCCCGAGGTGCACGACTACCGTTCGCAGGAGTGGCATGACCACGCGCGCATGGTCGTCCATCAGCCGGATGGGTTCTACGAGATGTCCAACGTTTGCCGTCACCGGCAGGCAATCATGCTGCAAGGTTCAGGCAACGCGAAGAACATCGTCTGTCCGATCCACCGCTGGACCTACGACGCGGGCGGCGAACTGATCGGCGCGCCGCATTTCCCGGCCAATCCCTGTCTCAATCTGGCCAAGCAGAAACTCGAGAACTGGCAGGGCCTGCTGTTCAAGGGGCCGCGCTCGGCCAATGCCGATTTGGCCGGGATGAAGGTCGCGAGCGAACTCGATTTTTCCGGCTACAAGCTGCATCACGTCGAGCTGCATCAGTGCAACTACAACTGGAAGACCTTCATCGAGGTGTATCTCGAGGACTATCACGTCGCGCCTTATCATCCGGGACTCGGTGGCTTCGTCACCTGCGATGATCTGGCCTGGCAGTTCGGCGACTGGTATTCGGTGCAGCGCGTCGGCCTCACCTCGCTGGCGAAGCCGGGCTCGGCGACCTATCAGCGCTGGCACAAGGCCGTGCTCGATTATTACAACGGCGAGCTGCCGAAGCACGGCGCGATCTGGCTCACCTATTTCCCCAACATCATGGTCGAGTGGTATCCCCATGTGCTGGTGGTGTCGACGCTGGTGCCGCAGGACGTGGACAAGACCCTGAATGTGGTCGAGTTCTATTATCCCGAGGACATCGCCCTGTTCGAGCCGGATTTCATCAAGGCCGAGCAGGCCGCCTACATGGAGACGGCGATCGAGGATGACGACATCGGCGAGCGCATGGATCGAGGCCGTCGCGCGCTGATGAAACAGGGGCGCAGCGAAGTCGGCCCCTATCAGTCGCCCATGGAAGACGGCATGCAGCACTTCCATGAGTTTTACCGGCGCGTGATGGCCGAACACATCTGAGAGCTTGTGAATAAATCTACTGCGCGTGCCGGATCGGGGTTTGGGCGGTGCTCGCTATCCTCATGTACAAACTCGTACATTCCGGTAGCTGCGCTCCGGCCGCACCCCGCTGCGGCCCGCTCGCTACGATTTCTTCACAAGCTCTGAGCTCCGCATATTTACACCGGCGCCGGCCCCTGGCCGGCGTCTGCTTTTTCAGGAACTGAATCGCTCCATGCAGTCACTCTGGATGATCGCGGCAAGCCTGCTGTTTGCCAGCATGGGCGTCTGCGTGAAGCTTGGCTCGATGCAGTTTTCGGCCGCGGAACTGGTGTTCTGGCGGGGATTCATCGCCACGCTGATCATCGGCGCCTACGTGCTGGCGCGCCGGCTGCCGTTGACGACGCCGCATCTGCGGACCCACGTCGCACGCGGTCTGGCGGGTTTCGTCTCGCTGGTGATGTACTTCTATGCCATCAGCCTGATTCCGCTGGCGGCCGCGGTGACCCTGAACTACACGTCGCCGCTGTTTCTGGCCCTGCTGCTGGTGCTATGGCTGAAGGAACCCGTTCGCCATGGATTCCATGCGGCGCTGACCGCGGGATTCGTCGGCGTGATATTCCTGCTGCAGCCGACGCTCGGCAGCGACCAGTGGCTGGGAGCGGTGTTCGGTCTGGGTTCGGGAATGATCGCCAGCATCGCCTACCTGAACGTGCGACGTCTGGGCGAACTGGGAGAACCGGAATGGCGCACGGTATTCTATTTTTCGGCCCTCTCGGCGCTGGGCGGTTTGCCCTGGCTGCTGACGGCCAGTCCCTTCCATGCCATCGATTTGCGTGGCTGGCTGCTGCTGCTGGGCGTCGGCGGCTTCGGTGCGCTGGCACAGCTTTGCATGACGGCAGCCTACAAGCGCGGCAAGACGCTGGTCTCGGCCAGCCTCGCTTATAGCACCGTTATTTTTTCCAGCGCGTTCGGCATGCTGCTGTGGGGCGAGACCCTGCCGTGGACCGGTTGGGCGGGTGTGGTGCTGATCGTCGTCAGCGGACTGCTGGCGACCGTGCTGTCGCGCCGCACGGATATCGCAGCAGTCGCCGACTGAAAGGCCGGCGTCAGCCGGTAATTTTCCGCTTGATCGCGCGGGTCACCATGCGCAGGCGCTGGGCGAGCGGCAGGCGCTTGAAGTTGGTCTTCACGGCGCCCTGCGTGAAGGCCGTACGCTTCGAGTAGTCCATGATCAGGTCGACGATCACCGGCCGGCCGGCGGCGGCCAGTTCGCGGGCTCGTGCGATGGCCGCGGCTACCTCGTTATTTGACGGAACCGGGATGTACTCGGCGCCGGTGGCGGTGGCGACGCCACTGAAGTCGATGGCGCCCAGCGCAGTGCAGGGTTTGCGATTGAACGGGATTTCCTGTGCCTGGGCGATCTGCGAAAGTTCACCGTCATGGAACACGTAGAACACCAGGCCGAGACCCAGTCGCGTGGCGGAGACGATCTCCATGCAGGTCATGGTGAAGGCTCCGTCACCGACGATGGCGAATACTTCCCGGTCGGAGTTGGCCAGCCGGGCGCCGATGGCAGCAGGCACCGCGTAGCCCATGCTGTTGAAATCGGTGGGGACAATCAGCGCCTTGGACTGCCGCACCGGAAACAACTCTGCCGTCAGGTAGGTGTGATTGCCGTCGTCGACCACGGCGATGGCATCGTCGGGCACCGCCGCGCGCAGCGCATTGAAAAACACGGCGGGGTTCACCTTGCCGCCGCTGTCGTGCTTCAGCCACTCGTCATTGTAGGCAGCCTTGTCGCGGGCGATGCGCTGTTGCAGTTCCGCATTCGCCGGGCGCGGCGTGCCGAGGCCTTGCAGTTCCTTCAGCAGCAGGCCGAGCACCACGGTAGCGTCGCCTTCGAGCGCCACCGCGGCAGGATAGTTGGCATTGAACACGGCCGGATTGATGTCGGCGTGAATCAGGTTCGGCGGCACCGTGACGCCAAAGCTGCCCGTGGCGATCTCGGCAAAGCGGGTGCCGACCGCCAGCAGGCAGTCGCAGTCGGCAAAGGCGTTGCGCGCCGCGGGTACGGCAGCGGCGCCGAAGCTGAAGCCCGTATGCAGCGGATGCGCGGCGGAGAATACCGACAGGCCTTGCAGGGTGGTCGCCACCGGCGCCTGCAGGAACTCTGCAATGGCACGGGTTTCTGCAAAAGCGTCGCGGGTACCCCAGCCGAGAAACAGGGCGGGATGTTTTGCGGCAAGGAGCATTTCCGCCGCGCGCCGGATCTCGGCGGCAGCAGCCCGTTGCGGCTTGGCGATGACCGGTAGAGTGGGCATCTCGCCCGCCTCGCCGGGAAACATCTGAATGTTGACCGGAATCTCGACGAAGACCGGACCCGGCTCACCGGAGTGGGCAATCTCCCAGGCCTTGAACAGGGTGGAAACGATGTCCTCATGGCGGTTAACGAGAAAGGTCGCCTTGGTCAGGGGCTTGAGGAAAGCGTGCTGATCAAGCTGATGAAGCTGGTAGCGCTTGTCCAGATCCGTGCGAATTCCGCCGCAGATCACCAGCATCGGTACGCCGTCGAGAAAGGCCTCGCCGATGCCGCTGGCGGCGTGGGTGGCGCCGGCGGCGGGGACGATCACCAGCGTACCGGTCAGGTTCGAGGTGCGGCTGACGCCGTCGGCCATGAAGGATGCGCCGCCTTCGTGGGTCACCAGCACCGGCGTGATCTGCTCCGAACTGTTGAGTTCGTCGTACAGCTCCGTGTTGTGCACTCCGGGAATGCCGAAGGTGTATTTGATGCCCAGGGCTTCGAGGGCTCGTACCGCAATCCATGCGCCGGTTCGTTTCATGCAGGGTCCTTCAGGGTATGGGTTGGTTCTTCAGGTCGTCGCGGCAGCAGCCTGGCCGGCGATGCGGCCGGAAAGAATGCAGCCGCCGAGGAAACTGCCTTCCAGCGCGCGCAGGCCATGCATGCCGCCGCCGCCGAAGCCGGCCGCTTCGCCGGCGGCGAACAGCCCCGCTATCGGCTGGCCGGCGCTGTCAAGCACGCGGCTTTGCAGGTCGGTCTGGATGCCACCAAGGCTCTTGCGGCTGATGATGAACTCGCGCACGGCGATCAGCGGTCCGGCTTTCGGATCGAGTATCTTCTGGAACTTGCAGGTGCGGATGCGGTCGCCCTTCCAGTGCCGCACGTAGGCGATGCGCCGCAGCTGCTCGTCGTTGTGGAAGGTCTGGCCGCGGTCGATCTGGGCATCGTAGCGTTCAGTGGCGAGGCGCATGGCATCGAGGCTCACCGCATCGTCGCCCTGCAGTGCATTCATCTTGTCCACCAGTTCCGGCAGGTCGCGGCCGACGACGAAGTCCTCGCAGGTAGCGATCATCTCGTCGTAAAGCCACTTGTTGCCGAAGATCAGGTCGCGCAGGAAGGCGAACTTCTTCTTGTCGCGAATCGACGGATTGAATTCGGCGCCGGACACCGCGAGTTCGCGCAGCGCAATGCGCCGGTTCATCAGTTGCCAGGAATACTGCCGTTCCTGGGCACACACCTGGGCCACCAGATCGCGCGTGTCGAAGCCGGTCACCAGCGGCATCGGGCCGATGCGCCGGCCGCGCCAGTCGAGCCACAGCGCCGAGCGCGGCGGCACCAGCGACAGGCCGTGGCCGGGTTTGCGCGGCCGCGGATGACGGACCCCGGCGGCATAGTTCCACATCGCATCGAGGTGGGTGAGTTGCCCACCGGTTGCCGCTACTGCGTCGTGCAGCCGGCCGTCGGCGTAGCGGTGCGAGCCGTTGAGGATCACCGGCGGCGGCGCGCCCCAGTCGCTGTGCCAGTGCTGGCGCACGCGTTCGATATTGCCGTTGAAACCTCCGGCCGCGACAATCACGCAGCCGGCATGCAGCTCGAAGGGCCGCTGATCTTCCTCGCCGATACCGCGGCAGCCGGTGACGGCGTCATTCGACGTCAGCAGGCTTTCAACGCGCTGGCCGAAGCGGATCTCCAGGTTCTGCCGTCGCGGGTGCTGTTCCAGCGTGTCGATCAGGCGCAGCGCCAGTTCGCGTCCCGTGCCCCAAACAATGTGAAAGCGCGGCACGGAATTGCCCGGCGTGAACAAACCGCGCTCGACCCAGTGCGGCGCGGGAACGAAGCCCACCCCGCGCTGCCGCAGCCAGACGCCGACATCGTCATGGCAGCGCTGCACATAGGCCTCCGCCCAGGCGCAGGGCCAGCGGTCGTTCGGATCGAGTTCGCCGAAGGCGTGCCAGTCGGCCAGGGCCAGTTCAGGCGTGTCGCGGATGCCGGCGCGCCGTTGCTCCGGTGTGCCGACCAGGAAGATGCCGCCGAAGCTTTCCTTCGCCAGGCCGCCGAAGTTCTCGGGCGTGTCGCGCTCGAGCAGCAGCACCCGGCGTCCGGCGTCGAGAAGTTCCAGTGCTGCACAGATTCCGGCAATGCCGCCGCCAATGACGATGACTTCGCTCACTGTCACGCTCCTCCATTGTTTTAGCTCCGGCCGCTTCGCTTAACGCCGATGCAGCCGGCGTTAGCCTCTGCTGAAACTTTGTTTTTGTCAGTTTAGCCTTAAATCAACCCGCTCCCAACGTGTTGATTGGCTGCTTCCCGGGGCTTGCGGTGCACAGTCGGCGCTGGCGATACGGTGACATCGGGTCGGATTGCGGGCAGCGGGAAATGACAAATACCCGGGGAACCCGCTAAGCTGTTTTCTTCGGAAGGAGAAACGATGCACATTGGAAGCTTGCTGGTTCTCGCGCTCGTGCTTGGCCATGGATCGGTCTCGGCGCAAAGCGCAGGCGCGCCGCCTTCGCTGTCGCCCGACGATGCTCGCGCGCAGCGTGTGAGGGCCAAGGCGCTCAAGGCCGAGGTGGAGCACAGATACGAAGTTGACAAGGCGGAATGCCAGAGCAGGGCCATTGCCATCAACTGCCTGAGTTCGGCGAAGGAGCGGCGCATCGACTCGCTGCATGAGGCGGATGCGCTCGAGCAAGCGGGGCGCAAGGCCGAACGTGAAGCACACACGCGGGAGGTCGCGGCCAAGGCCGCGAAGCGCGAAGCCGAGGCGTCAGCCGGCGAAGCCAAGCAGCGGGCGGATGTCGAACGTTATCGCGAGAAGGAGGTACAAAGGGCCGCCGAGCGCAAGGGAGACCGGGTCGAGGAGGCAAAGAAACTCGAGAGCCGTCGCAGCAAGGCGGCGGCTGAACGGGCAGCGCGGCAAACGAAGCTCGCGGAGCGAAGCCAGGAAGATGCGAAAAGGGCGCAAAAAGCGCCGGAGAATGCCAGGAAAAGTGCCGAGCGAAGACGGCAGCATGCCGAACGCATGAAAGTCATCGATGAGCGCGCGAGGAACTATGCTGAAACGCTGAAGCAGCGGGAGGCCAGGCAGGCGGCAAGTCCAGCGAAGTGAGCGCAGACCAGGAATCGTCAACCGCCGCGAAGGGCGGCTGACGCTATCGACTCAACCCGGCGTCGAACCCAATCCCTTACATGCCTCCAAGCCGCTTGGCATACGAAACCGCGTAGGCGGGCGAGCGGAACTGAAGCACGGGATCCTTGGTCGGGGCAATGCCGTCGGCCATGGCCAGCGGATCAAAGTTGATGGGCTCGCATGCGGCGCCTTTTTGCGCCATGGCGGTCTTGATGGTCAGCGTGCCCACCTTCAGCTGTTTGCGTTCTTCCGGCCAGGCCAGTGTCGGATTGTCTTCGGGATCGCCGGCGACGCCGATGGTCAGCATCATGTCCCAGCGCACCGGGCCTTGCTCAGCGCGACTGATCAGCGCCTGCTCGAGAAAGTTGGCGCCGGCGGTCTTGAGCTCGTCGTCGGTCAGACGCTTTTCACCATCCTGCGGGACGAAACGCCAGCGCACCAGCGTCGTCTGCTTTTTACTGTTGATGAACTTGAAGGTGTGGATGCCCCAGTAGGCGCTGTTGGCGTAACTGGTGGGCGGGTTGTTGGCGGCCAGGTATTCGGACTGGGCCAGGTTGTCCGGATGGCTGGCCTTGAACGCCTTCATCTTTTCCGGGTCGGGCTTGCCGGTGGCCGGGTCGGGCTGCAGGGCCAGCATCAGATCGAGGAAGGTCTGCGGGCTGGCGGCGCCGAAGATCGGCGTGTTGAGCATGGCCATGTGGTGCTGCTGGCCGCCCGGCAGCTTGAATTGCAGCGCCATGCCGCGCACGCTTTTTGCCGTATCGGGGGCCTTCGGGTTGCCGCCGGAAAGCGAAAAGCGGGCGATGACCGGCACCGGCTTTCCGGAAAACAAAGCAGAGCGGGTGTAGCGCGCCGCATCCTTGCTGCCGACGAATTCGCCGACCGCACAGCTGCCCTTGATGTGATTGCGGCGCTGACCCGGATTCACGCCGAAGACGCCTTCGATGGCGGTGACCACCTGGTCGGGCGCCACCTGGTTTTCCGCCGCCATGGCCAGCGGCGTGCCCAGGGCGAGCAGGCCGGCCAGCGCATAGTGCGGCAAAGTATTTTTTTGCATTGTTGGATTCCTTCTTCTGTTGGGGTTGGGGTGTTATTTGTGTTCGATCTGGTCGTAAACCGCCATCGCGACGCGGGCCAGTTTGCTCTTGTCGATCCCGGCCGAGAGGGCATAGCCGAACTTGCCGTCGACCCAGTAGAAGACATTGACCTGGCCTTCCTGCGCAAAGCGGAAAGCGGTGTCCTGGTTGGTTAAATTTTCGGTCGAAATGTAAAGCGTCAACCGTTGCCCCGTGGCGTCCTGGTACATGAACTGGGCAACGGGGCTGCTGTTGCCGGGCAACAGGCGGCCGCCGATCAGATCAAAGCCAAGTGGTCCCAGTGTTGGCGGACGCACCGGCGTGCCGATGCGCTTGGACAGCCATGCGACGAGTTGCTCTTCCTGTTCGGCGCTGACTTCGACTGGGCGCCGCATATCGGGACTGAATACCGCGTGGGCCACCGCGGCCTGGCGGGGGAATGATGCTCTGGCCAGATTCTCCGCCGGCGGGTAGCGGTCGTGCGCCATCCAGCCGCCAAGGCCGCTGACCAGCGCAACGACTATTCCTGCGGCGAAGCGCTGCAGCGACCAGCGGGCGAGGAACGGCTTCGGGGGGCGCTCGATCGCGGCGGCAGGCGGCGGCGATGCCAGCGCGCTCAGCTTCTCCGGCAGCGGCTCGTCGAGCACCGGATCGAACAGGGAGCGCAGGGCCTGCTTCTGCTCCCGATAGGCGCGGACGCGCTCGGCCTCCACCGGTTGGACGGCAAGGTAGTCCTCCACCTCGGCGCGCCGCGCTTCGGGCAGGGCCGCATCGACCCAGGCTTGCAGGTCGGATTCGGTGATCGGCAGCGCGCTCATCGCACGACCCTCAGTCTGGCGTTTGCTTGCTCGCCGTTCATGATCAGGCGCAGTCTTTCCCGCCCGCGCGACAAGCGCGACATGACGGTGCCGATGGGGATGCCCAGCGTTGCGGCGATGTCTGCATAGCTCATTTCTTCCAGGGCGACGAGCAGCAGGACTTCGCGCTGTTCGTCGGGTAGGTGGTTCAGGGCGGATTCGATATCCCTCAATTCCAGCTCGTCGGTTTGCGTGGGACGCGTCGGCAGTTCGAAGTCATCCTCGTCGATCGATTGTGTGCTCAGCCTTGGCCTGCGCAATTGATCGACCCGCAGGTTGTGCATGATGCCGAACAGCCAGGCGCGCAGGTCGCTATCGGCCCGCCACTGATGAAGCCTGGACCAGCCCCGCTCCAGCGTGTCCTGCACCAGATCGTCGGCCGCCGCGCGATCGCCCAGCATCGCCCGCGCATAGCGGCGCAGGCGCGGAAGCTCGGCAAGGATCGCGCGGTTGTCCACGCCGGGTCAGGGTTTGGCGACGTGCCAGACGCTGTTGAAGCCGTCGCCGGTCGTGTCGCCCGGCTTCTGGTCCTTGACCCAGTAATACAGCGGCTTGCCCTTCAGCGCCCACTGCTTCTTGCCGTCATCGCGGGTGATGATGCTGTAGTCGCCGCTGGCGGTATCGCTGTCCATGGCCATAAGCGGCGGCCAGTTGGCGGCGCAGGGGCCGTTGCAGGCGCTCTTGCCGCCGGCGTCCTTGTCGAAGGTATAGAGCGTCATGCCGTTGCCGCCGGTGACCATGCCGTTGGATACCATGGCCGGCGCGGCGGCATAGGCCGCCAGCGACAGGGATGCAAGCAGGGCGAGCGCGAGTTTATGAATTTTCATTTTGATCTCCGTTGGGGTTGGGGGTACTACTCCTGCATTAACGGGGAGAAGCCTGCGCTTATTCCAGGCAGCGCAAAATAATTTCCCCGGCTCAGCCCGCGTCCGGATAGTCGGCACCCAGCGAAACCTCGCGCCACTTCTCCATTTCCGCGGAAAAGTCCTTGAGCTTCGCGGCGGTCAGGTCGTAGGCCGGTTTTCCCAGGATCAGATGCAGCGGTGGTTCCGGGGATTCGACGGCCTGAATGATTGCTTCCGCCCCGCGCACCGGGTCGCCTTGCTGGGTGCCGCTGTAGCTCTGCACCGCGGCACGGCGTGCGCCGGCCAGCTTGGCGTAGTCGGCGATGGCGTTCTTGGGTACCTTGAGCGAGCGGCCCGCCCAATCCGTGCGGAACGGCCCCGGTTCGACGATGGTGACCTTGATGCCGAGCGGCGCGGTTTCCTTCGCCAGCGCTTCGGACAGGCCCTCCACGGCGAACTTGGTGGCGTTGTAATAGCCGATGCCGGGGAATCCGATGAGGCCGCCCACGGATGAGACGTTGACGATGTGGCCCTGGCGGCGCGCCCGCATGCCGGGAAGCACCGCCCTGCTCATGTTGGCCAGCCCGAAAACATTCGTTTCGAACATGGCGCGGACTTCATCGTCCTCACCCTCCTCGAGTGCGGATAGGTAACCGTAGCCGGCGTTATTCACCAGCACGTCGATGCGTCCGAAGCGCTTTTCGGCTTGCGCGACGACGTCGGCGATCTGCTGCGGCACCGTGACGTCGAGCGCCGCGACCAGCGCATTGGGGTGCGCGGCGAATTCATCGAGGGTGGCCGGGTTGCGTGCCGTCACCACCACGCTGTTGCCGCGTTTGAGCAAAACGCGTGAGAGTTCGCGCCCGAAACCCGTCGAACAACCGGTGATGAGCCAGACCGCATTATTGGAGGTCATGATCAACTCCTGTTTGGAAAGGGGCGCACTATGCTTGGCCGGCGGCACGATCCAGCCAGGCGGTGACCAGCGGCCAGAGGGCGGTTTCGCTCTGCGGCTTGAAGAAGCCGAAATGGCCGATGCGCGGCAGGCTGTGTTGCGCCGCTTCGAGCACGCGGTAATCGACCGGCCGCTTGCGGTAGGCGCCATGCAGCATGCGCGAACCGTCTTCGAGCAGCAGTTCGTCATCGGCGAAGGTGAGCGCGAGCACCGGAAAGTCCGCGCTGGCATAGGCTTCGCGCGCGCCGGGTTCGCCGGTCAGCAGATAGTCCGGCGTCAGGCACCAGCGCCGCCACTGGAACATCGCCCCCGTGGGAAGGTCGCCGATGACGCCCAGGCGCGCGCCGGGGAAGTAGCCGAAGATGGGGCAGAACACGGGTGCCAGTACGTGCCACATCAGCGGCGCCGAGCGGCGGATGCGCGGCGTATTGTGGCGCATCGAACCGCTGCCGACGGCGATGTTGACCAGGCCGGCGAGGCGCTCGCGCGAAGGCAGCAGAGGCGCGACCTGGCCGCCGAAACTGTGGCCGACGACGAAGACGGGCCGCTGCAGGGACATCTCGCTGACCTCCTGCAGCAGGGCGTCGTAATCCTTGTTCAGCCAGTCGCTGAGGTTCGCTTTGAAGCGGCGCAACGAGCCGGTCAGCGATTCGCCGATACCGCGGTAATCGAAGGTCCACGCGGTGTAGCCGCGCGTCGCCAGATGGCGCGCGAACGGCTCATAGAAGGACTGCGGCACGGCCATCGCCGCGGCGATGATCACGTGTCCCTTAACCGGTCCGGCCGGGTCGAAACGGTAGGCGGCAAGCGGGTGGCCGTCTCTGGCGCTGAAGGTGACGCGCTTCATGGATCGTCGTCAGTAGCGTATCGGCGTCGAAAGCACGGCCATCGTGACACGCGCCACGCAAACCAGCTTGTCCGCTTCATCGTGGATGCGCACATCCCAGACATGGCTGCTGCGCCCAAGGTGCAAAGGACGCGCCACACCGAAGACCCAGCCGCTTTCGACGGCGCGAATGTGGTTGGCATTGATTTCCTGGCCGACGCAATGAAACTTCGCGGGATCGACCACAAATGCGGCCGCCCATGAACTCAGGGTTTCGGCCAGCACCATCGAGACGCCGCCGTGCAGGACGCCGGCCGGCTGCCGGGTGCGCTGATCGACGGGCATGCGCCCCTTGAGATAGTCGTCGCCGGCCTCGATCAGTTCGATGCCGAGGTGGCCATTGGCGCAGTTCTCACCGCGCCGGTTCGCTTCGTCCAGAGGAAAAGAGGTGTGCCAGATCGCCATGTTTCAATTTTGATGCGGAAAGATTCGGCGAGAACTATACCGCACCACAGCCGGCAGCTTGCCCCGTGCCGTTTGCATCAAGTCGCCGATGACCGATTAAACTGCGTCGAGCTTTTCGGCAATCGCCGCGCTGCGTGATGCTGCGGGCATTGCCGCCAACTGAAGGAGACCCCCATGGTATTGCTCGAATTTTCGATGGCGCCCTCCACCAAGGGCGAAAGCATGAGCCCCTATGTCGCACGCATCCTCGACATCATCGACAAGAGCGGCTTGCCCTACCAGCTCACGCCCATGGGCACCATCATCGAAGGCGAGTGGGATGAGGTCATGGCCGTCGTCACCGCCTGCTTCGAGGCGATGCAGACTGACTGCGACCGGATCGGCACCCACATCAAGATCGACTACCGCGCCGGTTCCGGCAGCCGCATGAAATCGAAGATCGACGCCGTCGAAAAGAAACTCGGCCGCAAACTTGCGACCTGACCGGGGCAGTCGGGCGCTGCGAAAGATGCCTCAGTCTGGTGCGGTTGCACCACGCGAGTGCTTTCGATTCTTCCAGAACCAGTCCCAGGCCGCCTCGGCCAAGTACGGGAATACGGAGCCACCCCCGACCAATACGAGAAGTTCAAGCGGAATCATTTCATTTCCCTCCGGTGAGCTTTACAGATTGCGCAGTGCACCATGCAATCGCCGTGCCATCCGGATTCCGGGCCGCTGACTACGGGAATCGCCGTCCCACCAGCGCCGACTCCTGGCAAGGTGCAAGCCGCGCAAACCAATCCGCAGCCGAGCCCTTATAGTTGTCGCATTTCTAACCGCATTGCAGGAGGTTTTCCGATGGGCACCGATCCACTACCGCTGGACCCCGAACTGGTCCGCGTGCTGTCCGGCGTCACCACCGCCACGCTGACGACGGTCCTGCTGAAGAAGGGGCTGCGCAATGTGTGGATGCGCGGCGCGAAGCCACTGCAGCCTGACCAGCCGCGTCTGGTCGGCCGCGCCTTCACGCTGCGCTTCGTGCCGGCGAGGGAGGATCTGGCCACGCCGGCATCGTGGGGCGCGCCGATCTCCACGCGGGCGGCGATCGAAGCCATGCCTGCCGGCTGCATCGCGGTGGTGGACGCAATGGGCGTGGTTGACGCCGGCATCTTCGGCGACATCCTGTGTTCGCGCATGAAAATGCGCGGCGTCGCCGGGCTGGTCGCCGACGGCGTGATCCGCGATCTGGCCGGCGTGCTGGGCACGGGGCTGCCGGTGTGGTGCCAGGGCACTGCGGCCCCCCGCATCGGTGGCGGGACTGACCTTCGTCGGCTGGCAGGAGCCGATCGGCTGCGGCGGCGTCGCAGTATTTCCAAACGACATCGTTGTGGTCGATGCCGACGGCGCCGTGCTGATCCCGGCCGCGTTGCTGGATGAGGTCATCCCCGCCGCCGTCGAGCAGGAAAGGCTGGAGGGATGGATCATTTCGCAGGTTGCCGCCGGCACGCCGCTACCCGGCCTGTACCCGCCCAATGAAGAAACCAGGGCTCGCTATGAGGCATGGGCGCGCACCGTTCGCTGATGCAATCGCTGTCCCGCCCGCGCCGACTTTTAGAAAATGGCGGAGGTCGCGCAAAGCAATTCGACTCGGACTCGTTCGCTTTCTGCGGTTGCCGGTCGCGGATCGGCCAAAACCCGCCACGCAACCGACGGATAAATCATTGTTCTGAATGGCGCCTCAAAAGATTATGAGGAATCATCGCCGAGTCGCCGGTTTCAGTTTGGCCATTCGGCACGCGGACACCTGCGCTGTCCACGACTACCACTTGAGGAGCCGCCTGCCGATCCACAGGCCGAGAACGGCGAAAGCCAGCGTCGGCAGATAGTGCCATTCGACGACGTGAGCAATGGAGTCATTGGCCTCCTGCAGCCTTAGCCACAGCGCTCCAACACTGAATGCGGACAGGATCGCCACGCTACCCGCCCAGTGAAAATGCGTGCTGGCGTAGTTGCGCATGATGTAGAAGGTCCAGGCGGTGGGCAGGAAGGCCACGAGGACGATGCAACTGGTGCACTCGATGGTGTGCAGCGGCAATGCGGCTGGGGGGCTATCGGCGCGCCAGGCAAACCACATCACGACCAGGAACAGCGCGAACATCCATAGCGGAGCGAAGGCCAGACCGCGCTTCTGATGAAGATCGGGGAAGGACAGCAGGGCCGCGCTGAGCGAGGCGGCAACGAAGACCGCGAACAGGATGACGATCTCGGCGACGAACCACGGCTGACTTATTGCCTGGGTCCAGTCCGGACGCAAGCCGGAAACCGCCAGCGATACCGCCAGGTACGCGGCGCCGGCGCCAATCAACTTCAGGCTCAACAGGTAGGGGTGCGGTGCCGGCTTGACCATCGACGCCTCGCCGGCCAGTTGTACGACCAGTTGTTCAAAGTCTTTCATCATCGTTCCAGTTTCTGGCGCAACACCTTGTAGGCCCGGTGTGCCGCGACCTTCACCGCCGACTCGGTCATACCCAGCGTCGTCGCCACCTCTTTGGAGGTGTAACCCTCTTGATGGATCAATCGCAGGATGGTCGCCTGTTTTTCCGGCAGTTTGAGGACTTCCCCGCTGATGGATTCGTAACTGATGGCCGGTTCGGTTACATCCGCGCCAAAAATATTTTCCAGGTCGTCAATATCCTCTGCATGGCGCAATTGATCCGCGTAATGCACGCGCAGGTAATCCTGCAGGCGAAATTTGGCGATCGCATACATCCACGGCTTGTAAGGCCGATTGCCGTCGTAGGTGTGTCGAGCCTTGTGGATGGAGACCAGGATTTCCTGCAGCACGTCATCGGCATCGCCTTCGAAGCCGATGCGCCGGGAAAGGAAGGGTCTCAACAGCCGGGCGGTTTCTCTCAGCAGCTCCGCGTAGGCGGCCTGGTCGCCCCCCAGCGCCTTGCGCATCATCCCTTCCAGGTCGGCTTTTTCTTCCACGATGAATATTGATGTAACCGTTTTGGCCGCAGCTTCGAATCAAGGGGCAGACGGAACGAAATCACCGCTCCGCAACCATAGCCCGGCAAGGCAACCATGGGTAATGATGCCATCGTTTCAGGCCGAACATCACAGCGATGTGGGAGAGATTCAATGATTCAAGCCCTCAACAGCAGCAACCGGTTCGTCAAGAGTGTTTGTCGCCATATCTTCACCGGGGCGGGCTGTCTCATGCTCAGCCTCGGTGCTGCAGTAGGTGCGTCTGCCGCCCCGGTCGAGCAGACCGCAGTTTTTGCGGGCGGCTGCTTCTGGGGCGTAGACGCCGTGTTCAAGCACGTCAAGGGCGTGTCCGACGTCGTATCCGGCTACGCCGGCGGCAGCGCAGCCACGGCCCGTTACGATCAGGTGAGCAGCGGCGATACGGGGCACGCCGAATCGGTGCAGATTCGTTTCAATCCGGCGCAGGTGTCGTATCAACAATTGCTGCAGGTATTCCTGAGCGTGGCTCACGATCCGACACAGCTCAATCGCCAGGGGCCCGATACCGGCACTCAATACCGCTCCGCGATCTTTTATACCAGTGCCGAACAACAGGCGGCCACACGTGCCTATCTCGCGCAACTGAATACTGCGCACGTCTTTTCGAGGCCCATCGTCACCCAAGTCGTGCCGCTGGAGAAGTTCTATCCCGCTGAAAAATATCACCAGAACTATTTGGCATTGCATCCCAACCAGCCTTATATCGTCTTCAACGATCTTCCCAAGCTGCAGGAACTGCGCAAGCAGTTCCCGGGCCTGTACCAATAACGCAGCCGTGGAAATCCCGTGTCAAGCACAAGTGCGATCGGATCATCGGGGTTCGCGACGGGCCTGTCGCCAAACGTCGCCGGCGACGGTTCTTCACCTGACCCCACTGCGCTGAGCTGTACCGTCGGAACCCAACGCAATGTACCTGCATAGAAACTTCATCATCACCCTGGTCGCCGTATCCGCGGCCGCTCTGCCGGCAACGGGCTTTTCGGCTTGTGATGCGCGCAGCGGGCCGAAGACCGCAGCCCTGGTCGAGCTCTATACCTCCGAGGGCTGCTCCAGTTGTCCTCCGGCTGACCGGCAGTTGAGTCAAATGCGCCAGGCCCTCGATCCCGCGGCGGAAGTCGTCCCGTTGGCGCTGCACGTCGGCTATTGGGATTACATCGGCTGGAAGGATCCCTACGCGCAAGAAGTCTTCTCCGAACGCCAAAGCTGGTTGGTACGCGCCAATCAGCAACGATCCGTCTATACGCCGCAGTTCTTTGTCGGCGGCGCGGAACTGCGCTCACGGCAGGGCGGACTGCGCGAGCAGGTTCGGCAACTGAATGCCATGCCGGCATCGGCCACCATTCGGGTGCAGGCCGGCCCGACCACGAGCGGGGCACTGGCGCTCAGCGCCGAGGCTAGGACTGCTGTCGCAAACCCTCCGGCGGCGCTGTACTTCGCTGTGACAGAGAGCGGCCTGGTTTCGAAAGTAATGCGAGGCGAAAACAGCGGCGTAACGCTCGCGCACGATCATGTGGTGCGCGCGTGGATTGGACCCATCCGTCTCGCGAACGGTGCCGCAAGGGTCGAACGTCAAATTGCACTACCGCCCGACTGGAGTCGCGCGGACCTGGACGTAGTCGCATTCGTCCAGGATGAGAGCAACGGCAGCGTGCTGCAGGCGCTGCTTGCCCATCGATGTGCGGGTTCCTGAGCGCGGATTCGCGGCCTGCCATGACCGAAGCCAGTCCATCCATCCATCCCGCCTGGTTGCGTGCGACGCACTGGCTCAATGCCATCGCCGTGGTGATTCTCGCCATGAGCGGCTGGCGCATCTACAACGCGGCGCCCTTCTTCGATTTCAGGTTCGCCAAGGCGATAACCTTGGGAGGCTGGCTCGGCGGGGCCATTCAGTGGCACTTCGCAGCGATGTGGCTGCTGGCCGCCAATGGCCTCGCGTACCTGATTCTGAATCTCGCTACCGGGCGCTTGCGGGCGAAGTTTTTTCCCTTGTCGCCGCGCGCCGTCGTGGCCGATCTGGTCGCCGCACTGCGTGGCCGGCTATCGCACGCCGACCTGAGCCGGTACAACGCGGCGCAGCGAGCGGCCTACCTGTTTGTGATGCTCGACGCCGTGCTGCTGGTGCTGTCGGGCCTGGTGCTGTGGAAGTCGGTTCAGTTCCCGGTGCTCCGCGAACTGCTTTGCGGTTACGAGACGGCGCGACGCATACATTTCTTTGCCATGTCCGCCCTGGGCGCGTTCGTCGTGGTGCACCTGGCAATGGTCGCACTGGTGCCGCGTTCATTTCTGACCATGATTCGCGGACGTTAAGGAGACTCAGGATGATCCGGAAGACCCCCCGGCTGCCGGCGATCGACGGCGACGCAGTTGTAAAGGAAGCGCTGGGACGCATCAAAGTGCCCTCCCGCCGCGCGTTCCTGCAGCGTTCGTTGACGCTCGGCGGACTTTCCCTGCTGACCGGTTGCGCGATCGTCGATGAGGAAAGCGTCGAGACTGCCCTGATGAGGGTGTCGCGCTTCAATGACCGGGTGCAGGGTTGGCTCTTCGACCCGAAACTGCTCGCACCGACCTATCCCGAATCGATGATCACGCGGCCGTTTCCGTTCAACGCATACTACGGCGAGGACGAAATACGCCAGGTCGAGGCAGACAGCTACCGCTTGGAGGTCACCGGAATGGTCGCCGACAAGCACGCATGGACACTCGCCGAACTTCAGGCGCTGCCGCAGACAGACCAGATAACGCGGCACATCTGCGTCGAGGGCTGGAGCGCCATCGGCAAGTGGGGTGGCGTACCGTTCTCGAGTTTCCTCGCACGCATCGGCGCGGACACAAGTGCAAAGTACGTCGGCTTCAAGTGCGCCGACGACTATTACACGAGCATCGACATGCCGACTGCACTGCACGCGCAGACGCTGCTCACCTTGAGCTACGACGGCCAGCCGCTGCCGCCCGAATACGGCTTCCCGATGAAGCTGCGCATGCCGACCAAGCTCGGCTACAAGAATCCGAAGCACATCCAGGCGATTTTCGTTACCAACACCTACCCCGGCGGTTACTGGGAAGACCAGGGGTACAACTGGTTCGGCGGCAGCTGAGCAATCCTCAGGTGCCCTGAAGCAAAGCAGCACTGCACTCACTTACCCAACCACACAATAAGGAAATCACCATGAAAAAGATCACTGCAGCCCTTCTTTCCATTGGCATTCTGCTGGCCGGTGGCAACGCGATGGCCGACGACGCAATGATGAAAAAGGACACGATGGCCAAGGACACGATGGCCAAGGACGGCATGAAGAAGGACACCATGGCCAAGGACAGCATGAAAAAGGACACGATGGCCAAGGACAGCATGAAAAAGGACAGCATGAAGAAGGACACGATGAAGAAGGACACGATGGCCAAGGACGGCATGAACAAGGACGAGATGAAGAAGTAAGCTTGGTCCCTGATCCAGCACAAGCTTCGCAGTGGGGGGTGCAGGCCGGTA